>JAEETL010000001.1 GCA_016290325.1 Muribaculaceae bacterium
CCGCATCCTCACAGTCGCCCGCACCATCGCCGACCTCGAAGGCACCGCCGACGTCCTCGACCACCACATCATGGAAGCCATCGCCTACCGCAACCTCGACCGCCCCACCTACCTGGGCAGCAGTTTATAGGTCTCCTCTATTCACTGAATTTTGATAAATTTGGTGATTAGAAAGATTTTGCCCGCACCATCGCCGACCTCGAAGGCACTTATCAACAACTGATTTGTCTGATATTTCTGATGGCATCCGCGCACGGGGCACCGCCGACGTTCTCGACCACCACATCACAGCTTGTTGTGATGCAGAAATGCCTGTAAAGCCAGCACACACCAGCACTACAGGCACTTCTCATTATATGGGTCAAATTATTTTATCCTTTGGGAATAGAATACTCACCTAAAGTGCTAGGCGCATCCCAAGGTAGCTACCCTTGATCGTGGGGGAGTAGTTGACCCTGAATGACACACGGCAGCTGCTGGCTGCACTGCCAAAGGAGCCTCCACGGCACACGCGGTAAGTTCCTAAAGATGGACCCGTTGGGTTCGTTTGGGGAGCATCGCTGTAATAATCGAACCAATCCTGGCACCATTCCAGCACGTTGCCGCTCATGTCATACAAGCCCAGCTCGTTAGGTTCCTTGGTGGCAACGGCATGGGTGCTGCTTCTTGCATTCCCATAATACCAAGCGACGTCACCGATGGCTGCACTGCCGGCATAGATGTGACCCTGGCCCTGCTTGCCGCCACGGGCAGCATATTCCCATTCGGCCTCGGTGGGAAGTCTGAAGTTCCTTCCCGTGATTTGGTTCAATGCGGTGATGAACGTCTGGCAGTCATCCCAGGTGACCGTTTCCACAGGGCTGGCGATGTCTAAGAAATGGCTTGGGTTACTGCCCATTACTGCCTGCCACAGCGCTTGAGTGACTTCGGTCTGCCCAATGCGATAGGATGACACTGTTACCTGATGGGCTGGTTTCTCCCTTTGGTCTTCTGTCTCTTCATCACTGGCACCCATCGTGAAGGTGCCTCCCTCGACAGCCACCATGTTGAAGGTCACGCCGTTGACAATAAAGGTCTCATCTTCTGGCTCTTCAGGAGTGACAGGTTCGTCGCCCCATGTTCCATTCAACAGGTAATCTATCAGGCAAGTGACATCTTTAATGCTCACGTTACCATCCTGATTCACGTCACCACGTTGATACTCCATGCCTGCAGTGAACGATAACAAACCCACTACAGTCATACTCACAATAAATAACAAAATAATTTTCTTTCTCATAGACTATTCCTTTTTTGGTTATGGTTATATAAATGTGTTCGCAAATATAATGTTTTTTTTTAAACAGCATGATAGAAATGACGGATTTCTCTTAGATGGGTAAGTTGCCTGTTTTTCTTGGCTTTTTGGAAAGTGGGATTGATGTCCTAAGTCATGTCATTGGGGTGCTCGGGACATACAAGATGCCATGACGTCCTCGACCACCACAACAGGGGCGCACATCAGCTTTACCGCAACCTCGACCATCCCACCTAATATTATAGTTTTCCATCCAGGGGCTTGAATCATGTTAAAATAGTATTAATTTTGTCAGCAGTTATAGTTTTTATCAGTTGAAAATATGAAAGAAGAAGTTAAAGACAAACTGACCGACCTGTACAAGACTTTGGCCATCGTTTTGGGTATCCTGTGTTTTATTGGCATGTTTTTTATCCCAGATAACATTGCTACTATCATTGTTCTCGGTGGCATTGCATGTTTGCACTTATGGGTGATTGGCAAAATCATTGCCCGATACAAAAACATGACTCGCAATCAACGCCAGAGCGTCTTGTGTTACTTCTTTTTCTTGGGCCTAAGCGTTATCCTTCTAATTATGGCATATAATGGCTGGTTTGACAGGTGGGTGAAGGATGAAAATCTGAGCAGTTTTTTGAACTCTTTGGGTGGTTGTGTCACTGGATCTGCTTGGTGTATTGGTCTCTATGCATGTAAAAAAGATGAGGAAGAGTAAAGTATTCACTATAAACAGAAGGGAATATTTATTATTTCGATTTCAAGGGCGAAGCTTTTGACTGAGTATCCTGATGGTTGTTCTGGTAAGAGTGAGGGGCACTTTGATGTGACCCCGTCGGGGCTAGATTAAAGTTTAAGTTATGGAGATATTACATCAATATTATTACCGCCGGGGTTTGGCGGCTATAAAGGCGGTATTCTTTACCATCCTGTCGGTGGCGTTTGTCGCTTTCGGGGTGTACAGCTTTATCCATTGGGATCTGGCGTTCATGTTCTATGACTGGCATGGTTACGTGATACTTATTGTCTATGGCATAATGACGCTTGCCGTGATACTGTCGTCTATCGAATCGTTCCGGAAAGCCGCTAAAACTAGTCATGATATACCCGCATTTGCTGTCGGTGCTGACTTCTTCGTCTTCTACGGCACTGACGGCTCGGCTACAAAGGTACCCTTTGCTGACTGTGAACAGGTGAGGTTCAAGACTGTCTTACGATATCGTATCCCCACGCTTAAGCTCATCGTGAAATATCATGAACAGAAGGACCCTGAGACCACCCTTCGTTACGAGGTGGGGTTAAGCGAGCTCGACCGACCAGTCAATGAGATTGATAAACAGCTGAAAAGCGTGTACCGGAAATACAAGAAATCGCTTACAGCCCAATAACCCATTGGCCACATCAAATCGTAAGGACCAGCCCCCTGCTGACCAGGAATGGACTTCAAACAACTGATAAGTCTGCTATTTCTGATGGCATCCGCGCACGGGGCATCGCCGACGTCCTCGATTACTCAAGCTATCTAGTGAAGGTGGAATGATTTTTGCAGTGATTAAAGTAGAGTAGTATAATAGAATAAAGGGTCGCGTGCAAGGATTTAAGGGGTTCTGACCTTCAGGCGACGGACTTAAGGGACCTGGCAATCGTATTATGGAACGAGAAGAGACATATATTCCTTACAAGGAAAGAACACATAAGGAGTTGTGCCGGGACATCAGCATCAAGACCGAGAAGTTGTTTCTCAAGAAGGATAAGATTAGCCTGCTCTATTTCACTGTGATTTTCTTAGTGCTTGTTGCCCTGGATTGGTTCGGCAAGACGTATGTGAATTTGTGGCTAGGGAGCATCGTAGTTTGGACCATTGTGGTGTGCGGCTTTGTAGTCTTTAAAATCAGTCGTCCAGAAGATGATGCAAAGTATAGACTGGGCATTTTGGCTGGAGCTCTGCTAGTGCTTATGGTAGTGGAGTGGGACGAAAAGATATATGTGAATTGGAGGCTAGGGGCCTTCGTGGTTGGGGCCTTTGTGTTGATGTACTTTGTGTCCTTCATAATCAATAAAAAATTGATTAGCGACATGAATCTTGCTGCCAGCCCTAAGCAGTATCTTCCATTTGCCCAAAGGTTGAGAAAGTGGGTCCAGATAAGAAATTTTCTTGGCATTACTCTTTTAATCTGGCTACCGTATCTCACCATATATTACCAAATAGATGGTGTGTGGAAGCTTATTGAATGGCTTATTCTCTACGTGGTTGGAGTTTGTACCGAGCCGTCATGGATGGATAATGATATTGGTGACGATTTGGAGGAATTGGAGTTCAGGCTCGAGGAATGAATTAAACACCTCTCCCGCATTCAAGCGGGAGAGGTGTTATTTTGATAATCTCTTGGTTGATTGAGCCACTAAATCTCGCTTCAATGGTTTAGTGGTAGAGGAAGCGCTTGATGCTCATTTTGGGCGTTTTCTCAAATGGAGCGTTGACCATTTCCACCTTTGAGATCTTGCTGTAAGCCGGTAAGGACTTGTTGGCGGCATCGCGAATGTTGCCCGGTATGGCAGCGCGGGTCTCTTCGTCCATATCCTTAGGGAGATCGGAATATACCAGAGCGACAATCTTGCCGTCGCGATCGACCACAAGGCACTCGTCAACATACTCGCAGTTGGACAGAACGGCCTCGACCTCTTCGGGGTAGATATTCTGGCCTGAGGAGTTGAGAATCATCGACTTGATGCGGCCACGGATGAAGATGTTGCCGTCCTTGTCTATCACGCCGAGGTCACCCGTGCGGAACCATCCGTCCTCGGTAAAGGAGGCTTCGGTAGCTTCGGGGTTCTTGTAATAGCCGATTGTGAGGTTGCGGCCGCGCGCTTGGATCTCGCCCGGAATGTTTTCGGGATCTTCAGAGTCAATGCGGAGCTCATGTATCGGTTTTCCGCAAGAGCCCGGGACGAAGTCGGTCCACCATTCATATCCCAGCAGGGGGCAGGCTTCGGTCATGCCATAGCCCACGGTATAGGGCAGGCGGATTTTCTTGAAGCATTGCTCGGCCTCGGGGTTGAGAGCCGCGCCGCCCATGATAAAGCATTGCACTTGTCCGCCGAAGACACGCAGGATTGTTTTGCGAATGATTCTATAGACGATTAAATTCATGCCGGGAATGTTGAGCAGCTTTTTGCGCTTCTCCATCGCGGGCTTGATGGAATTGGCATAGATTTTTTCCATCACCAGCGGTACCGTGACTACCATGTAGGGCTTGATTTCCTGCATGGCCTTGAGCAGGGTAGTGGGCGATGGGGTTTTTCCAAGGAAATAGACCGTCACACCATCCACATTGGGGTGGATGAACTCGATGGCCAATCCGTACATGTGGGCCAGCGGCAACATCGAGACGATGGTTTGGCCAGGAGTATTCGGGAAATGGCTGTTGGCAAAGTCATCGGTATCGGACATGGCGTCATAAGTGAGCATCACGCCCTTGGGGTTACCGGTGGTGCCTGACGTGTAATTAATGATGGCCAAATCGTTGCCATTGTCGGTGTTAAAAGCGACATGCTCGGGCGACATGCCATCGGGGTATTGCTGGGCGAAAGCGTCCTCGCGTTGTTCCCAGGCTTGGGCTACATCCTTGTCGCGGTTCCACAGCAGCTTGCCGTCCTTGACGTTGATGGCGGCCTTGAGGTTGGGCATATCGTCGGGATTGAGTTTTGCCCAGATATCATCGTCGACGAAGAGCAAAACGCTGTCGGAATGGTTCGTCAGGTTGGAGACGTTGTCGGGATGAAAGTCGGCCAACAGGGGCACGGCCACGCGCCCATTGACATTGACACCCCAAAAAGTCATGGCCCAACGGGCTGAATTGCGCGCACAAATCGCAATTTTATCGCCCTTACCAATGCCGGTAGCCGAGAAAAAAATGCGGAACCGCTCAATGTTTTTGGCCAGATCGGCATAGGTAAAATTGTCGCCGCCGTAGTCGCACAGGGCCTTTAGATCCCAATGATTGCGGATAGTATCCTCCAGATTCTTCAGATAATGCCTCATATAATCTATACATTTTTAGTGATTAATCAACCGAAAAGCTCATTATGGGTACCAAAACGATAGTACTACTCATCGCAAAATTACAACTATTTTTTTAATTATTGCCATAACTGGTAAATACTTTGATTATCAGAACGGGAATTATTGTGTATTTCAAAAACATTTTACAACTTTGCGGCTTTATTGCTGACATGAGGCATTAAGATGAAACGAGAGCATGAAATATATAAGGTGACGCTTGTGGGCAGCGTGGGCAATGTCGTGCTGCTGACCTTCAAGTTCATCGCGGGCACGTTGGGCCACAGCTCGGCGATGATTGCCGACGCGGTGCACTCGCTGTCGGATTTTTTCACCGACCTGATCGTGCTGTTGTTTGTGAAAATCAGCGCCAAGCCACAAGACGAGTCCCACGACTATGGTCACGGCAAATTTGAGACGTTTGCCACGTTTTTTATCGGTCTGGCATTGATTGCTGCAGCTACGGGCATCATCGTGTCGGGTGTATTGAAGTTTGTGGACTGGTTGGGCGGTGAGCAGCTTGAAGCGCCGAGCAAGTTGGCCTTGTGGGCGGCACTACTGTCCATCGTGGTCAAGGAGGGACTGTTCCGTTACACCATCCACTGCGGTAAATCGCTCGATTCCCAGGCGGTCATTGCCAACGCCTGGCATCATCGCAGTGACGCGCTCTCGTCGATAGGTGCAGCCATTGGCATCGGCGGTGCTATCCTATTGGGCGACCGTTGGACGGTGTTGGACCCCCTGGCCTCGATTGTTGTGGGCCTGATGCTGGTTAAGGTGGCCATTGACCTGCTCAAGAGCAGCGTCGGTGAGCTTACCGAGAGTTCACTCCCTGCTGAGACTGAACGCGAGATAGAGGGAATTATCAAGTCTTTTCCCGGTGTGTTTGAGCCCCATAACCTGCGCACACGCCGTATTGGCGACCACATTGCTATCGAAACCCACGTGCGCATGGACGGCAGACTGCCCCTGGATGATGCCCACGAGCGCGCTACCGCCATTGAGCGCGAACTCAAACAACGGTTTGGCAGCGCTACCCATGTCACCATCCACATGGAACCCACTAAAGACAAAGCATAAAAAATCATCATCGTTGAGTTATGAGGTTGAAATATTTTATCGTTGACGCGTTTACGAGTGAGCCCTTTGGCGGCAACCCCGCTGGAGTGGTGCTACTTGACGGGGATTTCCCTAATGAGCAACTGATGCTGCAGATTGCAGCCGAGTTACGCTATAGCGAGACGGCTTTTGTTCGGCAGCTAACTGTTGACGAGTTCCACCTGCGCTATTTCACGCCGTGTAGCGAAGTGGACCTGTGCGGGCATGCGACAATCGCCACTTTTGGCCTGTTGTGGCGGCGGGGCATGGTGGACGATAGGCTCCCCATCGTCAATCACACGCTGGCAGGTGACCTCATGGTGAGGATTGAGCGCCAAGTGATGATGCAGATGGCGACACCCAAGGTGGTTGACAAGCGAGTTGACCCAGAGCGATTGCACAACATTATGGCCGGGGGTAAGGCACTCCAACGGCCTGACCTGCCTGTAGAAGTCGTTTCCACTGGCTTGCCCGACATCATCATGCCCGTCAAGGACTTGGAGTCGCTCAACGCCTTGCAGCCCGACATGGCCGCCCTGTTAGCCTTGAGCCAGGAACTCGATGTGGTCGGGGTGCATGCCTTTGCCTTGACCGATGACGGCTACACGGCTCATGTGCGCAATTTTGGGCCGCTCTATGGCGTGCCCGAAGAGTCGGCTACAGGTACGGCTAATGCCGCGTTGACCCACTACCTGCAACGCCGTGGGCGCGTCGCTGCTGGCGACGAGTGCCGCTTCATGCAGGGCGAGGCCATGCAGCGCCCATCGGTGGTTGTTACCACCCTGCATGCCGATGGCAGCATTTGGGTGGGCGGCGATAGTGTCATCGTCGCCGAGGGCAGTTTGCTGGTTTAATGTTGAGGGAATGTTACTGGTAAGCTAGCGCTGCATCCCGCTGGCTGAACTGCTCGATGATGTTGACGACCTCGTTGATGTCATCAGAAAGAGAAAGCAACAGATTCTTGTATTTGCCGGTTTCCATCAAGTGGACAAGCAAGGGATAGACTGGGATTTCCTCGGTCCAGAATTGCTTACCCAAGAAAACCATGGGACTAGCGAAACCAAAGGAAAGGTAATGATCCTGTACCGCTTCCTGGAAGATTTCCTGCAGGGTGCCCGCGCTGCCAGGAGCATAGATGATGCCGCCAAAAGCGAGGGTAAGGATGTTGTCCTCTCGCAGGCTGTTCTCAAAGAACTTGGCGATGTGGGTCGCAAACGGAGTCGAGGGCTCGTGGCCGTAAAGCCATGTTGGAATGCCCAAACTCACATACTTTTTGCGTCGAGGATATCGTGAGATGATATTAAATGCCGAGCTTAGCCAACCTTTGTCCTTGAATGACGGAATTGCCGATAGCGTTTCCAACGCCTCGTCAAGTTCCCTTTTGGGCCTCCCCGCCATCCACGCTCCCAGATGTGTCGCTTCCATCGCTCCGGGTCCACCACCACTGAGCATGACGAAGCCCAGTTCGGTGAGCCGCTTGCTCAAGGCCGCGATTTCACGAAACATCTTGTCGGTTCTCAATAAGTTGTGTCCACCCATGATGCCGACGCAACGGTGTGGGTCATGCTCCGCAAAGAAACGAGCCAACGCCGTGTGGATACAGTAATCGTGAAGTGTCCGCGCTAACATTTCGTTCACGATTTGAGCATGTCGTCCCGTGGTTTTATACAGTTGATAAACCTTGTTGTCGAAGCAGTTTTGGAAGCTCTCCTCATCGTCAAGGCAGAAACCCTCATATAGTTCATCAGCCGTGTAGAGGTTCTTGCGCGTCACGTCAAAGGGCACCTCTTCCAGGTACCTGACCGTGTTTTTTAACTCGTCAAAGCCTGTTGCCGTAATCATAGGTTGGTCATAGTGGGTTAGGGTCACGAAGTGCAAAGATAGCAAATATTTCCATACTGCCAATCCATGGTCCCATCGCCTGATGAAAAAAAGAGCGTATATCCTGAATAATGGTAAATAAAATGTGATAAAGTGGCGGATAAGTTGTAAAAAATACATATATTTGCCCCCAGTAACGATTATTATTAACCAAAAATAGAAACAATGAAAAAGATTTACATGTCAATTCTGGCAGCCGTGCTGCTTCTCGGTTCAGGTTGTACGACAGGCCTGTTGGAAGGCCTCGGAGGCTTGGGAGGAGATACTGGTAACGGCACTGGCCAGGGTGGCGGCTTGGGCGACATCCTGGGAGGTGTATTGGGCGGCGTTTTAGGCGGCCTGGGCGGTAACACGGTTGACGGACTGTTGGGATTGGTCATCGGCAGTGTGCAGGTTAACGAGAGCGAACTATATGGGGCATGGTGCTATTCAGGGCCAGGCTGCGCTTTCACTAGCGAGAACCTGCTGGCAAAGGCCGGTGGCGCGGTGGCTGCCGAGACTTGCAAGGAGAAGCTGTTGCCCGTTTATAACACATTGGGCATCAGTGCAAACAACACGCAATTCCAGTTCACTCAGGATCATCAGTTTTCCGCCTACGTCAAGGGTATTCCCTTGAGTGGCACCTATACCTATGATCCGACTAACGCGACCATCAAGATCAAGACAATGTTGTTCAGTTCAAACGTCTATGTCACCCGCACGACCCGCGGACTTGCCTTCACCTTTGAGAGCAAGAACCTGTTGAAGGTGTTGCAGGCGGTAGCTGCTGTGAGCGGTAATACCACTTTGCAGACGGTTGGTGACTTGAGCAAGCAATTTGATGGTGTGCGCCTTGGTTTTGACATGGCCCCCATGAACTAGCCTTTTGGGCTCATCACGGTTTGGCCAAGCGTCTTTCGGGACTCATTTATCTAACAATCCCCTGCCGCAATCACCGCGGTAGGGGATTCTTCTTTTTTGATGCTGGTTTCTAGTGCTGAACTATACTAGTTGGCCCGCTGGGTAAAATAATCAACGGCTTTGAGCGTTATATCAATAGGGGATGAAAAAAGTTTTGGTGGTCATATTGCTGATGTTGGTGCTCGTGGCGGCGGTCACGGGCTGTGACGGGTTGCGCCGCTATGACGCGCGGCTCGTGGCGGCCGACAGCCTGATGCAGCCCGCCCCTGACAGCGCCCTGGCCATCGTGAGCGTCCTCGACAGCCTGGCAGGCGACGCCAACCTCGCTTACCGCGACCTGTTGCTCACCCAGGCTCGCTACAAATGCTATGCCGACATCACTGCCGGTGACGACAGCGCCATCACGAGCGCCATGACCTGGTACAGTGCCCACAGCGGCGAGCGCGAGAAGCTCACGCGCGCCTACCTCTACAAGGGGGCAGTGATGGAGGAGCTGGGCCACGTCGACAGCGCCATGTATTACTACAAGACCGCCGAAGTCACCGCCGACCCTAAGGACTACGCCAACCTGGGACAAATCAATACTAGGATAGCAGACTTGTACAGAAAAAGCTATGGGGATGAGCAAACTTGTTATGAAAAGTATAATCAAGCATATCAATACCATAGGCTTACAGGTAATAAAAAGATGCAGCTGAATAATCTATGCCGCATGTTTATGATGAATGGCATTACACATCTTAATGAGCAAGATACGCTTTTCAATATGGCTTTAAACTTGGCCAATGAATTTGAGAATAATAATAAATTATGCTTTTTACTTGAGTTAAAATGTAGACAACTTTCACGTACGGATTCAACACAGCAAGTGGCCAAACATATTGCTTTGCACTGTTTAAATCATTACAACCAATATATTAACAACGATATGTTGATGGATTTGGCCTTTCTTTATGCTAAAGAGAATAAGCTGGATTCTGCCATGTTTTTCCTAACAAATGTTGATGAGAAACTTGAACCCGATGATATAACACATATTTTAATTAGAAAAAATGAAATCCTCTCAATCATCGCACAGCAAGCAGGGAATCAATCACTAAGTCATCAGTACACCGCAGCCTCCAGCCGTCTGAGCGACTCTATTTTGGACAATAGAGATAAATATGTTGTTGAGAGCATAGAAAATGAATTTAATCTACTCAAACACAAGCACAATCAGTCTAATCTTAACCGCCTCCAATGGGCAATTATAGGATTATCAATAGTGACAATTGCAGTAATTGTTTTATTGACTATATTATATCTAAGCCGACTGCACCGCACTAAAAGCATCATCAAGAATCTGGAAGAAGTGAACACCGAGAATTATGAAAAAATGCTTAATAGACTAGAAGACAAGAATGGTATAATTGAACGGTTGCTCTCCAATCTTGTTGCACTCATTAGATTATCCTCCAAGAACGGGGTACGTGGCTCAACATCCCAGGTGGCTCAGCAAATCAAGGAGACCATCGTGGATGTGGCCAATGATGATTTTTGGAACGAGCTGAGAGCTTATTTGGACAAAAAGCATCATGGCATCATCTCAAACCTTGAACAGACTTATCATTTAAAAGAAAAAGACCTGAGATTTATTGAACTCTCGTGCTGTGGATTTTCCTATGTTGTCATGGCTATCATACTGGACTATTCTCCTAACTATGTGCTTAATAAACGCAAAATCTTAGCCAGCAAAATGGGGCTGAACATGTCTCTACAGGAATACCTGGAACATTTAATAATGGAATAGAGCAGGAAAGCGCGCTACAGAAAACAATAGTTTTTCGATTCACATTTTTCTCCCAAAATTCACATTTGGCCCCAAAATACACCTTGTAGGTGTGTTTTTTGTCTTTTTTTTGCCCTATAGAAATGCAATAACGTGTATAATGGTTTGATTTTTAATTAATTGTAGAATGTGAACGATGTGAATAATTAACATTGATTTCATTATTTGTCACATAAAAAATATCACTATATTTTTGCAGGAAAAAGTAGAATAAACTAATTCCTTATATTATGATGAAACACTTAATTACTTTTTTATTGTTTTCTTTTTTTAGTCTATACGCCTTTAGTGCACCAGAAAAGATTGTGTTGAGTAACCAAGGTGCTGGGGTAATAGATGATCGCTCACATCCATTGTACTTTGAAATGCCTGACGCTTTTTATAATCATGATGTTAAGACGCAGGATATTATTATTGACGGTGGAGGGGTTGTGAGTTACTATGACGTGGAGATTTCGTCGCCGGTGACCAACACTGTCGAGATGTCCACCCATGTTAGCGGGACGTATGACACTTTTGACATCTCGTCGCTTCCCGCGGGCTCGCATGTCATCATCGGTAAAGCCCTCCACTTATAATAAATAATAAATAATCATTAATTATTTAATTATCAATATTTTAATATTTACAATTATGAAAAAGATTTTTATTTTATCAATTTTAGCGCTATATGGAATAACTCAGTCGGTCGCCCAAAATAATGAATACATCCCTTTTGTGCGTGAAAACGTGAAATGGGTATGCTCTTCAAAGAAACTTCCAATAAATAATTATACGATTGAGCATTTCTTCACCTTGGAGTTCAAGGGAGAAGCCGTCTTCAATGACAAAACCTACAAGGCGATGCACATGTATAGTGGTGAAGATATCGACCCGAACAACGACACCATCCCTGTGTATATGCGAGAGGAGGGCAAGGTGGTTTATGCCATCGTGCCCGACGGCAAGACCTACGAGGATTGCCCGATTGACTGTTTAAATGATAGTACGATTGCAGAGGACATCAGGGCAGGCAGGGAATTTGTCCTGTATGACTTCAACGACCCTGAAGGGTTTATCATGAGCAAGATCCCCCAAAACCCCTATGTCATTCACCAGGTGAAACCCCAGACGATTATGGTAGGAGACCGGAGCGTAACGCGTTATGTGTTTCAAACCCGGATAATGTATGGCGCCTGCTTTATTGAGGGCATCGGATGTGACGGGTTGGTTCAAGGTTATCCGCTGGCTTTCCCATCCGACCGAAAATCCAGTCAGTATCAAATGCATTTGAGCCATGTCATCGAGAACGGAAAGGTTATCTATAGGTCTGAACATTACAACGTTAGGGAAGACGACGTCCCACCACTCATCCGCGAGGGTGTGCAGTGGGTGAACGAGCGCGTTATCATTGAGCACGGTGACACGACAAGATGCTATTATACCTATGAATTCAAAGACGAGAATAACTGGGCATGGAAGCTTTGCCATTACTATGAAGGGGATTCGTTTGACAGTGAGCAGGACAGCGTGATAGCAGCGATCAGGGATTGTTATGGTGGGGTCAATTTCCAGTATAACAAAGCCATCTTAGATTTATACAAGAACAGCCCAGAACGGCTAATGATGCATTGGAATAATACACTTTACGCTTTTATCCCGTACGAATATTTTGAGTCGGTACTGAGTGGCGACAATCCGATTATGTACTTTAACCAGTTGCAGTTGGGAGAAGACTTGACCCTTGAGAACTTCGTGGAAGTGGAGCCAGTCTGGATTGAAGGCTACAAATGTAAACGCTATGCCTATTACGGCGATGGGGATAAGCCTCTATGCTATGTGGTTGAGGGCATCGGCTTTGACAGCCGCGACATGGGCGACCTGTTGACGCCCTTCACCCGCAAGCCCGATTCCGATGCCGACTACCAGGAGTACTGGGGCCTGAGCCACGTCATCAAGGACGGCCAGATCATCTACAAGGGCATGCGCTACAAGGAGCCCGCAGCGATCGTTGGTGACGTGAACGGCGACGGCAAACTCACCATCGCCGACGTGACGGCGCTCATCGACATACTGCTGGGTAGCGGTGGCGCCGACAGCTTCAACATGCCGGGCGACATCAACATGGACAACCGCTTGAGCATCGCTGACGTGACAGCGCTCATCGACATGCTGCTCATTCAGCAGTAAGCGAGGAAAAACGGGCCATGGTGAGCGGCGGCGTGAGCCGCTGTGGAGGAAAGGCCCCCTCATTATATCTCTTCTTCGCCCGAAGAAGGTAAAGGATGATTTGCTCCAATAGTGCTCTTTAGGAGTATAATTAAATTCATCACGACCTGCGCTGCCCGCCATCATCACCCTCCGGCGGGCAGCTTGCATTGTGCCCCACACTTCCATCCCCGCGAACATTTTTCAAACGCGAATGACGCGAATTAACGCGATTTTTCATTTATAAATCAGTAAAAATCAGCGTAATCATTATAAAAATTGTTTTTGTTGTCCTTCTTGTCTTCCAACCTAAAACCTTAGCGGCTTAGCGCGGGGTTGGGAGCGGCCACGCCAAGGCGAGGCCCTACAGAGCGGATGCCTCCCTAACGCCTAAAACCTGGCGCCTCTAACCTTTTTTGTTGATGGAAAGCATTAATTTGTTGAATTTTACGTTATAAATGTACGATGAAAGCTAAAGATTGCGTTTAAATGCCTATATTTGCGCCGATTTTCATGGAGGGTATCATCAAATCGTTCCAGCCTATCTCGCTTGATGAGATGAGTGGCATTAAGCTGATGAACCGTACGGACACCAAGTTTGTGACGACGGTTGACCGGCTTAAATTACTGTTGATGCTGGCCAAGGATGATTACCGCATCCAGGAAAATGAGGGCATTCGCAACGCCAATTACTACACGGCCTATTTTGACACGCCCGACAACAACATGTATATCGTGCACCAGAACGGTCACGCCGGGCGCCAGAAACTGCGCATCCGCTCCTATGTGGATTCGGGGCTCAATTTCCTGGAGGTCAAGACCAAGAACAATCATGGCCGCACAAAAAAGAAGCGTGTCGATATGGTAGGGTTTGACCCGTTGAACCCCGACCATGACATCAGGTTCCAGCGACAGGATGATCAATACAGGGCCTATGACGCGTTCCTGCGTAAGCACCTGCGCTACGACCCGACCATCCTGAGCGAGCACATGGAGAACCATTTCCACCGCATCACGCTGGTCAACAAGGCCAAGACCGAGCGGTTGACCATCGACACCGACCTGTGTTTCCACAACCTGGTCACGGGCAGGGATGTTGACCTGACGGGGTTGGCCATTATCGAGCTGAAGCGTGACGGCCTGCAGCCGTCGCCCGTGCTGGGAATGTTGCGAGAGTTGCGCATCAAGCCCAGCGGTTTCAGCAAGTACTGCATGGGTTCGGCCTTGACCAATCCCTCGCTGAAACGCAACAATTTCAAGGAACGCCTCCACATGGTGGAGCGTCTGCTGTCAAGAGTATAATCATTTAATCAATATAAGCTTAACCATCAAGAATAACGCATATGTTTTTATTACAGGATTTAGGTTTAGAAAACGAGCTTGATGCCGTTCATGAGGTCGTCGTAAAGAACGGTGGGCTCAGACTGATAGATACAGCCAGTTTAACCGAAATGTTGATCCGTTTTGGTTTCTTCATGTTGTTCGTTTGGTTCATCGTCCACTGCCTCTATTACCGTAAGACCCATCGCCGTGACTATTTCTTTACGCTTATATTGCTCAGTGTGAGCATTTTCTTCCTGATATATCTGCTAGGCAGTGTCAAGGTGAAGATCGGTTTTGCCCTAGGATTGTTTGCCATTTTTGGTATCTTGAGATACCGCACCGAGACGATTCCAGTGCGCGAGATGACCTATATGTTCAGTGTTATCTGTCTGTCGGTGGTCAATGCGCTGGCTGGCACGATGAGTGTGGCTGAACTGGTCGTACCTAACCTGGCAATAGCGTTGCTCATCTGGATGTTTGAGACCTTTGTACTGCGCAAAAACTTGGCCAGCAAGCTCATCCTGTATGACCGCATCGAGTTGATCACACCTGAACGACGCGAAGAACTGCTTGAGGATTTGGCTAAGCGGACTGGATTGAAAATCACGAAATTGAACATAGGCTCGATTGATTTCCTCAAGGACAGCGCGATCATTAAGATAGAATATGAGAATGATGGTAGCGCTGAGACGCAAATCAACGATACGCTAAAAATCCACAGAGACGAATGGCAAGATGTAAAAGAAAACGGCTGATCCTGCTGGTGCTCTTGTTCACAGCGTTAATGTCTCAGGGACTGCAGGCCGATGACTCGGGCCTGATTTTGTCGGCCGAGGCATCGCGCAAGATCCGCAAGGGTTTGAATGCGGGATTTGAGGTCGAATTCCGTTCTCGCAATGATTTCCGCACTGCCGAGCGAGTGAGTCTCGGGGCTTCGGTGAGCTATAAGCTGTTGCCATGGCTAAAGGCTAGTGGTGGATATAACCTGCTCATCGAGAACAACCGTGAGGAAATCACTTATAATGACGACTTGAGCTACAACAACTGGCGGCCCAGTTATTGGGGCCTGCGTCACCGTTTTAACGTGTCGCTCACGGCCAGTTACAAGGTTCGGCGCGTGGAATTCAGCCTGCGCGAGCGCTGGCAGTACACCTATCGCCCCGAGAAGATGATCGACAACTTCGACTTCGACGAGGCTGAATGGGAAGACCATAAGGTGCGCGGCAAGGGCAAGAACGTGCTGCGCAGCCGCTTACAGGCTGAGTGGGACATACCGCGCTGCAAGTTTGACCCGTTTGCTAGTGTTGAGTTCCATCATTCCAAGCATCTCGACAAGACGCGCTTCATCGTGGGTGTGGATCATACCATCAAGAAGACCCATGATTTCAAGCTTTATTACCGTTATCAGTTAACGGGCAGTCACAGTAGCGATCCCAATATCCACATGCTGGGTTTGGGCTACACTTATAAGTTCTAGCAATGGAGAGCAAGATGAAAAAGATATATTTTGGGCTGGTGGTCTTAGCGTTAGGACTCGTGCTGTCCTCGTGTGAGAAGGACGACACCGACTTTAGCGACATCATCGCAGAGTATCAAGTCGAGCCTGCCGAGGTAGAGTTGGATTTCAGCGCATTGAGCGAGATACCCGATGTGCCTGTCACCGATGAGAACGATTCGGCCTATAACGACTATGTGGAGAACAGCCCATGGAACAAGGTAATCAACATTGACCTTAATGGTGAAAACGCTGTCATTACAGGAACGGTTCCTGGAGTGATGGTTCAGACTGACGGAGCCCATGTCACGGTTGTGAATATGTCGGGACCTGTTAAGTTTGTCGTGAGCGGCCAGACGAGCAACGGCTCGTTAAAGATCTATGGCGACAAGCGTTTCCAGATTTTGCTCAATGGGGCGGAGATTACCAATCCCAATGGCGCTGCCATCAATAACCAGGGTAGCAAGTCGCTCTACGTCGTGGTGGCTGACGGCACCGTCAACCGATTGCAGGATGGCGCCAACTATGTCATGGTTGACGAGGAAGACCAGAAGTCGGCCCTCTTTAGCGAGGGGCAAATCATCTTTAGCGGTCATGGCGAGTTGGCAGTCAATGCCGTGGGTCGCGCGGGCATCCGCAGCGATGACTATATCCGCATCCGTCCGGGAGTGAAGATTTATGTCAATAGCACGGCCCTCGACGGCATTCGTGCCAATGACGGCATCATCATCGATGGCGGTGTCATTAATGTGGAGACGACGGGCGATGGTGCCAAGGGTCTGCGCAGCGAGGGTCCGATGACCGTTAATGGCGGACGTGTGACCGCCATCAGTTACGGCGATACCCGCATTACCACCGAGGACGAGATTATCGATACAACTGCATGTGCTGCACTGGCGTGTGACACCCTGCTCACGGTGACCAACGGCACTTTGCGCCTCAGGGCTACCGGCGACGGTGGTAAGGGACTCAATGCCAAGCAGAACGTGGACTTCAAGGGCGGCGCGCTGGTCGCTGTAGCTGAGGGTACAAAAAAGATCAAGAAGCCCAAGGGTGTAAAAATCGACGGCAACTTCAGCATCAGTGGCGGATATTTCTACTCTTACAGTCGCCGTAGTGATCCCATGGAGGTGGAAGGCACGACGAGCGTGGCAACGGGCTATAAAACCTATGAAAAGAAGGCCAAAGTGCTGCTGATTGAATATTAATGATTGAAATCACTAAAAAACATAGTGTGAAAGGTTAAGGCTATGAAAAAGTTATTCATTGCAATCGTGGTGTTAATGACTGGTTTCACGGCAAACGCGGCTATAATCGGCGACGTGAACAATGACGGTGAAGTGAACATCAGTGACATCAATGCTGTCATCGACATCATTTTGAGAGACAATTCTGACCCTAGCGGTGACGTGAACCGCGATGGCGAGGTAAATATCAGCGATATTAACCTGATTATCGACATCCTGCTTGGTGGCGGTCCCTCGACATTGACTCCTAAGGACATTTCGCTGGACTTCAGCCCGCTGGAAGAGCCGGGTGAGACCATTCCTGATGATGAGGATGCGCTCGATTATGGTGACTATGTGGAGAATACGGTATGGGCCACAACAGTCCGCATCAATTTTGATGGGGAAACGGCGACGGTTACCGGTAATCCCAGTTCAGTCATCGTGAACGTTGATGGCGCCCACGTGACCTGTACGAGCGCTGCCAAGCGAGTGCGTTACATCGTGAGCGGAACGACATCCAACGGGTCGCTCAAGTTCTATAGCGACAAGAAATTCCAGCTGCAACTCAATGGTGTCGATATTACCAACCCCAATGGCGCAGCAGTTAATAACCAGTGTGGCAAGTCGTTCTATGTGGTGATTAACGAGGGAACCGAAAACACCCTGCGTGACGGTGCCACCTACTCGATGGTCGAGAACGAGGACCAGAAAGGCGCCCTGTTCAGCGAGGGACAGATTTTGGTGAGTGGCAAGGGCACGCTCAACATCTACAGCCAGGGCAAGCATTGCATGGCAAGCGATGACTATGTGTTCGTGCGCCCGGGTTGCAATCTCTATTTGAACAGCACCAGTGGCCATGGCATCAAGGCCAAGGACTATGTCTATATCAAGGGCGGTGTCATCAACATGGAGATTGCTGCCGATGGTGCCAAGGGCATCAATTGCGATAGCCTCGTGAACATCACCGGTGGTCGCACGACAATCATTACCAGTGGCACGTCCAAGTGGGAGACCGACTCGCTGGGCGAGCTTGTTTCGACGGGTTGCGCTGGCGTGAAGGCCGATTACAACATGACCATGACGGGCGGAACACTCAACATCAAGTGCACTGGTGATGACGCCAAGGGTATCAATGTGGCTCAGCCGTTCGTGTTCGGTGGCGGTGAGTTGAATGTGGTTTGCACGGGTAATCAGGTCAATGTGGCTCCCAAGGGTGTGAAATGTGATACCGACTGCACCATTCGGGGCGGCTCATTCTACAGCTGCGCACCCAACGGTAAAGCGCTCGACGTAGAAGGCACACTGACTATCGCTGAAGGCTACACATCACTCAGCAACGATGATGAGCGCTTGCTGGAAGTCGTCTATTGAGCCGAAGCTTCCGCGCTATTTTCGACAACAAAAACAACTATTTTAGCTGGCCTCCATACGTGAGTTAATCATTAATTGTACCGGCGGCCATGCCAAAGTAATTAAGGATAAACTAACAGGCGGTGTATGTTCATACACCGCCTGTTTTGTGGTTGATTGTGGCAAGGATTATTCGTCGCCCTCGGCCATGGTGGTGAAGACGTTCTGCACGTCGTCATCCTCCTCGAGCACCTCGATGAGTGCCTCTACCTCGGCACGCTCGGCCTCGTTGAGGTCCTTGTAGTCGGCGGGCTCATAGACGAACTCACTGCTCTTGATTTCGAAGCCGTTGTCCTCGAGATACTTCATGATGTCGCCATTGGCAGCGAAGTCACCCGAAACGAGCATTTCTTCTTCATCGATGGCAAACTCCTCGGCTCCACAGTCGATGAGTTCGAGCTCGAGCTCGTCAGGATCAACATCGGCCTTAGGAGCTACATGGAAGTAGCACTTGTGGCTGAACATGAAGGCCACACTGCCCGAGTTGCCCAAGCTGCCGCCCTTCTTGTTGAAGTAGTTGCGCAGGTTGGCCACGGTGCGGGTGGTGTTGTCGGTAGCGGTCTCGACCAGGACAGCGATGCCGTGAGGGCCAAATCCCTCGTAGATGACCTCCTTGTAGTCGCCGGCGTCCTTCTCGCTAGCACGCTTGATGGCGCGCTCGATGTTCTCCTTGGGCATGTTGGCAGCCTTGGCGTTGGCGATCAACGCGCGCAGGCGTGAGTTGCCCTCAGCATCGGGACCACCAGCCTTAACGGCGATGGTAATTTCCTTACCGATTCTTGTAAACGTGCGGGACATGCTGCCCCAGCGTTTCATCTTTCTTGCTTTGCGGTATTCAAAAGCTCTTCCCATTGTAATATATGTGGTTTAAATATTAAAATATTCAATTGATTGTAATCATCAAACCTAAAGCCTAAAACCTAAAGCCTAAAGCCTTACCTAAGCTTAGCGCCCAATTGGGTCTCGAGGTTCTTGATGATCTTGCTCATAATGGCATCAATCTGCTTGTCGTTGAGCGTCTTCTCGTTGTCCTGGAGAATCATGCTGATGGCATAGGATTTCTTGCCTGCCTCGAGCTTGTTGCTCTCGTAAACGTCAAATAGCGTCATCGACTTCAACAGTTTCTTCTCGCTAGCCTCAACCACGCGACGGATGTCATCGTAGGTCACCTGACGGTCAACCAACAGGGCCAAGTCGCGGCGCAACGGCAGGGTCTTGGGCAGGTCGGCATACTTGATGTCCTTCTTCATGGCCATCTTGCAGGCGAGGTTCCAGTTGATCTGAGCATAGTAGACGGGCTGGTCAATGTCAAACTTCTTAGCGATGGCCTCGTCAACAACACCCATCAGGGCGATGGTCTTGCCGCCCCGGTTGCTGTAGCGCAGGGCGGGGTTGATGGTCTCGTCCTCGTATTGCTCAATCACCAGATCACGCATGTCAACGCCCATGTTAGCAAAGACATTCTCCAAATCGGCTTTCAGGTCATAGACGTTGAGTGCCCTTACCTTGTCGGCCCATGACTCGTCGTGATTGTTGCCCGTAAGCCACATGCCCATCTGTGTGTGCTCGCTATAGGGAGCCAAAGCCTTCTCCTCTTGGCTGATGGAAGCGTCGTGACTATAGACGTTACCAAACTCATAGAGTCGCAGGTTGGGGTTCTTGTGGTTGATGTTGCGGGCGATGCTCTCGAGTCCGCCGAAAAGCAGCGTCTGGCGCATGACGTTCAGGTCACTGCTCAAGGGATTCATGATGCACACGCAACGCTCGGCAGGATAGGTTGCCAGTCCCTCGTAGTAGGCACCCACGGTGAGCGAGTTGTTCATGATCTCGTGGTAACCCACACTGGTGAGCTGGTTGCTGACGGTTTCTTGCATATCGTCGCGGAAATCGACATCGGTTTTGTTAGACAGGCTGCCGTGTACGTCGTTGGTCAACTCGATATTATTGTATCCATAGACGCGCAGGATATCCTCGACCACGTCACAGGGGCGTTGTACGTCAACACGATAAGCGGGCACTACGAGTTGTAGTTTCTCCTCGTCCTCGGCAGTGATTTCCATCTCAAGGCTCCTGACGATTTCACGGATCTCGTTGTGGGGGATGTCCTTGCCGATAAGGCCGGTGACATAGTCGTAACGCAGTTCAACGGGGAAGCCGGGGAAGTCGTGGGCTTTCACGTCGATGATGTCGCCGCAGATTTCTCCGCCTGCCAGTTCCTTGACAAGCATAGCGGCCAGTTTCAGGTTATAGATGACCGAATTGGGGTCGATACCGCGCTCGAAACGGAACGAGGCGTCGGTGTTCAGACCGAAGCGACGAGCCGTCTTGCGAATCCAAGTGGGATGGAAATAGGCTGACTCCAGGAACACGTCGGTTGTAGCCTCGGTGACACCCGAATCCAGACCGCCGAACACGCCACCGATGCACATGGGCTCCTCGCCATTGCAAATCATCAGGTCGCGGTCGGTCAACGTGCGCTCCACGCCATCGAGGGTGACAAATTTGGTGCCAGGCTCTACGGTGCGCACAACGATGCGGTCACCCTTGACCTTGCTCAAGTCAAAACAGTGCATGGGTTGGCCCGTGCCCAAAAGGATATAGTTGGTGATATCGACGATGTTGTTGATGGGGCGTTGTCCCACTGCCAGCAGGAGGTCCTTGAGCCACTTGGGGCTTTCTTGAACCTTGACACCGCGTACGGTCAAGCCAGCATAGCGCGGGCAAGCCTCAGCGTTCTCGACGGCGACAGGAATGCCGCCGTCCTGGCGGTCACTGGCAAAGCCATCGACGCTGGGACGGTGCAGATTGCCCTCCATGCCGTGGCGCTTCATCCATGCTGCCAGGTCGCGTGCCACACCATAGTGTGACCCGCCGTCGATGCGGTTAGGGGTAAGGTCCACCTCAATCAGGTAGTCGTCCTCAATGCCATAGTATTCAGCGGCAGGGGTGCCGACAACAGCGTCCTCGGGCAGGACGATGATACCATCGTGGCTAACACCCACGCCAATCTCGTCCTCGGCGCAAATCATGCCCAGCGACTCCTCGCCACGCATCTTGGAACGCTTGATGGTAAATTCCTGGTCGCCATCATAGAGTTTGGTGCCCAGAGTGGCGACGATCACTTTTTGCCCTGCAGCGACGTTGGGGGCACCGCACACGATTTGCACGGGGTCATTACCGTCTCCAAGATTGACCGTAGTGATGTGCAAGTGGTCGCTATTAGGATGATCTATGCAGGTAACTACCTGTCCCACAACTAGTCCTCGTAAACCGCCCTTGATGGTTTCAACTTGTTCTACAGCACCTACTTCCAGACCTAGCGAGGTGAGCGCCTCGGCCACCTTTTCGGGTGACAGTTCGGTATCAATATAGCGTTTGAGCCATTTATAGGAAATATTCATAACATTGAATAAAAATTATAATCGCTTAAAAACGTGCAAAGTTACGATTAAACGAGCGAAAAGCCAAAGGAAAACAGTTTTTTCTTTGCTTTTCCGAGTGTCAGTAACTTAGGCAAAGCCAACGTTACAAATAAATCTCACTAACGACCAATCTCTGAGCAATAAATTGAGTTGATAGTAAAAGTAAGGTGGCCGGCACATCGCGTGCGGACCACCCAAGAAAAGCTATGAGAAAAAATTATCTTTAGTAGAATTACTACTTTGTGAGTATCTTTTTATTGAGGTAGTTCATGAACGATTCCTTATAGTTGTCGCCAATGGGCAGGGAGATGTCACCCTCGAGGACGACGTGGTTCTTCTTGACCTCGATGATCTTGTCGAGGTTGATGATGAACGAGCGGTGGATGCGCATGAACATGCTGGCTGGTAGGTGCTCCTCAATTTTTTTCATGCTCAACAGGACGATGACGGGTTTGGGGCGGTCATCGCAAGTGATGCGCAGGTACTCGCTCATCGCCTCGATATAACTGATGTTGTCAATGTTGATGCGCACGATTTTATAATCGCTCTTAACAAATATAATATTTGGGTCATCATCGGGTTGGGTCGTTACCTCGGTAAAGGCTTGCTTCCGTATTTCGCAGATATCCTTGACCTTTTGAGCGGCTTCCTCAAATTCCTCAAAGCTGTAGGGTTTTAACAGATAGCCCACGGCATTGGCCTTGTAACCCTCGATGGCATACTCGCTATAGGCCGTAGTGAAAACCATCACTGGACCCTTGCTGTGGTCATGCAGCGCCTTGGCAAAGTCAAGGCCGTTCAAGTCGGGCATGTTGATGTCGGTAAATATGGCCTCCACCTCTTGGGTTTCAATCACCTGCTGGGCCTCTAAGGCGCTACGGCACTGGGCCACTAGTTCCAGGAATGGAATTTTGTTGATATATGTAACGAGCTTCTTGAGGGCCAACGGCTCGTCGTCGATAGCGAGACACTTAATCATAGTCGATAATCGGGTTTAGGCGTTTGTATTGTCTTGTTCAGTGCTTGCCTTGAAGTCTTCAGGGCACTTGGCGGGCAAGTCGAGCAGCACGTCATAGCTGTCATCCTCGTCGTTGATGTCGAGGACGTAGTCACTGCCGTAGATGAGTTCCAGGCGCTTAGTGACATTATTGAGTCCTACGCCTCCGTACTCATGCTTGGCGTGGCTCTTGGTGTTGTGACAATGGAACAGGAGGCGGCCGCCCTTGTGCTCGATGCTGATGTCGATGGTTGAGGGCTTGCCAATGCCCACACCGTGCTTGAAGGCATTCTCGACAAAGGGGATGAACACCAGGGGCACGAGCGCCACGTCCTCGCTGCACGACGATGGCACATCGAGGTTGATGTTCACGGTATCCATGTAGCGCAGCTTCATCAGGTTGAGGTACTTCTTGAGGAAGGTGATGGCATTGTTGAGCGATACACAGTGTCTATCGCTCTCATAGAGCAAGTAGCGCATCATGCGCGACATGTCAACGATACTGTCCTTGGCCTGCTCGGGATCGATATCGACCAGGGCATGGATGTTGTTGAGCGTGTTCATGATGAAGTGCGGGTTGATCTGGTAGCGCAGGTAATCGAGTTCCTGTTTGAGGCTCTGCTCCTTGAGTTTCGAAAGATGCTTCTTTTCTTCCTCGTTTTGGTAGAAGGTCTTTACGCCCAGGTTGGCGCCAATCATCATAATCACGAGAATGAACATGGTAATGTCATGCCTGTGGATGGGAGGACGCCCGTCAGGGGGAGGTGGCTCCATCTCAACGGGATTCACTGGATGGGGGCCTAGTGGCTGGTGATTAGGTTTGTGAAGGCATTGGACTGTTTGGAACAAGGCGATGACGACGACGCACCCCACGATGTATTTGGTCACCTGCTTGTGCTTTACCAGCATGGGAGCCAGGATGTGGTTGTGGATGAGGAAAGCGATAAAGAAGAATAGTATGTGGGCCCATGTGTCAAGCAGTCCGTTCTTGATCCAAAACGGATGCTCGGGGTCATAGTTGACGAGAAACTCTGATAGAGGAGCCAAAAAGATGACAAACCACACGATAGTGTAGATGATGGTCTCTTGCTTGGTCTGTTTATTAAAAATGCTCATGGGCGGTATACCTATTCAGTTATTGAACAAAGATAGTGCTAAAAGTGGCAACCTGCAAAATAAAATCAGTAATATATAGAATTGTTTCAATGAATCGGCGCAAATTCGGGGGTAGGAATAAAACTCAGGACGTCCTGCTACCAGCGAGACGTCCTGAGTGATAGGGTAGTGAGGCATAATCAATGCCAGATGTAGGTAATAGTGCCAATGCCCTCGGTCATCGTGTTCTTGGGCACAGAGAAACTGGACTTGAGCGCTGCCTGTTCACAGGCGCGTCGCACCTCGGGATGGGATGCTAGGTCTCCCGTGGCACTGGTGGCATTGGCCTTAGTGACTTGTCCACGCGGATTGACGGTAACCTTGACGGTCACGCGTCCTGACCACTTGCTGTTAGGCACCGGTTTAGCCCAATAGTCGAGGGTATAACCCACCAGACCGCTACTGATACCAGGTTTGCCCGCCAGGATACCCTGGTTGGAGTTACCTCCTGCTGTGCCTTGCTGTCCACCGCCATTGCCGTTGCCATTACCAAAGGCGTTCTTCACCTTGCTATTGTTGGTGTTGGTCGAGGCAGTGGTTTGCTCGCTGGCTTTCTTTGACTTGGTCTCTTGGGCCTCGGCGTTATTGTTTTTAGCTTTGGGTTTCTCGACTTTTTTGTCGTTCTCCTTGGTGGGTCCAGATTTCTTGGGCTCCACGGTTTTAGGTTGCTCTTTCACCTTGTGGGGCGATTCGGCCTTTTGTGTGACCAGGGGCGGTGTCTTCTGGTTGACCTCACCGGCATCCTCCAAGTCGTCAGCTTCGATGTTGGGGTCGTCACCCTGTTCGGGTGAAGCGCTTTGGTCGCTGGCCTCTTCCTCGAGCAGTTCACTTTGCATGTTATCGAGGGTGTTGCCCAGCATGACGAACTCTCCGCCAAACAAGATGGAATCCTGAGCAAGCTGCGTCAAGTCGAGCGTGTTGGGCGCCTGCTCGTATCGCAACGTGGCCTGCAGCAATAAAGCTAGCGTGCCCACGGTGATGAGCAGGGTGAGCAACAAGGCCCAAAGGCTATTTTTGCGGCTATCTTGATCCATCACGGTTACTCATTACGGGTTGGTGGTGGTTGAAACCTCGGTCACGTTGACTTGTGCGCCAGTGGCGTTGTCGCCAGTGTTGATGGGGCCGAACGATGCCTCGCTGGGCTTGGTAGCGAGGACGATTTTCACGCCCTGTTTGGATCCCTTGTCAAGAATTTCTACGATTTTGCCATAGTTGACCTCTTCGTCGGCATATACGGCGACAAATTCATTGGGATTGCCGATTTTAAGTGCCTGCATGAAGCCTTCGAGCTGTTCGCTGGCAATGGGTTGCAGTTCTGACTCTCCCATCTCGTTGGTCTGGGTGGCATACATGTTCAGGTCCTTGTCAACATAGATGCGCGTCGTGGGCTTGATGGCGGTCTGCTCACTGCTTTGTGGCAGGTTGACCTCGAGAGCCGACGGGAATACAAATGTCGAAGTGACCAGGAAGAAGATGAGCAGCAGGAAGATGACGTCGGTCATCGATGCCATGCTGAACATCGACAGGGTTTTATGTTGTCTCTTGAGTGCCATAATTTAGTCGCTAGTCATGAATTAAAGCCTAAAAGCTAAAGCCTTATTACTTGGCGGGCTCGTTGAGCAGGTCCATGAACTCCATAGTCTTGCCTTCCAGCTTGTTCATCACCTTGTTAACGCGTGAGGTGAGGAAGTTGTAGGCAAACAGGGCGATGATACCCACAATCAAACCGGCAACGGTGGTTACCAGTGCCTGATAAATGCCGCTGGCAAGGATGGTCACGTTGCTGTTGTTGCCGGCACTAGCGAGCTGGAAGAAGGCTTGAACCATACCGATAACGGTACCCAGGAAACCGATCATCGGGGCTCCTGCAGCGGTGGTGGCGAGCCAGTTAAAACCCTTCTCGAGCTTGGCAACCTCCATGTTGCCCACGTTCTCGATGGCGACGAGCACATCGTTCATGGGGCGTCCAATGCGTGACACGCCCTTCTCGATCATGCGAGAGTAGGGGGTATTGGTGTCCTGGCAGAGCTTGAGTGCCTGGTCCACTTCACCGCGGTGGATGTAATCCTTGATGCGGTCCATAAATGAGCTGTCCTGACGGTTAGCGCGGTTGATGGCGAATAAACGTTCAAAGAAGATATAGATGCTCACGATGGCCAGCAGTGCCAAAGGTATCATGATCCACCAGCCACCGGCCTTAATGAGTTCCCATACCGAGAGTTCCTTGACAATGGGTTCGGCGGCTTCGGCCACGGGGGCTGTGGCGGCAGCGATGGCAGCCGCGCTGTCGGTTACGATTTGTGCGACAGTGTCGGCGGCTTGTTGCAGCGTGTCAGCAGCTTGTTGTGCCACTTGAGTGACAGGCTCTCCTTGAGCTAAAATCATGTTGAGGATAGACATATTATTAGTATATTATTTGGTTATTTCTGAATTATTAATTGCTCATATATGATATTTAACGTAGAAACGGCTCAATTATTTCAAGCAGTCCTTGTAGGCCTTGATAGTTGCTTCAAGACCCAAGTACAAGGCGTCGCTGATGAGGGCATGGCCGATGGAGACCTCCATGAGGTGGGGCACGTGTTGCTGGAAGAACTTGAGGTTATGCAAATTCAAGTCGTGACCTGCATTGAGTCCCAGTCCCACACTGTGGGCCGTCATGGCTGCAGCGGCAAATGGAGCGACGGCACGGTCGGGGTCGGCATCAAACTCCTCGGCAAAGGGTCCGGTGTATAGTTCAATGCGGTCGGCACCGGTGCGCGCTGCCGCGCGGATGTTATCGAGATCGGTGCCAACAAAGATGCTCGTGCGTATGCCGGCCTCTTTGAGGCGGTCAACGATACCGCACAGGAAATCCATGTTAGGCTCTATTTCCCATCCTGCCGATGAAGTGAGCACACCAGGAGCGTCGGGTACCAGCGTTGCCTGGGTGGGGCGCACGCTCAGCACCAAATCCATGAATTGCTCGCTAGGGTAGCCCTCGATGTTGAACTCGGTGCGCACCAAGGGGCGGAGCGCATAGACATCGCTGCGACGGATGTGTCGCTCGTCGGGTCGTGGATGAACGGTAATGCCATCGGCGCCAAAGCGCTCACAGTCCATGGCAACTTGTTGAACATTAGGCGTGTTGCCTCCTCGCGCATTGCGCAAGGTTGCTATTTTATTGACGTTTACACTCAGATTAATCATTACTTAAGCACACATTAGCTTTGTAGCGTGGCGCTACAAAGTGCAAAAGTAACTAATATTTTTTATATAGTTGTGATAAGGAATGTGAATTTTGGCAAAAAATCCATTATGAAAGTGCCCTTGCCTAGGGCGGTCCAGGGCTTCTTTTTGACGCATGTCCTGTGTCAATGATACCCCTATAAAAAACAACTACCCGCCAGGTATCAGGCGGATAGCTATTTGGATGATGTTGTGTGTTTCTCAGTCTAAGGATTACTAATTATTTAAAATCTAAACATTTTCTCAATTCTTAATTCGGTATCAGCACCAGGGGTGCCGTATGTCTTTTAGTGTTTGTAGACACTAGAATAGTCTTCTGCCAGCTTGTCCACTAGTTTGTTGTGGGAATAGTGTCCCATCATATACTGAGGATTCATTATCACCTAAATTCAAAACAAAGGTGTATCTGGCTCCTTCATCGCTTTCCAATATGATCTTGTACTTTCCGGCATCAAGGAAACTGACGTTAATCACATTTGAAAAAGCGGAGATCTGGTCGGTCCATTCTTCGAGCGTAGTCACCGATTGGAGGGTTACCGCATAGTTAATGCGATCTTTTAACCCATTAGCGATGATTTCTTGACTCTCGGCATCATATGTGAGAGTTATTCCTGCTCGAACAAAACCCCTATCGATTCCAAGCACATTGTGGTCTCCACCACCGCAGGTGTGGTTGGAAACAGGGTTGTCTTGTGCCATCGCGGTCAATCCGCAGGTGATGGCTATTGCTATGATGATGAATAATCGTCTCATTTTATTGTCTGTTTAGATTTATAGATAGTAATATGTTTAGATTTCCGATGCAAATTTACATCAACTAGTTGAAATGACCAAATTTTTTCGTAATACACACCATTTTTATTTCGTTGTTATTCAGCAGATTAGATATTTTTTTGTAATACGTTTTTTTGCACCTCGATTTTGGGGTCAAAAAAGTGCTTTTTTACCCTTTCAGGACTCATTTTGAGAATTAGCATACTGATTGATGTACTCGTTGAGGGTGCAGTCGAGACCCATTTTCTTGGCGAGTCGCTGCTTGATGACGCTCACGCTGGTGGCGTTAGAGTATCCCATGATGATGGCCGTTTGGATATAGGAGAAGCCCATGCAAGTCAATGCCAGCAGCAAGAGGTCTCGGTCGTTGAGCTGCGGGTAGCGCTGGCGAGTGAGGGTCATGATATTGTTGTGCTCCAGGTCGATGTAGTCATAGAGTTTCACCCAGTTGTCACGGTTGCTGTCCTGGAATTTGACGATGCGCTTCATGCTCTCGGCGATGCGGTTGTTGGGTTCGTGATAGCAAGCCTCGATCATCTCTCTCATCATGCCCATGTTGGACGCGATAAACCCTTTTAGCCTTTCGTCATTGATTTTCAGCTCGCTGATGTTGCCTTGAAGTCCGGTGAGGTCATTCATTTGGCTCTGTGACTGGTCTTTAAGCTCAAGAACCAGTTTATCATACCGGTGGGAGCGGCGATAGAATATCAAGGCCAATGCCAGTAGGGAGAGGATAACGGCGGCTGCGGTGGCATACATCCTGCGTTGTTTGGCTTCTTCTTCCTGGGCATGAGCCTGATCAATTTGATTCTCGGCATACATGATGTTTAAGATGCCGTGATCGTTCATGGTTGATCGGGTGAGCTTGTTGCACTCGTAGTACAGCCGCAAGTAGGTGCTGGAATCGCCTTTAGCAATCGCAATGTTGCTCAAAGCCTCAAGGTGTTGAATCCTGTCTTTAGGTGATTGTTCTTGAGTGTCAGCCAATTGCAAGAAATACTTTGCCGAGTCGGGCATACCTAAGGCAGAGTAGATATTGGCAAATCGATAATACATGATATTGCTGTGTGAGCCATGCAACCCGTTAGGATCGAGCGTTTTAATGCGCTGCAATAGTTGATAGGCCGTCTTGTTGCTGTGACGCATGAAATAAAGCTGGGCCATCTCGCCAAGTCCTGTAATCAAATAGCTCGTGTCCTTTTCAGCCTCGGAAAGAGAAATAGATTCGCTGAGGGCTTTTTTTGCCTTAATGGTATCGGTTTGGCGGTAATTTGCTCCTAACTTATTTTGGGTAACGATTTGATAATTAGTGTCGTTGATGAGCTTGAAACACTGTAAGGCCTGTTCAAACTTTTCAATATCCCTGCCGTCATAGGCATAGAAATTATTGTACAGGACACCCATGCGCAATCGTGCGTAGCCCACGTTAAAGATGTCTTTTTTCTCAAGTGCCTCGATCTCAGCTTGTTTATAGGAGAGCATTGCAGTGTCGGGCTTGTTCAGTTCCTCCATTACCGCACCGTGATATATATAAGCACGGATGAGCTTATCCTTCTCCCTGCTATGGTGCTGGTAATAATCTAGGGCACGATTGATATTGCTATCACTGGTGGCTTTGATATAGCACTTGTAGTAGGCTTGAGTGATGAGCAGTCTGTAATAGGCTTTATTAGCCTCATTCACCATGTCGCTAGGGTTGATATCCTTTAGCATCTGGAGGGCTTTATCGCTGTTTTCGTTGTCATTAAGCAGTGAATCGGCCAACGCTAGACGGTTGTCATAGCGTGGCGCACCACTGCAACTGGCAAGAAGCCCTGTCAGTAAGCACGTGACCAATAATATGTTGATCAGCGTTCTCATCATCCGGATTGCAAAGATAGTATATTTTTTTCTTTGCAATAGTTTTTTGCCATATTTTTAATAAGGTGTAATTTTTTTTAGCCGAAAAAAGTGAGATTGTCATTTATTTTGCAAAAAATGCCCATTTTTTAGCGGATTTTTTGCTTTTTTTGCCGTATTATTTCGTTAGATGCCTGTATTACAACGTATTGTGAGAATATCTATCATTCTTTTAGTCGGCTATCGATAATGATGGTTACGGGACCGTCGTTGATGAGTGAGACCTGCATCTCGGCGCCAAAGACACCCTGCTTGGTGGGTTTGCCCAGCAGTTGAGCCACCTCGTCGCAGTAGGCCTCATAGAGGGGCACGGCCAGGTCATGTCCTGCCGCGTGGATGTAGCTGGGGCGGTTGCCCTTCTTGGTCGAGGCGTTGAGGGTGAACTGGCTCACGGCCAATATCTCGCCTCCAGCATCGATGATGCTGCGGTTCATCACGCCCTGCTCGTCGTCAAAGATGCGCAGGTTGACTGTCTTTTGCGCCAGCCAGCGCATGTCGTCTTCAGTGTCTCCCTCGCGGACGCCCACCAGCACCATCATGCCGGGGCCGATGGCGCTGTGCAGTTGTCCGTCGATGGTGACCGAGGCCTCGGTCACCAGTTGTATCACGATTCGCATATACTCCTTTTTTAGTTAGTCTCTAACCTTTAACCTCTAACCTCTAACCATTAACCTTCTTTACTTGAGCCAATTGAACAGGTCCTTAAAGCTGGCCTTCTTACCGTAGCTGAGGATGCCGCGGCGGTAGATGCGGGCGGCCAGCCACACGATGCCAAGTGCGGTTATTATCAGCAGCACATGGCTCAGGATAATTTGCCATAGTGGGACATCAAACGGTAACCTAACCATCATCACGGTGGGTGAGGTGAACGGAATAATCGAGCACCAGAATGCCATCGGTCCGTCGGGGTTCTCAGCGCAACCCATTGCGGCATAGAAGGCGAAGAACATGAGCAGCATTACTGGAGTCAGCAGCTGTGAGGTGTCACTGGCTTGATCTACTGCCGATCCGAGGGCCGCAAAGATGGCGCAATAGAGCAGATATCCCTCAACAAAGTAGAGCAGGAAGTTAATGATGATGGGCGTGTAGTTGATGGCCAGGGCTTGCCTCATGAAACTGCTGAATTCACTTTCAACCTCAGGGGTGACGGTTGCTCCAGCTCCCATCATGTCGGCTCCTGGCACAGCACCTGTCATTCCTAGCAGGCTGCCTCCGATTGTTCCGGCAATGCCCAGCAGCACAATCCAGATTGCCATTTGGGTGAGTACCGACAAGCCCACACCGATGATTTTTCCCATCATGAGGTGGAAGGGCCGGCAACTGCTCACCACCACCTCGACAATGCGGTTGGTTTTCTCCTCAACAACATTGTTCATGATCATCGTGCCGCTGAAGAATACAAACCAGAAGATAATGACTGAGAGGGCTATACCCAAGAAGATGGCAATGCCGGTTGAGGACTCTTCTTCGTCACCAGTATCGCTCCACTTGATGGCGTGAATGTCGATGTTGACGTGAGCCTTTTCCACAATCTGCTGCAGGTTGGGAATGCCCATGGCTGCCAGGTGTGCGCTCTCGATCGTGTCGGTCAGGGCGCTCTTGATCGTAGATTCCAAAGCGGGAATAATGGTGCCCTCGCTATAGATGTTAACTACGCCAGTGCTGTCCACATCGCGCGGGATGATGATCACGGCACTGATGCTGCCGTTGGCTTTGTCATAGAATTCACGGGCATTGGTCACGGTGTCACCCTTGATGGCGACAAAGTTGAACTTGTTGTCGTTAGGCAATGCGGCGGCATAATGTCCCGTCTCATCGATGACGGCAATCTGCTGGGTCTGGTCTCCCTTGTCGTTCAAGTAGGCCATCACGACGGGGATGGATCCCAAGGCTATCATCAAGAATGGAAATAGCAAAGTCATGATGATGAATGACTTGCGCCCGACAATCGACATGTATTCGCGGGCTATGATGAGGCGAAGCTTATTCATTGTTCTGTAGTGTTTTTGGATTTGACGGTCTCGATGAAAATCTCGTTCATGCTGGGAAGCACCTCGGTGAATCCGGTAAGGTGGTAGTGCTCGTTAAGCCAGCTGATGGCGTCGCGCACCTGAACTCCAGCAGCAAGCTTGATACGTGTGTCAGCTTTCTTTACGGGATCGGGTGGCAGCAGGGTGAACATGGCGGCGTTTGGCTCGATCTTGTCGGGTGTCTGTACCGCGATGATGTTTTTCTTGTGCTGCTGCTTCACCTCTTCAACGCTGCCAGTGAGTACCACCTGGGCATGGTTGAGCAGGGTGATCTGCTGGCACACTTCCTCGACCGACGCCATGTTGTGGGTCGAGAACAGGATGGTGCTGCCTTGGTCTCTTAGGGCCAGAATCTCGACCTTTAGCTGCTCGGCGTTCACGGGGTCAAAGCCCGAGAACGGCTCGTCAAAGATCAATAGCGGCGGACGATGGATAACGGTGCCGATGAATTGCACCTTTTGCTGCATACCCTTGGAGAGTTCTTCTACCTTTTTGTTTTCCCACTCCTTGAGGATAAAACGGTCGAGCCACCAGTGCATCGAGGCGACGGCATCGGCCTTGGTCAAGCCTTTGAGTCGACCCAGATACACGATCTGGTCTCCCACCTTCATTTTCTTGTACAGGCCGCGCTCCTCGGGCAAGTAGCCGATGTGGGTAATGTCGTTATCGGTCATCTTCTTGCCATTGAGGGTGACGGTGCCCTCATCGGCGGCGATGATGCGGTTGATGATGCGGATGAGCGTGCTCTTGCCGGCGCCATTGGGTCCCAGCAGGCCATAAATGCAGCCCTCAGGCACCTCCATCGAGACTCCTGCCAGTGCAGTATGTCCCTCGTAGCGCTTCACCACGTTTTTAATGTCTAGGTAAGCCATAAAAGATTCTATTTTTTTGTCCTTTTTTTTTACAAAGATAATTGTTTTTATCCTTTAGATGCAGAAGGTGGGTCAAAAACTACAAAGTTTGACGTTTTTTTCATCAAATTATCAGTTGCGCCCCGTATCGTTCATGATACGGAGCGCAAGACGGTTAAAGTGATTTTAGTTGTTACATGACTGAGATGAGCGAGCGGCCGATCTTGTGCAAGCCATCAATAATGCGTTGGCGCTGTGGCCCGCGGGGTTTCTTAGTGCCATTGGCATAGTGGCTCAACTGGCGCTCGTTCACTCCACTGGCGCGTGAAATGGCAGCCAAGGTAGCAAATTGGCTGCAGACCTGGAGCAGTGCGGCGGTGTCCAGATCCCACTCGAACTCGTAGTCCCCTTTTGCTAGCCATTCGGGAACCTCCTCGTCCTTATCTTCAAGCAATCCCTCGACGTGGAAGCGCAGGGTCTTGGGAACTGCTTCCTGTAATTTTTCAAATGTCTTGGCGGTAAGCACCACGGCACCGGGAACAACATCATCCAGGGCAGCACCGAAATTCTTATCGTACCAGGACACGTGCACTGTTAATTTTTTCATACGTCTTTTAGTTTAGTTAATGCTAAGTTTGTTCATAACTTGGTTGAAACGATTCGGGGTTAGATTGACAGCACTAGGGTGGGTTATTATTTCCACCCCGCCTGCTTCCAGATGCTGTTCAACAATTCCTGGCCCAATACATCGCTGGGCTTTCCACAAATTGTAACCCGACCACGCTTGGTCGGATGCTTGAACTGACGATGGTCTCCAGATGTCTGGCCGCCCTTGATCTGGTACCAGCCATCGTCCTTAAGCATTTTAATTAATTGTCTAACAGAATATCGTTTCATGATTATTTGTTAAATTATTAATTCGACACCGCAAAGGTAGTAAAAATAATACTATTTACCAAATAATTTAATTCATTTTTCAAACAAAACTAGCTTAGCCAAACGAAGAGTCAAATATTTTATTAGTCCTTGCGTGAAACTGAACCTAGTTTAATTGTTTGAATATCAGAACTGTTGAAGATTCGTTTTATCTAACTTGAACTTATCAAACCGGAGCTGGAGGGCAATGCTGCCCTCCAGTTCCTGATTTTAGTGTAGTTAAGCCTTAGCTTTGAGATTGCATCGGGCACTTAATTTTACTCACTCTTTGATTTCTTGTCGCGGTTTGATGAACCACCACGCTTTATCAGGTCAACGATGTCGCTAGCGCTGCCCGATCCTATTGATTTATAACGGGAGAAAGAAAAGTCAGGTTCTCCCTTGATGAGGTCGGCGGTAATCCAAACTTTTCCATCATCGTAGTAGTAATCATAGAAAGTGTGTTCGCCTACCTTGTGAACATTCCAATTAGGTGCATTCTCAAGGGCTTGATAGAACTCCTCACCAGGAATGGTGTCAAACTCAAAATAGATGCTCTCGTCGCTTCGTTCCGTTTCGGTCAGCTGGGGAAACTCCACGCCCAGCAGTTTGGTGAGTGTGTCGCGATCGACGATACTGTTGTCCGATCGGTCGTTCCTGAAAACAATCTCAAACCCCTTCCATGAGTCTTGCTCCCTGCACATCATTTCAATTTCGACGTGAATGCGGTCACCCAGGATCTCTGGCTTCTTCTTGTCGGCGGTCAATGTAGTATCGAGGTTAAAGAAGAGCCTCATGTTATTTTCCTTTCCCAGATCAAATGTGTGCCATCGTTCGTATTGACCACTATTGACCTGATCCACGATTTTTTGGACCTCGGCTGGGGAAACTTCCTCCAGGAACTTGCAGCACACAATGAACCGTTCGTCACCATCAATGAAATCGGTCTTGGTATAGTACTCCTCGATGGTGTACTCGGGCAGGATGGGAAGGTCAAGTAATTTGTCGAGTTCGGCCTTGTCCTTGAAGGGCAGCACCGTGCTGTCATCAATTTTGTACTTCTTAGGACCACACGAGGTGGTAAACATCAATGTACCGGCTATGAATAACAGGCCTATGGCTAACAGCAATCTGTGTTGTGATGTGGGTTTCATAATGACAGTTTTATAAGTTGGAGATATGATTTAAATATACTCCGCTTGTTTTAACAATAATGAGCCAGGATTCTCGTCAAGAGTTCCCAGCTCATTATTGTCATAAACACTCGGGTTTAATGATTACTTCTCAGGGCTCATCACCATCTCGATATAGTCGCCGGACGCTAAGATCTGGCGGGCAAAGGCTGCGATAGTCTCAGGGGTCTGAGCCTTAACAATATCCTCATAACCGGTCATGTCATCGAGGCCCATGAGCAGGTATTGCTGGATGTTGGTCCTCCAATACCAGTTCTCCTTGAGGTTGGTGGCGTGGTCCTTGAGCATGTTCTCCTTGGCCTCGGCCAGGGCGGTGGCATCAATGGTAGTGCATGCATTCTGCATCTCTTCCTTAAGGATGTTAAGTGCCAACTCCTCAAACTCGGGATTGACGGGGGCGACTGCAAGAACCATCACACGGGGTTTGCCGTCGGCGACACCAGGACCTGCGCTACCAATGGCTTGAGTTGAATAGGCTGCGCCAGCGTCCTCGCGGATCTTCTGCAGATAAACACGGCTCATCACCTGACCCAGGATGTCGGCCTTGATAGAGTTCTCCAGGCTGTAAGGAATTTGGTCGGTGTGCCAGATAACTACCTCAAAGTCCTTGGGAGATTCCATCTTGCGGGTGAAGTGGTTAATGACTTTACCCTTGGGCATCTCGGTGGTGTTCACCCAGTCGGTCTTCTTGCCCTTCTTGGCGGGCAGGCTTGCGATGTACTGCTCGATGAGCGGGCGGAGAGTAGCCTCATCAAAGTTGCCGACAAACAAGAAGGTGTAGTTGGCGGCGTTAGCGGTGCGCTCCTTGGCAATCTGCATAATGCGGTCCAGGCTCACCTGCTTCAGGTCCTCAACATTGAAGGGCTTGTTGCGCCAGCTGCGGTTGCTGATGATGTACTGCAGCGTGTCGCTCATGGCGTTCTCGGGCATGAGGTCCTTGTTCTTGAGCTGGGTCTCCATCAAGTTCATGGTCTGTTTGAACTTCTTCTCATCGGGGGTGAGAGCGGTGAACTTGAGGTAAACGAGCTGCATCATGGTCTCCAGATCCTTAACGGTGCTGTTGCCGCCGATGCCGTCGGTGTGATTGCCGATGTTGATGTAAGCGCTGGCTTGCTTACCGGCAAGCGCCTTCTTGAGATCAGAGTTGGAGAAGTTGCCCAGACCAGTGAAAGAGTCCAGGCTACTAAGCAAATTGAGGTTGGCCCAGTCTTTCTCGCCATAGAGCGACTGACCACCGCGCTGGAATGCGCTCATCGAGATTTCGTCCTGCTTGAAGTCGGTCTTCTTGAGCACGACGCGTGCGCCATTGCTCAGCTCAAGAATCTTGTAGCCGAACAACTGGTTTTCACTCTCCTTAACGATTTTACCCTTCTTGGGCAACTTGGCCATCAAGGGCTCGTTCACTACATTGTCCACATATGGGGTGATGTCGGCACTGTTAGCAGCATCGAGTGCAGCCTGGAAGCCTTCAATAGTAGGATATACAGCGCCGTCTTTCTCCTGGTTAAAGTCGGTGATCACCAGATTCTTGCCATCGGTGTTGATGAGTTCGGGGATAATCATGTTGACCATGTCAACGGTGATGTTGGGAGCGATCATTCCTGCAAGTTGGAAATCCTGCTCTACCGAGGTGAGGGGTTCGCCATCAAGGAAGTGGCTGCAGCAGCCGCGGCCATAGATCTCGTTCTCCACCTTGTCGCGCTCGTTATACCACCTCTCCATCGAGCTCATGTACTCGTCACGAGCCCTGTCATACTCGCTGGCGGTGAAACCGTGCTTGGCGACACGCAGTGCCTCTTGAATCAAGGCTTGGGCACTAGCTTCAGATTTGCCCTCTTTGGGCATGGCTTCCAAGGTGAAGGCATCCATCGTCTTGGCGATTCCCAGGTAGCTGCCGTCATAGCAATAAGCCCTGTCAAAGGGGCAGTCAGGCTCCTGAGCCATGTCGCTCAAGCGGGTGTTGAGCATGCGTGTTGCCATTCCCTCGAGGTAGCCCAGCATAATGTAGTCCAGATTGACTTTTTCCTCACGAGGAATAGCGGGGTGCTTGAACATGACGGTTACCTCGCTGTATTGCTGTTCTTTATCCTTATCAACAATGATGATGGGATTCTCGTTGTCGGGAACTACCTCGTCAACCACTTGGGCTGCATCGGGACTGGGGGCGGGAACATCCTTGAAGAGCTCCTTGATTTGTGCCTCGATGTGATCAACGTCAACATCACCCACGATTACCAGGGCCTGGTTGTCGGGACGATACCACTTGTGGTAGTAGTCACGCAACTCATTGTACTTGAAGTTGTCAACGACATCCATCAAGCCGATGGGCAAACGCTTGCCATACTTCGAGTTGGGGAACAATGCCTCGAGCTGGCGCTCCAACATACGCATTTGGGGGCTTTGTCCCAGTCGCCACTCCTCATGGATGACGCCGCGCTCCTTGTCGATCTCCTCGTCGGTGAGCAACAGGCCGCCGCTCCAGTCCTTGAGGATGAGCAGGCAGGAGTCGATGGCGCTCTGGCGTGTGCTGGGCACGTCGTTGATGTTATAGACGGTCTCGGCAATGCTGGTGTAGGCGTTCAGGTCACCACCGAAGTTCACACCCAGCGAGCGGGTGTAGTCGATGATGCCCTTGCCCTCGCCGTTGAAGTGCTCACTGCCGTTAAAGGCCATGTGCTCGAGGAAGTGGGCCAAACCGCGCTGGCTCTCCTCCTCCTGGATGGAACCCACGCGCTGGGCAATGTAGAAGTTGACGCGGTTCTCGGGATAATTGTTGTTGCGGATGTAGTAGGTCAGTCCGCAATCCAATTTGCCGATACGCACATCAGGGTCCATTGGGATGGGCGGCATCTCCTGGGCCATTGTCACGTTGGCGCTGAAAGCCACTAGCATGAGCAGCAGTACAGCAAAGAATTTTTTCATTGTCATAATAGTTGTTTTTAGTACTGTATAAAGAATAATAATCGTTTCGTTATCTTATCATTGCTTGTTTCCAAGTAACACTTTTCTTATTGTTTTTGTCTATTAGACACACTAACTGCATGAAAAACTACAAAATTAAAGCATTTTTTTGAAAAAAAGCCATTTTTTCTATGCCCATCAGTCAATAACACAAAAATTCCCTTGATAGAAGGGAATTTAAGTTCGTTTATTGCTTCACTGTCGATTGCAGCCAGGTGACGATGTCGTTGATGACCTGGGGATTCATCGTCTCGTGGATGAGTGCATAGTTGGAACTGCCCACCCAGCCGTCGCAGGTCTGGAAAAGATGGTTCAATCCTTCATATTTCCTGACGGTGGCATGAGGCACCAGATGGGCAATAGCGACTAGATTGTCGTCACAGGCCACCTGACAGTCAAGCGTGCCGTTGATGGCGAGTGTGGGGCACTTGATATTGCTGAGGAACTTCGTTGGGTCATATTTCACTAGACCGCGAGTGTCAGGAGACATCATTCTGTCGATGGCAAACTCGTTGATTTCTTCTGTAGTGATTGTAGGGTCGACAGCCTTGAGTTTTTCGATTGCCTCTTGCTGGGCCGGATTGTTAACAATCAGCTCTTGCAGTTGTTTGCGCATCGTGAGAGAATCGGTATCGGTGGCAATGATGTCCAGTAACTGGTCATTGAGGCTTTGTGCCTCTTCGTCGGGCTCGACACCCATTGTGTAGCTGATCATGCGCGACTGCTTCTTGGCCAACTCCAATCCGCTGACACCCACACCAGCCATCGACACGATATAAGCAATCTCGTCGGGATAGTTGGCAGCGTTCATGAAGGCAATTATGCCGCCCTCGCTATGTCCCAGAATGCCCACTTGGGATGCATCAACCTCGGGACGGGCTGCCAGATAGTGCACTGCAGCCATGGCGTCGTCGGCCATCAGCGCTGTTTCAACATTGATGGGGCCGTTAGTATGGCTCTCTCCAGCGCCGCGCTTGTCATATCGCAGGACGACAAAACCATTGCGACTCAGCGCGTCGGCCATCAGCAGGAAGGGCTTGTGGCCAGAAATGTTCTCGTCGCGGTCGAGCAACCCCGTACCATGGACGAAAACTACCGCAGGGAAGTGGCTACCAGTATTGGGCACAGTCAACGTGCCTGCCAGAGTCATGTCACCGTTAGTAAAGGTGACATTCTCGCTGTGATAGGGTTTATTTTGGTCGGCCTCGATTGCTGCCTCCTGGGGGCGGTCATTGCCGGTGTTTCGAGTCATTCTCAGAGGATAATCTGTGCCAAATTGGGTGAATATGCCGACAAGTGTGTCGTTCTCTAGCTTACCCTTATATGAGGCATATGCTTCGGCAATTTCCACATTCAACTCATTTCCCCTGATAGTAGCAATCGCAGGAAGATCGAAGGCTTTCTGGTCGGGCGAGTCCCAAGTAAAGGTGACGCTATCGTTGGTCTGCTCGATATGGAATACAATCGACAGAGACATGGGGCCGGCTTCAAGCGCGCCTTTCCATGAGCCGTTAAGGTCGGGGTTTTGTGCCATGGCGTTGGTTAGCATGGCGATACACAGTAGCAAGGTGATGGATAAACGTTTCATAACATGTGCATTATTTAAGTGATTGTAATTTAGTTTCGGAGTAAACTAGGGCTTATTATTTACCTTCATTACCGATGGAGTCGTCGTTCCAGCAGGCCTTCTTGACACTCATGCTACCGTTGCCATTAGGACGCATCTTCACGATAAAGCAAGTGTTGCTGTTGGTTGTCCCACGCTTGTAGGCCTGACGGTCGTTATAGACGTCGATGATGGTGGCCAGGTTTTGCTTGGTGTTGGCGACATTTTCATCGATCAGACTGTTCTCCATATAGAAGCTGCGTTTGCTGCTGATGGTTTTTGAACTCATATAGCGAAAACCACTCACCTCGCCCATCTTCTCAGCTATGATTGTGCATTTAGCTGTAAGCGTAGCGTAAGGTAGGTAGGTGAGCAAAGTATCGGTCTTCGGCACAAAGGCGTAATCCAGGCCGATTTTTACAGGAATCTGGTGAGTGCTCACAGTCTTGCTCCAATTATACTGTGTCAATGCTGAGTCGGCGGGATAAGCTTTGATGGTATCAACGACGTTGACCCCATCGTCGCCCTTATAGGTGACCACCATATCGCACAAGTCCAACAAGTCCCTTGAGCAGTCAATACTGTAGGTAACCTTCAGGGGCACCTCTTCATTGGTCTCGGCTTGCTGCTGGTCACAAGAAGTCAATGCCATTGCTGCAACAAGCATCATGATGGTGAAGTTAGATAATAGCTTTTTCATCGTTCTGTTTTTTTAGAGGGTTCTTGTTCATTTTGCTCTTCGGCGTTGATGATGGCGTCATTCACCTCAAACTCGCCATTGTTGATGCTCACCTTTTGGACCAGGGAGTGAAAACCTTCAATAAAACCACCATTGAAGAGGCCTGGAGTCAATTCTTGCAATCCCAGATAGGCTGCAACCTTGCTACTAGCGATGTCATCAATGTCAATCGGTTTCACGGTCCAATCAAAAATTGGAATCTTTAAAAAAGACGTTGATATGCACATGCATTTGAGTTCCAAGGCCAGTTGGCATCTCTCCTTGTCAAACTTGGCTTCAGGCTTGATGAGCATGCGGTAATTGACGACGCCAATCTCGGTCGGGAACGAGTCGTTGACAATATTTTTTTGCCAGCGAGTCGAGGTGATGGTGTCGGTGACGTCAATGCCACCCTTGCCCTTGTAGGTGATTTCAATGTCGCTTGCGGCAATCAGGTCGTCAGATGCTTCCACCTTTATGGTGGTTGTCAATTCTTTCTTGCCATGCGGCTTGTTGTCGGACCCTGGGGTACAGGAGACGATGGCTACTGTGGCCAGAATCAGTGTTGCGGTACTCAATAGCGAGGTGATGGATAAGCGTTTCATAATTTGGATAATGATTATTTGATTGATAATAAATTATTGGGTGACCGAGGGCTCATCCTCGTTCCCCGTAGTGATGATGGAGCCAACAAAAAAGAATGCAAAGGAGAGATAGAATAACCACTTGCCGACGCCGATAATGAAAAAGGCCGCTGCAGTGAGGGCTGCCAGCGCCATCAGTGCGATGCCGATGATGCCGTTGCGGCGGGACAACTTCTGCTGTTCCATCTTTGTCACGATGGTTCCTGTTTCCCACAAGACCAGTCCGGCAATGGCGGCACCCTTGGCCCACCACAGGTTGTCGATGAATGGTGCCTGGGCCATGATGCCGGTGAGGTGCATCACAATGGCGATGACAGCGATAGTTACTAGGATTGCGCCAACTGTCTTGAGTGCCAGGATCATCGTTTTATTTTTCAGTTCGGGCTCCAAATGCGATAAGTTTTTAAAGGGTTTTGCGACTATAAGGCGACGCGTTGTTTACATCAAGAAGGCCGACAGCATTGAGATGATAGCAGTGGCAATGAGTGTCGCGGTGAAGATACAAACTTGAGTTTCCATAACAGTTAAGTTTTTGTGTCGGCGAATTAAGCGAATGTCGCGAATTGTGTTGTTTTTGTTATAGGCTGAAACTTGGTTTGTTCAATCGTTTCATTCACCTAATTCGCCGGCGGTTAAAATCGGTTTTAATTCTTGAGATAATTGTTGTATAGTTGAGTCAGCTCGGCGGGGGTGATGCCCACGGCCTTGAGCTGGCCGAGGAAGTAGTCCATCTCGCCCTGCATGAGCTGGTCACGGCGCTGGCGAATGATGGTTTCTTTGGCTTCGGGACTGACGAAGAAACCCAGTCCACGTTTCGTGTAGATCACGCCATTTTGCTGCAGGTAGTCGTAGGTACGGGCCACAGTGTTGGCGTTGACCTCAATCTCGGCGGCGAGTTCTCGCACGCTCGGCACTTTTCCTTCGGGTGTCAGCGCTCCTGAGAGGATCTGGTCCCCGATGCGATCTGCAATCTGCAGATAGATCGCTTTATTATCCTTGAAATTCATAATATAATGTCGATTAATAGAAATCTCACTAATTTCACTAATCACTAATCTCTAATCACTAATCAATTCTCACTTCCACCACTTGAGTGAAACTACATCTTTATGCTTGAAGAGATACCATGCCAGGCACCATGCAACGAGGGCATAAATAGAGGTCCAAATGATCATCCAAGTGGAGAATTTGCCGCCCATCATAAAATCAAGCATCCATCTTGAAAGGGTCTCCATATCGCCAAAGAAATAGAACAGGGGGGCTGCAATGATGACCAAGCAGATCTCGAGGGCATAAATGGCCGCAAAAGTCTTGAGCAGTGACAGACGGGGCCACAGCACGCTGCCCAACATGTAAACACCCGCACTTGCAATAACACCGATCCACATGGCTATGCCAATGCCGCGAGAGAAATCAGAAAGTTCAGAGATATTGTCAAAATTATATTTCGTCGCCCCAACGCCATCCAGGAAATTGATGGGTCCGGGAACATAGAACGTGTCACTCCTGAATCCCCACAAAATGGCTATACGGGTGAGGTCGGCCAGTTGGGCGCATGCCAAGTAGACTACGATTGCTCCCACCACATAGATGAGCACATTGACCAGGAACTTCTCCAGTGTCGATGAGGGCGAGGTGAGCAGGTAAGTGCGGCCTGTTTTGGACGTGAGGTTCCTGAACGCCAATGATGCTGTAACGCAAATGACGAGTGACATGATTGAGCCGATGAACACTTTTGGTGTATTGGTGCCAAATTCTTCAAAGGTCTCGGCATCAAGTGCTCCTGTAAAGATGTTGCCTAATATCATAAACATCGTGAGCAGGCCGTAGATGCCGATGATGGTGAACAGGATGCCGCGCTTGTTCTCTACCAGTTCCTTGCGCAGTGTGGCCGTGAAACGGCTCCAGTCGAAAGTTTGATTGACGGTATTCATAGTGGTGTTATTTTTTAGCGGTGAATAAATTGTTGATAGCAGCAGGATTGCTCAGGGTGGCGTTGAAGAGCATCTCCAGGTCCACCTTAGTCTCCTCGCCCGGCTGGGCAGCGGTGACTACAAGCGTACCCAGAGGGCTGTTCTGGGTGAAGATGGGCTCATCGTCAGCACGCTGGGGGCGGAAGGCCAACTTGCTCATCACGTCGGCAAAGCTGGCGTTGAGCAGTACCTGGCTGTGGTCGATGATAACGACGTGATCCAGGATGTCGCTGATGTCGCGCACCTGATGGGTCGAGATGAGGATCATCTTCTCGTCGGTCATGCCGGCGCCGATGAGTTTGCGGAACTGGCTCTTGCTGGGGATGTCCAGGCCGTTGGTGGGTTCGTCCATGATGAGCACGCGGGTGTTGGTGGCAAATGCAAAGGCCATGAAGACTTTCTTCTTTTGGCCCATCGAGAGCGCGTTGAGCTTCACGTCCATGTCACCGCCCATCTCAAAGATCTCGAGGTAGCGTTGCATGTCCTCGCTACTGAATTTGGGGTAGAACGGGGCATTGATGCTCACATACTGGCGCAGGGTGAGGTGAGGCATCTCAAATTCCTCAGGGACCAGATAGATGTCGCTCATGGTCTTGGGCAGACGGCGGCGCACGTCCACATCATCCATGGTGGCGATGCCAGATTGCGGAGTAAGCAAGCCCGTCATCAGGTAGATGAGGGTGGACTTGCCGGCGCCGTTCTTGCCGAGCAGGCCGTAAACGTTGCCTGGCTCCAGGTCCAATGAGAAGTCATTGAACAAGTTTCCGAGTTTTTTGTTGTAACCGAAACTGATGTTTTTGAGTTGTAACATAATGTTGAGGTTTTAAGTTTATATGAGTGATTATTTTGTTCGTTTTAATACTTAATTAGTGTACTACTTAACTAGTACACTGCAAAGGTATAACAATATATTTGAACCGACCAAATATTTTAACACTTTTTAAGATTTTTCTTTTAGATACGTATCTATTCAACCGTTTTACCCTACGCAAAGGCTCGCTGCGCGAGCAGTTTAAAGTTTAGATGTTAGAGTTTAAAGAGGCATCCGCATCCTGACCTCACGCTCCAGGTTTTATTTTTTCACATGTAATTACCGTGAATTATTCATTAATTATATGATCAATTCACGATAATTCACTTGAAAATATTTTTTAAAGTTTGTCCTTCTTGTCTTTCTTGTCTTCCAACCCAAAACCTTCGCGTCTTTGCGTGGGATCAACGAGTTCGGGTGATAACACCTAAAGCCTTACACCTAATTTATAAATGTGACAAAAAAGTATCCGCACTCCAGTAACCGGAATGCGGATGCCTCTCTAATCTCTAATCGCTAATCAGCGAGCGCAGCGAGCTTCACCAGGTACCGCTGAGCAGGTAGTCGATGAGTGCGGTGACATCGGCAATGCTCACGTCGGTGCTGTTGTTGCAGTCGGCTGCCGCGATGTTGATACCGCTGTCATCGCCGCTGAGCAGGTAGTCGATGAGCGCTGTCACATCGGCAATGGTCACGTCGCCGTCATTGTTCACGTCGCCAATCATTACCGTGGGAGCAGAGCTGCCCTCGTTGCTGAAGTACATGTCCTTGACCTGTGCCAGGGCGATGGTTGCCGTGCCCTCGGCATTGGTGATATAGACATTGCTAGCGTCGTAGGTGACTTTGAGTCCTTCTACCGAGTAGGCCACCGTCGAGTTGTCGGTCTTGGTAAATTTCAGGTAGCTATAGGTCTCGGCGCTGGCAACCATGGCCACCAGGGCGATAAGCATCGTTATAATCGTCTTTTTCATAATCTTGAACTCTTAAATTGATGTTTCATAATGCGAATAACTACTTGAGGATTACCAGTTGGGACCCCAGCCACCGCCAGAGTAGGTTGAAAGTGAAACTTGTGAGCCGCCGGTTGCATTGGTAGCGCCCTTGCCGGTCCAGAAGGTGGTGCCGCTTGCCGTCACGCCAGTGTAGAGTTTAGGCGTGGAGGGAGCAGTGACAACGATGGTCTTGCTCGTGGTAGAGCCACCGCCAGGACCCATGCCGCCCTGGTTGGAGAAGGTCGGGGTGTAGGCTGCAAAGGCAACGTTGCTGCCACTGTAGAGGGCAATCCACTTGTTGGCGCTAACGGTACCCTGATAGCAGGTCTGGCCGAGTGATGCACCGCTCTCGATGGCACCCATGTTGCCGCCGATGGCCATCAGGTTAGCACCGCTCTGGATATAAACCTTGTAGCCACCCTCGCTGTTGGCGTCGAGGCCTTCCTCGCTACCGCAGCAGAAGACGTTACCGCCGCTCAGGTACATGTTGCCGTTTGAGTCAATGGCATCGTTGCCGGTTGCCACGGCATAAACGTAACCACCCTTGAGGTACATGTGTGATGAGCTGTTCAACGCATCGTCATAGCTGGTCACCTCGACATAGCCGCCATTGATGGTCATGATGATTTTGGACTCGATGCCCTCGGCGCCTTCACCACCAGTAGCACTCACGGTGATGGTGCCGCCGTTGATGGTAATGTTGCCGTCCACCTTGATGCCCTTGGGCGAGGAGCGCATGTCGCTGTTCGACGAGCCACCGCCTCCAGGCCAGCCACCGCCACTACTGCTTTGGCCGTAACGGCTGCCCGTGGTGGTCACCTTGATGTTACCGTCGTTGATGATGAGCCAGCCGTCGATGCTCATGCCCTTGTCGCCGTTACCAGTAGCCTTGAGGTCAAAGGTACCGCCGTCGATGGTCACGTTGTTGTCGCACTTGATGCCTGCGCTGGCGCTGGTCGTCTGGTCGCTGGCCGTTTGACCACCACCGCTCACGGTGCCGCTGATGTTGCCGCCCGTGATGTGCAGGTTGCCCTCGCACTTGAGTGCCTTGCTGGCAGGACCGTTGATGTTGTAGGTGATGGTGCCGCCGGTGATCTCCATGTCATAGTCGCTCTTGATACCGTGGTCATAGGTGTTGAGCGTCAACGTGCCGTCGCTCACGAGGACGGTGCCCTCGCTGTGAACACCCACTGCCTCGTCCTTAGTCGTGGTGCACTTCATGCTGGCGCCATTCAAGATAAAGGCATAGTCGGCCTTGGCGCACTTCACGCTACTGGTGTCAACGGTGCTGTAAGCCCAGTCGCCACCCGAGCAGTTGATGTCGATGTTACCTGCAGTGCAAGTCATCGTGCTGTCGCACTTCATGCCACGGGCGCCGTTGCCGGTCATGGTGATATTTACGACAGCCTCGGCACCGTTGATGGTGAGGTTGCGGTCGGTGCCGATGCCGGTAGCTTCCTTGATCTTGCTATCTTCTTCGTCCCAGACGGGGATGCCGGTGTGCTTCAGCGTCAAGGTGCCGCCCTCAATGTTGACGTTGCCCTCGGCCTTAATGCACTTGGTGCCAGCGGCGCTGCCGTTGATGGTGAGTGTGCCGCCCTTGATGAGCACGTGGCCGTCCTCCTCGGGAATAGTCACGTCCTCGGCATCTACCTGTAGACCATCGTCACCGCAGCTCTGGATGTTGATGGTACCGCCGTTCATCTGGAAGTACTGACTCACGTTGATGGCGTCGGCCACAGCGCTGGTGATGGTGATGGTACCCACGGTCTTCTTGACCTCCATGTACTCGTTGCAGGCCAGCGCGTGCTTCTTGTTACCCGTGATGGTCAGTGAGCCGCCCTTGGCAAACTCGGCATGACCCTTCACGAGGAAGGCGGCCTTCTTGGTGTTGTTGGCACCATCGGCCAGCGTGTTGGTCGTTCCGTCGGCCAACTGCACGGCGATGCGCTTGCTGTTCTGGATGTTGATGGCGGCGCTGTCGGGGTTAACCAAGTTAACGCCGTTCATGACGAGCGTCATCTTGTAAGCTCCAGCATGGTAGAAGCAACCGCTGTTGCTGGTGCCTTGCAGGGTGTAAGTGTACTCGGTGGCCACATCGGCGTCCTGCATGACGGCGACGCGCGCGCCGGTTACCTGGGCGGTGATGTGGTTGGCAATGTTACCGGCCACATACACGTCGGCCACTGTGTTGTTGTACTTGACGAGGACATTGTCGTCGGCAAACGTCTCGCTGGCGACGGTCACACTGTCCACATCGGCTAGGGTAAAGCCCTTCTCCAATACTGTGAGCAGACTAGCCGAGGAATACGGCATCGTGCCCACCGATTCGGTGTTGTAGGCCCAGTGCACATGTCCGGTGTGGATCCACATCGTTTGCTGTGCATAGCCCAAAACACTCGCCATAGCAACTAGTGCTGCTAAAAGAAATCGTTTTCTCATAATTGGTGAACTTTTTTAATTGTTTGGTGGTGTTTTGATAAAGATTAAAATGTGATTGTCTCCTGCAAAACTAGGCATTTTTGGCAGAAAAAACCAAGCGTAGAAAGGTGTTTTCAGTGAATCCCCACATTTGTTAGACGAATCAAGACAATAAAGCAAGCAATCTTCAGACGTTAACAAGTGATAAAACATGAAAAGTTCACATGGTGAGATCAGGATGTTTTTAGAAGTGGCGATAAAGCCATGGATAAGTTGTAATCTGTTATTTGTTTTACGGCTTTTTGTTATTTTTTTATAAAATAAGAGTAATTTTGCCAAAAATATGAATTTTACTATCATCATTTGTATTAATTTTGTACAACCAAGCGCAGGACATTATCTTTACTGCCTTGACATTTCAAATAATAAATAATGAATAAACTATGATGAGACAAACTTTAAGATTTCTTGTTTTGATATTGGCCACAGCACTTTACTGCGCGTCGGCTCAGGCGGTAGTTGATCCCTATGATGCGATGGCAATCACACCTGCCGAGGGCGTTGTTGAAAGCCTTCAACACTTTACCATCACCTTTGGCGACCTGCCTGTGGTGGTGAACGAACAGGCGGTCCCCACACTTGTGAAAGGCGGTGGCGCGACCTATGAAGGAAGCATGAGGGCCGATGAGGACGGAAAAACGGTGATAGTGGATTTTGACGTGTGCTGTACCGCATCCGGGCAATATTATCTGAATCTGCCCGAGGGCTCTCTTATTGTGAACGGTCAGCATCTCCTGCCGTTGACGCTCCGTTTCACCATTAACGGCACCATGGAATCGTTCTATGACCAAATCACCATTTCTCCCGCCGAGGGCGAGGTGGAGAGCCTGCAGAATTTCACAATTTCGGTGCCGGAATATATCGGTGAGATTGAATATGGCAGCATGGCCACATTGACCAATACCACGACCGGTAATAGCTATCAGGCCGAGATGTATGGCGTTCAATTTAACGTGCTGATGTTTTTCCCCGATGAGATTACCGAGCCGGGCAACTATACCTTGACCATTCCTGCTAACTCGATCATCATCTATACTTTGGGCGAGGATATTCATGAGCTCACATTTAACTATACCATTGCCGGTGGAAGCAGTTTCATCGTTGGTGACGTTAACGGGGATAATAACGTGAGTATCGCTGACGTGAGCGCCCTGATTGATATCCTGCTGAGTGGAGGTGTTGCTCCTGACGCTGCTGACGTTAACGGGGATAGTAACGTGAGTATCGCTGACGTGAGCGTCCTGATTGATAAACTCTTGAGCGGAAACTGATAAAACGCGTAAATTCATATAGGCTTAAATCATCATAATTATTAACCATCATTTTGTGAGTGCTGAACGCAAACTCAGTGTGTTGCCGAGGCATCACCATTTTATAAAAACCAAATCATTCAATCAATGAGACAAATTGTAAGATCGATAGCATTGATCATTGCTGTTCTTTACTGCTCATCGGCTCAAGCGGTAGTTGATCCCTATGAGGTGATGGCAATCACTCCTGCCGAGGGCGAAGTAGAGAGCCTGCAACATTTTACCATCACTTTTGACGATCTGCCTGTAGTGGTAAATGAACAGGCTGTTCCCACCTTGCAGAAGGGTGGAGGTGCGACCTATGAAGGACGCATGAGATCTGATGAGGACGGGAAGACCGTGCTCGTGGACTTTGACGAGTGCTATACCGCATCAGGACAGTATTACCTGAACCTGCCCGAGGGATCCCTCACGGTGAATGGCCAGCAGTTGCTCCCGCTGACGTTGAGGTTCTCTATTAGCGGAAGTGTTGAATCGTTTTATGACCAGATCACGATCACCCCTGCTGAGGGCGAGGTGGAGAGTTTGCAGTATTTCACCATCTCTTTCCCGCTATATGTGACCGAGATTGCCTTTGGCAGCAGGGCTACGCTCACCAACACCACGACAGGCCACACCTATAACACCGAGATGACCGAGGTGGGCTTCAATCTGCTGGTATATACTTCCCAAGAAATCACCGAGGCTGGCGACTACACCTTGACGGTTCCCGCCGGGTCGGTTATCATCACCGCGCTGGGCGAGGAGGTACATGAGCTCAATTTCAATTACACAATTGCCGATACCGGGACCTCGTTCTATGATGAGATTACGATTGATCCCGCCGAGGGCAGGGTAGAGAGCTTGCAGAACTTCACCATTACCTTCCCCATGGAGATTGACTGTCTGGCGGCTGACGTCATGGGGACGTTGACCAATACCACGACAGGCACGAACTATGACGCGGCGATGTCTTCCCTAGACAACAAAGTGTATGTGGACATTGCCGAGGCGGTAACTGAGCCGGGACGATATGTACTGACCATCCCCGAGGGCGCTGTTATCATCGAGGCTTTGGGTGAGATGATTCATGAACTCAAATTCGATTATACTATCAACGGTGGAGAAATGCCTGATTTCACCATCAATCCTCCCGCAGGCGAAGTACATTTATTGCAGTATTTCACCATCGCTTACGGAACGCCTGTTGTGGTTGACGAGGAAGCCCATTCGATTTTAACCAATGATGAGACCGGCGAGGCTTTTGAGTGCAATATGCTTGAAATTGGCGGCAATGCTGTTATCTATAAGGAATATCCGTTGAGTGTTGTGGGTACTTACACGCTTACGGTTCCTGCCAACAGTATCTCGATCGAGTCTTCAGGACAAACCAATCCTGAGATGGTCTTCCACTACAACCTGACCGAGAAAGACACCTATATCCCCCCGGTAATCGAGTACCAGCCCGAAGGCGAATTGCGCTTGTATATGCGCACAGGTGGCGTTGTCAATGAAGTGGAAGTAGGCGAAGTTCCCGAGGGCGAGAACCCCTATGTCATTATCTATGAGCAGCAAGACGGTGCGTTGAGCCTCGTTTTTGCTCCCGAGAACAAGGTTTACATCCAGCATCCCGTCTCGATGTCATACTATGACGGTTGGGTAGAAGGCACCCTGAGTGAAGACGGAAAGACAATCACTGTACCCATGGGCCAGTATATTGCTTATGCCCGCTCGTTAGAGATGGCTGTTCAGGTGGCCATGTTTACCTATAACGATAGTATTGGCAGCTATGTGTATGACGAGTCGATCGAGGAGCTGACTTACACCATCCATGACGATGGCACCATCACCCAAAACGGTACCGACCAAAACCATATCCTGGGAACGATGAACCGAGCCTTTGGCGATGTGTTCCAGTATTTGGATTACGAGTGGTTGCAGTCGGGTGACTATGAAACAGTTTTAATTCCCGCTATCGAGCAACCCATCACGCCTCCCGCTGGTTTGCAAACCCGGAATTACTACCTGACGACAGCCGTGAACGATGGCATGGATTGGGATCCTTATTCGGCTGTAGTCACGATGGGCTTTGATGGTGATGACGTGTGGTTGAGAGGAATCTCGCAGTACCTTCCTGAAGCTTGGATTAAGGGTGTGCGCGATGGTAACAAGATTACCTTCTCCAATCCGCAGTTGCTGGGCTCCTATGAGCAGTTAATCTACTTCAAGAGTGCCCATTTCAATCCTCTCACTGGTGAAGTGACTCAAAAGGACATGGTCTTGACGATAAATGATGACGAGACATTCTCGACCATTGATTATGTCTTTATCTGTGCCAACAAGGAGAACCTCGAGTACATTAATTTCTATCAGGGACTCACGCTGTCAATCTATCGTGATGCCATCGTGGATGGTCCTGAGGGTTATGAGATGAAAGATTATATCTTCTCTTATAAGACCTCGTCCAATTACTATGGACCTCTTGTTGCAGGTGAGACTGAGGTTAAGGTAGTATTTTTGGATGAAGATGTGTACATTAAGGGCTTATGGGAATACCTTCCCGATGCTTGGGTAGTGGGTAAACTGGTTGATGGCAAACTGGTGTTCAATCTAGCCCAGTTTATGGGTTATTATGTTGAGGAATACTCAGCACGATATCCTATCTACCTGACATCTTTTGACCCCAATACTGGATTATTGTTGCCTCAGGTTTCATTTGACTATAATGCTGAGTCGAGTTCATTTACCAATATCAGTTCGCCGCTGAGCATTGGTATCAACAAGACGGGTTACCTGAGCCTTCAGGATTTATATGAATGCGCCCTTACCCCTGCTAATTCGGGCGTTACGTCGATTGTAGCCGATGATGCTTACATCACGGGTTATTATGACCTGCAAGGCCATCGCCTGGATAAGGCTCCAGACAATGGTATCATTTATATCGTCAAGTATTCTGATGGCTCTACCCGAAAAGTCTTGAAGAGGTAAATTCCTGTTCAACTGGAACAAGCAAACGAGCATCCTGCCAAGATTCTTGGTAGGATGCTTTTATTCTTGACATTGAAAAAGGTTAAATGCTCTCTAAGTGTGTGATGGTGCGCAGGATGCCCAACGCGTCGCTCACCGAGCCGATACCGCCCACGATGACGCTGCGGCGGTTGTTTTTCTGGCTCAGGTTGCACCGCTTGGGGTTGTTATAGACATAATTCAGGATGCGTCCAAAAGCGGGTGACTGGTAATAGGCCTTGTTTTCTTCGCCCACCAAGAACAGGTGCATGCGCCCCTGACGGATGACCAGTTTCTCGATGCCCAATCGGCGTGCAGTGCGGCGCAGTGGCACGATACGGATGAGTTCGCTCGCCATTTCGGGAATCTTGCCGAAGCGGTCCACCATGCGCTCCTCGAAGGCCTCGACCTGATCATCGGTCTCCATATTGTCGAGTTCGCGGTAGAGTGTGATGCGTTCATTCTCCTGGGGAACGTAGCTGGCAGGGAACATCAGTTCCAGGTCGGTGTCCACCACGCAGTCGGTGACAAACTCGGTGTTATCCTCTTGGGTATCGGTGTCAGGTGAGGTGAACATGGCTGCAAATTCCTCGGTGCGCAGTTCGGTGACGGCTTCTTTCAGGACGCGCTGATAGGTCTCGTAGCCCAAATCGGCGATGAAACCGCTCTGTTCGGCCCCCAACAGGTTGCCGGCTCCACGGATGTCGAGGTCCTGCATGGCGATCTGGATGCCAGAGCCGAGGTCGCTGAAACTCTCGATGGCCTGCAATCGCCGGCGCGCGTCGGTACTCAAGGGTTTTCCTGACGGTACGAGCAGGTAACAGAAGGCCTTGCGGCTGCTGCGTCCCACGCGTCCGCGCAACTGGTGCAGGTCGCTCAGTCCGTAGCGGTCGGCGTTATTGATGATGATGGTATTGACATTGGGCATGTCGATGCCATTCTCGATGATGGTGGTCGCCAGCAGCACGTCATAGTCATGGTTGCCAAAGTCAATGATGATTTGCTCAAGACGTTCAGGCGGCATTTGTCCATGTCCCACAGCGACGCGTGCATCGGGCACGACGCGGTGAATCATGTTCTCGAGGGTCTCGAGTTGCTCGATGCGATGGTTGACAAAAAACACCTGTCCGTTGCGTGACAGCTCAAAGTTGATAGCCTCGGCAACGATGTCATCGTTGAGCGTGCCCACGGTCGTGAGGATGGGATAGCGGTTGGCTGGTGGCGTGGTCAGGGTGCTTAGGTCACGGGCACCCATGAGCGAGAACTGCAGCGTGCGCGGGATGGGTGTAGCGCTCATCGTGAGCGTGTCCACGTTGAGTTTCATCTGCTTGAGTTTATCCTTGACGGCGACTCCGAACTTTTGTTCCTCGTCAACAACCAGCAGGCCCAGGTCCTTGAATTGCACCGTTTTGCCGATGAGTTTGTGGGTGCCGATGAGGATGTCGATTTTGCCCTCCTTGAGGTCGGCGAGTAACTGCTTCACCTCTTTGGGCTTGCGGGCACGGCTCAGGTAATCGACACGCACGGGGAAATCGTGCAACCGCTCGCTGAAGGTGCGCCAGTGCTGGAAGGCCAACACCGTCGTTGGCACGAGTACGGCGGTCTGCTTGCCGTCGATGGCGGCCTTGAAGGCGGCGCGCACGGCAATCTCGGTCTTGCCGAAACCCACATCGCCGCAAATGAGGCGGTCCATGGGTTTGTCGCTCTCCATGTCGGCCTTGACGGCCTGGGTGGCAGTGAACTGGTCGGGAGTGTCCTCATAAATGAATGAGGCTTCCAATTCCTGCTGCAGGTAACCGTCGGGAGTGTAGGCGAAGCCTTTTTGCTCGCGGCGGGCGGCATACAGGCGGATGAGTTCGCGTGCGATGTCCTTGAGGCGGCTCTTGGTGCGCGCCTTCATTTTGGCCCATGCGTTGGAGCCCAGTCGGTTCAGGCGTGGCGACTCACCCTCCTTGCTGCGGTATTTCGAGAGTTTGTGCAGCGAGTGGATGGAGACATAGGCCTCATCGCCGTTCAGGTAGGTGAGCTTGATCATCTCCTGGGGCGTGCCGTTGATGCTGGTGCGCAACAGGCCACCGAACTTGCCTACGCCCAGGTCCTCGTGGACGATGTAATCGCCTTTCTCGATTTGGTTGAGCTCCTTGAGCGAGAGTGCCAGTTTGCCCGAACGGGCGCGTTCGCTCTTGAGGTTGTACTTGTGAAAACGGTCAAATATCTGATGGTCGGTGAAGACACACACCTTGAGGTCATCATCGACGAAGCCCTCGTGCAGCGTGCGCAGCACGGGCTCAAAGGTGATGTCGTCGCCGCGGTCATCAAAGATGTTGCGCAGGCGCTCAATCTGCTTGGCGCTGTCGCTCAGGATGAACAGGCGATAACCGCGGGCGATGAAGTCGCTGAACGATTGCCCGATGAGGTCAAAGTTCTTGTGGTAGATGCCTTGTGGCTTGAGGTGAAGCGAGAGGTGCTTCACGCCGCGCTCGGGCATTGCCTCGCCCTCGGTGAAGTCGATGCGCCGCAACTGGTCCAGACGGCTGATGAACAAGTCGGCGTCGACTACCTTGCCAGTGGCTTGGGTGTCGCCCTCGTCGGCGATGAGGGCGCTCACCGACATGCCCTCGGCCGCAATCTCGCGGATGCGTGAGGTGAGCCATTGACGACTGTGGCACAGCACGATGGTTTCATCTCCCACATAGTCGAGCAGCGACACGTTATCCTCCCTGCCGCCACCGCTAGGGGCGTTGTTGAGGATGCTGATCTGGTCTAAATGTTCCTCGCTAAGTTGCGTTTCGACGTTAAAAGTGCGTATGCTGTCGATGTCATCACCCCAAAAGTCGATGCGGTAAGGCAACTCGTTGCTAAAGGAGAACACGTCGAGGATTGAGCCGCGTACGCTGTACTGGCCGGGCTCATACACATAGTCGGTCGCCTTGAAGCCCAACTCGCGCAGGCGTGCCGTGGTCTCGCTCAGGTCGGCTGTGCCGCCCGTCTTCATGTGGATCGTGCTTGCCTGCACGTCCTCGCGGCGGCGTACACGTTCGGCAAGCGCCTCAGGGAAGGTGACCACCCAGCGCACCTCCTTGTCGTCAAACCAGCGGTTCAGCACCTCGGTACGCAGGATCTCGTTGGGCGCGTCCACTTGGCCGTACTTGATGTCGCGCTTATAACCCGAGGGGAAGATGAGCACTTGCTTGTCGCCTGCCAGCTGGCACAGGTCGTTGTACATGTAGCCCGCCTCGTCCAGGTCGTTCATGACGATCAGGTAAGGGCAGTCTTGCCGAGGCAGCCCGGCAAACAGCATTGCCGCGCTGGACCCCGCCAGCCCGTCAATCACGGCATTACCACTCGCAGCCAGCAGTTTTTTGATTGCCGCCGTCCGTACCTTGCCGTTGACCAACTCACATAAATCTTTAATTTCCATAGTGGTAATCAGATACTTTCTTAATGACCTCCCGCAAATGGGTCGCTGGGACTAATCGGTCATATGGAGATCATTGGGAGTTGGCGGGAATTAGCGTTTTTTCTTGCTTTTCTTGGAGGTGATATTGAGGATGCGGTTGTACTCGCCAGGTTTGTTGAACATCTCCTGGGCCTTGTCGAGGCACTCGTCGATTTTGATGCCGTTCTGGACCTGGCCGCGCTGGTAATAGAGGCGGTCCATAATCTCCTGTGAGAGCAGGGTGGAGATATCGCGACGGTGCAGGTCGAGGTCGTGGTCGAGGTTGTGCTTGAGCATCTGCTCCAGGCGGTCAAACTGGGCGGCGGTGGAGTCGTTCATGTAGCCCTCGGTGGTCGCGGTCTTGCGCAGGGTGGCGAGCTGTTGCTCACACACCTTGTCATATTCAAACTTGGCGGGGTCAATAAATGCCTTGAATTCGTTGAAGATCTCGTCGGTGATCTCAAAGTCGGCGGGATTGGGAATCTCGTCGCGGTGCTGGGCGACGTACTTGGTGGCAAAGTCAAAGTCCCACTGGTCGCGCATGATGTTATAGACGATGCGCTTGAGTTCGCGGGGCTCAATCTTGATGTCGGGGGTGATGCCACCGCCGCCATGCACCTCGCGTCCGTGGGCAGTGTGGAAAATCTGAGCGATGCTATCGGCTGCGCTGGTCTTCTTATAAGATCCGTCGGCGTTGCGGTTGCCATAGTCCACCTCCTGGATGAGTCGTCCGCTGGGGATGTAGTACTTGGCGATGGTGACCTTGAGCATTCCGTCATAGGGGAGGGTGCGTGTGGACTGCACCAGTCCCTTGCCAAAAGAACGGCTGCCGATGATGACCGCACGGTCCAAATCCTGAAGTGCACCGGCGGTGATCTCACTGGCGCTGGCCGACCCGCCGTCGATGAGGACGGCTAGGGGAATGTCGGTGTCAACGGGATCGACAGTGGTCTTGTAGGTGCGCTCGCTGGATTTGTCGCGACCGCGCATGACCAGCACTTGTGTGCCCTTGGGGACAAAGTAGCCGACAATCTGTATGGCACCCTCAACGATGCCGCCGCCATTGCTGCGCAGGTCAAGGACGATATTTTTCACGCGCGGGTCTTTCTTCAGCTCGATGAGGGCGTCGCGCACCTGTTGTGCCGACTTCTCGTTGAAGGTACTCAAGCTGATGTAGCCGATATTGTCGCGTGTGACGCCATAATAGGGCACGGGGTTGACGCTGATGGTCTCACGGGTGAGGTTAAAGGTCTTGACGCTGTCCTCGTCCCAAGGGCGCACTACCTGCACCGTCAAGCGCGTGTTGGCCTGGCCCTTGAGTCGCTTGCTCACTTGATCGCTCGTCCACCCGGTTGTGCTGTCGTTGTCGATCATGATGATGCGGTCACCGGTGCGTATTCCCGCCCGAGCCGCAGGGCTTCCCTCATAGGGTCCGCTGATATAGACACCCTTAACACCATTGACCGTGCGCTCCATGATATAGCTACCGATGCCGCCATACTCGCCGGTGCTGATGGTCATGAAGTCATCGGCTTCCTTGGCGGGAATGTACTCGGTGTAGGGGTCGATGTCGTCGAGCATCGCGTTGATGGCGTTCTCGATGGTCTTTTGGGCATCGATGGTGTCGACATAGAACGTGTTCAATTCCTTGTACAGCGTATTGAAGATGTCGAGACTGCGTGCAACGGCTGCATCATCGTTCACCGCCTTGTCGGTGTCGGCAAGCGCTGTGGGAACGGCAAGACACAAGGCCACGCATCCCCAAGCGAAATATTTAAGCGTCTTTTTCATTCTTATAGATGTATTTGGCTGCGAAAATACTACTATTCCCCGAGATTGAGCGATTTTGGGCGATAAAAAAACCTTTTAAAGATGAAAATTTTCAAGTTTTTTCATTTTTTTATTGCACAGTTCAAATTTTGGTACTAACTTTGCACCGCATTTTTCGGCAGGGTTTGCCGCAAGTATGCATTCAAGCTTCTTTAGCTCAGTTGGTTAGAGCATCTGACTGTTAATCAGGGGGTCCTTGGTTCAAGTCCAAGAAGAAGCGCGAGGTAACATAATGGATAAGTGATGCTTCTTTAGCTCAGTTGGTTAGAGCATCTGACTGTTAATCAGGGGGTCCTTGGTTCAAGTCCAAGAAGAAGCGCCAAAAACGAGACTACGTGAGTAGCCTCGTTTTTGGTTATATGTGGTTGCATACCCGCGTTGATTATCGCACCTTAAGCGGCAAAAAACATGAAATGTGCAGTGATTCGGGAAAATAGTTGTAACTTTGGGCGGAAATTCAAACTAAAAATCAAAGATTATGGGAGACATGCTGGAGAGATTGAGTGACTGGATTGTGGCTGCTAGCGACGCCGTTTGCGGCTATCCTGAGTTTTTCCTGCTGATAGGTGGCGGGTTGTTCCTGTTCATCTATTCGGGAGCGGTATCAATCAGGCGCCTGCCGCGGGCATTAAGGGTATTGCGAGAGAAGCAGGCGAGCGACAGCGGCAAGCAGTCAGGACAGATCAGCTCGGTACAGGCGCTGCTGAGTGCCATCGCTGCGACGGTGGGCATGGGCAACATCGCTGGTGTGGCTATCGCCCTGTCGATTGGTGGCCCAGGCACGGTCTTCTGGATGTGGGTCAGCGCTCTGGTGGGCATGGCGACCAAATTCTTTGAGGGAACATTATCTATTATGTATAAGGGACGCGACAGTGCCGGTGAGGTACAAGGCGGTCCCATGTATATCATTACCCAGGGCTTGGGCAAGAAATGGAAACCGCTGGCTGTGGCATTCTCGATATTCGGTCTTGTTGGCACGCTGTGTTTCATGCAGGCCAACCAGCTTGTGGAGTCGGTAACGACGGTATTCACCACGCCTATGGGCATTGAGAACACAATAACGCTTCGCTTCATTATGGGTGTGGTTATGGTGTTGATTGTTGGTGCGGTCATTTTAGGTGGCATCAAGCGTATCGCCCTGTTGGCATCGCGCATCGTGCCCGTGATGGTTGTGCTCTACCTGGTGATGGTGCTGGTGATTATGGCGCTGAATTTCAGGGAAATTCCTGGCGTGTTTGGCAAGATTTTCGAGAGCGCCTTTGACATGCGGGCAGGCTTCGGTGCCTTTGCTTATGTAGCACTGACGGGCGCGCGCCGCGCGGCTTTTGTCAACGAGGCTGGCGTGGGTACCGCCTCGATGATGCATGGTGCGAGCAAGAACACCGACCCCATTCGCGAGGGCCTCATCGCCATGCTGGGTCCCGCCATCGACTCGGGACTGGTTTGCACCTTGACATCCATTCCCATTATTATTGCCGGCAACTATGTGGGCCTAACCGATCCCAAGGGCCTTTATGTAGCCTTGGGAGCATGGGGACAGCTGTTACCCGGTATTGGACAACTGTTGCTGATGGCCATCGTGTTCTTCTTTGCCTTCTCAACGATGTTCTCCTATAGCTACTATGGTCAAAAGTGCACCAATTACCTCTTTGGCGCCCACAACGTCAAGTGGTATAACTACTACTACCTGGCGATGATAGTTGTCGCTGCAGTGATTCCCCTCAAGACCATGGTGAGCATCATGGACCTCGCTTTCGCGCTGATGGCCCTATGCACCATGTTCACCATTATCGCGCTCTCACCCAGAGTGAAGCGCTTGATGAAGGAGTATTTCAATAACAAATAACATTAGTTTACCACTTAACACACTGACATTCATCTAATTATAATACACAAAGCTTTGGAGGGTGTGTCATAATTGATCTGCTGGATTTATAACCGCCCTTCGGGCGGGAAATTAAAACAAATTTTGTATTAAAATTAGAACAAATAAAATTTTTATTTATTTTTTTAAATAATTTGTTTAAATTTCTCGGCCGTAGGCCGATATATGTAGCGACATTGCAATTATGACACACCCGCTTGTTGGGCGCTACTAACACACCTCACGGGAGACGCAAGATATTGCGTCTCTACTCATTATAAACAGGAAACAAATAGTTTTTTATCGGCTGAAGTGACGGGCGAAGTGGGCCATCTTGATGGCCGCTTCGGCAGCTTCGGTGCCCTTGTTGCACAAGGCTCCACCGGCGCGATCCAGTGCCTGTTGCATGTCGTCACAGGTGAGGACACAGAAGATGACGGGCACGTCCTGTGTGGCGTTGAGGTAGGCGCAGCCCTGTGTGGCATTCTCACACACATAATCGAAGTGAGGCGTGCCGCCACGGATGACGCAGCCAATCATGATCACAGCGTCGTAGCGTCCGCTGTGAGCCATCTGTGCGGCGCCAAAGGTGAGTTCCACTGTTCCGGGCACGTGGGCAACGGTGATGTCCTCATAACCTTCCTGCTTGAAAAGGTCAATGGCACCCTGAAGCAGGGCTCCTGTTATCTGGTCGTTCCACTCGGCGCAGACGATGCCCACAGTAAGACCATCCACGTGGGGTAGGGTGTGGAGGGCGGTATTGCCCTCGATTTTATTGAGTTGGGTTGACATTTCTTGATGGATGTTATAGTCCTAAAGGACTATGAAAGTTACAGTTCGTTGGGGAAGCGGGCATTGGTGGTGATAAAGTCCACGCCCATAGCCTTGACACGCTCAAAGTCCTCGACTTTATCGACAGTCCAGACATTGACCTTTAATCCCGCTTTATGCATGGCATCAACGGCCTCCTTGGTGACGATGGTGTGCACCACATCAAGGTCCATGTGATACTGCTTGCACCATTCCACCCACTCCATAATCGAGCCGTCTTCCTCTCCGGCTAGAACCTGCACGGTGACGTCAGGATAGTGGCGGTGGATGAAATCCACCACACCAGGCATGAACGAGATGATAACAGCCTTGTCGGTGAGCCCCTTCTGGTCGATGAGGTTGATGAGGGCGGGAATGCCGTCATAGACGGGATCATTCTCGGCTTTGGTGTTGCTATGGATATTGGTGCACACCTTGACCTCGATGACGGGCACGACGTTGTACTCATTGCAGATGTCAAGGAACTCTCCCAAGGTGCAGGGCGTGCCGGCATAAGTGATACCATGACGCTTGTGGGTGAGCTGCATGGAGAGTAAGCTGGCGGTGCTCATGTCGGCAATCTTTGTCTCGGGTCCGCCCAAGCGCTTGTAGCTGTCGTCGTGGCTGATGATAAAGGTGCCGTCGCCGGTGACACGGATGTCACACTCCAGACCCCATGCGCCCGCATTGGCGCCGTTGATGAAAGCTGCGCGGGTGTTTTCCACGCCCCATTGCGAGCCGCGGTGGCCAACGATGAGCTGAGCCTGAGCCCCTAGTGTGCCAACGATGATGAGAGCGACAGTAAAAATACTCTTAAGCAGTGTCATGATGTTCACGTTTTTATTCTTGTTGTTCAATAAGTCTTGGATTTCGTGCACCTCGGCTGTCGCGTCAAGGCGCTGGGCCAGCGGTAATAACGAGCGGAGCAGTTGTTCGGCAGCGGCACGACGGTTAATAAGGCGCATGAGCGCCTTGGCCAAGCTGATAGAGAGCGTCAATTCGCGGTGCCCCATCTTTTCGCCCAGCTTCTTTTGGTAGCGCAGTGCCTTGGTGTAATATTTCACGGCATTGCGGCCATTGCCCATCTCGAGCATGATGTCGCCCTCCTTGCCCAAGGTATCCACGAGGTTGGACATCGCCGTGCGGGTGGCGTTGGCATCGTCGCTGTTGAGCTCTTTCATGTAGAGCTCGCTGGCACTCTGGTAATGGGCCAGCACGTTCATCTGCTTGGTCTTGGACTTGATGACCTCGGTCGAGGCTTCGACAGCCATGAGCAGCATGGCCGAGAAACGTGCCTCGTTGCGCTTGGCGAGACGTTCCAGCATCTGCTGTGCCTTAGTCAGCTCTTTGGCGGCGCGGCTATTGTCGCCCATGTCATGGTGGGCCAACGCCAGATTATAGAGCAGTGACGCCACGATGGCGTGAAAATCCTCGGTCTTCTTGCCGTGATGATCCGATAGCACCAGCAGAGCGTTCTCGGCAGCGCCCAGCGATAGGGACGCGTTGCCGCTGTCGATAAGCAATGCCATGCGCGCGAGCCATAGCCAAGCGGCATAAAGCTCGGGAAGCGCCATCATGCGGTCGTCATCATAGATGAAGCCTTCAATGACCTGCTCGGCCTCAAGGTCACGTTTTTCGGCAATGAGGTATTCCGCATAACACATCTGCATCTCGGTGACGATGCCTTGTTCCAGCCCCTTGACAGTGGGCATCGTGCCCGACGTGACCATTTGAGCACGGGCTATGGTCATGTCGTTCTTGAAGCGAGGCAACGCGACGCTGATGGGTAGCGGATTCATTCTGTTATGATGAGTGATTAGTATTTCGTTCCCTTGGCGATGCTGCCCAGGTAGCCGCCGTGGTGGCGCAGGGCGTAATCCTCCTTAGTGAAGCCCGTGGCACGCATGGTGTTGACCACCAGCACGTCGCCAATGACGGTCATCATCGTCGTCGAGGTCGTGGGGGTGAGCCCTAGCGGGCACACCTCGGGAGCGTTACCTGTCCACAGGCAGATGTCGGCCAGATGGGCCAGTTCGCTATCCTTATTGCCCGTGATGACCACGATCTTGAGCTGCGGATACAGGTTATGCGCCAGCTGGACCAGCGCGCAAATCTCGTTGGTGCGGCCCGAGTTAGACAAGAGCAACAGCACGTCGTGGGGTTGCACCACGCCTAAGTCGCCATGCTGGGCCTCGCTGGGATGCAGGAAAATGGCGGGAATTCCCGTCGAAGAAAACGTGGTGGCGATGTTATCGGCGATTTGGCCACATTTGCCCATGCCTGAGGTGACGAGTTTGCCTCCCTCGTGCTTGACTTGTTCCACGATGAGGTTCACCGCCTCCTCATAGGCGTCGGTAATAGGTATGTTCAGGACGGCCTTGCTCTCGACCTCCAGAATTTCTCTCATTGATTGTTTTACGTCCATATTTCGGTAAAAGATGGTAATTGACCTGCAAAGGTAAGAAATAGTTTCTAGTTTCTTGTCCCTTGTTTTCATTTTTTGGTCATTTGGTGTAGCTTTTTGTGCCACAATTGCATCTAATGGGAAAAAAGATTTAATTTTGCATTAATCTAAAGGATAGAAGACAATGGACAAATCGCAGATAAAAGAAAAATATAAGCATTTCAAGCAGTGGCAAGAGAAGCCTTATAATTACAAACTCCTGTCTGACGAAGTGCAACATTGCAACAACTGCGGGAATGACTTTACGGGCAACTACTGTCCTATCTGTTCCCAAAAAGCCGGTATGGGTCGCATTGGGTGGCGCAGTGTTCACCAGGGTGTCATGGATATATGGGGCTTGGGCACCCGCTCGCTGCTCTATTCTATCTGGCAACTGCTATTGCGGCCAGGCCACATCATCAGCGACTATATTGATGGCAAGCGCCAGGTGAGTTTTCCACCGGTGAAGATGCTGTTTATCGTTACGATAATCTACTCGTTTGTGGTTTTGTGGTTGTTACCTAATGTGTTCCATTTGTCGATTGAAGAGGATGCCACCGATGTAACCGAATTAGGTCAATGGATTAGAGACCATTACAGCTGGGCCATGTTAATAACGTCAATGTGTGCTATCTTGCCCACGTGGGTGATGTTCCGTTACTCGCCGCGTCACTCTCACCATACCATACCTGAGGGATTCTTTATTCAGGTGTTTTTCATGGTTATTTGGGTTGTGCTGTCGTTCCTATTTATTCCGCTTGATCACGCCAAATCACCTTTCCTCATATTCTCATCTACCTTGGTCACGGCGGTCTATTACGTCATTGGTTACAAGCAGCTGTTCGGGTACAGTTTGTGGGGCACTTTATGGCGGCAGGGATTTGTGTTGCTCTGCGGCCTCTTAACGCTGAGCTTTGTGGTGATAGCAGCATTTCCCTCATTAATCAAAGATTCTCAACCCGATGACTCCCTATACATGCAAAACGGCTATCTTTGGGGTTGGTTTTTTTTGATAATGTGTCCTCTGTTTATTTTGGTCATTGGCCATGTGGTCAATCTTCTTGCCACGAAGACGTATCGTCAAGAGTACAAAGAGTCATCTGCAAGAGAAAATACCTGATTACTCGTGCCCCTCAAACGCGATGATCGCGTCACGCCACACCTGGGGAATCGGGCTGGGCTGGTTGGTCTGCGGGTCCATGTTGACCATAACGGTGGCACAGGTGCATTTCACCTCGCGGGTTTCGCTATTCACTAAGTGTTGCAGCAGCGTCAGGCTCTTGTTGCCCAAGTGGGCACACTGGGTGAGCACCTCGACCGTCTCGTTAAACAGCGTGGGGACCAGGAAACTGCAGTTCACGTTGGCGATGATGACTGTGGGCCGTCGCCAGTCGATGTCGGTTTGCACATTCAATCCCTTGAAATACTGTGTCTTGCCTAAGTCAAAAAACTGGAAATAGACCGAATTGTTGACGTGCCCCAGCGCGTCAACGTCGTTGAAACGCAGTTGTAGCGGTGTCGTACACTTGAAAGGATATTGGGCTTCGATAGCGTGATTCATTTTTTAGTTAACAGTGAATAGTTAATAGTTAACAGTTATTTTGCTGTTGTTGATTATTTAAAGATGATTTCGTGGATGATTTCGCGGCCTAGGGCTTCGTTGATGCGGGCGATAAGGGCGGCGCGGTTCAGCATGAGTTCGTTGGCTAGCGAGGCCGACGACAGGTGCACCGTCATCACACCATTATTGACATAGCGCTTAATGGTGTAACGGTTGATGCCATCGCCCACGATTTGTGGCCATAGGGCGCTGGCGCGGTGCTCGTCGAGCGCCACGTCGAGTTTTTCTTTCTTGAGCAGGTCGTCTATAATCTGCCCGATGTTTTTGGCCTCGGTACGTTTCATGCCGTTTCTCCTCCTTTCATGGTTGTGATCACGCCGTTCTCGACGTGCATCAGACAGTGCCCTCCACCATGGCGGGCGACAATCTCGTCGAGGTGGGTGCGGTTAGTGTCAGTGATGAAAATCTGTCCGAAGCGGTCGCTTGACACCACATCGATGATGCGTTCCACACGGCTTGCGTCGAGTTTGTCAAAGATGTCGTCGAGCAGCAGGGTAGGCACCGCAGGATTGTTCGCTTTGAGGAAATCAAACTGGGCAAACCTCAAAGCGATGGTGTAGGTCTTGCACTGGCCCTGGCTACCCGTGCGGCGCATGGGATAATCGTTGAGCAACAGCTCCAGGTCGTCGCGATGGATGCCACGAGTGGTATAACCCAAGATAAAGTCGCGCTCTCGCGTGGCCGCCAAGTGGTCTTGCATCGTGCCATCGTTGAGGTGGCTCTTATAGTCAAGCCTCACAGTCTCACCGTCACCGGCCACTGCAGTGTAGTAATGCATGAAGATGGGCAGGAACTGCTCCACCCATTGGCTACGGCGCTGGTGCAACAAAGCGGCGTGACGCGCCATCTCGGCCTCGACGGTCTCATAGAGCAAGGCGTCGCGCATCTCTCTCTTGATCATGGCGTTGCGCTGCTCCACGGCTTTGTTGTAGCGGATGAGTGCATCAAGGTACTCGCTGTCGTTCTGTGAGATGATGAGGTCCATGAAACGACGGCGCTCCTCGCCACTACCGCGCACCAGGTCCCAATCCATGGGTGATACCATTACAACGGGCAGCAGGCCGATGTGCTGGCTTAACCGCTGGTACTCCTTGCCGTCGCGGCGCACGACCTTACGCTTACCACGTTGCAGCGCCACACTGATCTCCAATGGCGTATCCTGACGGGTGTAACTGCCTTGCAGCATCATGTAAGGCTCGCCGTGGCGTATAACCGCGCTATTGTCGGTGGCTTGGGTAAAACTGCGGCACATGCTCAAGTAATATATCGCGTCGAGCACATTGGTCTTGCCCTGCCCGTTGTTACCGATCAGGCAGTTCAGTTTGGGCGAGAACTCCAATCGAGCCTCAGCGATATTCTTGTAGTTGAGTATGGTGGCGGTATTCAGTGTCATGCTGCAAAGTTACTGCAATTTATCAGAATTATGTGTATCTTTGTCCCAAAATAGTGAACAATGGAATTGGAGAAATTGGCATTTGTTAGGCCTGTAGAGGGTGTGGCGGCTTTCAGTACCACACGCGGTGAAGTAGATGGGCGCAACCCCTATTCGGGTGTGAACCTGTGTGATTATGTGGGTGATGACGCGTTGCGGGTGCTCGACGCGCGGATCATGCTTGCCATGCAGTTGGGTGTGGACTTGGATGCTGTGGTCATGCCGCGGCAGACGCATTCCTGCAACGTGGCGGTTATCGACACTCATTTTATGGACAGTGACATTGACCGGCAGGAACAGGCGCTGGAGGGCGTGGATGCCCTTGTGACGACTTTGCCGGGTGTAGTCATCGGGGTGAATACGGCCGATTGTGTGCCGATTGTGCTTGCCGATGAGGCAGCGGGTGTCATTGCAGTAGCCCATGCGGGATGGCGTGGCACTGTGGGCCGCATTGCCCGTGCGGTAGTCGAGGAGATGTGCCACCATGGTGCCCGTGTAGAGTGCATTCAGGCCTCGATGGGTCCGAGCATCTGCCAAGATTGCTTTGAGGTGGGTGATGAGGTGGTAGAGGCCTTTGAGAAGGCTCGATTTGACCTGGATGCCATCGTGACGAGGGATGCATCCACTGGTAAGGCCCACATCGACCTGCGTGCCGCCAACCGCGAGGTGCTCGTGGCAGCAGGCGTTCCTGCGGGCAACGTTGTTCTGTCACAGCATTGTTCGCGCTGTGAACACGGGCGCTTTTTCTCGGCCCGGCGTTTAGGCATTGACAGCGGCAGGACCTTCACAGGAATCTACCGCAAGTGACAATAGAAACAGAGATGTCCGCTTCATGTGAGGCGGACATCTCTGTTGATAAGGTTGTCTTGAACCAGTTTTGGCTTACAGGGTGGCGTCGCTTTCCTGGAAGGTGGTGGCGCGACGTACATCGCCCGTCTGGTAACCCAGTTTGAACCACTTCATGCGCTGAGCGCTGGTGCCGTGGGTAAAGGTCTCGGGCGAAGCATAGCCCTGTGCTCGCTTCTGAAGGTAGTCATCACCGATCTTTTGAGCGCAGTCGATAGCCTCCATTAAGTCTTGATCACTGATAGAGCCGAACAGCCTGCTCTCGTAGTGGGCCCATACGCCGGCATAGAAGTCGGCCATGAGCTCCAGGCGTACGCTGTACTTGTTGGCGTTCGTCTGGTTGGTGGCTTGCATGCGCTGGTGAGCCTGGTCGAGGGTACCCATCAAGTACTCAATGTGGTGACCCACCTCGTGGGCGATAACGTAAGCCTTGGCAAGGCTGGAATTGTCACCCTTCACGCCGAGTTGCTTGTCCATCGTCTGGAAAAATGACAGGTCGATATAGACGTTCTGGTCGCCCGAGCAGTAGAAGGGACCCATGGCTGCTTGACCCTGGCCGCAAGCGGTACGGGTGCCGCCACGGTATAAAACCAACGTGGGAGCGGGATACTCACCGATGCCATACTCCCTGAAGATTTGTGTCCAGACATCCTCGGTACTTGCCATGATTTGTCTCGAGAACTTGTCGAGCTGCTGTTCCTCTTGAGTGTACTCAACCTGGCCTTCGGCTTCACCACCATCCTGCATAGCCATGCCTAACACGTCGCCGATATTACCACCCATGAGCAGGGTGATCAATCCAGCAATAATCAAACCGCCAATACCGCCCAAGCCCACTTTGGTGCCTGTGCTCATACCACGGCGATCCTCAACATTTTCGCTTTCGCGTCTTCCTTCAAGTCTCATAATATAAATGATATTTTAGTTGTTAATATTCTCTCAAAGAGTGCAAATTTAATGATTTTTTCAATAATCCATCAAAAACTGAGGTTTTTTTCTCATAAATTGCAATCGTTTTCAAGGTCTTGCTGCAAAAAAAATGGTAAAAAGAGCGTTGAATAACAGCAAATTTGTACCTTTGTACTCATCACAATCACCAATCAAGAACTGACCGATTATGAGAAAGAAAAGTAAAAATCTTGCAATTATCAATGATGATCCCTGGCTGGAGCCATATAGCGATGCCATCAACGGGCGTCACCAGGATGCAGTGAACAAGTTGGCTGAACTCACAGGTGGCACAGGTAATCTTGAAGAGTTTGCCAATGCCTACAACTATTATGGCCTGCACCGTACGAGCAATGGTTGGGTATTCCGCGAGTGGGCGCCCAATGCCACCGAGATTTATCTCATTGGCCAGTTCAATGACTGGCGTGAATGTGCTCCTTACCGGCTTAAAAAGCTTAAAGACGGCAATTGGGAAATCAAATTGCCGTTGCGAGCCATGCGCCATGGTGACTTGTACAAGTTGCGCATTCACTGGCAGGGTGGGGAAGGCGAGCGTATCCCGGCCTATGCTACCCGTGTAGTCCAGGACGACAAGACTTATATCTTCTCGGCCCAGGTTTGGGATCCCGAGGAACCCTACCAGTTCAAGGTCAAGAAATTTATCCCCAACACCTCGCCGCTGCTCATCTATGAGTGCCACATTGGCATGGCTCAGAACCGTGAGGGCGTGGGCACCTATGATGAATTCCGCTTGAACGTTTTGCCGCGCATCGTCAAGGACGGCTACAACGCCATCCAGATCATGGCTATCCAGGAGCATCCATATTACGGCTCGTTTGGTTATCATGTGTCGAGTTTCTATGCTGCCTCATCGCGCTTTGGCACTCCCGATGAACTCAAACATCTCATTGATGATGCCCACGCTGCCGGATTGGCAGTGATCATGGACATTGTCCACAGCCACGCGGTGAAGAACGAGGTGGAGGGCCTGGGTTGCTTTGACGGCACTGGTGACCTGTACTTCTATGGCGACGACAAGCGCGAGCATCCCGCATGGGATTCACTGTGCTTTGACTACGGCAAGAATGCGGTGCTGAATTTCCTGTTGTCCAACTGCAAGTTCTGGTTGGAGGAGTATAAATTTGACGGTTTCCGCTTTGATGGCGTAACGTCGATGCTGTATTACAGCCATGGCTTGGGACAGGCCTTCGGCAGCTATGACGACTATTATAACGGCAGCCAGGACACCAACGCCATCACCTATCTAACGCTGGCCAATGTGCTCATCCATGACATCAATCCGCATGCCATCACTATCGCCGAGGAGATGAGTGGTATGCCGGGCCTGGCCCGCACATTTAAGGATGGTGGCATTGGCTTTGACTACCGCATGGCGATGGGTATTCCCGACTACTGGATCAAGACCATCAAGGAGCGTAAGGACGAGGATTGGCATCCCACTAGCATCATTTGGGAGCTGACCAATCGCCGTGCTGACGAGAAGACCGTCTCTTATGCCGAGAGCCATGACCAAGCGCTCGTGGGCGACAAGACCATCATCTTCCGCCTCATCGACAAGGAAATGTACTGGCACATGATGACAGGCGACAACGATGGCACTGTGGACCGCGGTATGGCGTTGCACAAGATGATACGCCTGGTGACCGCTTCGCTCATCAACGGCGCCTACCTCAACTTCATGGGTAACGAGTGGGGTCATCCCGAGTGGATCGACTTCCCGCGTGAGGGTAACGGCTGGAGCTACAAGTATGCGCGTCGCCAGTGGGATCTCGTGGACCGAGAGGACCTGAAGTATAAGTTCCTCAACAATTGGGACAACGACATGATTCACCTCATTGGCGGTATCAAAGGCTTTGAGTCGCTACCGGTGCGCAAACTGTGGGATAAGGACGATGACCAGGTACTCGCCTATATGCGCGGCGACTTGGCGTTTGTGTTCAACTTCAGCCCCAACCGGTCTCATGTGGACTATCCCATCCTTGCCCCTGAAGGTGAGTATGTTGGCGTGTTTGACAGCGACAACGAGCGGTATGGCGGCTATGGCAACATTGACGAGGATGTGAAGCACCTCACCGAGCATGATGGACTATATGCCGCCCACCACCTGGGTTGGCTCAAACTGTATCTGCCGGCCCGCAGCGCCCAAGTGCTGCGTCTCAAGCCTGCACGTGTCCGCAAGCCTCGCACCCAAGCAACGGCCCCCAAAGCGCCTGCCAAGAAGAAAAAATCCTAAGAATTCGTTACAGATCACGAGTGGCTATGGACAGTTAGTTTCCATAGCCACTTGTTTTATTCAATAATATTTGTATTCGGTAAAAAACTGGCAACACTCAATAATTAACTGAATATCACCACATTGAAAGTGGCTTTGTGTTAAGTGGCTTACTCTTAAGCTCGTAGAGCTGACAGGGTATAGGCAGGGGTGTAGCGTAGTGGAACCCCTGTAATCGAATGCTACACAATATCATTAGCCACATTAGTGGCGACATGCTGTGTATCAATAATTTACTGCCGCCCCGGATGGGGCTAAGACAAGTGGAGTCCATTATTGCAGGGGTTGCACTCGGCTTCGCCTCGTTGACCCCTGCCTATGCTCTGGCCGCTCCTAACGGAGCTTTTACCTGACATTAATGATTCAATAATGGAGTTTGATATGAATTTACTCTCTTTATTAGTAGTTTTATTGAGAAAGAATGTTTAATTTTGCCATGTAGATAGAAAACGATGGCGTATTGTTCCAGCTTTATTGACGGGCAATTCAGTTCACGCCTTTAAAGTATTAACATAAATGGCCAGAGAGGACTGCACTGGCACACACTAAACAATATGGAAAAACGAAATCAATTCTTGAAATCAATCCTTGCATTGATTGCCTTGATTTGTGTATCGGTAACTGTTTCGGGGCAGAGTATAAGTTCTCCTGCCAGCTACACCGCCGATGAACCGCAGCCAGTTGTCCTCAGATCAACAGAGTTATCGGCGCCGATGTTGCCTTATCCTGGCGATGTGAATGCTGACGGAACGATCAGTATCACTGATGTAACCGAGTTGATTGACTTGCTATTAAATGGTTCATCAACTTATTTTTCCAATGCCGATGTGAATAGTGATGGTTCAATCAATATCACCGACATCACCGTATTAATTGACTTGCTCTTGAGCGGTTCTTCATCCATCAGCTATAGTACGGGGTTGGTTATACTGAATGGTATCTATCGTTCTATGTTCAATGCTGGTTGGACCACTACAAGTAACTCCCACCAGACCTTTGGCATCAGTGCTTATAACTTGATGGCTGAGGTGATGGGTGACGACATGATCATGGGAGCTGCCGGTTCGGGTTGGTTTTGGTATGACGCTGCCTACAACGTGAAGACCCGTTACATCAGCACCTCATGGCGCAGCTATGACTTGTGGAATGCTTACTACACCTGGATTGCTCACGCTAATTATATTCTTGCTGCCGAGGAGACTATGACTGGTTCCAGCGAAGATGTAGGATACGTGATGGGTCAGGCTTATGCTATCCGTGCTTACAGCTACTTCATGTTGGCCCAGACATTTGCCCGCACCTACACGGGCCATGAGAGCGATCCTTGTGTGCCCATTTATAACGGTACGACATTCACTGGGTCAACAGGTCAGCCCCGCTCGACGGTGGCTCAGGTGTATGCCCAAATCGATGCCGACATCCAACAAGCAGTCAATTTATTGAATGGCACCACTCAGCGTAATCCCATCCACATCAGTTATGCTGTGGCTCAGGGTTTGCGGTCGCGTATCTACCTGGTCGAGGAGAAATGGAACAACGCATATATTGCCGCGAGGAATGCTATCACAGCAGTTGAGGCCGAGGGCAAGGGCATCCAGGAGGTGTCGGACTTCACCGGCTTGAACGATGCTACAGCAGGCAACGTGATGTGGGGCGCCGTTATTCCTGATGACCAGTCGGGCCAGTATGCTTCGTTCTTTTCACATATAGATGCTTTTGGTGGCCCGACTTCGGCTTACGCTCAGTCTGCTCCCAAACAGATCACCAAATGGTTGTATAACAAGATGAGCGCTACCGACGCTCGCCGCGTTTGGTGGGATCCCAACAGTAGTTATAGCACTGGAGGTTATGTCACCCAGAAATTTAGAATGAGGGAAGGTACCCTGTCGGGAGGCGATTACATCTGGATGCGTGTCGAGGAGATGTATCTTAACGCTGCCGAAGCACTGGCCCACCGCGGAGGAATGGACACTAATGCAAGGAATTTGCTTAATCAGTTCATGGCCAAGCGTGATCCCAACTACACATGCACCAAATCAGGTAACTCATTGGGCGAGTTAACCGACGAAGAGACAGGCTCGCTGCTCGAGGAAATTCTCATTCAGCGCCGCCTTGAGTTGTGGGGCGAGGATGGCCGCATCTACACCATCCGCCGCCTGGGTCAGGGTTTCGAGCGCACGACCGAGAAAGGCTGGCCCGCAGAACTAAAGTTGTCAGGTAAGGCTTTGAATGATCCTGACAGCTATGCATGGGTCTTGACCATTCCATCGAGCGAGTTCAGCGGCAATTCCAATATGAATCCTGAATTCATCCCCCTGGGTGACCAGAACCCGCTGGGAGATGTTACTGGTGAGGGACAGAATGTCTCGTTTGAGACGATGTCCTCGAGCATGACCACGGCCCGTACCGATTTCTACTATGATGTCACTTTGACACGAGCCTCCACCCAAGGAGAATACATCACGACCATTGACTTTAGTACAACTCATGATTGCCTATCTGCCCCAACGACAGTGACCTTTGCCAATGGCTCGAATACCGTTATAGTCAGGATTTCATGTAATCCGTTGCAGTTGGGGCAAACCTATAGTGGCACGTTGTACCTGTCATCCTATGATAGAGCCTGCTATAACGGAGGTGGACAGATTACCGCTCACTCGTTCACCATCAACTGCCAGAACGGCAACCCTGACGGGCAGGAAATATCGTTTGAGCAGTCATCCCTTGTTCAATCTACCACTTCTGCTTATTTCTCGACGCCCATCTTCCTCACTCGTGCCACCACCGAAGGAGAGTACACAGCCACACTCACTATTAGCAATAACCAGAGTAATGTTACTTTAGGCAGCACTAGTGTTTCTTTTGCTGATGGGACCGATAGGGCCAATGTATGGCTGTATATCAATAATATGGAAATCGGGCAAACCTATGGTTGTGTGCTGACGCTCTCGCCTCAGGATGCGGCCACTGGTGGCGCAATCACATCCATGCAGGTTTCCGTAATCCGTGAGAACTGGATTGACCTGGGTTGGGGCGTCTATGAGTCTGGACTATTTAGCCAATCGGTAGACGTCTATTTCTACCAGGTCGAAGGAACCAATAAATACAAAATGGAACAACCGTTTGATTATGATTACGATATCATTTTCACTATCGATAGCAATAACAAGGTTTACATCCAACCTCAACCGTGTTATACTTCCTCCAACTATGGCGTTATCTCGATGATGGGTTATGCCAATGAGGATGATTCGGGCTATGCGGGCACTTATAATCCCGCGACCAAAACGGCCACATTGCAGATGAGGTATTACTGTGATGCTGGTGTTTTCCCCATTCAACAAGAGTCCTTTACCATGCCGTAACCTTTTAATAATCTGATAGGATGAAGGGCGCCCGATTCACGGAGCGCCCTTCATTATTTCTCAAAGTGGAATGTGGTATTGCTTAACAATCAGCCGCCGTGGGTGGTGGTGATGCCGTATCCTTGGGGGTAACGGGCATCCACAGGTAGAGTTTGTCGCTGGGGCGGATTTTCTCGGGCACAGCGATAGAGAAATGTTCACCCTTGACGGTCTTCTCGACGGGTTTGAGGTCGACGCGTATTTCCTCGATGGTTAAGGGGATGGCACCTGTGGTGGGGCCGATAATCCATGCCTCGTCACCCACGTGCAGTTCGCCTGCTTCCATGAGGAACTCGGCAACACCGAGTTTGCTATAATAGCGGATGCCCTTAGCGACATAGTGCTTGACGCGGGTGGCGCTGGAGCCGTATTTTGCCGACCATTCTCCCAACCTTTGCCCCATGTAGTAGCCGTCCCAAAAACCGCGGTTAAAGACCTTAGCCAGCCTCTCGTTCCACTCCTCGATGCGCTCCTCGGTATAAGTACTGTCACAGATGGCTCTTAACGCCTCGTCGTAGCAGCTGGCCACCGTGCGCACATACTCGGCACCGCGAGCCCGGCCCTCAATCTTGAAGACGGTCACGCCCGCATCTACCATCTTGTTGATGAAGTGGATGGTCTTCAGGTCCTTGGGCGACATAATGTACTTGTTCTCAATGGCAAGTTCATCGCCGTTCTCGCGGTCGGTGACAATGTAGCCTCGACGGCAAATCTGGCGGCAGGCCCCACGGTTGGCACTCGTGTTCTCCTGGTGCAGGCTCATGTAGCACTTCCCGCTCACAGCCATGCACAAGGCGCCGTGGCAGAACATCTCCAGCCTGACACGCTCGCCATGCGGGCCACGAACGTCATTTTCTTCGATGAAACCATTGATTTTCTTCACTTGGTCGAGGTTGAGCTCACGAGCGAGGACCATCACGTCGGCCCACTGGCTGTAGTAGCGCACCGCCTCGCTGTTGCTCACGTTGACCTGGGTGGAGATGTGCACCTCCACGCCGATGGAACGGGCAAACAGGATGGTCGCCATGTCGCTGGCGATGATGGCGCTCACGCGGGCATCGCGTGCGGCAGTGACAATCTGGCGCATGTAATCCATGTCCTCGTCATAGACGATGGTATTAACCGTCAAGTAGCTTTTCATGCCGTGCTCGTGGCACCACTCGGCGATGGTGCGCAGGTCGTCAAGGGTGAAATTCACGCTCGAGCGTGAGCGCATGTTTAAGCCCTCAATGCCAAAGTAGATGGCGTCGGCGCCACCCTGATGGGCGGCATATAGTGATTCCCAAGAGCCCACAGGGGCCATGATTTCAAAATCGGAGCGGTTCATATCTTGCTTCATTTGATTAAACAACGAATTACACAAATTTAGCTAATGGTATTATAGTTTAATTAGCGAAATTCGTAGTTATAAGTTAGCGTTCTTTTTTGCCCGTGAGGATGCCCTTGATGTCATAGAGTTTGTTGAGTGCCTCGACAGGCGTCAGATTGTTGATATCGATAGTGAGGATCTCGTCGCGGATTTGGCTTAGCACGGGGTCATCGAGCTGGAAAATCGACAACTGGTAGCCTGAGCGGTGAGTGGCGACGTCGGCCAGGTCCTTGGTGACGGCATTGCCGCCCTGGCTATTGGCCTCAAGTTGTTTGAGCACCTCGTCGGCGCGCTTGACAATGCTAGGAGGCATACCTGCCAGTTTGGCGACATGGATACCGAAACTGTGCTCACTGCCCCCCTTGACCAACTGGCGCACAAACACCACCTTGCCGTTGATTTCCTTGACGCTGACGTTGTAGTTCACGATGCGCTTGAAGGATTTTTCCATCTCGTTCAACTCGTGGTAGTGGGTAGCGAATAGGGTCTTGGGGCGAGCGGCGTGCTCGTGGATGTGCTCGACGATGCTCCAGGCAATGGAGATGCCGTCGTAGGTGCTCGTGCCGCGTCCTAATTCGTCAAACAGGATGAGGCTTCGCTGGCTCATGTTGTTGAGGATAGCAGCCGCCTCGGTCATCTCGACCATAAAGGTTGATTCGCCCAGCGAGATGTTATCGCTGGCGCCCACACGGGTGAAAATCTTGTCCACCACGCCGATGCGCGCTTGCTCGGCAGGTACGAAACTGCCCATTTGGGCCATGAGCGTGATGAGGGCTGTTTGCCTCAGCAACGCCGATTTACCCGCCATGTTGGGACCCGTGATAATCATGATCTGCTGGTCATCGTTGCTCAAGCGGATGCTGTTGGGCACGTAGGTTTCGCCTGGCGGCAGCTGACACTCGATAACGGGGTGACGGCCCATAGCGATGTCGATGTCCAGGCTGTCGTCCAGCACGGGACGATTGTAGCGGTTTTCCATCGCCACGCGCGTGAGTGCGTTGAGGCAGTCGAGTTGAGCGATGATGGCGCTGTCGTTCTGGATGGCGGGGATGTACTCGGTAACGGCGGTAACCAGTTCGTTGAACAGGCGGCCCTCGATGATGAGGATTTTCTCCTCGGCACCAAGAATTTTCTCCTCATATTCCTTGAGTTCCTGGGTCACGTAACGCTCGGCATTGACCAGCGTCTGCTTGCGTATCCATTCCTCGGGCACTTTATCCTTGTGGGTGTTGCGTACCTCGATATAGTAGCCGAACACGTTGTTGTAAGCAATTTTAAGGCTGGGGATGCCGGTGGCATCGCTCAGTGTGCGCTGCATGGCCACTAGATAGTCCTTACCGCTGCTTGAGATGTCGCGCAACTCATCGAGCTGCGGGTCCACACCGCGGCAGATGATATTGCCCCGGTTGGTTTGGTTGGGGGCGTCAGGGTTGATTTCGCGCTCAATGCGGTCACGTATCAGGGCGCATGGGTTCAACTGCTCACCCAAGCTGTTCAGCACGTCACATGCCGACTGCTGGCAGTATTGCTTGATGGGCTCGATGGCCTGCAACGCGCTCTTGAGCTGCACCAGCTCGCGGGGCGTGATGCGGCCCACGGCGGCCTTGCTGGTGAGGCGTTCGAGGTCACCGATGAGTTCCAGGCGCTGCTTGATGAGGTCGCGCCCGTCGGGGTCGCGCATGAAGTGCTCCACCACGTCGAGGCGGCGGTTGATGGCCTTGGTGTCGAGCAGGGGGAACAGCACCCACCGGCGCATCATGCGGCCTCCCATCGGCGAGATGGTGCGGTCGATGATGTCGAGCAGTGATGTGCCGTCATCGCTCATGGGAGCCACCAGTTCCAGATTGCGGATGGTAAACTTGTCGAGGCGCACATAGCGCTCGGCCTCGATGCGCGACAGGGTGGTGATGTGCCCGATTTGGGTGTGCTGGGTGATGTCGAGGTAGTGGAGGATCGCCCCGCTGGCGATGATGGCGTTGTCCATGCTTGAGATGCCGAAGCCCTTGAGGCTGCGGGTCTCGAAGTGCTTCAACAGCCTGTCGTTGGCCGACTCAAGGGTAAAAACCCAGTCCTCGAGTTCAAACGTCAGGTAGCGGGACGAGAAGGTGGAAGCGAAGCGCTGGCGGTTGCTACGCTCGATAAGCACTTCCTTGGGCGAAAAGTTGACAAGCAGTTTATCGACATATTCCTCGTTGCCCTCGGCGGTGAGGAACTCGCCCGTGCTGATGTCGAGGAACGACACCCCGATGGCCTTCTTGCCGAAGTGGACCGCTGCGAGGAAGTTGTTCTCCTTGCGGTCGAGCATCGTGCCGCCCACGACCACGCCCGGCGTCACCAGTTCGGTGATGCCGCGCTTGACGAGTTTCTTGGTGAGCTTGGGGTCTTCCAGCTGGTCGCAGATGGCGACACGCTTTCCGGCACGCACCAGCTTGGGCAGGTAGGTGTCAAGCGCGTGATGGGGGAAGCCTGCCATCTCGGTAGCGGCGGCAGCACCATTGCTGCGTCGGGTCAGGGTAATGCCCAGGATCTCGCTGGCGGTGATGGCGTCCTGCAAGTAGGTCTCATAGAAGTCGCCCACTCGGAACAACAGAATAGCGTCGGGATGCTTGGATTTCATCTCGACGAACTGCTTCATCATCGGCGTGTTCAGCGGGTCCTGTGCCATTATTGTCGTTTCAACTTGATTGAGAACGCAAAATTAACACTTTTCCACCGAAATCGCCGTTATTTTTCCTACTTTTGAGATTTTTAACCCGTACAGGCTCGGGTAAGTATGAGGATGAAAGTGATGATTATAAACCAATAGAAACAGCCAATACCGCCACGTTGAGGACGGTTTTGATGAGGTGTTTGGCCTGGTTGGGCCGGTTCCTGGAATGGGGGCCTGTCGTATAATCGGGTATGGGGTATGAGAATTTGTCGAGGCCCCCCGTTATTGTAAGGCCCGATGGCTCCACCCTCCTCAAGCTGGCGGATGAGTTCTGCGGCGCGCTGATCGCTGATGCGGAAGTGATCGCGCAGCATCATGGGCGTGATGGCATGGCAATGGGCCAGGAACTGCAAGGCATCCTGGTAGAGCGGGTCGCTGCCTGGCAGTGGTGGAGGTAAAACGGTGACCTCTTCGGGAGCAATATCCACTGCACCTGTCGGAGAAGCAGGGGCGTCAAAACTACAGCCGCAGTTAGGACAAAAATGAGCACCCGTGCTAGCCTCGTGGCCGCACTTGGGGCAATTGATGGTGTGTGAGGGCTTGGCTGTGGTGTCAAGTTCCAGTGAGTCGTTGGGGACATAGGCATAATCGCCCACGATGTGCAGTTGGCACAGGCACTGCGGGCAGACCACCTTGTAGTCACTGTTGATGAGCACCTCGGTACTCAAGTCCATCTTTTTGCCGCATTTTGGACAGATGTAGTTCATAATCGGGTTGTTTTAGGTTGTTCCTATTTAACGTGAGTTTGATGAATTTGTCGTTTGTCAATCAAGGCGTTAGCAACTCCCCCTCTTGGATAAGAGGGGGCGCCGCGGAGCGGCGGGGGCGTTGATGCTATCTAAGATCATAATTCGAGGTCAAATCATACTCCTCCGGCGCTTCACGCCACCTCCCCTATCTTAGGAGAGGAGTTGATAGACAGCACTTTTTTTTCGTCGAATTCACGTTATTGAATAGTTTACTGCAAAAACCGTGCCGTAGTGTTAAAAGCAAGGCAACCGTGGAATGGAGTCCATGGTTGCCGTTATGATTCACTGTTTCTCTCGTAATGTCAATACTCGTCAGGATCAAAGAAGAAGTCGTCATCGTTGGTCGGATAGTCGGGCCAGATGTCCTCGATAGACTCATAGGTATCGCCCTCGTCCTCGATTTCCTGCAAGTTCTCAATCACTTCGAGAGGTGCGCCACTGCGCACGGCATAGTCGATGAGCTCGGCCTTGGTAGCGGGCCATGGAGCATCTTCGAGTTTGGTAGCCAATTCAAGTGTCCAATACATAGTTTTTTCTAGTTGTGCTTTTTTATGAAATTTTCCTGTTCTTAAAAATTGCGCAAAAGTAATACTATTTTTCAATACTAAGCATTCTTATCCCAATAAATTTCCTCGACTTGGTTCTGAATGTTGTTAAATCTTGCAAAAACAAAGAAGAAATCGCTCAATCGGTTCAGGTATTCAAGCACGAGCGGGTCAATCGGGGCAACTTTGGCGAGCGTCACCACGCGGCGCTCAGCGCGGCGGGTGATGGTGCGGCAGCGGTCGGCTTGGGCCGAGAGGCGTGTGCCACCAGGCAGGACGAAGCCCTGAGCGGGCGGGATTACCTCGTTCATCTGGTCCATCATGCGCTCGAGTTCAGCCACGTCCTCCTGGGTCACGCCATAGAGTTTGTCGGTCTTGTCGTTGGCGAGATATCCACCGATATTAAACAGTTTGTTCTGGGCCTTGCGGACGATGGCGATGACCTCGGGATTATCCAGTTTAGTGCTGTGCAGCAGCACACCCAGGTTGGAATTCAATTCGTCAATGGTGCCGTAAGCCTCGACGCGCACGTCGTCCTTGTCAACGCGCGTGCCGCTCACGAGCGACGTCTGTCCGGCATCGCCGGTACGGGTATAAACTTTACTAATCATTTTGTCATGTTATTTGGTTTCTTCTTATCTTAACGCATAAATGTCTATAATGTTATATCCTCATGCAAAATCCATGCCATGCCACCATTTCCCATGGTGTCACCAAGAGAACCGCGCCAAAACGATAAAAACATGTCGTTTTGGCGCAGTTTGATGCTATCTCTTGCTCATCTAGAACTTGAAGATGTCGCAGAAGATGATGGCTACCGCCCATTCATAGGGGCGGGCATCACAGTAGCCGAGCGTCTTTGAGTTCTGCTTCATGTCAATGCGTCCTCCCGCGTGTACCTCTGCCACGGTGGCGTTAGAGCCGGGAACAGAAATGGAACCGCCGCTGGTCACAGTGCACACCTTGTTGCCACGGACGTAGATGTCACCGCTGCTGATGCGGCCGATGGTGCTGCCCGAGCCGTCCTTGATGTCACCGCTGCCCTTGGGCAGTTGTCCGATCTTCTTGTGTGAACTGTTATAGACCACTCCGTTGGCATCCACATAGCCTCGGCTGCCGTTCTTCTCTATGGTCCATTCCTGTACTTTCTTGGTTGTGGTGTTGTTGGGCTTCTTGCCGTTGGCCTGATTGCTGCTCTTAGGTTGATTGGCGCTTTCGGCCTTGCGTTTTGCCTCTGCCTCTTGTGCAGCCTTTAACCTGGCTTCCTCGGCCTGTTTTCTCTCCTGTTCGAGGCGTTGTTTCTCCTCTATGATCTTTGCTCTGGCGGTGGCAATGCCTTGTTTGTCAAACAGGATACCGAAGTAGATGTAGGCGGCCACCTGCTTGTCGATGCCCTGGGCCTTACCAATCGACATGCCCTCTAGTGTCACATTACCATCATCGCCGATGTGGCCGATGGCTTCGCCATCCATCATCACATCACCGTTGGCGGCCAGGGTGAGGTAGGGGGCTGTGGCATGGCAGTTGACGATGCCTCCGTCGAGCACCTCACCGACCTTACGGCCGTCATCAAAGGTCACGTCGCCGTTTTTCTCGATGGTATAGACGACATTCTTGCCTGAACGCTTTCCCTCCTTGTGAAGGTCGTCAAACACGATCTTTTTGGTCCTCGCGCGGTAAAACCCCCTATGAGCGTCCATATAGTAGAAGTCAACGTCCCCATTGGCCTTCTTGATTTCCTCGTCCACTTTCTCCTTGGCCTCCTTAGCCTTATCGACGGCCTTCTTGCCCTTATTGATAAGACCACCAAGTTGGGCCTGTGCGGGCATGCAGCACAGCAATGCCATTATCAGCAATACAAATCCAGTCCTTTTCATAATCTTATTGTTTTAAAGTAATGATTGATGTTATTGCAACAAAGATAGTAAATATTTTTGGCTCAATCTGCATTTTTGAGGATTTTTGTCTCTCGTTTCGCAGGCAAAAAAGGAGTTTTTTATGCCATGCCGATTATCATAGACAACGCGAGGGGGCTTGTGACCCCCTCGATGCGCTCATGATGATGTGCTATGATGTTTTAATTACCTTTTATGATCAAGTCGATGACGATGTTCAAGTCGGTGACATTAACCTCTCCGTTGCCGTCCATGTCGGCAGCGGGAGCACGGGTATGGCCAGCGTTGCCGCCCATGATGACAACATCAATCACGCTGTTGGCATCGGCGATAGTGACCTCACCGTCTCCGTTCACGTCACCAGGGACGTAATGGATTCCCTTGTAGATGATTCTGCCGTTCTCAATCACGTGGCTTAAATAGAAGTAAACATGAAACATGTCAACATATATATCCATATATGGCAATAAAGTGTATCCATTGAATTCAGAGTCTGCTCCCACACCTTCAACCTGGTAAAAATCCCTCATTTCAATGTCTTTCCAATAGTATCTCTTAGCAAATTGGTTGCCCAAACTGATTGTGTCAGTTGACTGAAAATAAAAGATATCATTCCAACCGATATTAATGAAGTTATCCCACCATGTGACTGGATCAACGAAATCATACAAAACAAACTCCTGGCCGTTATAATAATTACCATAGGTGTGTCCTACAGGGCAATCTACATATTTCTTGCCATCGGGGATGATGCCATAGACAATCTTATCCTCCTCCCTTAAATAGACAGGTATCGTGTCGTTCTCCCAGTTGATCGAGGCACCCGAATACTTGTGCATCGCCTTATAGGTCTTCCCGTTGATGACGGTGTCACCTTTTAACTCGAGATTAAAATAGTTTTTCCCCGGCTCATAATCAGGGTTGATTAAAGGGTTGCCCATAGCTTCAGAATTATCATAGAAATACACCCATTTCACGCCCTCGCGCACGAAGGGTACGTACTCGTAATCGTCGTCGGGATCATCGTCCCTGACATCACCAATGATATGCAAGAATTGTCCCCAGTATTGGTTTGTTTTGTATGCCATTTCAGTACCTATCGGCACATGCAAGGTCGCATTACTATAGCATTCATCATCGAAACAGTTCTTGTATTGAATAACCGGTGGCGTTGTCGCTAAGCAAGTAATGCTTGACAGTTGGGAACATTCCATGAATGCCCCTTCACCAATGGATGTGACCGAGTTAGGGATCGTCGCACTCGTCAAACCCACGCAGCCATAAAAAGCAAACCCATCGATTTCTGTTATACCTTCCGGAATCACCAAATCAGTCACCTCAGTATCGTTCAGATAAAGATGCTGGGCATTGTAAAGAGGATTGGAATTGAAATAAATGTCGATGTTGCACCATGCGGTCAAGTCAGAGATTATCACACGAGTCAGTCCGGTGCAGTCAAAGAAGGAACTCCAACCGATGTAAGTGATAGAGTTAGGGATGGTGATACTAGTCAGAGCCTTACGGCGATAGAACGCACAGCTGTAAATAGAAGTAACAGGATAGGTCTGACCATCGTAGGTTACCGTTGCAGGAATCACCACGTCGCCAGCATAATCACTCTCATAATATGGGTCATGATCGATATAACTAAAGCTTTTATAGGTAACACTGGCTTCGTCGTTGATAATCTTGTAATAGATACCATCCACCTCAAAGTCATAGACATCATAACTAGTATAGGTATCACTGGCTTCGTCGTTTATATTCTTGTAATAGATACCATCCACCTCATAGTCATAGACATCTTCGGCATTTGCGATTACTGGCAGCATGAATGCTATCAGCAGGGTCATCAGTTTTTTGGTCGTGTTCATAATCTATCGTTTTTAGTTGTTATTTTTCACTTGCAAAGTTATAACTAATTTGTCAAAAAAGCCCCTCATTCCAATCTCATTTTTGCAAATGCAAATGACTGGAAATCAATCATCTAAAAAATTAAAATCTCATTTTTCTATCATCGTCATGAGAATTAGGTTGGAAAGTGTTATTTTTGCGTTAGGTTTTCACCGTTTTGGCAATGAAAGCCTGGAAATCTAAACACAAACAGTTCTATCAAATGATAAACGTTAGAAATTTCTTCATTCCGCTTGCTGCGGTCATTGCCCTCGTGCTGGGCGGCTGCCACCACGACAGCGCCACGATGAGTGAGCTTGCCCGCATCGACTCGATGGTCTATCACCAGCATGAGAAAGAGGCCTTGCCCCTGTTGCTGCAGATGAAAACCGACCAATTGAGCAAGCAGGAGCGGGCCTATCATACCGTGTTGTTGTCAATGGCGATGTACAAGAACTACGTCCCCTGCACCAGCGACTCGGCGATTAACGAGGCTGTCAGCTATTACAGGAATAAGGGTGACGACTTGAAATACCTGAAGGCGCTTGTCGCCCAGGGGTGCGTCAACGAGGACATGGGCCAGCTTGAGCAGGCGGTCGAGAGCTACCATCACGCTGAACAGCTGCCGTTAGCAACCGACAGCTCGATGATTGCCTATGCCAAATTGAGGTTAGGTGTTTTGTATCAGGAACAGGTCATCGGCTCTGGCACCATTGCCCTGGAGAAGTATCACGAGGCGCTGCCCCTCTATAGGGCTCTTGGGGACAAACATTATGAACTGGTGTGTCTAACCAGCATTGGCGGCATTTACCGCAATATTGACGAGAAGCATGACTCGGCGGTGATTTGCATGAAGGACGCTATCGCCCTGGCCCAAGAACTAGGCGACCAATACCACGCCTTTGCCAACCGTTACCTCCTGTCGGAATACTACTTGCTGCGTGAGCAGAACTATGTGAAGAGCAAGAAATATGCGCTGCAAGCCGTTGCGGCCGATCCCGCTATCATCGACCATCCGCGTGCCCATTACCGGCTCGCGACGTCCTACTTGAACCTGGGGCGCCCCGACTCGGCGGTTTACTACCTGAACAGGGCTCCCCGCGCCACGAGCGCCAGGGACAGTATCGTTTACCTTGAGCTGATGTCCGATCTGGAGCACCAGTATAGGAAAAATGATGCGAAATCTAAAGACTACATGCAAATGGCTCATGCTATTGCCGACTCGTTGACCATCAATGGCCTAAACCATCGGCTACTGGAAGTGGAGAAGAAGTATGACCACCAGCTGGCGGTGCTGAAACAGATGGAAAATGAGTCCCGCCTGAAAGAGGCCTTGCTGCTGGCAGCGTTGCTGGCGCTGGGGCTGCTGGCGCTGACTTTCTTGGTATGGAGGTACAGGAACCAGTTAAAGATGAGGCAGAACGAGGTCGAGATGCTCAAGGCCGACCTAAACGGCTCGCTGGCGAGCCTGGAACAGATGCAGGCTCGGCTTGACGCCAGGGAACTGAACGATGAGAGCCAGAAAGCCCAGAGCGATGAACTGCGCGCCATCATCACCCAGCAGATTGACGCCGTGCATCAACTGATGGCGTGGTCCTACCAGTATGACGGGGAGAAATTTGCCGCAAAGTTCAGGGAAATGATGACCGTGCCTGGCATGGGCGACGACAGCAGCTACTGGTCCCATCTGCAGGTGTTGGTAAACGAGCTGCACGATAACGTGCTTGTCAAGGCGCAAGAGGAGGCTGGCGGCACGCTCAACGAGAGCGAGCTGAACCTGCTGGCGCTCTATTGCTGCGGTTTCTCGCGCACGGTGATCATGGTGTGCATGGATTACAAGAACATCGGCACAGTCTATAACAAGAAAATGCAGATTGCCAAGAAACTCCACGTTACTGACCTCGATGAATTTGTGGCTCGCGTTGCTCGCTGATTAAAGGTTACTTAAAGGCCATCCTCCGGGTGTTATCCATCAATCTGGAGTAGTTGATTTGTACGCAAACTCGTGCTTTTTAGAACTCAACGCCTAGTTTGAAGGATAGGCAGTGATAGGGGTCGTTCTGGAAGTTCGGATAGTCTGGTTTGTAGTCCAAGTGCTTGATGGTATTTTCGCCGTAGGTGCGGACAACAATGTCGGTACTTTGCATGCTGTATCCCAACGAGATATTCATGGCTAGTTTGTCGGTCAGTCCCACTCGGCATCCCAGCGAGGAATTGAACATGATTCCATAGGCTTTATTGCCTAGCGTGTAGCCCACGCGGAAGTCCAGATAGGGAGAATACCTGTTCTTTAACAAGTCGAGCCTGATGTCGGCAAACACAGGGAACATGTAAAAATCAGCTTTTTGCCCAAAATTATCTTTAAAGTGCTGCTTGTGGCTGATTTTCATTCCAGCACCGGCACCGACAAATAGATAAGGCTTCAGTTGGTAACCATGTGCCGTACTGAAACCAAAGTGATTTCGGGATTGGGCGTCAATGGATTTGTAGAATTCCAGATCGAAGAAGCCGCGGTAGCCTTTCTGCGGCCCTTTGCCGGGGGTGAAGTCGCTGCCCATCGACTGCTGCGGCTGCCAGTCTTCCTTGGTAATCTGCTTGATGCGGTCCCAGTAGATGGTCTGCAGCGTGCCGTCATCCTCCTGGATGACCAGCGAGTCCAGTGGAGCATAGGTCACAATCTTGCCCCTCACGCGGTGACCGTTTTTCAATTTCACCACCTCTTGTTTCTCTTTCTTGTTTTGCGTCTCAGTTTGGGCTTGCACAGCCGTACCGCCCAACAGGCACAATGACAGAATAAAAATGATTCGTTTCATGATTGCATAATATTTAGTAAGTATTAGAGTACAAAGGTATTATAATTCCAAGGGTTATCAATTACCCCCCCGTTTTTAACGTTTGTTAATTATTGGGTGGGCTTAAAATCTTAGCGTCTTAGCGTGGGGCCAAGATGTTGAGGATATTGATGAGGTCGGTGGCGTTGGCTGCGGCGAGGGTGCGGGCGAGGTTCTTGCCGCGGGCGAATGGGGTGCGGGTCATGTCGGCGAGTTGCTGGATGGTGGCGTCGTAGAGACCGTCAATGTTGGCGACGATGACGGGTCGCGGGTCGTCGTTGCCAATGGTCATGACAGCGAGTGTGGACATCCACTCGTCGAGGGTGCCAATGCCGCCGGGCATGACGACAAACACGTCGCCGTGCTCAATCATGTACTGCTTGCGGTCGCCCAGGTTAGCGGTATAGACCACCTCGTCGCAGAGGGGGTCGATGCGGTGCCTGAACATCTCGGGAATGACACCCACGATATGGCCGCCTGCCTCGTGATCAGCTGCCGCGGTAATGTGCATCAATCCTGCATTGGAGCCGCCATAGAGGAGGGTGTGGCCCTGCTGGCCAATCCATGTACCCAAGTCGCGGGCCAAGAGCCGATATTTTTCTTCCAGCCCCTCTTGCGAACTGCAGTAAACAACGATCTTCATAATCTCATGTATAAAAGGAAAACAATAAGCACAATAAATACAAACTATCTAGCATGTGGCGCGGATGCAATTGTAATTATTGTTTTCATGTTAGTTTTGTTATTGAGGTTAGAGGACGACTTGGTTGATGATGTGCTTGACTTCCTTGAACAGGTAGTCGTGGGTCGTGCCGTCCTCGTGGCGCAGGGTGAGGGTGCCATCGGGGGCGATGCCGGCGATGGTGGCCATGAAGCGGTGCCCGGTGGCGTCCTCAAAGGGGTGCATGGCGCCGTCGTTGCGGTACAGTGCCTCCATGTAGCGGCGGTGCAGGTCCTGGCGGGCGGTATCATCGCCCAACGATTCCACCATTTGCTCGATGCTGGAGCACACCTGTTTCAATAATGTCTCCAGGTCGTGGTCGTGGCCTGTGATGTTGATGAGTGACACAGGATTGGGCGCGTCGCTGACGAAACGCTCCTGGTTGACGTTGATGCCGATGCCAATGATGCTCGTGGCGATGTCAGTACCATTGAGCGAATTCTCGATGAGCATGCCACACACCTTTTTGTCCTGCCAATAAACGTCGTTGGGCCATTTGACCGCGAAACCCTCACCAGCCTGGGCGGTCAGTGCTTCAACCACAGCCAGTGAAGCCGCCTCGCTCAGGTAAAACTGGTCGCGCGCCTTGACGGGCGGGAACTTGAGCAACAATGAGAAGGTGAGGTTCTTGCCGTCCTCGCTCTCCCAGGAGTTGCCTTTCTGGCCACGGCCTGCCGTTTGGCTAGGCGTGTAAATGACTGTACCGCCCGGCAGCGTCGCTGCCAAGCGGGACAGGTAGGTGTTGGTGCTCGCCGTCTGGCTGACCTTGATGTAATGTGGCATGGTCAGACGGTGGGGAATGTCATCTTGAGGGTGCGGCTCTCATCGTCATTGACCGTGATATCGACGCGCACGGTGTCGTCGGGCAGCAGTCCGTCGATGCGCTCGGGCCACTCGATAAAGCATAGTGCGCCGCTGTCGAAGTAATCCTCGGCCCCCAGGTCAACCGCTTCTTCCTCCTTCTCCAGGCGGTAGCAGTCGAAGTGGTAAATCAGCTCGGCTGTGGTGTCGCTGCGGTACTCGTTGATGATGGCAAACGACGGTGAGTTGGTCATATCGCTTTCCACACCCAGCTGCTTGCACAAGGCATTGATGAATGTGGTCTTGCCGGCGCCCATCTCGCCATAGAAGGCATAGACCGTCAGGTCGCCCATCTCGGTCATAAACTTGTAGGCAGCCTCTTCCAGGGCCTCCAAATTGGGAATAGGTATTTCAATTACTTTGTTTTCGTTCATTACAGTGTAGATTTATGGTGTGTTAATATATTCTCTAACCTCTAACCTCTAACCTTTAACCTTGTATCACTTGGGAGACAGCGTCACGATAGGCACGAGCATCTCTTCCATCGAGATGCCGCCGTGCTGGAACGTGTCGTTGTAATAGGAGACGTAGTAGTTGTAGTTGTTGGGATAGGCAAAGAAGTCGCGGTTCATCGCGAAGATGTAGGTGCTCGATATGTTGGGCGCGGGCAGACCTACACGCTTGGGTTGCTTGATTTCATAGACTTGCTTGCTATTGTATGTCAAGCTCTTGCCCACCTTATAACGCAGGTTGGTATTGATGTTCTTGTCACCGATGACATTGATGGGGCGATCCACCTTGATGGTGCCGTGGTCGGTCGTGAGCACCACCTTAAAGCCATTATCGGCCATTAGCTTAAAGATATCGAGCACATTGGAATTCTTGAACCACGAAACTGTTACCGAGCGATAGGCCTCGTCGGTATTGGCCAACTCGCGAATCATCTTGGACTCGGTGCGGGCGTGCGAAAGCATGTCCACAAAGTTGAATACCAGTACATTGAGCTCATAGTTCTTGAACATGCCGAAGTTCTGCATCAGTTTCTCGCCAGCGGCACTGTCGTTCATCTTGTTGTAAGAGAAATGCACCTTGCGGCGATAGCGGTCGAGCAGGGTTTGGATGAGAGGCGCCTCGTTGAGGTTCTTGCCCTCCTCGCTCTCCTCGTCCACCCACAGGTCGGGGAACATCTGCTCGATGTCCATGGGCATCAATCCCGAAAAGATGGCATTGCGGGCATACTGGGTCGCCGTGGGCAGGATAGTGGTGTATAACTCCTCGCTCTCGACATTGAAGTAATCGGTGAGCAAGGGACTCACTGTGCGCCACTGGTCCAGGCGGAAGTTGTCGATGACAACGAAGCAAACCTTCTCGCCCTTGTCGATGAGTGGCAACACCTTGGTCTTGAACAACTCATTGCTGCGCAGGGGGTGTTCGGGCTTGGTGAGCCAGTCCTCGTAGTTGCGCTTGACGAACTTGGCGAAGGCGCTGTTGGCCTCGACTTTCTGCATCCGCAGCATCTCGTCCATATTGGTGTCGGTGCTGGATAGCGTGAGTTCCCAACGCACAAGGGTCGAGTAGAGTTCATACCAGTCTTCGATCGTTTGAGCGGAGTTGATCATCTGGCCGATACGCATGAACTCCTGCTGGTAGTCGCCTGTCACCTTCTCGGCAATGAGTGCCTCGCTATGCAGATTTTTCTTGATTGACAGCAGGATTTGCATGGGGTTGACCGGCTTGATGAGGTAATCGGCGATTTCGCTACCGATGGCTTGGTTCATGATGTTCTCCTCCTCGCTTTTGGTAATCATGATGACGGGGACGTTAGGCTGCATGATTTTGATGCGCTGCAAGGCCTCGAGGCCGCTAATGCCTGGCATGTTCTCGTCAAGGATGATGAGGTTGAAGATCTGGTTGCTCAACGCGTCGATGGCATCGCGCCCGTTGGTGACGGTCTCCACTTCATATCCCTTGTTTTGCAGGAACAGGATGTGAGGCTTCAACAGGTCGATCTCATCGTCGGCCCACAATATTCTTTCTTTGCTCATGCGGTTTGTTTTATCGTTATTATGTTAGTTGTCATTCTAGCCAAATTACTCTTAAGGCTTCTTGTCGCCATCATTGTCTGGCGGATTGTCCTTATTGGAGCTCTTGCCCTTCTTGCCCTTATCGCTCTTATCGTCCTTAGAGGAGTTACCCTTGTTGTCCTTTTTAGACGATGATTGCTGGGCCCTGCGTTCAGCGGCCTTGTCTTTGCGCTCTTGCTCGCGCTCTTTGGCCCGTTGCTGCCGTTCCTGAGCTTTAGCCTTGGCTTCTTCTTTGCGCTCCTTGGCTTTTTGCTTGCGTTCTCGTTCACGCTCTTTAGCCTTTTCCTTGCGTTCTTTCTCGCGCTCTTTGGCGAGTTGCTTGCGCTCTTTAATTCTATCCTTGCGGGCCTGTTCCTTGGCCTTCTTGGCATCCTTCTTGGCTTGCTCAGCAGCCTTATAGGCAGCCCTAGCCGAGTCTTCGCGCCACTTGTAGCGGAAGTCGCGTTCTTTCTCCTTCTCCCTCTCGGCTTGCTCGATAGAGTCTTGCTCGGCTATTTCGGCAATGCGGGCGAGTTTGCGCTCGTGTTTCTGAACCTTCTTGATGCTGTCCTCGATTTCCTTTTGGCGCTTCTTCTCGGCTTTCTCACGGGCCTTGGCTTCGCGCTCCAATCGCTTGAGGTTCTCTTCCTCAGCACGTTCCTGAGCCTTGCGCTCCTTGTCGCTGAGGGTCGTTTGGGTGGTGTTGCTCACCGTTGACCTGTTGCGGTAGTCGCTGGCGTGGATCTGCTGTTTCTGTTCAGCTTCCTGACGTGCCTTCTGCTCTGCCTCGAGACGTGCCTTCTCGGCGGCCTCAGCCTCCAGTCGTGCTTGTTCAGTTGCTTCAGCCTCAAGACGGGCTTTCTCCTCGGCTTCCTCAATCGCTTTGGCTTCGGCGTCCTTCTTGGCGAGTTCTTCAGCTTCACGTCTCATCTGCTCGGCCTCAATGCGAGCCTGCTCACGGGCTTCAGCGGCTCGTGCGTCGGCCTCGGCTTGAGCTTTGGCTTGCTCCTCATCGATTTCTTTCTTCTCGAGGTCACTGTGTTCCTTGTCGTTCTTTTCCTCCAGATAATTGAAGTAGTCAGCAAATGTGCGTCCCTCATTCAACAGCAGGTTGAAGTTAGCGGCGCTGATAATGACATAATGCACCTGACGGGGAACAGTGATACTCTGGTCTTTCTCAAAGAGAGTACGGTAATTGGTTGCTTCCTTGAAGTTGTCCAGTCCCTTAACTACCAGTAAACCGAGGTCTCCAAAGTTCATCTGCTCAATGTCATAGTCCTTGACCTTGAATGTGTTGAAGTTGTGGCGAGCCACCTCATAGAGCAGCATGTTGCTATTTACGCTATCCAACGGGAAAAGCAGGATGAAGACTTGTGGCTTGTCGTTATCCTCGGCAAACGGAGTGAAGGTGCGTTCGAGCGCCTGGGGCGTGGTGTCGTTACTCAGGCGAGTTGTCCACAACATGCCTCGCACATTGCTACCGCCGCCTTCCAGCCTTCGTCCCTGATTGATCTGCTTGACGATATCAGAAGCGACAGGGGTGATGTCGGTCTGGGGGTAACGTTGCAGCATGTCCTTGAGCGTTTCCTTGAATTTATCGTAGTTTTTCTCGGTGAGATAGCTTAACGCGTCGATGAACATGAATTTGGGCATGATTTTGGAGAGGGGGTACTTGCGCATCATCTCGGTATAGGCATCATGCACGCCAGTGTGGTCGTTGGAGAGGTATTTGGCATAGGCCGCCTCATACATCTGCTCCTGGTCGCGGTTCATGTTCTTGAGGTTCTCCAAATAGTTGGGATCCTGCATCGCCATGCCGTACTTGGACTCGGGGAAGTTGACGAGGATGCTGTCGCGGTAGGGCTGTGCATCGGCCTCCTGCCCGTTGCGCATGAACATCATGTACATATTATAATACACGTCAAGGCGGTAAGTGTTGTCGGGATAACGGTCCAGCAACTGAGAGAACTCATAGGCGGCAGCGTTATAGTCCTCCATCTTGTCCTTGAGGATGGTGCCCATGTTGTACAAGCCCTCTTGAATGATTTCGTGGGCCGATTGGATCTCTTCTTCGGTCTTGGGAATCTGCTTGAGGTAGTATTCCTCGTAGTGGGGATCCTCGGCACGCTTCAGGGCCTCGACATCCACCTTGACCGTGTCGCCGTTTTCATTAACCACCATGCTGTCAGCAAGAGCTATCAGTGCACTGTCGGTCTCCTCATCGTTAAACGAGAATGTGGTTTTGTTACGGCGGCGCCAGTTGTCCTCGAGTTTACGGTTACCCCACTGTCTTTGGAACTGTGTCTTACCGGCGTTCTTGGTAGCGGTGTTGTAGAAGTACCAAGAGTTGTCGGTGTTCATCACGTAGGTCGAGGGCGCATTGCCATTATCCTGGATTTGGCTTCCCCTGGCGTTCTGCTGAGCCAGGTATTCCTCACGGGCGGCAGCCTCGGCCTCTTCTTTCTCTTTCTTCTTGAGTTCCTCAATGATCTTTGCGATGACGGCCTTTTGCTCCTCGGGAGTCATCTTGGAGAGCTTGAGTAACGAGTCCTGCAGGGTGACGTTCTGGGAATAGACGGCCAACTCGTCGAGCACGTCGCTGCGCTTCTTGAGCATCTTGTAGTTGGGATAGTCCTCGTTAACCAGTGGGATGGCCTCGGCATAGCAAGGCTGGGCGTCGTCATACAGGCGCTGGTCAAAGTATATACCGCCCAGTGTCAACTGGCTGATGGCCTTGTCAACACCGTTGCGGGTACTCTTCTCGGCGGCGAGCTTATAGTTCTCGACAGCTTTTGCGGTATCGCCATGGGTAAGGAACAGGTTTCCAATGGCATAGTATACTTGATCGAGGTAATCCTTATTGCGGTCATATCGGGTCATGCGCTTGAGCGCTTTGACCTCACTGGCAATGTTGGCGCCCTCATAGACAGAGCTTTGCTTGATGCGCGCGTTGAACTTGGTGCGGTAGGTCGAGCCGCTACTGCCACCCGCCTGCTTGTAGGCCAGATAGGCGTTATGCTTGTCACCCACGTCCTCATAGAGCTGGCCCAAAAGGAAACTCATGCGCACCTTTTGATTGCCCTTGAAACCTTTTACGGCTTGGGCCAGGTAGGGTATCGCCTCCTCGGGCTGCTGTGATTTGACGTAATAATCGGCAAAAGCGGCATTGGCGAGGGCACGTACACGCTTGTTGGTAATCTCATCGAGATGGATGTGGGCGAGCACGTTGTCGGCTTCGGTTGTCCAACCTAAAGCACAGTAGCACAGTGCCTCACGTACCTTACATTCCTGTACGAGGTCGTTTTTCCATGTGAAATGTCGCGCGATGTAGCGGAATGTGGCTGCGGCATCTAGGAAATCACCCTTCATGTACTGTGCCTTGGCCATCATGTACCAGGCGTTGTGCAGATAGGGGTTGTACTCGTCACGGCTGAGCCATTCCTGATACTTGGGATCGTGGTTCTTGCCACTCTTACGTTTAGGCTTCTTCTTGATGGAATGCAGCGTGATGGCCTTCTCCATTTTCTCAATGGTGCGGTCAAAACTGCCCGTGGGCTGTGGTGCCTTGGGGTTGGAACGCGCTTCGGCAGGATGCATGTACAGGCGCTGTGAATAGTCGTCCTCATAGGCGTCCATCATCGCTTTTTCCTGCTCGTCATAGTTGGTCTTACCGTGGTAATAGACGTTGTATTTAGTGGTGAACGCTTGCCAGAAACGTGACCTAGCGGTGTTGGTCTTGTTGCTGCACGCAGCCAGCAAAACCACCATCGCAATCATCATTAATGGTATGAATCGTCGTGTCCTGTTCAATTCAGCCTAAACTATTAAAAGTACTTATAAAACGAGCGCAGCGTTATTTTATTGCCTTGGCTTGCCGATGTTCGCCTGCAAGTTGCAGAAATTCCTCGCGAACGGCGGCCGGCATGACCAGCCCGCGGTGTTTCACACTCTGCCCCCAACCTAGCAGGTCATCGGGTTGTAATGTGTAAAGCACATCTCGCCATTGCTCCTCTTCCTCGGGTGTGTATCCATTCTCGTCCCGTCCAGCAAAAGCGTCAAGTTCCTCGTCCTCGTAATAGGTGGGTTGTTGCTTGCATTCCCCTGCCAGAATCTGCTCACTGGGGCAGATGCTCCGAATGCCGCAGGACTCGTCTGCACACCCCTGTTTAGAAGACGTAGAATCGGTATTTTCCTCGGTTTCATCGAAGATTTCACCTTTCTTATTGTTGTAAAATAGCCGATCGATGACCCACACGAGCGCACCACCTGCCACGAGTATTGTCAACAGTAAGATTATCAGTTTCATCGTTTATTGTCTTTTGGGTGTCAAAAGTACAAATTATTTTTCTGAATCGTGTTGTTATTGGTGTTTTTCGTCACTTTTTGATGTTGTGACTAGGGTGCTTTGATCGGCAAAAGAAAGTAACTGTTTGTCACCCGTGCTATTACCGTAGGCATACAGGAAATATTCCTCCCTGTCGGGCTCGATTTCCAGCAATCTTTTCACTTTTTCTTGACCTGAGCAGTTCTTGGTCTTGAAACGGCCTGTCACGAGCCCGCTTTCATCCACCTCGATCTCGGTCGCCATGACTGCTTTGGCGCCCTGTTTTAGGCACCATGGCTCGAGCCACTCGGGCAGGCTGGCTGAGATGACATAGACCGTATGGCCCTTGGTGATGTGCTCCTGCATCTTGTTGATGACCTTCTCGTTCCTGATTTTCTCAATCTCAGCATAGAATGACTGCCCTAATGACTTGAAGCGGCTATATTGCCAACCTTTAAAAAAATGGGCGAAAATGCGTTGCTTGGCTTTACTGCCTGAATAGAGGCCCATCAGCATCAATATCAGCATTGGGGCGTGAAGCGCAAATCCCGCATAATATCGCCAGGTGCCGTGGGCATAGCGGATGAACGCCAGGAACGAGTCGCGGGTCGTGAGCGTCCCGTCAAAATCAAAAACGGCGATTGTCCTCGCGGTTTTCATGTTCCCTATATAGCTTGTTGGTGTCACAGGCAGTAAATGATTAAAGCGAACGACAATAGCCAGCAGGCGACGCATCCCTGGATGAAACGGTCCTTGAGCATGACTTGGGTGGGGTCACCGCTTTTCACATCCACAATCATGATTTGCAGGTAACGGATGATTCCCGCCAGAACAAAGATTGACGTGAGATAGACGTAACGGCTGCCGAATCTCTCGACCACCTCGGGGGAAACCGTGTACATGATATAGCACACCATCGTGATGCTGCCTACGATGCTTGTCGCCGTGTTCAGGAAACGCAGGTTGTAGCGATTGGCCGTCTTTCTCATGGTAACACCGCTGTTTTCAAACACCATCACGTCGTCGCGCCGCTTGGCAAAGGCGAGAAAGAGTGCCAGCAGGAAGGTCATGAGCACTATCCAGTGGGTCAAGATGATGCCCGTGGCCACACCACCGGCTAAAACGCGTAGCACAAACCCCACAGCGATGACAAACACATCGACGATGGCAATGTGCTTGAGCAAGAGCGTGTAAGCGATGTTCATCACCACATAAGCCCCAATGACGAGAAACAACAGGCCATTCCTGACATCGGCCTTGTTAATGAGATATATGACCGCCATGCTGATGGCGAAACACACGAGCATGGCGCAATAGCCTACAGCCTTGCTGACCTTACCGCTTGCAATGGGGCGCTTGCTCTTCTCGTGATGGTTTTGGTCGGCCTCAGCGTCGTGGATGTCATTGAAGCAATAGATGCCGCTGGACGCCATGCAGAACGCGATAAATGCCAGGATACATGGGATCAGATAGCCCGCATCAAAGAGGTGGCGGTCAAAGAACAAGGGCAGGAAGACAAAGAGGTTCTTGATCCATTGTTTCGCTCGTAGCAATTTGATGATATCGGTCATGCCAGTATTGTTGTGATGTGGTTGATGAAGTTGACAATCTCGTAATAGAATCCCTGCTGGATTGTATTGATGTGGTCCAGTGGCGCGTAATAGTTGGGGACAGGAGTGAGCAGTACAAGCAGCAGGTAGGTGATAGGTGAACGAAGCAGCCTGTTCCCGCTAATGAAGCCTTGAATTGCCCGAGATGGCTTGGTCAAGCAATAGGGGAAAGTGACCTCCTCCTGCTTGAAGACGTGATAAAAGAACAGCGAGGAGAGTACCCAGTAGGGCAACGTGCGGCCCCAGTCACATGACAGGACAGTGAACATGGGCAGTAAAGCGATAAATTGCACAAGGGCGATGTCGCTCAACAGCGTGTGGTTCAAGTGGTTTGACTTGGATTTACCCATACTGATGCAATCGATGCGCGTGAGCAGGTAATAGGCCGAGAGGATGACGAATAGTGTCAGAATCACATGCAGTGGTGACGAGGACGTGGTTCCAAAGTATGCCGAGTGGAAGTGGTATTTGAAAGTGCTTACCGCGTTCCATCCTAAGGCCTGAACGCTCGAGCCAACGTGGGAAACGCCGCCAGCATCGGGATATGCTGCAAACACTTTGCCCCAAGATGACCAAATGGCATCGGCGACGCTCTTGTCGCCCTTAAACAAGCATACCACCGCCATGATGACAAGCACAGGCAGGAAACATATAAGGGTTTTAACGGCACTGCGCGAACATGTCATTCCGGATTTGCGGTATATGCTGTAACTGTATAGCATCAAAATGGGATAAGTGAAGAAAAAAGATGCTTCATGGGCAAGTAGCTGTAATGCGGAGAGAATATAAAGCAGTATCCATGCCCGTTTGCCATGCCGCGTGACCGCTGCCCTGTAGCACAGGAAGATCGCGAACGCCAGTGCCAGCATCATGAAGTCTTTGCGTCCCCACAGGTTAAACAACGTGTAGCCGAGGCACAAGCCAGTGGGGAGGAGAACTGGAGACCACCCTTCGGCCTTGAATACCCGGTAGAGGATGAGCAGGATAATGACGCTTGAAAGGATATATAACAGTTTGATGGCGATTCTCACATCGTACAAATGCATCTGCTCGAAGGCATATAGGATCTGGCCCACGATGCCTCTCCTGACAAATCCGCCCTCGTAATTGATGAGCCACTCGCTGATTTCCCAGCTTTGGTAACCATGTTGAGGGCTGACCAAGTTGGTGAAATAGCTCGAGCTGATAACGCAGATTGCAGTTAAGAAAAAGAGGAAAACGAACCACGAACCTAACCGTTCCCAATTCGTCACCGCAGTATATCTATTCCTCTCACCTGTTTTCATGCCTGTTATCGCTAACTTTAGCTATTGCAAAAATACATGATAAAGACCTAAGCCATCGCCGAGTCATTATCTTTTAACATTATTTAAGCGTCTTATTGTGTTAAATAGAGATAAATAAAGTTAATTTTCCCGCAATAACAGTTGCTTTTTCACATTAAATATTGTGGATATGGGCTAAAATGAGTACTTTTGCGCCAGCATTCGTGAGAGGGGGCATCGGGCTTCCTCGTTTTTATTATAATTTAAGTTTCAGGCCTTAGGTTTCAGGCTTTGGAAAGCATTTACCAAGCTTGAAAAAAACTTAAGGACAAGAGGCGAAAAAACAGGGATATGATTGACAAAACGGCACTGGAACAAGTGATTAATGAGGCGCTAGAGGGCTCCAAACTGTATTTAGTTACCCTTCAGGTGAGCAAGGACAACGTGATTGACATTGCCCTTGACAGCGATGAGGACATCACTATCGACGACTGTGTGGCGGTGAACGATGCCGTTCATGCCGCATTTGACCGCGATGAGGAGGACTATGAGCTGACCGTGGGCTCCTATGGTATCACCTCGCCGCTGTTGCTCCCTCGTCAATACCGCAAGAACGTGGGCTATGAGGTCGAGGTGCTGACCGCCGACGGCCGCAAGCTCAAGGGTGTTCTGGCCGATGCCGACGATGAGGGATTTACCCTGTCAATGACTGTGAAACGCAAACTCGAGGGCAAGAAGCGCCCCGAGCTTGTCGAGGAGCAGGAACGTTTCAATTACAGTGACATTAAATACACAAAAAATATCATCAAAATCTGAGCTGGTCAAAATACCGGCATCAAGTCAGTCATGACTTGTGTCGATACCCAGACAGATTTATCTAAAGATTGACATTAAAACATTATGGCTAAAAGAGAAGAAGCGGTCAACATGACCGAGCAGTTTGCCGAGTTTAAAGAGCTCAAGGACATTGACAAGACCACTCTTATCAGCGTGCTGGAAGAGTCGTTCCGCAGTGTTCTGTCCAAGATGTTTGGCAACGACGACAATTTTGACGTCATTGTCAATCCTGACAAGGGTGACTGTGAAATCTATCAGAACCTGGAGGTCGTTGAGGATGGTCAGGTAGAAAATCCCAACAAGCAGATCTCGTTGAGTGATGCCCAGGCTGATGATGATCCCGACTGTGAGGTGGGCGAGGAGCACACCCGCAAGATTGATTTTGCCAAGTTTGGCAGGCGTGCCATCCTTAATTTACGTCAGACGTTAGCCAGCAAGATTCTCGACCTGCAAAAGGATGCCATCTACAATAAGTTTAAGGCTCTTGAGGGCCAACTGGTTGCTGGCGAGGTATATCAGGTGTGGAAACGTGAGGTTCTCCTGCTTGACGACGAGAAGAATGAGCTGCTGCTGCCCAAAGAGGAGCAGATTCCCACCGACATCTATCGCAAGGGTGATGTCGTGAGGGCTGTCATTGAGCGTGTGGACAACACCAACAACAATCCCAAGGTGATTGTGTCACGCACGAGCCAGGATTTCCTGCGCCGCCTGTTTGAGCAGGAAGTGCCTGAGATCCATGACGGTCTTATCGTGATCCGCGCCGTTGCCCGCATTCCTGGAGAGCGCGCAAAGATCGCTGTTGAGAGCTATGATGACCGCATTGATCCCGTGGGCGCTTGTGTGGGTGTGAAAGGTGCCCGCATTCATGGTATCGTTCGCGAATTGCGCAATGAGAACATTGATGTGATCAACTACACCAATAACCCGCAGCTGCTCATCCAGCGCGCGTTGAGCCCCGCCAAGATCTCCTCCATCCGTCTTGATAATGAGAACAAGCATGCCGAGGTGTTCCTGCGTCCCGAGGAAGTGTCGCTGGCTATCGGTAAGGGTGGCTTGAACATCAAGTTGGCCAGCATCCTTACGGGTTACAGCATCGACGTTTACCGTGATGTTGAGACCGAAGGCGAGGAAGACATCTACCTGGATGAGTTCAAGGATGAGATTGACGAGTGGGTAATCGAGGCACTCAAGAATGTGGGTCTCGCCACTGCCAAATCGGTATTGCGCACTCCGCGTGAGAACTTGATTGACCGTGCCGACCTCGAGGAAGATACGGTTGACCACCTGCTTGATGTACTCAGGGCAGAGTTTGAGGAATAAACAACATTTTTCATTCATTTCACTTCTCAAAAAATAGCAAAAATAAAAGCCGAAAGCATATTGCCGAAAGCGAATCGATAAAAGACATTATATGGCGATAAAGATCAGTAAAGTCATTAAGGATTTAAACGTGGGTAGGCAAACCATCGAGGAATTCCTGCACAAGAAAGGCATTGAAATCGATGCGAGCATCAACGCGCGCATCCAGGACGATGTTTATGAAATGCTTGTTAAGGAGTTTAAACCCGACATGGACCTGAAAAGCAAGTCGGACAAGATGGCCAATGAACGCCAAAAGGAGAAAGCAAAGCACAACGCGGCCAAAGATCATGAGATCAAGACCGTTGTGCCAGGCCAGAAACCTACTTTCTTAGGCAAGATTGACCTGGAGGCTGCCAGCAAGCCAAAGGGCGTCAGCAAGCCTGAGCCTGCTCCCGAGAAGCCTGAAGCCGAGAAGAAGCCGGTAGAGGAACCTGCCAAGGAACCAGTCGAGCAAAACAAGCCAGTAGAAGCTGAAGTTGCTGCTCCTGCCGTGCCCGAACCAGAGCCTCAGCCCCAGCCTCAGCTTGAAGTGCCTGAGGAACCCCAGGCTGTTGAGCCTGTCGAGCCCCAGAAGGAGGAATCCAATGATTCCCAAGAGGACGACAAGGCCGAGGATGTGTTCAAGCCCGTGTCTGAGACCGTCGGCGGACCGCAACTCAAGGTGGTGGGCAAGGTGGACTTGACCTCCATTAACCAGCAGACCAGGCCCCGCAAGAAGAGCAAAGAGGAGAAGCGCAATGAGCGTATCGCCAAGGCTCAAGCCGAGAGTGGCAAGAAGAAACGCAAACGCATCGGCAAAGAAAAAATCGATATCGAGACCGCAGGCAACCAACCCGCACCGCAGTCTGGCAAGGGCGGACGTGGCGGCAAGGACGAAGGCAAGCGTGGTAAGGACAAGAAGGGCAACCGCAAGCCGTTGAGGCCCGAGGTAAGCGAGGAGGATGTTCAGCGCCAGATGAAAGAGACGCTGGCCCGCCTCACCGCTAAGAGCAACAAGAAGGCTGCCGCTACCCGTCGTCGCGAGAAACGTGAGGAGCACCGTGAGGAAGCCCGCGAGGAGGCTGCACTGGCAGCAGCACAGAGCAAGATCTTGAAGCTTACCGAGTTCGTTACTGCTAATGACCTCGCCATCATGATGAACGTGCCCATCAACAAGGTTATCGCCACTTGTATGAATCTGGGCGTGATGGTGAGCATCAACCAGCGACTCGATGCCGAGACGATCAATATCGTTGCCGACGAGTTTGGCTTTAAAACCGAATATACCAGTGCCGAGGTGGTAGAGGCCATCAGCGAGGAGGAGGATGATCCCGCCGATCTCGTTCAGCGTCCCCCTGTTGTTACCGTCATGGGTCACGTGGACCACGGTAAGACTTCGTTGCTGGACTACATCCGCAATTCTAACGTTATCGCCGGTGAGGCTGGAGGTATTACCCAGCATATCGGTGCCTATAACGTGAAATTACCCAACGGACGTCGCATCACATTCCTGGATACCCCTGGTCACGAAGCATTTACCGCTATGCGTGCCCGTGGTGCCAAGGTAACCGACATCGTTATTGTGATTGTCGCTGCCGATGATAGCGTCATGCCTCAGACTGTTGAGGCCTTGAATCACGCGTCGGCTGCTGGTGTGCCCATCATCTTTGCCATCAACAAGATTGATAAGCCTGGAGCTAATCCCGAGAAGATCAAGGAGGAGCTGGCCAATATGAACTACCTTGTTGAGGATTGGGGCGGCAAGTACCAGAGTCAGGATATCTCGGCTAAGAAAGGTATTGGCGTGAACGAACTCATGGAGAAAGTGCTGCTCGAGGCCGATATGCTCGACCTGAAGGCCAATCCCAACCGCAAGGCCACGGGTTCTATTATCGAGTCGTCGCTTGACAAGGGTCGCGGATACATCGCTACGGTGCTTGTGGACAACGGCACCCTGCATGTGGGCGACATCGTGCTGGCCGGTACCCACTTTGGTAAGGTTAAGGCCATGTTCAACGAGCGTAACGTGCGCATCACCGAGAGCGGTCCGTCAACTCCCGCGCTTATCTTGGGCCTTGACGGCGCTCCCACCGCTGGTGATAAGTTCAATGTGATGGACACCGACCAGGAGGCCCGTCAAATCGCTAACAAGCGTGAGCAGCTGCAGCGTGAGCTGAGCCGTCGCACCCAGACCCGTGTGAGCCTCGAGGACATCGGCCGTCGCCGCGCGTTGGGCGAGTTCCACGAACTTAACATTATCGTCAAGGGCGACGTGGACGGTTCTATCGAGGCATTGAGCGACTCGCTCATCAAGCTCTCGACCCCCGAGGTGCAGGTAAATGTCATCCACAAGGCTGTGGGTGCCATTACTGAGAGCGATGTCACTCTGGCTGCCGCCAGCGATGCCTACATCGTCGGTTTCCAGGTGCGTCCGTCGGCATCGGCCAAGCGCGCCGCTGAGCAAGAGGGTGTGGACATCCGTCTGTACTCTATCATCTATGATGCCATCGAGGAGGTTAAGAGCGCTATGGAAGGTATGCTCCAGCCCGATATCAAGGAAGAGGTTACCGGTAGTGCCGAGGTGCGTCAGGTTTACCACATCAGCAAGGTGGGAACTATCGCCGGTGCTATGGTTGTCGAGGGCAAGATCAAGCGTGGCAGCAAGGTGCGTGTCATTCGTGACGGTATCGTTATCCACACGGGTGAGTTGGCTTCGCTCAAGCGCTTCAAGGACGACGCCAAGGAAGTATCCAGTGGATTTGACTGCGGCTTGAGTCTCAAGTCCTACAATGACCTGCAGGAGATAGACATCCTGGAGGCATTTGAGGAGATTGAGGTTCACAAGACCTTGTAAACATGGACTATTACCTGAATATAGGTTCAAATATAGGCGATCGGCGCGATAATCTTTATCGCGCCGTCGTTGCTCTTGCGGCAGGCACGAGCGGGTGTGCTGTCTCGCGGATTGTCGAGAGTGAGCCATGGGGGTTTGAGAGCGACAACCGATTTATGAACGTGGGGGTGAGACTTAGCAGCAACATGGAACCGCATGAGATGCTTGAACACATCCATGACATAGAGCGCCGCTTGGGCAGCGCATCACACCGTGACAGTGAGGGCCATTATATTGACCGACTGGTGGATATAGATATCATGGCTATTGATGACTTGGTTATCGAAACTCCCGAGTTGCAAGTACCGCATGCCCATCTTCATGAGCGCGATTTTTTCCTTCGCCCAATGATGGAACTGGCACCCGACTGGCGTCATCCTGTTACGGGCCTTACTGCCAGTGAGATGCTTGATGCTATAGTTTCTGGTTTTTAGTTTCCAGTTTCTAGACCCTAGTTAACCTTTAACCTCATTTCCCGTAGCCGTTGGCTTTGCGGTAATGGTTAGGTGACAATCCCAGATGCTTTTTCACATACTTGCCGAAGAATGAGAGGTTGTCAAAGCCCATTTCTCCGGCTACTTCCTTGATGCTCAGGTCGCTGTAAAGCAGCAACTGCTTTACGCGGCTCATGACCGATGTGGCGATGAGTTCGCTAGCTGTCGAGTCGCTGTGCTTGCGGCATACGCTGGTCAGGTATTTGGGCGATACGCAAAGCTCGTCGGCATAGGACTTGACACTGCGGTTTACATTACTGTTCTCGGCAAGCAACAGCATGAACTTTCGGAAAATGCGATCGCTCTGTCGCAGCATGTCGTCACTGTCGCCCTGGGTCAAGTGCTTGTTGATATTGGATAGCAGGTCGTAGGCAAAGCAACGGATGATGTCGCGCATGGTTTCGCGGGCAAAATTCATCTCGGGATGATCCATCTTAAAGACGAGCAATTCATAGTATTTCAACATCAGATCCACTTCGTCTTGATCCATTGTGATGACAGGATTGGAAAGGAGGTGCATCACACTCTGCATCAGGCTTTTGTTGAAGAAAGAGAACCCGATATCAGTGCTCAAGGCACAAATCACACAACGGAAATCATCACTGTGCTTGACGCTGGTGACAACCATCTTGCGGTCAATAAACAGTGAGCAGTTTTTCTCCAGTTGGTAGGGAACGGTGTTCAACTCGAGCGTGAGCGACCCTTCAAGCACAATCACATAAGCGATAAAATTTACTCGGAATTGCGACATCAGTCCAGGAATGGAAGTGATGTTGTCGGCGAAACATATTTCGCCGTCATTGTACTTGAGGTTGTGGTAGACCTGAGGCACGTCGTGTAGATCAATTTGTGTGATATTGTCCTGTTTCATAACATTACTCGATTGATTGCGCTAAGGTAACAAGAAAATGCTATTTGTCAAAGAAATCTCGGCAAAAAAGAACACTATTGCATCGATGATGAGCCGAAAACGACCAAAATCGACGAATATAGAAAAAAAGAGGTTAGTGTGATTTCACACTAACCTCTTGCTTGAGTCGGGGTGAGAGGACTCGAACTTCCGACCTCCACGTCCCGAACGTGGCGCGCTAACCAACTGTGCTACACCCCGCAACTCTTTTTAGCGGTGCAAAGATACTGCTAATTTTTCAAATGCAGCAAGATTTCCCTGAAAATATTTCTTTTACTGGTTATAAACCCATGATTTTCAGCGTTAATGGGCGTCCAACCAGTTGCTGGCCACACCATGACTTGCTGTAAGTTTCACTTGACCTTGATAGACTCCCTCCATTTCCTCGATGACAATGCGCTGGACTTGATCAAGTTCGCTGGGGATGACGTCAAAGTTAAGTTCGTCATGCACCTGGAGAATCATTCGGGATTTTATTCCCTCATTCTTGAAACGGTTGTAGATGCGCACCATGGCGAGCTTGATGACATCGGCAGCAGTGCCCTGAATGGGTGCGTTGATGGCATTACGCTCGCTGAAGCCTCTTACCACGGCGTTGCGCGAGTTGATGTCAGGCAACATGCGACGACGGCCGTAGAGGGTTGTGACATAGCCTTTTTCGCGCGCTTGGGCGATGCTTCGGTCAATGTAGTCACGCACTTGAGGGAAGGTGGTGTAGTAGCCGTCGATCAGCATCTTAGCCTCATCTCTGGGAATGTTCAGCCGTTGGGCCAGGCCGAAGGCACTGATGCCGTATAAGATACCGAAATTGGCGGTTTTGGCCTTGCGCCGCTCATCGCTAGTGACCTGCTCCAATGGCTTGTGATAGATGCGTGATGCCGTTATGGCATGGATATCGTGATCATTGGCAAAGGCATCGATCATGGTCTTGTCGTGGCTCAGATCAGCGACCAGACGCAGTTCTATTTGGGAGTAGTCGGCACTGAAGAAGAGGTTGCCGTCGGCAGGGATGAAAGCGCGGCGAATCTCCTTGCCGTCATCGGTTCGCACCGGAATGTTCTGCAGATTTGGATTGGTCGATGACAATCGTCCAGTGGCTGTGACAGTCTGGTTATAAGTGGTGTGTATGCGGCCTGTCGTTGGGTTGATAAGGGCAGGTAAGGCATTGACATAGGTCGATAGCAGTTTCCTGATGCCTCTCAATTCAAGAATCTTGTCCACTAGCGGATGACGGTCGCGTAGTTTGAGCAGGATGTCCTCAGTGGTACTGTATTGTCCGGTCTTGGTCTTTTTGGCCTTGGGGTCGATTTTCAAGTGATCAAAAAGCACCTCACCCACTTGAGCGGGAGATGCCGTATTGAAGTTCATGCCAGCTAATTGATGGCACTCGCTCTCCAGTTTATTCATCTGTTCGGTTAAAGTTACCGAATACTCGTTAAGCGATTTCACGTCGATGCGTGCACCCGCCAGTTCCATGCTTGCCAGTACTCGAACTAGCGGTAACTCAATTTCGTTGAACAGTTTGTTCATACCCTGCTCGTTGAGTGCCTTGTTGAGCACTTCAGGTAGTTGCAGGGTCAAATCGGCGGCTTCACCTGCCCATTTGGCGAGGTCCTCAACGGGAATCTGCTGTGGTTTGAGCTGGTTGCGTCCCTTTGGACCCAACAAACTCTCGGGTGTGATGGCGGTATAGTGGAGTAATTCATAAGCCATCTCGGCAGTTGAGTGTCCTCGCTCGGGTTGCAGCAGGTAATGGGCAACCGATGTATCATAGTAAGGAGCCGTGAACTGGATGCCGTGCTGGTGAAGGGTTACCATCAACCGCTTGATATCGCTGCTCACGATGCACGTCTTGCCGCTGAACAGTGGGGCTAGCGCTTTGAGTATTTCTTGTTGGTCTTGACAAACCACGTACACAGCTTCATGCTCCCTGGCACACAAGGCGACTCCCACAATCTTGAGCTGCATGGTGTTGCCACCTGATGCTAAGAAACTGATGGCAACTCGAGGAGCATCCAACATCTTGCTCACAGCCATGGCTACGCTCATGGGTGAAGTAGCGACCGTGTAATTGTAAGGTACATCGGCTAATGACTTGGTGCTAGATGTTGTCGATGTTACGGGTGTGGTTTCTTCTAGGTCAAATAATGACAACTGCTTGCCTGTAGCGGGCTGCGGATTGGTCTTTACTGGCGCCATGGACTCTGTAGCAGTCTGGATAGGCTCGTTTGAGCTGATATCCAGTCCGGCGTTGGCTTCACCACCGTCAATTAAGCGTTGGGTGAGAGTTCTGAACTCCAGTTCGGTGAACACTTGCCTCAAGGTGTCTAAATCAACGGCTTCTCGCTGTAATGAGTTGGCATCAAGTGTGACAGGGACATCGGTGATGATGGTTGCGAGCCACTTGGACATGCGTATCTGCTCGGCATTATCCTCGATTCGCTGTTTTTGGGCACCCTTAAGCTCGCTGGTGTGTTCAAGCAGGTTCTCAATGGAACCGTATTGTTGAATCAGTTTTTCGGCGGTCTTTGGCCCTATACCAGGACATCCAGGGATGTTGTCGGCGGTGTCGCCCATGAGGCCCAAGATGTCGATGAGTTGCGTGGGTTGCTCGATGCCATATTTGGCCTTGACTTCTTCTACTCCCATCACCTCGTTCTTGCCCGGGTTAAATATCTTGATATTGGGTGTCACCAGTTGTCCGAAATCTTTGTCACCGGTGACCATATAAGTGAAGAAGCCTTGTTGCTCGGCTTGATGGGACAGGGTGCCAATGACATCATCGGCCTCAAAGCCTTCAACCTCAAAAATGGGAATGCGATAGGCCTGAAGAATGCGCTTGATGTAAGGCACTGCTACCAAGATACCCTCTGGCGTCTTCTCGCGGTTGGCCTTATAGGGCTCGTAGTTCTCATGTCGGAAGGTTTTGCCTCCAGGCGGGTCAATGCACACGGCGATGTGTGATGGTTGCTCACGTTTGAGCAGATCCTGCAAGGTATTAACGAAGCCAAAGACTGCAGAAGTATCGATACCGGTGGAGGTGACGCGCGGGCTGCGTATCATGGCGTAAAAAGCCCTGAAGATAAGCGCATAGGCGTCTAATAGGAGCAATTTCTTGGTGGGTTCCATATTCGATTGTTTTTGAAGGCCATAAAGTTACTCAAATTTTCCAATTCACCAATTAAGAGACGTCGTTTTTCGGCTATAGACAAAAAAGAAGGCCATGCAACAAGTGCATGACCTCCTTTTTTAAACTATGTGATCCTAAAGAGGATTAGTTATTCCAGTGACCACTCAGCATGTAGTCGATCAGAGCAGAAACGTCAGCAATGTTGACATTCTGGTCAAGGTTGCAGTCAGCAGCGGCAGGAGCAGCACCAGTGCCCAGCAAGATGTCGATCAGAGCAGAAACGTCAGCAATGTTGACAGTCTGATCCTGGTTAACGTCACCACGCAAAACATCGGCATCAACGTGCTCGGTAACAGCGATGGGCATAATCTGTACAGCATTGTTGTAGTAGCTTACCATACCCTCAACATCATAGGTCTTACCATTCTCGATGGTGGGATAGGTGATGTTGAACTGGTTGTAGATAGCCATACCATCAGCGGTGTAGAGATACTTGGGATCCTCACCAGCGGTCAAGGTCAGACCCTTAACGATCACGCGCTCGTTGATATTGTCGGTGGTCAACTGAGCCTCGGTATACTCGGTGGGAACGATCTCAACGAGAGCATCGTCGGTAGCCTGAACATTGGTGGGATACTGATACTCGTGGATCATGCCACGGAACAGATAGTGCTGTGCTTCCCACTCCTCGGCCAGGGTAGCACCTACCTCGACTTGAGGAACCTGGTTGCCGTAGATCAGGCCGTAGCCAGTGTTGTCCTTAACCCACAGGTTGCTACCGTTCTGGTAAACAACAACTACGTTGCCGTAGAATACGAAGTCCTTCTTGTTCTCAAGCTGGTTGGCCTGGGCGATGGTGGTTACCTCGGCACGCTTGTAGTACTTGGCGGTAACAACGAGGCTCTGTACACCATCGAGCTCAGCATAAGCCTTCAGAACGGTCGAGTCCTCAGTTACGGTGATAGCGTTGGTGTAGAGTTCATACTCAGCATCGTTAATGCTGTAGTAAATCTGAGCACCCTCGGTAGCGCAGGTGATGGTAACAATCTGGCTGCCGGTGAAGCCGCAGGTACCGGGGTTGAACACGGGATCAGCAACGGTTACGGGAGGCTCGGGAACATCGCTAGTAGCCTTGTAGATGTAAACGGGCTTCTGGTTGTTGGTTGCAGAATAGCATGAGAACAGCGTGGGATTGTTGTTAGCGTTATAGCGAACCACGTTGCGGGTGTTGGTACCCTGGAACACGATGATAGCGCTGTCGCCGTCGATGCTGATGGCAGCGTTGGCGTTGCCGTTCTCGTCAACTTCAGCCTCGAGCTTCATCTGGTTGCCAGTGCTGCTGGCAGCGTAAAGGTAGCCACTGTTGGTCTTGAGGTTCCAGTTATTGCCAGCAGCCTCGAGAGTGATGATGTTGGCCTCGCTGGTAGTGATGGTGTTGTTGACGATGGTAACATCAACGGAACCAAAGTTGTTGCCGCGGCTTGCGCCCATGGCCATAGCGGCCTCGTTGTTCACAAGGATGATCTTGTCACCAGCTGCCAGGTCGGCAACGTTGGTTACCAGAGCAAAGGTGGTACCGGCTACAATCTCTTTCTTGGTGTAGGTAGCGCTTACGGTACGGCTGTCAACACCGTTCTTGGTAGCCTTGGCATAAACGGTGGTGGTCTCGGTGATCACGATGGGCTGGGTATAAGCCTGCCATGCCAGACCGTCGGTGCTGTAGGACAGGGTAGCACCTTCCTCATTGTTGGTGATGGTAACGGTGAAGGTGTCGGTGGTGAATTCCTGTGCCTCGGGCAGGGTGGGAGCAGCAACGGTTACAACGGGAGCACTGCCTTCCTGCTTGTACAGGGCGATAGCCTTCTGGCCGGTGTAGGTGCTCGACTTGAAGTAACGGAAACGCTCCTGGCCGCTGGTTGCATTGTAGCGCAGGTAAGCACCACCACTAGCAACGATAACGGCGTTGCCGTCATTGTCAATCGAGATGGTGTTGGTCATAGCATCGGCGCCGTAGGTCAAGCCATTGGAGTCACCGGTGCGGCCGATGTAGCTGCCGCTTGCGCTCAGGATAGTGCCGTCAGTCATGTCGATGGTGAAGGTAGCAGCATTAACATCAGCGCTGGAAGCAATCTTGCTGTCGGCGATGGTGACAGCAATCGTGTTCTGAGTAGCGTCAAGCACTTCCAGACCGCCATTGAAGGCGAGTCCGCCCTCTTCATAGACAATCAGGTAAGTACCGCTGGTGAGGTCAGCATCAGCAGTTACCTTAACATAGTCAGCGGCCCAAACCGACGTGGTCAGCAGGGCTAACGTGAGGAGAGAAAATAATTTCTTCATAAATAATTTGAAATTAATTGAGTTAATGAAATATGTTAATAAACAAAAACGTTCATTTTTAGTGCTTTAGTTAAGCGAGGTTCATTTCTCGCCGCAAAGGTAGGATAATATTTGATAATAGCCAAATTTCCCTAGGTGTTTTTAAGGATGCTTTGAATAATCGATAACAATAGGGGAGGCGACCCCGTTGCGGGTACCTCCCCTGATGGTAGGTTAAATCGCTATCTAGCGAGCGGCTTACTTCACAAGCTTAGAAGTGGTGGTAGCGCCGTTGCTGTAGCGGGTAACAACAATGTTCACACCGTCGTAGGGCTTGTCGCTAGGAATACCCAGAGCGTTGTAATAGGTCTTGGAAACCTCGTTGTTAATGTTGAGCTCGTTTACATCCACATAGATGTTGGACCAGTTGTCGATGGTCTTCTCAACAACATAGTACAAGGGAGCATCAGCCTTAGCACCGTCGGCCTTCTTGTAGTACATGCGTACGATGAAGGCAGTCTGAGAATCCTTCAATGCACCGTAAGCGAGACCGCCAAACTCGTTGTTAGCCATGGGGAAGTCATAGATGGCATCACCAAAGGTTACCTCGGTAGCGTCGGTCATTTCCTCAACGATGAGCTTATCGGGATCACGGTCGGCATTCACGTCGTTTACACGGTAGCCGGTAACGGGATCGTAGGTCGAGTTGCGGATGTCATCGCACAGACGCCATACACGGTACATGCAAACCTCATAGTCAACGCTTGCATAGTCGGGCAGATCACTCTTAACGGTGATAACGGGGTTGAAGTAGCAGCAGAGCCTGTTAGCCTCATCCTTCCAGGTTACAAATTCACCAGCGGTGAACGAAGCGCTAGCCTGTGCATCGGTGATCTGGGCAACACCAGTCTTCCAGATGGGGCTACCATAGCTGTTCACAGCATCGTTGTTCAATTCCGGATTGTTGTTCACGCGGTTGGTACCGAAGGTCCAGATCACGGGAACATAGGTGGTGAAGTCATTGTAGATACCAGTGAGGACGTCGGTGTCGAGCAGGTTCAGAACACCATCAGGATAGATGTTGCCAGCCATGCCCAGACGATCGTTCATCTCCATGAAGGTACCGTCGGTGCGGCGCTGGAGTTTTGACAGAGCGTCGTTGGGGTTCATGTTGTCACCACGCTCGAGCGTGTAGTAATAGATAGCGGGATTGTTGGCCAGGTTCATCTCAACGTTAGCATTCTTGATGTTAACGTCGAGGTGACGGTCAACGTCGCTCATGATCTCGTCGAGGGTGTAGAAGCCGTCGATGGTCGAAGCGGTCTTCTGAACGGGAACCTCAACGGTGTTGGTGGTCTTAGTGTTGCCAACCAGTGCGAGCATGTATCCGTAACGGTTGGAATGGGTGTTATCGGCGGTGCTTGCGGTGAACTGGTCAACGAACAGGATTGCGCCCAGGTCGATAACTTCGTTCTGACCATAGCTGCCAAGGTTGCCACTGGTGACAACGTTCACATTGTAGCCAGCGAGGGGCTCCTGGTTGTCATAGGTAACCTCGTAACGTACGTTGTTGCCATTAGCGATGAGCTTGAGTTCAGCAACAGGAATCATCACGTCAGGATTGTTGGTGTCGAAGCGATAGAGCACGAAGGTGTCCTCACCATCGTTGATGCGAGCGCGGGTGAGTCCGTTGAGCACATCGTCGTTCTCGAGGTTCAGGAAGTTGCGGTAGTAGTTCAGCTCCTCGGCGCTCTTATAGTCGCTCTCGAAGTGGTTGAGCTGCAGGCTCAGGAAGTCGTTCCAGCCGGGGATGATAACGCTGGCCTGGTTAGACCATGCAACAAACATGTCATGTTCGCCATCAGAGGGCTGACCATGCACGATGTAGGTGATGGTGTAGCTGTGCTCGTCCTGGGGCACGGTGTAGGTGTAGGTGGTCTCGCCGGTTACAACGAGTTCCTCATAAGTCTCATTGCCGTACTCGTCGGTGAGGACGATGTAAACGGTGTAGGTCTGGGGCACCTCGCCATTGGCCATAGTGTTCAGTGATGAGGTCCAGTCGAGGGTAACGTCATAGGTTCTCTCCTCGGTGCCTTCAGCGGCATTGCCCTCGAGCTTGATGGTGTAGAGACCAACCATGGGAGCATAGGCGGGGTTGTACTGTGCGAAGTCAACCTCAAAGTAGCTGCGGCTGCTGCGGCATCTGTTGCCGTTGATATCATAGTAAGGATTCATCATGCGACCATCAACGGTGTGGTCACGATTATTGTAACGGACAACATCCTCCCAGTAGAGCAGACGGTAGTCAGGGATGAAGATGTTCAGGCCCGTCAGCGACTTGCTCTCATGGCCGTTCTTACCTGCCATCGAGAAGTAGTGCTCGGTTTGGAGTACCGAAGCACAATCGTGAATAACGGGATAAACGTCACCAGCGATCATCTTGGTGTAGAAGTCGAGAATCTCAGAGTTCTCAGAACCGTCGGTGGGGCTGAACTGCTCAAACATTGACTTGAAGGGAACGCGCTCACCATAGATGTCTTCGTTGAACCAACCACCTTGCTCGTCGAGTACCCACTGGGTCTTCTGGCGGGCCTGGCCCTTACCGAGCATGAAGAAACGGTTGTAGTTACCGCTGATGTTGAAAGCGGTACCGGCATGCATGCCTTCGCCAATGCGCAGACCGTCGGTCAACAGCTGCACCGAAGCAATGTTTGAGCCGATGTAGCTGATCAGGGTAGCAGCATTGGGGAACTCATAAGAACCATAGTTGTCATTGGGACGCAGGCTCAACTCCTCTTTTACCGAAACCATCAGGATGGTGTAACCCTCCTCATAGGGAGCGGTCACATCACTAGCGCTGATGTTCCAGCCGCCGCCAACAGCGCCGTAGTCAACCACGCGTTCGCGGTTGCCGTTCTTGTCATAGGCTGAGTACTTGGGACCGGGGATGTTGGGATCGCAGTAAACTTTCTTCAACAGGGCAACGATCTGATAGGGATCGGTAGCCTCATCGGTGATAGCGTTGGTGTGCATAGCACCGCTAGCATCAGTCCACTGATAGGTGATGGCCTCATAATAGGCCTTGTTGTGGACAACCGACTGTGCCTGGGCACTCATCAGTCCAAACAACATGAAAAGGGCAGCAAAGAGCCCGATTTTGTTTTTGAATAGCATAGCAATAAAAGTTTAAATGTTAATAATAAGGGAGTAAATATTATGGTCACTTTTCATTTGTTTACCGCTATTGATTCATCTTGCAATGTCTCAGTTTGCTGATTTTATGGAGCGAATATTTGGTTATTTCTTTCCATGTCAATCACCAGGGTAGTATAAATTTAAGAGAAATCAATAGTAGTAATTCTAATCTGCAAAATTAAAGCGTTTTTTTGAAATAAACAAGAAAAAAAATGAAATTGTTTAATTGAAAACAATAATATGATTTCGCCCAGGGGGAAACAGGCTGGATTATAGAGTCGCAAACGGGTGGCCACGCTGTAGGGCCTCGCCTTGGCGTGGCCGCTGGGGCTTTTCACATGAATTGCCGTTAATTGGACATTAATTCATGGGAATGGGTTTTATAGGGCCTATAGGACTTATAGGGCCTATAAGGCTTATGTGTTCGGCCACGCCAAGGCGAGGCCATACAATGGGACGTTGCTGTGTCACAATTCAACGTTGCACTGTTTAACCGTGCTACGCATGGGAAAACTTGTGCAAACCGAAGGCCATGAAGTTTACTTCAATGGCTGAGGTGCCGCCAAGTTTCGGGAAATTCATACAAATTAATTAAAAAATTTAATATATTTAATTTTAATACAAAATTTGTTTTAATTTCCCGCCCGAAGGGCGGTTATGATTCTAACAGATCAATTATAGCGCACCCTGCTATGATGGGAAGGCCACGCTGTGATAATGAAAAAAATAAAGGGCGCGCTGTCAACAGCGGACCCTTTATTTTGCATTTTACCGTGGATACGAAAAATGCATTATTATGAAAAATTACTTGCCTTTTCCTTTATCTTTGTTTTTGGAATTAGCGAATGATTTTTGAGGTGCGGGTTGTGCCGTCGCTGTAGCGGGTCACAACGATGTTCACACCATCAAACGGACGGCTAGACTGCATACCCTGCGGGTTGACGTAGGTCACACTCTCAACTACTGAGTAGTTGTTCAGCTCGTTGAGGCCCACAACCCATTCATCAATGGTACCGCTAGTCTGGACAATGAAGTATTCCTGGCTATCGCCATCTCTGAGCTTGCTGCCAGTGCCAGCGTTGCCCTCAGTAACATCCTTCTTGTAGTAGAAGCGGATGACGTAGGTAATCGATGCGGGGTTAGTGGTAGAAGGCAGACCAAATGACCACTGGTCTCTTACGTCTGTACTATGAGGATCGTTATCGAGTCCAGTCCAGTCACCACCAATGGTGGCCGTGAGGTCGTTGCCGAATTCTGCCTCACCCAGCAGGTAAGGAACGTCCAACGTGCCGTTATCCGTGAGGTGGCCTTCACTATCCTTGACGAAGTCGTGGATGCCCTCGGTGGTACACCATGCACGGCACTTGTAAGGCACATAGGTGGCTTCGTCACCATCGTTGTAGTGTATTGTCACACCCTCCTGAGGCAGGTAACCGGTAACATTGATCGTGGGATGGAATACGCAGTATTCAGTATTACCTACCTCCCATGTACCATAAGCGTTACCAGCAGTGTACTCACCCGAGATTGTGGCTTCTACCTTACCCAGATACTCGCGCTTGATGTCCGAGCCATAGGAGTTGTTCTTACCGTCTTCACGGCCAGAGTAGAGACCGAATGTCCAAATCACAGGCACGTATGCCAACTGGTCGTTATATGCACCTTCTACCCAGTTGGTGTCGAGACGCTCAGCGATTTCATTGCCGAGGTGGTCATACTTGGGAGTAACACCCGAGGTGTGGTTCTCGTACATGAAGTACTGGACAGTACCGCTGGCGTTGTCTTCAAACTTCTGGAGCTGAGAGATGCGGCTATCCACGTCAATCGCGGGATAGGTTTCATTCAAGCCACTGCGATACAGGCTATAGTACAACACATTGTGATCGGGATTGACATCATAGTCCATCTCGGTGTTCAGCACGCCGGCCTTGAGCTTCATGTCGGTGTCGCCGTCAACCTGGTTTTGGGTGTACAGACCCTGGATCGACGAATTGGTCTTATAGACGGGGATCTCCACAGGAGTACTGGTATTCGTCTCACCGTTGACAGTCTGCCTCAAGGTGTAGGTGTAGTGGTCAGGCTGTCCATTGTTCAACGTGGAGGCCATGAACTGGTCAACCAGCATGATGTCCTCGCCGCCAACCGTGAAGCTGAGCAGGTCGTTAGCGCTGTAGGTGCCATCCATTTCAGTCCAACCTGAACCAGCAGGAATGGTGATCTGCTCGCTTGCGGGAGCGCTCTCGGTCTTGCCGTCTTCCTGAGCGGTAGCCGTAACGGTAATGGTGTTGCTTGCAAAGCCGCGAGGAATCGTGATGCTTGCCTCGCCCTCGCCGCTGACGGGATCATAACCAGGCACATTCAGCGTCACGGTACCGTCACCGGTAGCGGTGATCGTCACATACTCGTCGTCGACGGTGTAGGTAATCACGGGAGGTGCGGTCTGACCCTCGTTCTGCTTGGTGATGGTAAAGGTGCCGTCACTGTTGATGGTGATGGTATAAGTGCCGCTCTCAGTGAAATAGATGGGATCATCGTCGTTGACGTCGATGGTGCCCGAGGCATTATCGCCTTGCATCCACCAGTCGCCACCACTGTCGGGACCGAAGACATCTCGGGTGTTCCACGGATTGCTGTTACCCAGCAAGCGGGCAAACAGAATATAGTTGCCGGCGTCTACCGTGATCGTGGTGGTATAGGTGCCATTGTTGTAGGTCATTTGGGTACCGTTGTTGAAGTCCCAACCATTACCAAAGTTACCCACAATGTACACGTCGGCAACATAGTCAACGGTGGCCGTTGCGTCAGTAGCACCGGTGGCGCTTGCGGTCACGGTGGTGCTGGCGCTCAGGTCGCGGCCCGTGTAGGACACGCTCACGTTGCCACCAGTGTTGGAGAGCGATGTGGGATTCAGAGACCAATTAGTGTTATCAGCCACACCGACGTTGATGTTGCTCTCGATGTCAGTACCGGTGACGGTCAAGGTAGCAGCAGCGGCATCGCTGATCGTCTGGGTAGCGGGAGAAATCTCAATCGTGGGATTCAGAGCGGGTGCCTCAACAGAGAAGGTCACCTTCGGCAGGATAGGAAGACCCGCATCAATGTCACCACTAGATGTAGTGAGAGTAAGTGCACTCTGATTGGTATTAAGGACATCACATGAGAAGGCGGTACGTCCATAAGTGCCGGCGGTACTTGTCATATCAATGAGCAGGTCACCACCAGTGTAAGTGAAGTCCTCATCGAATTCAATCAGCCAAGTTGTGGCACTGGCATTATTCTGCGGAACAAGGGTCTTCACTTCTGTCATTGTGCCGGTAATCAGGGTGGCGTTATCATCAGTATAAGGTGATGTGCCACTAGAGAGATTCATCAAACTAAAGGTGACGGAACCTCCATAGAAATTCAGACCTTGATAAGTGGTTTCACCACTATCATATTGACCATTATCATTTGAATCTACATAGCCACCAGTTGGATAGAAAGTCATGGACGTAATATTCTTATCAACCATATTGGTCAGCATGCTTGCCGGGTAAATCATCTGGTTGTGCTGAGCTGCATCATGCCAATAGCCCCAAACGGGAAGATATTCAATGAAATATCCACCATCGCAGACGGTCACGTCATCCGAGTAGCTTGCAGTCAGGTTAACGGTAGCGCTCACCTCGTTGCTGCTAACGGTCAGCGTGCCAGTAGCATTTTCAGCGTTGCCATTGTAGGTCACAATGATGTCCTTACCAGCGTTGGCTTCGGCAGCAGTGACGGTCACATCACGAGATACCGAGAAGCCCGTGCCACTCACGCTAACGGTCAGATCCTGAGTGAGATTTTTACCCTTGATGTTGATGGCCTGGCTCACACCAGAACCGTTGTTGATGCCCACGTCAACGGTAGAACCATCAACGGGAGAAGTCAGCGTGGGAGTCGTTGGCTGTTGACCTTCCTCATAGGTGAAGGTCACAGCGGGAACATAACCAACAGCATACGGGCCATAACTGCCATATTGGAGCAAGCCTGGGTAAGCTACGCCGAGACTTGTCGTCGTTCCAATATAGAAATAGGTATGACCATAACCGCCCGTGGTAGTCGTGAGGTCAATTACCAGGTCGCCTCCATTGTATTCATATTCATCATCGAATGCAATCACCCAAGTCGTGGCACTTGTGTTAGCCGATGACGGCATGTTTACTGTCTTCACAGTGGTCATGGAGCCTGTAATGAGAGAAGGACTGTTGCTATCAAAGCCAGTACTTCCATTTACCTCAGTCAACTTAAATGTGATAGAGCCATTATAGAAATTAATACCGCTAGAGCTACTGTAAGAAGCAGGATAGAAGGTCATAGATGTAATCTTCTTGCCTACCATGTCGGTCAGCATGCTTGCCGGGTAAATCAACTGATTGTGCTGAGCGTCATCATGATAATAACCATAAATGGGGAGATATTCAGACACATACGTTGTCGTATCAATAAACAGGTTGAGAGTGGTAGCTCGGTCGGCACGGCTAGGAGCACGGTTGATGGCGGGCATGGAAGCAGCCTTCTTGATGCCTTCGAGAGCCGTGTTAACCTTTACGGTAGGAGTCGCATGTTGAGCCACCTTACCATCCTTTATTTGCGCGTTAAGCGACAGGGTGAGCAGTGCGAGGACTGCTAAAATCATATATATCTTTTTCATCGCTTATATCGTGTTTATTTGTTATTATTCAATAATTCGCCAGTGTTCGGGTCATAGCCAGGCTCTACTTGCTGGGTCTCATTCCTATTGATGTACTTGATGCGGTAGTAGGCCTTGCCGTTGCTCATTTGCAGCTCAAGATCAATGACTGGGATGTCCTCGCGGTACAGGGTCAACGTGCGGCCATTGGCGCCCACATTGCCGGCACTGATGCCCGCTTGACCTCCTGTACTCAGCATATGTGGTGCAAGGAAGTTGCGATAGTAGTTCACCTCATGGATATCAGTACCATTGTCGGTCACGTAGTCGCTCTCATAGCGCCACCACTGCAGACCAATGAAGTCGGTCTTGCCCGGGACGGTCACCTCGTCGGTATTACTCTTGGCAAAGAACGTGTCCTGATTGGTGGCAGCTGTGGGGGTGCCGATTACATAATACTCGATGTCATAGGCAGTGGGGTCACCCACGGGATAGTCATGTGTCCAGGTGGCGTCAGGACCGGTATAGACCAGGGTGGTGTCCAAGTCACCGTCGCCATCCTTGTCATAAATCTCATAGAGATTGTAGGTCTGCGGAATACCATCGGTGTGGGTAAGAACATCGAGGTTGTCATACCAGTTGACCGTCACCGTGTACATGTCAGGTGTAGTGGACGGCTCGATATCAGCATAGAGGTCAATCATATACATACCCACAGTGGGCTGATGGGCAGCCTCGTAATCACGCCATGCTGAACCGCTAGCGACCTGTCCTCTCTCATCGGGGATGTAGAGCACGAGGCTGTTCACTTGATTATGAGTGGTTCCCGCTTTTCCTGCCATCGAGAAGTAGTGCTGCATGTAGATCACACTATTACAGTCGTGGATGATAGGATAAGTTGTACCCTGCTTCATCTTCTCGTAGAAGTCTTCGAAGCTGACAGTATCCTTTTGGGTAGTGGGGGCAAATTCCTCATACATGCCGTAGAAGGGGGCACGGTCGCCCTGATCTCGAACAGATGTCAAAAAGGCCATCTTTCCCTTACTGATGTAGAAGAACCTGTTCAGGTCACCGGTATAAGCAAAAATCGTTCCCGCATCGGAAGTGCCTTCTTTGACGCGCATACCGTCGGTGAGCAGCTGAATCTCATCCACATAGGTAGAGAAGTAGTCACGCAGTTCACTGGCGCTACTGGTGTACATGGGGGCACGATTGTGAATGTCATCGTCAACACCATCTTTAATCTTAACCAAGAGTACGGTATAACCGTTCTCATCGGGTGGGTTGTCAATGGTGCCAGGAACAGTCCAAACTAATCCTTGCCATGCAGTGGTCACTTCTTGCTCCGATCCATTTACCTCCATTGTGGTGGCGGCTTCGGCGGCAAATCTGATTACTAACCTGACATATCCATCGGTTGCATAGCTGGCAAAAGAACTGGGATTGATGGTAATGGTGCCACCACTTGAAGCTGTGCCCATATAGGCGCAATAATAATTATTATAAGTCCAAGCTTTTATAGTGGCATTGCATGACCAGCCTGTCGGTAGGCTGTTAACCGTACTTCCATCACTACTGGGAGTCCAACTTACAATCTCGTTACCGGCAGTATCTTGAATAGCGATATAACGAATATAAGTGTCATAATTCTGTGTTTTGATAGTGAGAGGCTCATAGTTAGTGCCAATGATATCCCAACCATGCAGAATTGATTGATACTCAACGTCTTTTTGCTTTGCTTCAGAATACTTGATTCCAGGGAATATGTTTTCGGTATAAATCAGCTTGAGCAATGCCATCATCTGATAGGGCTCGGTCGCCGGATCTGTGAAATAGGCTGATTTCTGTGTCGTTCCCTCGTAGTAGGTGTAGTAGTACTGGTCATACCAGGCTTTGGTATGAGTGACATCGGCAGTAACGGTGTAATTATTACTGCGGAGAGGAGCATTGAGCCTGTTTACAGACATGCCCTCAGGCACCTCTTCGACAGCCGTTCCAACAGCTTGGTGATTGTTCGTCACTAACCTGCTGGGTGCCGAGAAGTCAAACGTAGTTGACAAGGGCTTGGCTCCAGGCAAGCGTTGCGCATGCGCGCTACTGGTCCAGCCCACTGCCAGGAGCAGGCCGAACGCCAAAATTGTAAATTTCGTTTTCATATTATCCACTAAAAAATTTATTAATATATTAATAATTTATTAAATATCAATCAGTTAAATCTGTAAGAAAAGGTATCGTAATCATCCAAAAACAAAGACTCTTTTATGGTTCCTCTCTTTACAGATAATTTTTCCTTATGGTTTAGCACACAAAAATACACCATAATTTTGAGATGCGCAATAAAAAATTAACAAAAAGTGTCGAAAATTTATTTTTTGAGGAGGTAAGGGAATAATGTGGCACCCTGGGTTTAAAAGATTTATAGGGCTTATAGGCCTAATACAAGTGGCTGGCCACGCCAAGGCGAGGCCCTACAGCGTGGCCGCCGGGCTACACATTATATATAATATATAAGGGGTTAGGGGCGGGTTTGGCGGGTGAGGATGGCGATGGCGGTGTCGAGGATGGCGTCGCGGGAGCGGTCCTGCTCGTCCATGTCAACGCGCACGTCGGGGGCCACGCCGAACTCGGTGAGCCGTCCCTGGGCGTCCATCACGGGGCAAGACGAGAAGCGCACGCGCCAGCCGTTGGGCAGTTCGCTGGTGAAGGGCAGTCCGCAGCCGCCGCCCGTGGTGTCGCCCACGATGGTGACGTTGCCCAGCGACTTCATGATCGATACGAAGTTGTTAGTCGCGCTGAAGGAGGCGCGGTTGGCGAGCACGACGACGGGCTTGAGGTAGTGGATGTGGTTCTTGGCGGGCTCAAAGTAGTAGGGGTAGGGCTCGCTCAGGTCGTTGTGACCCTTGCCGGTCTTGTGGCAGATGTAGCCCGCGAGGGTCTTGCCGCCGATGAAACGTGAGACGAGTTTCTCGACGTTGGTGAGCAGGCCGCCGCCGTTGTCGCGCACGTCGATGATGAGGCCGTCGGCGGTGGAGAGGTAACTGAGGATGAGGTCGAGGTTGCCCTCGCCAATACCCGACGAGAACGAGCCATAGTACATGTAGCCGAAGTTGTCGGGCAGGATCTGGTACTTGATGCCCGACGACATCTTGTAGTCAAAGTTGAGGTAGTGCTGGTCGATGATGCGCTCGTCGTAGTTGACGGGCCACTGCTCCCAAATCCAGTAGCGCGACACGTCGTGAGTGGCGATGAGGTTGGTGTGGCCGTCGCGCAACTCCTTGAGCATGTCTCCGCACACGTCAAACAACTCCCTGTCGGTCATCTTGTTAGATACCATGGCGCGGTAGCGGTTGTGAACCTCGTTCCAGTCCACCTGCTTGTAGTCAAAGAAACTGTAATGCTCGTCCATGATGGTCCACAGGGCCTCGAAGTTGCCCACCTGGTCGCTCTCGAACTCGTCCTGCTGGGCACACCCTGCCAGCATAACCACAAGACAACTCAAAAAAGGAAGACAATAAGTACAATAAATACTATGGCATCCGCGCCCGGTTTTCAATGCGAATTTGACCAATTCCGCGAATTTTAATAAATAATTCGCAAAAATAGCGCAATTCGCATTAGCCCCGCAGGGTTTGTATTTGGGTGGTATTGTCATTGTTCTTTATATCGTTTTCACTCATTTAACTTTAACCTCTAACCTCTAAACTGCGAGCGTTGGCGAGCCTAGAGGCTGATGCCGAAGACGAGGGCGTGGGTGAAGTCGTGGACGTTGAGGTTGTTGACGGTCCAGTGCTCGAGGCGGTTGCGGTAGCCGATGCGCAGGGTGACCTTCCTCACGTGCAGGTCGGCGCCCAGGTAATTGGTCATGTCGAAGCGGTTGCCCCACCAGCCCAGATGGGCAAGATTCTTGTGGTTGCCCAGGTAGATCTCGTAGTAGCTCTCGTCATACTCGGGGGCGAAAAAGACGCCCACGACGGGCAATTGGGCCTGATAGCGCAGGGTGACGGGCAGGCGCCCCAGGTGGGTGTTGAACCAAGCCATGCCCGTTGCGCCCAGATTGGCGTGGGCACGCACGGTGACGGGATTGTTGCTGTTGACGGCGTCATAGACGATGCCGGCGCGCAACTGTGCCATTGGGCCGGCCGAGAAGCCCAACCGAGGGTGGAGCACCCCCATCCAGGCGTGCTGCATGTTGAAGGAGATGTCGCCCATGACCTTTTGCAGGTTGTTGTTCTTGGCATTGTTCTCCACGTAGTTGTAGTCGGCACCCACGCTCAGCTGCCACAGCCACCTGTAGCGGCTAGCCCAACGCGTGGCCTCCAGGGAGAGGCCCAGGTCGATGCCGTCATAGGTGATGGGTGTCAAATAGCTGTCATGGATCGAGGCATAGCCGGCATCGAGCATCAACATCGATTGCACGGGTAGCGCCGATTCGGGCACGGTATCTGCTTGGGCCGCAACGCTTAGGCTGCAGCTTAGCAAGATTAGAGTAAGACAATAAATACAACGGCCTCTGCGCAAGGTTTTCAATGCGAATTTCACGAATTTGACTAATTCCGCGAATTTTAATATATAATTCGCAAAATTAGCGTAATTCGCATTAGCCCCGCAGGGTATGAATCTGGATAGCATTGTCGTTATTATATTTATTGTTTTCCCTTAATCGTTGTTGTTAGAGGTCGTCGAAGGGGATGTGCTGCTGGCCAGTGAACTCATCGAGCACATCTTCCTGACTGATGCGGTCGTTGTTGGGAGCGTCATCGCCAGCGTTCTCGTCGGTGGGCGCCACAACGGGTTCCTCGGCAGCGTCCTCGGCGGGTTGAGGCTCGCGTGGCTCGATTTCGGTGATATTTGCCACCTCCCAGTTGGTGACGCGGCGTCCCTTGGCCTTGAACGTCTTCACGCCAATAAATTCCTCGGCGTCAATAACAAAAGGCTCGCGGAAGGCGTCGCCACCGCCCATTTTTACCTCGAAGCGTGGACACGGCTCATCGCTGAGTAGCAGCAGGTGGGAGTCGGGGTTAGTGCCGATAAAGCTCTGCTTGCGGGTGTTGTCCTCGAGGGTGAAACGCTTCACATAGGGGTGCCCCTGGTCGGCATCGTCAAGCACGGCGGTCCAAACTTTGTCTTTCTCATATTTCTCGATGCGCAGGATGCCCTCCTCATAGTGGTTGCTGGCCTCGGTGCTGGTGGTGTAGAATTCGCCCGACTTCATGATGACCAAGATGCGGTCGTCGCCACCGAACAGGCCCAGCGAACGGCCGTGGGCCTCATAGTTGATGCGCAGGATGTCGGGGTCGAACCACACCTCGCGGTCACCCAGCGTTGACTGGCCTGCCTCCTTGAGCGAGATGCGGTGTATCTCGTTCTTGGTGACGATGTTACCGCGTGCCTGCTTGCCCTTGATGGCGAGCTCAGCGAGATTGACGTCAAATTGCAAAATCTTAAGTCTGAATTTGGGCTTGAGGGTGATGCGCAGCACCTCGGCCTCGCCGTTGGGATTGGCCGTGAACCAGACGATCTTGCTGCCCGGTTTGCCTTGGGTGATGTCATACTCGCGGTCGCGCGTGATGCCCGTGACGGCAAAGCGCTTCATGAACGTGGTGCCACCGCGCCCGTCCTGATACAGGACGTTGTAGATGGTGCGGGAGTCACCCTTCTTGAACACGTTCAGGTAGAGGATGTTCTTGCCCACATAAATCTTTTCGGCCACCTTGGTGACCTTGAACTTGCCGTCCTTGTAGAAGATGATGATATCGTCGATATCCGAGCAGTTGCAAACGAACTCGTCCTTCTTCAGACTTGTGCCAATGAAACCGTCGGCGCGGTTGATGTAGAGTTTCTGGTTGGCCTCGGCGACCTTGCTGGCAACGATGGTGTCAAACTCGCGGATGACCGTGCTGCGCGGGTACTTAGCGCCGTATTTGGTCTTTAGGCCCTTGAACCAGTCGATGGTATATCGGGTGAGGTGGGCCAGCTTGTCGTCGATGTCCTCGACGCGCTCCTTGAGTCGGGCGATGTTTTCCTCGGCCTTGTCGCTGTTGTACTTGAGAATGCGCTTCATCGGGATTTCCAGCAGGCGCAACAAGTCGTCTTGGGTAACCTCGCGGTAGAACTGGGGCTTGAAGGGAGTCAATCGCTTGTCGATGTGCCTGAGGGCGCGCTCCTGGTCCTTGGCATTCTCAAACTCCTTGTCCTTGTAGATGCGCTCTTCGATGAAGATTTTCTCGAGCGATACGCTGTGCAGGCTTTCCATGGTCTCACCGCGCTGGATTTCCAGCTCTTGGCGCAGGATGTCGCGCGTGCGGTCCACACTGTAGCGCAACACGTCACTCACGGTGAGGAACTGGGGCTTTTGGTCCTTGATGACGCAGCAGTTGGGCCAGATGGAGATTTCACAGTCGGTGAAAGCGTACAACGCGTCGATGGCGATGTCACTGCTCGTGCCCGCCTGCAGCGAGACGATGATTTCGGCCGTGGCGCTGGTGTTGTCCTCGACCTTGCGGATCTTGATCTTGCCTTTCTCGCCGGCCTTGAGGATGCTTTCAATGACGGTACCGGTGGTCTTGCCATAGGGCACATCCTTGACCAGCAGTGTTTTGTTGTCGAGTTTCTCGATTTTGGCGCGCACGCGCACACTGCCACCACGTTCGCCGTCATTATAATGGCTCACGTCGATGTAGCCGCCTGTTTGGAAGTCGGGATAGAGGTGGAACTCCTCGTCGCGCAAGTAGTGGATGGCGGCATCAATGACCTCGTTGAAGTTGTGGGGCAGGATTTTACAAGACAGACCGACGGCGATGCCCTCGGCGCCCTGCGTAAGCAGGAGCGGGAATTTGGCGGGCAGGGTCAACGGCTCACGTTTACGACCGTCATAGGACAGTCCCCAATCGGTCACCTTGGCGTTATATACCGCATCAAGCGCAAACTCGCTCAGGCGGGCCTCGATGTAACGGCCTGCTGCGGCTCCGTCACCCGTGAGGATATTACCCCAGTTACCCTGGGTGTCGATGAGCAGCTCCTTTTGACCCAGCTGCACCAGCGCGCTGTAGATCGACGCGTCACCATGGGGGTGATACTGCATCGTCAATCCCACGATGTTGGCGACCTTGTTGAAGTGGCCGTCGTCAGCCTCCTTCATGGCGTGCATGATGCGTCGTTGCACGGGCTTAAAGCCGTCCTCGATATGGGGCACGGCGCGTTCCAATATCACATAAGAGGCATAGTCCAAGAACCAATTCTCGTACATGCCGCTCAACTGGAGTTTCTTATCTTTAGGCACCTGGTAGGTGGAGTGGGCTTGAGGCTCGTTGCCGTTAGCGCCCTCGTCGGGAGTGTCATTACCGCCTTGGGAATTGTCCTCGACAGGCTGCTCTTGCTCCATGCCTTCCAGTTCGTCGTCGTCTTTCTTCATGTTCAGTTATTGCGTTTTAACTTGCAAAGATAGCAATTTTTTTTCACTTAACAGTTAAGAGTGCGCAGTTAAAAGATAAGGAGCTAGAAGAATAACTCCTAACTCCTTATGCCTAATTCCTATTATCTTGCTCCTTTTACAGGCCAGTGATGCGTACGACGGGCCCTAGCGGCTTAAGATTCTCTTCGTTGCCGCCCTGGGTGGTGAGGATCCAGGCCAGGGGCTTGTGGCGCTTGTCATCGGGTAACTTGGGGATGGCGGCAAAGCCGTCGGTGAGGAATACCAATCCGTCATACTCCTCGTGTTCGTAGTAGAAATCGATGGCGGGTTGGAAATTGGTACCGCCGCGCCCAGTAACGCGTATGGTGTTGGTTGCCTGCTTGAGCAACATGGGTTTCTCGGTCGTGATTTTGCTGTCAAACTCGATGACCTCGATGCTCTCGATGCCCTGCTTGAAGAAACGGTTGATGACGGCGAGGAATTTGCGGATGTCCTCATCGGGCACGCTGCCGCTGACGTCAACGGCGACAAGCAGGCGCGTGCTATAGGCATACTGGCTGCCCATAGCGTCAAAGCCGTAGCGGCGGTTAGGACGCATGCGTGTGAGGTGCCGCTTTGTGCTGAGGATGGTGGCACGGAACTGGCTGAGGATGGCTCGGAAGTTCTGCTTGCTCACCAGTGTGCTCTCAATCAATGCGCGCAGGTCACCGCCTAACGATCCCCACTGGTTGCAACGCTGGGCCGTCTCGATCTCGTGGTTGACTTTCTCGCTCATCAGTTCGTCTTCTTCCCACAACGATGCTCCAGCATCGGCATCCAACAGACTGTCTGTTAAGCTATTGTCGCCGCTTCCTTCTCCAGCGCCAAGCATGTTCATGTCGAGTGGGATGCCCTCGCCATCGGCGTCTTGCTCGAGTTGCAGCACTTGGCCTGCCATGAGCGAGTAGTATTGCTCAAAAGCTTGGTCGCGGGGGATGTCAAATATCTGAGGCGGTTCCAGCCCGATGGTATCCATTCCCTCGAGGTTGTCACACAGGGTGAGGTCGCTCGACAGGCGCATCACATCGCGGCGCGGGTTGTAGGGCTGGCGCTGATAGGGATGCTTGAGAATAATGCGCACCACTTCGGCCTTGAGCCTCAGTGCCAGCTGGTTGTCATCAAAATGCTCCAGGAGTTCAGGGTTGTACTCAATGAGCCCTTTGCCGCAACGCATGTCGCAGCCCATGTTGTCGTTGCGCTTCAGCGCATGGGTACACAACACGGCAAAAATGAGCGGCTCGGTGAGGAACCAATCCTGTGAAATCGTCTTTATGCGTTCGCCGACGGTCATAGGTTGTTGATCATCTGATTAATCAACTGCAGGGCCTCGCGGCACTCCATCATGATGAAGGCGTTGGCGTTAGCATAGGTCGCGTTCTCGAAGAACGAGGCAAAGTGGGCGATGGCCTCTTGGCGACCATTACTGAGCATCCAGTGGATGTAACGTACCAGGTTACTGTTCACCGCTTTCTTTTCATCATCTTTCACGCCCAGTTCCAAATACTGGTAGATGCCCTCATTGATGATGGCGATTTGGGGCATGGTGTAGGTCATCAGGTCGTTCTGGCAAGCGCCAAAGACATGCAGCACCTCACGGGCGGTGAGCATGCGAGATTGGTTGAGCGACTGCATGAACATCGATGCCGAGCGGGCTCCGATCACACCCGTAATCATTTTGGTCAAGCGATTCATGTCGGTGATTGCACCGCTAGCCTTGAGCAGTCCTGAGACACGCACCCACGCGCGGCGGTCGGGCGTTTTGTCAAACGTGCCCTTGTTGATGTCCACGTTTTTCTCGAGTTCGTCGGGATGCTCCTCGATAAAGTTGATCACGCGCGGGTCAATGTCGTTTTGCTTGGCCCAGAAGAGCCATTCGCCCACCGTGGGGCTGAAGAAATACACGTTGAAGCGCGATACCAGCGCGGGATCGAGGTCGGTGAGCTGATATTCCTCGCCATCATTGACGGCGGCGATAACACGGCTGCCAGGGGGCAGTGAGCGGCCTGCGAGTTTGCGGTTAAGCGAGAGGTCCATGACCGATTGAAGGATCTCGGGACGGGCGCGGTTCATCTCGTCAAGGAACAGCACCACAGGCTTGTCGTCCATGGGGAACCAGTAAGGCGGCATAAATTCTGTCTTTCCAGTCGCCTCGTCCTTGTTGGGCAGGCCGATAAGGTCGCCTGGGTCACTCATCTGACCCAGGAACAGGGCGATGACGGGAATGCCCTGGTCCTCGAAGTGACGTGTGATGATTTCGCTCTTGCCGATGCCGTGTTTACCCACGAGCAGGATGTTCTGTGTCGATGGCGTGGTCTCGAGAATGGTCTTGAGGTCGCCGGTGTTGATGGTGATAGCCATATTTTAGTTCTTTGTTTTTAGTCGTTAGTCCTTAGTCCTTAGTTGTTGGAGCGGTGATCCACTCGATTTTCTTGCGGGGGCCGGTCAAGCGGTATGGGAATAGCTTGGCAAGCTCCAGCAATCGCGGGATGTAACCCATATCGTGCTCAACGCGTGCCAGCACATCGCCGCCCTGGTTCAGGTTGATGATCATCGAGCGGCCTTGAGTCAGACGGATATGCAGTTCGCGGCGGCCCGTTTCCTCGTCCTCGGTGAGGTGGTAGTGCCATTTCTTGCCCTTAAAGAAATCGTCTATCTTTTCCTGTAAGGGTGAGAGTGGCTTTTCGGCGGGCTTGTTGTCGCTGTCGCCGTTTAACAGTCGCTGCAACCAACCCTTTATGCCGTGGAGTTGCTCCTGTGGGACAGGTGTTTCGACGGGTTGTGGTGCCTGTTGCCAGTCGTCACGCGCCTCGCCGCGCACGGTAAAGCGTCCGTCACGCGCCATATAGGCAAACTCCACCATGTGGGGCTTGACCAGGTCCAAGTGGTTGATGAAATCGTCGTGGGGAATGGGCAGGTCCAGGGTTTTGTAAGCGTTGAGGCGTACCAGCAAGCGGGCCTTGTGCCCGTCGGCATGACGCTTGTCAAAGTGGTAGGTGATTCCCGTGCCGTCAAAGTAGCGCTCCAGATAGGCGTCCATGTTGTTCATCGCCATGTTGCGCATTTTTGAGCCTTTACTGTCGGCCTTGAAAGCTACTGCCAGCTGTTCGCGCCACTCGGCGGCATGCTCCAGGAATACTTGAGTTGCCTCCACCACACGGCTGCGGTCGATGACTTCCATGGGGGCGCCGCTCCATTGCTGGTGATAATGCATGTCTTCGATATCGATGCGCGCTCTTACGGTTGAGCCCTCGACGGCATGACATAATGTCAGTCCGCATGGTGACTTTATCTGTAGTCCCACGCCATAAGGTCCTGTTTCGACGAGTTCAACCATGTCGCTGGTGATAATGCCGTTGATGAGTGCGCTGTGGGCTGCTTCATACTCCTGCAGCATTCTCGCGCTAAGCCGTGGGCCTGTACTCTGATGCCCGTTGGCGCCAGGGCGATCGCCAAAAGCGGGTTTCATCACATGGTCAATCTCGCCAGCCACGCGTCGTGACTCGCTTCCCTCGGCTTCGGTATAAGTATAGATAAACATTGCCCATAAATGAAGCAAAAACCGTGCCGACACATTTGTGACACATCACCAGTCAGGAGCGCTGCTTTTCAAACAATAAATACAAGTTTTTTAATATTTGGCATTCACTTTTCGTGTCTTTTCACGTGAATTGTCATGAATTGGATCGTTAATTCATGAATAATTCACGATAATTACATGTAAAAAAGCGGGCTCAGGGGTAGTATGTTCGAAAATTTAAAACAAAGCTGCCCGCCAGAGAATGATAATGGCGGGCAGCATAAAGAGTGTAATTGCAAATGTTCTTTACCAAGCTCCAGAAAGGAGGTAGTCGATAAGTTTGGTGACGTCGGCGATGGTGATAAAGGTGTCGATGTTAGTGTCGGCAGCATCGAGGTTGATGGCAGTGTCATCACCCGCGAGCAGATAGTCGATGAGCACGGTGACATCGGTGATATCTACCGTTCCGCTATCGTTAACGTCGCCGCGTGTGTAGCTGGGAGCGCCCTCGGCAATCTCGTCAAGGACAATCTGCAGCATGGTGGCCTCGCTGGCAGTAACGTTACCGGCATAGGCCTCAAAGGCTTTGACCGTGCCATTGGCAGCCTTGACGAAGTGGCTACCGGCGGCATTGAGGAAGAAGGCATCCTCAATGGTCTGCTGGGCATAGGTGCCGACGGTCATGTGATAGGTGCCGCTGGTGATGGCGCTGGGATTGGGCTTCACAAGCACATCAGTAGCACTAAAGACGAAGGTCTTGTCGCGCATGTCGGTGCCGTTGGCGCCATCGTAGGGTGCCACGAAGTAGGGCACATTGGCTTCCATCGTGTTGCCCACATATTCGGCGAGCAGTTTAGCGTCGTCACTGGTATCCTCTTCCTGGTCGAAGTTGCAGACCCACAGGCCCTTGGCATCGGTCTTGCTGTGCATCCAGTCGATGGGGGTGCCATCAGCGGTTACCGCGGTTGCTGCAAATGGAAGGACCATGGTACTCCAGCCACCTTGCTGACCAGCGTGTCGACCAGTGGTGAAGGTGCGCTCATAGCTGATGTTGGCAGCCGTGAAGCGATAGGGAGCATAGAAGTCATAGCCGTGCTTGAGCACAACATCGCGTTGGGCCACATTGTTCTTGATGACATTTTTGGCCTCAAGACCTGCGGGGATGTACTTCTCACCGTTACCGATATAGAATAGCGTGTTGGGATTCTCGTTGGGAATGAGCGAGGTGAGGTTGAGGCCCTCGAGGCTGACTGCTGCCGCATTGTCGGGGACGCGGATGCCGTTATAAGGCTTGTAGCCCACGCGATTACCATTACCGTCCCAAACTACCATACCGCGGTTGATGGTATAGAACTTGGAACCGCCAGGGGGCACGAGGTTGGTGGTCTGCTCGTTCTCGTTGCGGCCAAAGATATTGAGCGCATAAACCGAGCCGAAGGCCAGGTTGTCAAACTCGAAATAGAACGTCTGGGTCTCGCCAGCGGGAATGACAACGTTGCGGCTCAGGTAGGTCACCATGGTGCCGTGGTTGTTCTCGTCAACGATGAACAGGGGCGCCAGGATGTAGCGGTTGTATTCACCCTCGGTGTTATTGTTGGTCACATCGACCTTGAACTTGATGTGGCTGTCATAGATGTTCATGTTCTCATCGGCATTAAGGGCATTGATGTCCACACTCAGGTTCATGGGATAGGTCACACTGCCAGCAATGTTTACCGAGCCTGTGCCTGGGATGCCGGGATTCCATGACGAGGTGTCATAGATGGACAGATGGGCGCTCTTGGTACCGGCATTCTTGGGGGTGAAGTTAAAGGTGATTACCTTAGTGCCGCCGGCAGGAATTTCGGCCTCAACGACGGTGGTAAACTCGCTATACTCGTCAAATTGCTCATTATCCACATACAGGTAGAGTTTACCGCTGAAGCGGTCAGCGCTGTTGTTCTTGACTGTGACATGGCATTGCTCGGCCAGACCCACCTTCTCACCGCCAGTGAACTCAAAGTTCATGGACTGGAGATCAACAATTGGATGGTTGGTCATTGTGACCCAATCACCATTGATGGTTGCCTCAACGTAGAAGCGGTCACTCTCGATCATGGGTTGCCATTCATTAGTTCCAGGAAGACTGCAGACGGGTTTGATCTTGTAGGAACCGTTGGGCAGACCATTGCCGAAGGGGTAGGTTACAGAGCTCTGGGTATCGGGCCAACTGTCGGTGATGGACAGATAGCCGGAAGCGTAGTAGGTCTGGGCAATGATATCGATGAAGTTGTCGTTGCTGTCATAGAGCGCGATACCACGCAGGTACTTGGTGCCATCGTCGATATGGTCCTCGCCAGTAACCTTGATGTAGCGGCGCTTGTTAAGTTTGAAGGAACCGTCATCGCTGCGCTCAAACGAGCTCGTACCCGTGTAATACATGTTGAACACGGTGAGGCGGTGGTCTACCTCGACGGGAGTGCCGCTATAACCGGGTTGGATGCCGATAACAGCAGTTTGGTCGATGTTATAGCCCTCGAGACTGGTTGTGGAGCCAATGCCGCCGGCATAAGGGTTGAGCACTGACAGCACAAAGTAACCGTCACCGAGTCCGCCCCATCCCCAGTTGATGTGGAACAGGTCACCGTAAGCATAGCCGTCGCACACGAAGGAGTGGCCACCGCCACTGCCTGCACGGCCGTTGTAGATCAGGGGACGACCCTCTACCAGCTCGTTGTAAATCATATCTTCCCATTCGGCCTGCTCATAGTCGCTGCGGTAAACGAGTTTGGCGTCATAGTTGAAGTACTCGTTGAGCGCCGTGGGGATATAGGGGTCGCTGGTGCTTGAGGCATTCACGCCATACTGCATCTGTGCGGCGCAACCGGCATAGAGCATGAGCCATGCAACAGCATCTTTCTCGGCCTGAGTCTCGGCGCCGGTGTAGTTGTCGCGCATGTTGTCCCAGTCAAAGAAGATGGGATCCAGTGGCTCGGTATCAAAAGCGCCATATTCCTCCTGCCAGTAATAGGTCACTAAATAAGAAGGAATGATCTGAGTGCAGCGCAACGGGGACTTGTAGTAGTTCAAAATCTGGCTCATCGATACTGCAACGCAGCCCGTGTAAGCCAGTTCGCCCACGGTGTCACCATTCTCGTCGATATCCATAAATTCGGGGCAGTGCTCCCAGTAGGGTGCACCTTGGTCCCAATGGCTGGTGATCATGGGCGAGATGCTGTTGCGTGTGGGCCTTACTGTAAAGCTCTCGTTATAGGTCGCGGTAATGCCCATCTCGTCGAGCATTGAAATCTGCTCCTCATAGCCCTCTAACCACGCCTTCATGTTGGCGGGTATATTGTTAGGGTCAAAATTGCCGTTGTCGACATAACCTAGAACCGGGGTCGTGCGGTCGTCACCCGAGACGATAACGAACCCTTGATTGCCGGTAGCATTGAAAATGTAGAAACTGGCATTGGCTCCAGAGGATTTGAACTTGTGGTTGTTAACGGGTTTAAGTTGTGTGACTTTGCCAGGATGGTGCTTGCTCAAAAATGAGACAGCAGCCTGTTGTGCCTGGTTTTGTGTGATAGGAGCTGCAATCGCTGTTGCTGCAAGCAAGAGTGATGCTAAAAATAAGAATTTTCTCATTGATTGTCGTTAATGATGTTAAAAGGTTAAAAAGTGTCATTTTTTGAAAGCACACAAAATTATAGTATATTTTTTGAATATACAAAAAAAGGCATGAAATTAACATTTCACGCCTTAAAAATTATAATCTTTTATGAAATTCCTATTTATAACTAGATTTTGTTATTTCGGGTCTTGTGAATCTTCATTGCTAGACGTAATCATCTCGTTACTAGTGCTTTTTTTATTATGAAGGCGCACTTTCAATTCGTCAAAGCCAAAGCCGTAAACGCCATTGACGTTGCTCTGGGTGATAATGGCCTCGCGGTCGGTTTCCTTGATGATGCGGAAGATGTTCACGCTCTCGTGCTTGCGGCACATGACCATCACAATCTTGACGGGATCTTTAGTGTACCAGCCGATGCCGTCGAGAACGGTGCAGCCGCGATGGGCCACATTGTTGATGTTGTCGGCGATTTGCTGCCACTTCTTGCTGATGATCTGGAACTGGACACTCTGGCGCGTGTTGTTGATGACGCGGTCGGCGGCTACCGAGTAGATGACCATGTAGATGAGACCATACACGATTTTGTCGATCGAGTGGAACAGCAGGTAGGACGAGCAGATGATGAGAACGTCACAGTACATCATCGTGCGGCCAAAAGAGATTGTGCTGTGCTTAGCTACCATGGCGGCGATAATGTCGGTGCCTCCGGTGCTGCCACCGTGGGTGAACACCACGCCCAGACCAAGGCCACATAGCACGGCACCAAGGATGACGTTCATGAACGTCTGCTGCTGCACGATGGGCTCGGGGAACATGGGCTGCAACACGCCAATGAAGAATGTAGCGATTGACGCACCGATGATGGTGCGCAGCACAAACTGCTTGCCCACGCTGCGGAAAGCGATGCACAGCAGAATGATATTGATGGCATAGTAGGTGAGTGCCACATTCCATCCCAGCCAAAAGTGGATGAGTGATGACAGACCCGTGACGCTGCCGATAACTATCTTCTCGGGCAAAATGAAAGCGGTGAAACCAAAGGCGTAGGTAAATAAACCCAGGGTAATCATCACATAATCCTTTGCCAGGTTGAGGTATTTTCTTGTATTTTCAGTCATATTCTTTTGATTGAATTAATTTTGGGCGCAAAATTACTGAAAAAAATCCGTATTGACTTGAAATTGGCCAATTATTGATGAGTATTAGCCAAATTTATAGTACTTTTATCGGGCGAATAGATTCTTTATCGACACATTAATATATTATATCATTAATTCATAAATAACAGAGTAGCAATGATCACAAGATTAATCGTTTCGGCTTTAGCGGTGCTTTTTTCCGCATTTATTCTTGATGGTGTGACGGTCGACCCGTGGTGGTGGGCAGTAATTGTCGCCATCGTGCTGGGCTTCATTAATGCATGCATCCGTCCACTGGTCAAGATGTTGGCGTTGCCCATCAATTTCTTGACACTGGGTTTGTTCACCTTTGTCATCAATGGACTGATGGTGATGTTGTGCTCTTGGGCAGTGCGTCCTCACTTTGAGGTTGAAAATCTCTTGTGGGCAATCGGATTCAGCATCGTGCTCACGTTAACAAGTTGGGCGCTGCACCTGTTCGTGCCGTCCAAGAAAAACCGGTAGTCTTTTATATTTTGGATAGATAAAGCCTACTCGTCATCAAACTTGATGGCGTTGCGGCTTGTGCTCTCGATGCGGCGGTTGCGCCAGCAACGGCGGCACAGCGACACGTATTTGTCGTCGCCGCCAATCTCGACCTGGTTACCATCGGTGACGATGTTACCGGTCGAGTCGATACGCGCGTTGATGATGGTCTTGCGGCCACAGGAACAGGTGGACTTGATTTCCTCGATGGTGTCGGCCAGCTCAAATAGGCGCCTCGACCCCTCAAACATGTGGGACTGGAAGTCGGTCCTCAGGCCATAGCACACGACGTTCACGCCATAGTCATCAACGATGCGGGCCAGCTGGTCGATTTGCTGGGCCGAGAGGAACTGCACCTCATCGATAAGGATCCAGTCCTTCACGACGAGCGTCTTCTCGAACATCTCCTTGAGCATCTCATACAGGTCGCTCTCGGGGTAAATCCATGAGCATTTGCGTTCAATGCCGATGCGTGAGCGTATCACGTTGTCCTTCTCGCGGTCATCGATGATGGGCTTCATGCACAGGTACTGCATGCCGCGCTCCTCAAAGTTATAGGCCTGGGTGAGCAGCATGGCAGTCTTGGCCGATCCCATCGTGCCGTATTTGAAATATAATTTTCCTATTCCGTTCATGTTGCTTTCTTATAAGATGCTAATTGTCAATGTGATGACTCGTCGCGAGATTTTGCGTTGAGACCAGCAACAAAGTTACTCTTTTCCCGCAACACGACCACACATTTTCCTATAAAAAAGTTATTAACAGTGAATAATAAAAACGGTTGATTTACCTTTACGGCAAATCAACCGATTAAGATTTGAAAAGAAGAATCGTCAAATAGGAATCTATTTGTTGCAAAAAGATTGCTGTTGACCTATTTCCCTAATGTTGTTATCCATTCGGCACATTCATCGGCGAGTAATGCGATGAGTTTCATGTAGTAGGTGGTCAGTTCTGCGGTCGATTTCTTGTTCAATCCTGCCATATTGTGTTGCAGGGAAAGCAGGATGCGGAGCATTCGGCGTGTGAACTGCTCGTCTTCAAAATAATTAATCAGGGCGATGATATGCTTGTAAGGACAAAAGCGATGCCCACATTCCCATGCATTGTAGGTGGCTTGAGATATATCCAATGCAAAGGCTATCTGTTCTTGTGTCGCGCCCTTATTCTGTCGGGCTTGCAAGAGAGCCGACGAAAAATCATACAGGATATTCATTTCTCACCTCCTTTCAGATAATAGGGCAAAAACTCATCAGGATCATTCACGCTTATCGCAACCGGTTTTCCTTTCTTGCGATAAATTAAGAAAACATTCTTTTCATCTGTCGCATAGGAGAGGAATGTGCCAATTCCTTTAGAGCGAAACCAACCGATATAACCGAATACTCCACCACTACCAAATAGCCTTATCGTAGAAATAGCGGAAAATAGCGGTTGCTCATCGACTCGTACAATGCGGTCAATGTTTTCATATGGTATTTGCTTTGTTCGGGCCAGGGTCCGTACACCAACCCCTTCATCGTCGGCAACGATGTACATTGGGAAAATGAAGAAACTCAAAATGGACGGAATCAATATGAGAGCCATAATGACCCATGCGATTATGAGATTATAAATTCCTTTCGCTACGAGGTACATCAATACGAAGACACTGAGAATAACAACTGCGTAGAAAATGGCACTTACCCATTTTACTGATTTGCTTTGCAAACATTCATAAATTGTTTTCATAATTTCTTCTGTTTTAGTTAATAATTTTAATCACGTTGCAAAGTTATTGCTCATCTCATCTCGTTATTATCAGTTTTGCTGATAAAATATTTTTTTGCTGCGCATAAAGGAAGCGCTTCTTTTGCTAAATAATCAAAATTCAATTGTTTTGATTGATGAGGCTCACAGCCACTTTCACCATGACATCTTTCTCCTCGGTCCTGCTTTCGGCAATCATGAGTGTGAGAGCGACAAGCGTGTTATCGGCGATACGCTTTGAGCCATCTGCGCGATAAAGAATGCCATTGTTGTTAAGAAACCAAAGGAAAAGTGTAGCGGCAATTCTCTTGTTACCATCACTAAAGGAATGATTCTTAGTGACAAGGTACAAAAGCATCGCTGCTTTCTCTTCAACACTTGGATATAGTTCCTCGCCACCGAAGGTTTGATAGATTTGGCCGATACTGCTCTTGAATGAGTCATCTTTCTCGTTGCCAAACAAACCACTGTCTCCAAACTTGTCGCGGAGGGCACTAATCTCGTTCATCGCATTTTCGTAAGTAGCATGAAAACGTTCTTTTTGCGTGGTTTTCTCGATGGTCAAGCGCTGGTAATCATAGTTGTCAAGGGTGTCGAGCGCGTAAGTATAGTCGGTTACGACATCAAATAGCGCTTGACTTTCATTGGTGGTCAGTAGCGGTTGGCTCTGGATTGTACGTCCCAGCATTCCCACGAGTTGGCGTAATTCACCAACTTGCTCATGGCGGATGCGCTCGCTGATGGCATAACCCTTGATGAGGTACTGTTTGAGTATATTATTCGCCCACTGCCTAAATCTTATACCACGTTTAGAATTAACTCGGTAACCGACCGAGATAATCATATCTAAGTTGTAATATGGAATTGTTCTTCTTACTTGACGCTTGCCTTCTGTTTGAACTTGTGCAATTTTTGCACAAGTTGACTCTCTATCAAGTTCATCAACCCTATAGATATTATTGATATGGCGCAAAATAGAAGTTCTATCGGTTTGGAACAACTCCGCCATTTGGGATTGAGAGAGCCAAACGGTTTCATTTTCAAGACGGACATCTATTTGGATCTGGCCATCATCGGTCTGATATATCACAATTTTGTTTTCTTCCATTACTCATTGATTTAGCGAGAGCAAAATTAGCATTTTTTCTAAAAAGATAGCCATGTTTATGGGGTGTTGCATGATAAAAAACACAATGGCTACGTGCCACAGGGGGCTACGCAGCCATTGCGGTGTCTTATAGCGGGAGTGTCTCGATGCTAAGGCCTATTGATGAGGCCTCTGAGTCCTCGTCGCTATTGCTCAAGCCGTTGCGGCGGGCTTGAGTTATTTGTTCTTGGCGTCCTCGGGAGTGATACCTACCAGCTCGGGATCGATGAGAATGCGTCCGCAGTACTCACACACGATGACCTTCTTGTGCATCTTGATCTCCATTTGGCGCTGGGCGGGGATGCGGTTGAAACAGCCACCACAGGCGTTACGCTGAACGACAACGATGCCCAGACCATTGCGGGTGTTCTTGCGGATGCGCTTGAAAGCGGTCAAGAGTCGCTCCTCGATCTTGTTCTCCTGCTTCTTGGCTTTTTCGCGCAGGTTTTCCTCCTTGGCCTTGTTCTCAGAGACGATCTCGTTCAACTCGCTCTTTTTCTCCTCCAGAGCATGCTCGCGGTCGGTGAACATTTCCTTGGCTTTCTCGATCTCGGCCTGGAGGGCCTCGATGCGACGTGCGGCCTCGTTCATCTTCTTCTCGGCAAGCTCGATGGTCAGGCTCTGGTATTCAATCTCCTTGGTCAGATAGTCATACTCACGGTTGTTGCGCACATTGTCCTGATCGGCAGTGTACTTCTCGATGAGTTCCTCAGACTTTTGCTTGATTTCGCGGTTGCGAGCCATTTCGTCTTGTTGAACGGCTACCTCGTCCTCAAACTTAGTCACGCGCGTGTGCAGACCAGCGATTTCGTCCTCGAGATCCTGCACTTCCTGGGGAAGTTCGCCCCTCAGGGTCTTGATTGCGTCAATCTCAGAGAGTTTTTGTTGCAGGTCGTAAAGCGCTTTGAGTTTCTCTTCAACGGTGAGTTCTTTCTTCTGTGTTGCCATAACCTTGTGTTTATAAATAATTTACTTGATTTGTTTCGTTTTTTGCGAAAGCGACTGCAAAGGTAGGATTTTTTTTCTGAATAATCTCTAAAAAAATCTCTTTTGTGTAATGTTCGCTCTCATAGTGCCCGATGTCGGCGATGAGGATGCGCTGGTTGTTGTCGAGGAAATCGTGGTAACGCATGTCGGCCGACACATAGAGTTGGGCACCCTGTTCAACGGCCTTGTCGAGCAGGAAACCTCCAGCTCCGCCACATAGCGCGAGGCGCGTGATTACGCGGTTAGCGTCACCGCTATAGCGTATGGCCCCAACCTCAAATGCTTCCTTGACGCGTTGCAGTACCTCGCGGGCGGGGGTGGGTTTGATATCGCCGATGACCCCGCATCCGGCCGTGGTGCTCGCTTGGTCGCCGTATGGGTCCACGTCATTGCCGTCAAGGAACTGCACACCAGTCATTCCCAGCTTGTCGGCCATGCGGAACGACACGCCCTGCCACGCGCTGTCCATATTGGTGTGGGCGCTGTAGATGGTGATGTCGTGCTTGATGGCCATGGCTACGGTGCGCTCTACGGGCGTGCGGCCCATGATTTTCTTCAGGCCTCGGAAAATGAGCGGGTGGTGGGAGATGACCAGGTTGAAACCGCGGTCAATGGCCTCGGAGACCACGGCCTCGGTCGCATCGGTGCATAGCAGCACGCCAGTGATGTCGGCCTCAGGGTCGCCCACCTGGATGCCCGCATTGTCCCACTCCTCCTGCAGCCTCAAGGGAGCATATTGCTCGATGGCATCGGTAATCTCTCTTATTCTCATTTTTAGGCTTTAGGTGTTAGGCTTTAGGTGTTAGGTTTTAAGGGCTTGAATCCTAATGCCTTGAACCTAACACCTAATGCCTGTTTTCAACTCAAATCTTGTTCTCGGCTTTCAGGCGCTCGCGGTCAACGTCGATGTAGAGTTCATCGAGCTGAGCCTGCTCAACGGGACTGGGAGCGTCGAGCATCACATCGCGGCCACTGTTGTTCTTGGGGAAGGCGATGCAGTCGCGGATGCTGTCCAGACCAGCCATGATTGACACGAAACGGTCGAAGCCGAAGGCCAAACCAGCATGGGGAGGTGCACCAAACTTGAATGCGTTGATCAGGAAGCCGAACTGAGCCATAGCGCGCTCGGGCGTGAAGCCCAGGATATCAAACATCTTGGCCTGCAGCTTGCCGTCATGGATACGCAGGCTACCGCCGCCCACCTCGATACCGTTGCACACGAAGTCGTAAGCCTTGGCGCGGACGCGCTCGGGATGCTCGTCCAGCAAGGGGATGTCATCGGGGTTGGGCATGGTGAACGGGTGGTGGGTAGCCATAAGGCGCTGCTCCTCGTCGCTCCACTCAAATAGCGGGAAGTCGATGATCCACAGGCACTCAAACTTGTTCTTGTCTCTCAAGCCCAGTTTCTCGCCCATCTCGAGACGAAGTGAACACAATTGCACGCGCGTCTTGTTGGCATTGTCGCCGCTCATGATGAGCACGAGGTCACCATCATTGGCACCCATCTTGGCCTTGAGCTGTTGCCATACGGCGGGCTCATAGAACTTGTCTATACTGCTCTTGACGGTGCCGTCGGCATTGAACTTGACGTAAACCAGACCCTTGGCACCCACTTGAGGACGCTTCACGAAGTCTACCAAGCCGTCGAGCTGCTTGCGGGTGTAGTCGGCACAACCGGGCACGCAGATGGCGCCGATGTAGGTTGCCTCGTTAAACACGGGGAAGGTGCCTGTGCCCTTGAGCACGTCATCCACCTCGACAAACGTCATGCCGAAACGGCGGTCGGGCTTGTCGCTACCATACAGGCGCATGGCCTCATGCCAAGTCATCTGGTCGAGTTTTTCAGGTAGATCAACGCCACGAATCTGCTTAAACAGGTGGCGTGCCAGTCCCTCGAATACGTCAATCACATCTTCCTGGTCAACAAAACTCATCTCACAGTCGATCTGAGTGAACTCGGGTTGGCGGTCAGCGCGCAAGTCCTCGTCACGGAAGCACTTGGCAATCTGGAAGTAGCGGTCAAAACCTGCCACCATCAGCAATTGCTTGAGCGTTTGGGGACTCTGGGGAAGAGCATAGAATTGTCCGGGGTTCATGCGTGAGGGCACGATGAAGTCGCGGGCACCCTCAGGGGTCGAACCGATGAGGATGGGAGTCTCGACCTCCAAGAATCCCTTGTCGTCAAGGTAGTTGCGGATGAGGATGGCCATGTCGTGGCGCAGTTCCAGGTTCTTGCGCACGGCATTGCGGCGCAGGTCCAGATAGCGGTATTTCATTCTCAGGTCGTCACCGCCATCGGTGTTGTCCTCGATAGTGAACGGAGGTGTAGCACTCTCACTGAGCACGTTGAGCTTGTTGGCAATGATCTCAATCTCTCCTGTGGGCAAATTGGCGTTCTTGCTCGAGCGCTCGGCTACGGTGCCTTCAATCTGGATGACATATTCCCTGCCCAAGTGATTGGCTTGCTCACACAGGTCGGCGTCCACTTCATTGTTGAACACGATTTGAGTGATGCCATAGCGGTCACGCAGGTCCACAAAGGTCATACCGCCCATCTTGCGGGTGCGCTGCACCCATCCTGCCAGTGTCACTACCTCGCCCACATTGGCCAGGCGAAGTTCTCCGTTAGTTTTTGTTCTATACATTTTTAGTGTGAATTATATGTTGTATTCTGTGATTACGTTGGTTTCAAACAACAAAGTTACTACTTTCTCGCCACAATTATGCCGTTTACCACCAAAAAAAATGAAATTCGCGCGTTTTGCACTTCTTATTTGGACTTTCACAAACAATTACAAACAAAAAATGCTTTTTTATTTGGTACTCCGCTCAACTTGCACTACGTTGCCTGGCGGCGAAGGTAGGCTGCGTTTCGGGATTACCATCAAAAAAATAGCTTTTTTGTTTGGTACTCCGCTCAACTTGCACTACGTTGCCTGGCGGCGAAGGTAGGCTGCGTTTCGGGATTACCAATAAAAAAATGCTTTTTTTATTTGGTACTCCGCTCAACTTGCACTACCTTTGCACCGCTTTTTGAACAACGTTCGGGGTGTAGCGCAGTCCGGTTAGCGCGCCTGCTTTGGGAGCAGGAGGTCCCTGGTTCGAATCCAGGTACCCCGACAAAGAAAGTAAAACACTGATGGTCAAGGTGAATTCCTATGAGCCTCAGTGTTTTTTTTAGATGTTATTAAGCGAGGGTGGACCAATATTTTGGCTCACCCTCGTTATATTCAGTTTATTGACGGGTTGTTATTCAGCCCATACACCTGTAACCAGGTAGTCGATAAGCATGCTCACATCATCGATATTGATTCTGCCGTCAGGATAGCAGTCGGCACCTAGGAGATTGTCGGGTGTTTCGCCATTGAGCATGCAGTCAATGATGATGCTCACGTCGTCGATATTTACTCTACCATCACCATCCACGTCGCCGCGCAGTACCTCGGGCTCGTCAAACTCGCCCAGCTTGCGCTTGTTGGCATTGGTAACATAGATGTCGTTCACAGAATTGCCAAGGGGACGGCTGATAAATGCTACGATATTCAGGTTCTCGGCCACCCAGTTGTTGGGAATGTTCACAGTGAACTCATTCTTGTAGCTGTTACCGTTCTTGTTGAGGGCAACGCCCTTAACCGAAACGAGCGCCTTGCGCAGCACACCGTTGTGGACATAGTCGTTGACCCATGAACCATTATTGTACTGGGGCGCAACGAGATTGTCCTCGGTAATATAAACCGTGAGCTTGCTATTCGTTCCCATGTATGCCTCATAGTTGGGTACCAGCTCACCGTCGATGGTTACGACCGCTTGGCGTGTGGTAGCATCAAAGGTGCTGTTCACATTCACGGTTGCCCATGATGGTGTTTCGGCAACTTGGTCAAGGAATTGGCTGAAGATGCTTGCGCCATAGTTGGCATCGTTATAACTGAGCACGGTCCAAACTAAGTTGGGATCCTCGGGGTTTACGCCGATGGTGCGGTCAAATGAGCCTTCAGGAAAGCCGTCAATCTGCTGCATGTTGCTGATGGAGTCACCCTGGGCAGTCCTGAACACGTCGCTGCCGCTGCTCATGTTCTGGTGAACACCTACCCAAGCAATGTCGCCACGCATGTCGTTCAATGCAGCCAGTGCAGCCGAGCCGAGCGGGCAGTAGGTGCAATAGGTCGAGGTAAATTGCTCTACAAGACGCATCTGGCGAGAGAATCCGAACTCAAAGGTTTTGAAAATGAAATTGAGAGACATGGGGTTCTCTATGACTTCGCCATTGGCGGTGGCCACAGTAATGGTTAAGGTGTGTTGACCCTCGCTTAGGCCGTCGGTTGGAATGGTGCACTCAATATCAGCGTAATTGGCGGTTAAGGCACTGGGATTGGTTACTGTGCCTACATCCTCACCATCGATAGCGATTCTGAACGTGCATTGTTCGGCTGCCACTTGTGCAACACCCAAGTTGCATGCCTGGAACTTAATCTGCAAGGGGTCTCCGATTTTAATCATTGATTTGCAGTGCAGGTTACGCATCATGATGACGTAGGCAGGGAAGTTGTCGTTCTCACAGATTAACTGCAAGCTCAAATTGCCGATCGTGTTCACACCATAGTTGGTCCAGTTATTATTACGGAAAATAAAGGAGGGGTATATGGTGCCGACATTGACTGCCGAGATTGGCTTGTTGGTCTTGGTCTGCTCATAGTCAAAACCTATGCGCAGCTTATAATCATGGGGAAGGTTGATGAGGTAGGGAGAATCGAGGGTGACGATGTTCCATCCTTCTTCTGACACTTCACAGGGCCATTCAACAACTTCTCCCAATTGGCCATTGCCATTGATGGGAATGACAAACACACGGCTAACGGGTGTCGATTCTGACAGACCCACGCGGAAGGCGACGATTTTACTGCCCTGGAAAAGGGCGAGTTCTTCGGGTGTCAAGTCGGTAGCGATAGGCCGCACACCCTGTAGCATTGACCTGCCCCAGCAGCCTCCTAGAGCAATGTCGTCGGTAGTGTAGTGGCCCAGCAGCAGCTGGTTGGGCCCCAATTCAATGGCTCTCATTGCCATGGGCAAGAGTATTGCCGCAGCAAGAAGTAATAATAATTTTTTCATAATACTGAACAATTAATAATATTAATAATGTAGGTAATAAATGTTGATTAAATTCAATTTTGGTCAATTCTAATGCTGTTGTGATAAACGATGCACAAAGTTATGTTTTTTTTGAAAACAACATGGGAAAATGACGTTTTTTAACTTTAAGGCAACTTTTTGTGTCGGATAAAATAAAAACAGGACTCCGTGGTTAGGAGTCCTGCATTGAAAAAGTTTAAAGTTTTGTTTTAATCGGTCCAAACGCCACTCAAGAGGTAATCAACGAGAGCGCTTACGTCACCGATGCTAATGTTCTGGTCAAGGTTGCAGTCGGCCTCGTCGGGAGCCTCAGCACCGCTAAGCAGGATGTCGACGAGTGTGCTAAGGTCGGCAATGTTGACGTAGCCGTTAAGATCCACATCACCACGTATGATTGAAGGCTCGTCAAACTCGCCCAGTTTGCGCTTGTTGGCCTGGTTGACATACATGTCGGTGTAAACACCGGTAGCACCATTAGCCAGCGGGCGGCTGATGAAGGCAATAACGTCCATCTTGTCACTCTTCCAGTTCGAAGGAAGCGTGTAGGTGAACTCGTTCTTGAAGGTATCACCAGTGATGTTGAGGGCGTTACCGAATTCCGAGTCAAGAGCCACACGCAGGACATGGTCGTGCTGATACTGTTGAACCCATGTGCCCTGATTGAGCTGGCGGTAAACAATGCTGTCCTCGGTCAGGTAGACGGTAAGCTTAGCGTCTTCACCCATGAGAGAGGTAAAGCCTGGAGCGAGTTGGCCATCGATAGTAATCGTTGCGACACGGGTTGCATCATCAATCTTAGAATTGATATTGATGGTTGCAAATGACAGAGTTTGAGCCAGATAGTCCAAGAAGTTGCTGAGTTCCTGAGCTACCATCTGCTGATATTGTTCGTTATAACCAATGCCTACAGCGATGTTCTTGTCATCTTCCCAACCAACAGAACGGTCAAATGCGGCATAGGGCCAGCCACCTGCACCCATATAGTTGAACAACGTCTCACACTGGGACGTATTGCACGGGTCAGTAGTGCTCTGGTTGCCGTGGATGGCTACCATGGCGATATCGTCGCGCAGGCCCATAAGGGTCTTAAGCATGTTAGCGCCAAGCGGGCAGTAGGTGCATGAGTTGGAGGTGAACTCTTCAATGAGATGCATCTGGCGCTCGAAACCGCTCTCATAAATGGCGAACGTGATGCTCTTGGATGCCGGGTTCTCAACAGGCTCGCCAAAGAGGGAGTTGACAGTAATGGTCAAGGTGTGCTTGCCGAGAGCCAACCCTTGAGAGGAGATATATCCATAGATGTCGCTAAATTCTCTGGTCACTGCCTCGGTGTTGCTGACGGTGGTGACAAGGTTGCCATCGATGTAAATGTCATAGGTGCAAGCTCCAGCTTCAATGCTTGAGGCAACGCCTGCATTGCGGGTTGCAAAGAGGTAGTAAATATCATCTCCTGTGTGGATAAAGTTGGGAACATAAAGGTCGTTCAAGGCAATGATGTAATCGGGGAAGTTCTCGCTCTCAACAATACACTGAACACCCAGGTTACCATAAGAATCCAGTCCAACGTTCTGCCAGGAACCATTATAGAGAATATAGCTTGGATAGATTTCCCCGACTTCCACAGCTGAGATGGGATAGTTGCTGCTGGTTTGCCTGTAGTCGAAGCCAATCATGAGGCTGTAGTTGGCATCCAGGTTGATCTCATAGGGTGTGGAAAGCGTAATCTCGTTCCAACCCACCGAGTTGACACTGCAATTCCACGCGGTGGTGAGCCCATAGTTACCCGATGGGGAAACTGGAGTAACAAACACGCGAGACACTGTTGTGGATGCTGACAGAGCCACACGGAACTTCACGATTTGACCACCCTGGAATGTTGCCAGTTCATCGGGAGTGAGGATCGTACCAATGGATATCGTTCCGGGAAGGCCGGTGATGCCCAAACCGTCGGTCGCATAGTCGTCGGTGTCATAGTGACCCATGATCATCTGGTTCTCGCCAAGGTTGGCACGTGCAGGAGTCATCAAGCGGGTGCTTTGACCCTTGTGGCCGGTGAAGTTCTTAAGCGCATAGGGCGCATGTTGTAACGTCAGTTCGCCGTTGCCGAGCAACTGGGCTGACATGGCCATGGAACAAAGCATGGCGGCTAAAAGCAATAAAGTTTTTCTCATAATAAAATAATGATTAAAATAAATGAAAAATGGTTAGTATTGTCCTTTTCTATAATTAGCGGTTTATTGGGTTGTAATTTGCCACAAATATAACATGATTATTTGGTTCTTACCAAACAATCATAAGGGAAATTGTAAAATTCCTTGCTTTTTGTAATTATGGTGTCAATGAAAACATGCAGGCGGGCAAATCGCGCATGTTATAATTTGAAGCCATGGACTCGCCGTAGGCTCCAGTCGAGCGAATGGCGATGATGTCGCCGCGTCGAGTGATGGGGAGCTTGCAGTGGTGAGCGAAAACGTCGCTCGACTCACACACGGGACCTACTACGTCATATTCCTCCGTGGGTCCGGTTTGTTGAGCAGTCAAATTCTCAATCTTGTGGTAGGCTCCGTATAAGGCAGGCCTGATCAGGTCGGTCATGCCCGCATCGACGATGACAAACTTCTTGTTCCTGTTCTCTTTAACAAATACCACGCGGGTGATGAGAGTGCCGCATTGACCTACAATCGAACGGCCTAACTCGAAGTGGATGAGTTGATTAGGTTTGGTGTTGAGGTGCTGCTTGAAAATGCCGAAATAGCTCTTGAAATCAGGAATGATGTGAGCGTCAGGATCATTATAATCGATGCCCAGTCCACCTCCTACATTTATCATCTCGAATCGGATACCCAGTTGCTCATAATGATCCTGTAAGTCATTGATGGTTTGGCACAGCATGACATAGGGTGGCATTTGGGTGATTTGTGAACCGATGTGGAAATGAAGGCCCTTGAGGTGAGTGTGGGGCAGCCTGATCGCATGGCAAACGATTGGCTCTAGCGCCTCGATGCCGATGCCGAATTTGTTTTCGGCAGTGCCTGTCGTGATATATTTGTGGGTGTGGGCATCAATGTCGGGATTGACCCTGATGGCGATGGGCGCGGTCTTGCCCATTTCGCCTGCGAGTTGGTTGATTACCTCCAGCTCGGGAACCGATTCCACGTTGAAGCATCCTATGCCTTTTTTCAGCCCCAGCTTGATTTCCCAGTCGGTTTTTCCGACGCCTGAGAATGCCATTTCACTAGCTGGAAACCCAGCTTCTAAGGCGGCTTCAATCTCCCGGCCACTCACGAGGTCTGCTCCTAGGCCGTGCTTTGCTATCTCGCTGGTTATCTTACGATTGCCATTGGCTTTTAGGGCATAATGAACACTACAGTTCATGCCCGAGGCATGCCGCTTGATTTCCTCCAGGGTTTGTTGAAGCACCTCCATGTTGTAGTAGTAAAACGGAGTGCGCGCCTGTTGGAAAATTTCCATCGGGAAACTATGTGGATTTATATCGTTGCCCATATTCTTTTCATCTATCATTTTGGTTATTCTGTCAATCTAGCGGGGCAAAATTATTAAAAAATCATTTACAATCTATAAAATCTGCTAAAATTATTTGGCATTTCAAGCTGTCAGGTAGCGTAATGGATTGAATACTTGTGGAATAGGGAATGAATGGCGTCAATTTTTCTTTGTATCGTGTTCTAAGGCCATTTAAGGTCGATTAAGCGATTTTTTGCACTTGTAAATAGGTTTTTCTCTTGTCGCTATAAGTCTGACAATCAGGAGGAATAAAGTTATTAACAAGGCCTGTTAACAAATTTTATTTTCAAAATTGTAAATTTCCTCATTTGTATTTGCAAATTATCCCAAAAAAAGTTGTACCTTTGAAGTCCCCAAAAAACGGGGTTAGGAGACACACCCGATAGCAAGAAAATTCATAATGGAACAGACTGTGTATCACATACCTGCGTTACTTGACGAAGTAATCGCCGGGCTAGCCATCAAGCATGATGGCACCTATGTTGACGTCACCTTTGGCGGTGGCGGCCATAGCCGTGGCATTATGCAGCATCTTGGCCCTAAGGGCCACCTGATAGGTTTTGACCAGGATATGGATGCATGGGAAAACCGTTTGAATGACGAGAGGTTTACATTTGCACACGCCAATTTCGCTTACCTGAAGAATTTCCTTCGCTATTATGGCGTTGCTGGCGTTGACGGCATTCTTGCCGACCTGGGCGTGTCGTTCCATCACTTTGATGCTGTGGAGCGGGGTTTCACTTTCCGAGCCGATGCTCCACTCGACATGCGCATGAACCGCAATGCGTCGTTTACTGCCCAAGAATTGCTGAACACCTATGACGAGGAGCGGTTGGCTCAGGTGTTGTACCTGTACGGTGAGTTGAGGCAGTCGCGTCGCTTGGCAGCCGCTATCATCAAGGCGAGGCCATTGTCGAGCACGGGTGAATTGGTTAATGCCGTGCGCCCGTTGCTCAAGCCATCTCAGGAAAAGAAAGAACTGTCGATGGTGTTCCAGGCCTTACGCATCGAGGTCAACGGTGAGCTTGATGCCCTGTGCAAGTTGCTGAGCCAGTCGCTCGAAGTGCTTAATCCGGGTGGCCGTCTCGCCATCATCACCTATCATTCCCTCGAGGACCGTTTGGTGAAGAACTTCATGCGCACCGGCAATATTGAGGGACGTCAGGAGAAAGATTTCTTTGGTCGTGTCAATACGCCATGGCGTGTGCTGACTGGCAAGGTCATCGTTCCCAGCGAGGAAGAAGTGCAGCGTAATCCTCGCTCCCGCAGCGCTAAATTGCGCATCGCCGAACTGCTTGTCCCTCAAGGGAAATCGGAAAGCAATAAGTAACTATTATCCATCTTAAGAGCATTTGTCACAATGAGTGAGAAAAAGAATTATACGGCAGCGACCGGCAAAAAGGCTGGTAAAGACATCATACAAGGGCGCTTCTTTTCGCTTGATTTCTTCAAGCGCTATGCGGTGTATATCATCGCATTGGTCATCATGGCACTGATGTATATCGCCAACAAGTTTGTGTGCCAGAGCAGTATGCAGGAGGTAATGACCTTGAAAACTGAATTGGCCAACGCCCAGACCGACCTGGTTAATGCGAGTGCTAAATACAACTCCATGATCCGCGAGAGCGAGATGACTCAACTCATGCGGGAAAAGCACCTCGGTCTTGCAGCCCCCGATGAGCCCCCCTTTGAATTGCGCTCAAAATAAGCATCCAGTTTTTTATTACGAACGTTTTCACAGCAGCACAACATGAAGCAGAACAATAAACGACATATATTGGCCCGATACGCCATTGTGGTGGGTATCATGCTGGCATTCTCGACGACCATCGTCTGGAACCTGTTCAAGACAACAGCGGTGCAGGCGGGCGAGTGGAACAAGAAGGCCAATTCGGTGCTTACCAGCACAACCCCCATTGAACCCGAGCGCGGCAAGCTCTTGGCCGATAACGGCACTGTGCTCGCCGCTAACCTGCAGTATTACGTGCTGCGCATCGACTGGTTCACCGAGGGTATTAAGCCCGACACGTTGATGAAGGACATCGGTCCGTTGTGCGACAGCCTTGCTGCCTTTGACAACTCGATGACCGCTGCCCAGTGGAAGCAGAAGATCTTGAGTGACCGTAAGGACATCCTGGATGCCGCTAAGAATCCTGCTCCAGGAAAGAAAGCGCGCAAGAACCGTGCTTACAAGCTCTTCTCCTATATGCTCACCCACAATGAGTATGAGCGAGTGCGTCAGTTCCCCTTCTTGCGTCGTGCCAAGAACAAGAACGGTTTTTATACCGAGAAGCATAACCGTCGCATCAAGCCCTATGGAGACATGGCGGCTCGAAGCATCGGCAACGTGGGCGAGGACTCACTCAGTTCCAGCATCCATGGCCGCTCGGGCTTGGAGATGGCACTGGACTCCCTGCTCTATGGCAAGCCGGGTATAGCCCAGAGCATCCAGCTCACCAACGGCATCGTGCGTGCCGAGAGTGTACCTGCTGTCAAGGGCTATGACATCACAACGACCATCAACGTGCAGCTGCAGGACATCGTTGAGAACGAGCTCAACGACATGTGTGTCGAGAGCGGTGCCGATTGGGGCACCTGTGTGCTCATGGAGGTGGCAACCGGTGAAATCAAGGCTATCAGCAACCTGGAGCTCAACAAGGCCACGGGCGAGTATGTCGAGGGCGTGAACCATGCCGTGCTGGGCTATGAGCCCGGATCAGTGGTGAAGACCATCTCGATGATGGTGGCCCTCGAGGACGGCATCGTCACCGACATCAATGCGCCCATAGCGACAGGTTCGGACTGGATGTATGCCGGACGCAATATCAGTGACCGCCCCCACGGAGCTGCCACGCGCACCCCGCGTGAGATTATCGAGACTTCGTCCAACATTGGCATGGCCAAACTTATTGTCAAGGACTATGGCCAGAATCCAGGTGGTTTCCGCAAGCGTCTTGAGGGGATGGGTTTCTTTGAGCCCTTCAACTCGGGTATCGGCGGTGAGATGGTGCCCAACTACCCCGTCTTGGGTAACAAGAATTGGGATAAGCTGTCGCTCACACGTCAGGCCTACGGATATGCTACCACGATTCCGCCCTTATACACATTGGCCATCTATAACGCCATTGCCAACGATGGCAAGTTTGTACGCCCCCATCTGTTCAAGAAACTATCGCGCGAGGGAGAGCCAGACTCTATCATTCCGGTGACTTATGTACGCAAACAGGTTTGCTCGCCCGAAAATGCACAAAAACTGCGCATCATGCTGCGCGATGTGGTATGGGGCAGTCACGGCACTGCACGCCATTGGGTGCAGGATGACAAGGTAGAGATCGCTGGTAAGACAGGTACCGCCTTTATCAACGCATCAGGACAGTATGGCGCCAAAAAGCGACTGGCATTTTGCGGCTTCTTCCCCTACGAAAAGCCCAAATATTCCTGCATCGTGCTCATGCTGGGTGCTGACCGTGGCGCTGGTGCTTGTAGTGGCATGGTCCTGAAGAACATTGCCCGCAAGATGTATGCTCGGGGCTTACTTGAATCTGCGCCCAACTACGTGACGGTTGACAATGGCAAGAATGACGTCAAGAACTATGCGACCTTGTTCGCTTCGATGAATGACTACTCGGCTAACAACATCAACCGTGGACTCAACTTGCAATCGACACATCGCTTTGCCCGTCCTGCCAAGGTGGAAAAAGGCGTGCCGGGAGTGATAGGACTTAACATCCGCGAGGCCATCAAGGTGCTGGAGGATGCCGGGCTCACCGTGAGCTTCACCGGGTCGGGCATGGTGACTAACCAGAGCCTTGCCGCGGGCTCCCCCTATTCACGCGGACAACGCATTTATTTGAGATTAAGAAATTCCTGAAAAACAATAAAACGATATGAAGAAATTATCACAACTGCTAACATCCATCAAGCCACTTAAGGTGGTTGGTGACACCGATATCGAGATCACTGATTTGGTTAACGATTCGCGCAAAGCTCGCGAGGGCGCGCTGTTTGTCGCGGTAAAAGGCGTCGCGGTCGATTCCCACCGCTTTATCGATGCCGTCATCGCCAGTGGCGCTCGTGCCATCGTGTGCGAGGATATGCCCCAAACGTTGAGCGACTCGGTGACCTATGTCCAGGTCGAGAATAGTGTCGTAGCACTCGCTCATCTTGCCGATGAATGGTTTGACCATCCTTCTAAGGCGCTGCGCTTGGTGGGCGTGACGGGAACCAACGGCAAGACGACCACAGCAACGTTGCTCTATGAGATGAGCCGTCTCATGGGACACAAGGCTGGATTGCTCTCGACAGTGAAAAACATCATTGACACTGTTGAGCAAACGGCCGTGCAGACAACGCCTGACCATTTGACCCTCAATCGCCTGTTGCATGAGATGGTGCTGGCCGGTTGTGAGTATGCGTTCATGGAGGTAAGCTCCCATGCGTGTGTCCAGCGCCGCATCGAGGGCATTACTTTTGCTGGTGGCATTTTCACCAACCTCACCCGTGACCATATGGACTTCCACAAGACGGTGGATAATTACATCGCTGCCAAGAAAATGTTCTTTGACCAGTTGCCGGCAGGCGCTTTTGCGCTCGTGAATGCCGATGACAAGGTGGGCGAGGTGATGTTGCAGAACACCAGTGCTGAAAAGTACCGTTACTCGTTGCGTAGTATGGCCGATTTCAAGGGCCGTATCGTCGAACAGCGTCTTGACGGCACGTCACTGGAACTCAACGGCCATCAGGTGGAGGTGATGTTCACGGGCCGATTCAATGCCTACAACCTGTTATCGGTATATGGCGCTTCGATCCTGCTCGGCTTTGATCCTCAGGAGGTGCTCGTGAAGATGAGCTTGCTGGAACCCGTCGCCGGACGCTTCCAGACCCTGCGTTCACCGCGTGGCTATACTGCCATCGTCGATTATGCCCACACTCCTGACGCATTGGTCAACGTGCTCGACACCATCCGCGAGGTAGTTGGCAACAAGGGACACATCATTACCGTGTGTGGTTGTGGCGGTGACCGTGACGCTGGTAAACGACCCATCATGGCGCGTGAGGCGGCTGTGCGCAGCGACCGCGTTGTGCTCACCAGCGATAATCCGCGTACCGAGGACCCTGATGAGATCCTGAGGCAGATGGAACCTGGTATTCCAGAGGAGTCCCGTCCCACTACCTTGACCATTACCGACCGTCGCCAAGCGATCCGCACTGCTTGCCAGCTTGCTCAGCCGGGTGACGTGGTGCTGGTTGCCGGCAAGGGCCATGAGGATTATCAGGAAATCCAAGGTGTGAAACACCATTTCGATGACCGTGAAGAGGTCCTGGCCGTGTTTGCGGGCGAATCCAAATGATTATTAACAAACTCAATAGCAATAGGATATGTTATACCATCTTTTCCATTATCTGGAGCAGTACTACCATGTGAGTGGTGCCCGACTGTTCGAGTATATCACGTTCAGGTCAGGTTTTGCCTTCATCCTGTCGTTGTTCATCGGCATCGTCATTGGCCGTCGCATCATTTTCAAGCTCAAGAACAAGCAGATGTGTGATAAGGAGCGCGAAGAGAAACTGGGCGGCAACTCGTCCAAACAGGGCACTCCCACCATGGGCGGTATCATCATTATCATCTCGATTCTGGTGCCCTGCCTGTTGTTGGGCAAGCTCAATAACGTCTATATGTTGCTCATGATTGTCTCCACCCTGTGGTGCGGCGCGTTAGGTTTCGCTGATGACTACATCAAGGTGTTCCATCACAACAAGGAAGGCCTCAAGGGCAAATTCAAGATTGTGGGCCAGGTGGGCTTAGGCCTCATCGTGGGTTTGACGATGTATTTGAGCCCTGCAATCGTGATGAACGAGAATGTCCATGTCACCAGCCGCAACGAGACTCCCGAACTTGTCGAAATCCACAAGTCTCAGGCCGTGAAGGCGACCAAGACCACATTGCCCTTTGTGAAGAACCATAACTTTGATTATGCCTACTTTACCGGGTGGATGGGAAAATACAAGAGCGTGGGCGGATGGATCCTGTTCATCCTGGTGACCATTTTTGTCATCACGGCAGTGAGCAACGGTGCCAACCTCACCGACGGTGTTGACGGCTTGGCAACGGGAACTTCGGCGATTATCGGCGTTGCCCTGGCGGTGATGTGCTATCTGGGAGGTAACGTCATCTATTCATCCTACCTGAATATCATGTACATCCCGGATAGCAGTGAACTGGTGGTCTATGCCGCGGCATTCATTGGAGCTACAATAGGTTTCCTGTGGTATAACTCCTATCCAGCCCAGGTGTTTATGGGCGACACGGGTAGCCTGTGTTTGGGCGGCATCATCGCTGTGTTTGCCGTGCTCATCCGCAAGGAGTGGCTCATTCCCTTGTTGTGCGGCATCTTCCTCATCGAGGAATTGTCGGTCATCCTTCAGGTGTGGTATGTGAAAAAGCATGGCAACTCTCATCGACTGTTCAAGATGACGCCATTGCATCACCACTTCACCATAGACCCTGCCAAAATCACTTGGGATTACAAGGTCAAGACTCCGGACCACCGCATCCCCGAGGCTAAGATTGTCATGCGCTTCTTCCTCGTGAGCATCCTGCTCGCCGCATTGACGTTTGTTACACTCAAAATACGATAAAAAAGCTCAAACGATATGGCAAAAAGATTAGTAGTTTTAGGTGGCGGAGAAAGTGGAGCGGGTGCCGCTGTGCTCGCTAAGGTCAAGGGTTTTGACGTGTGGCTCAGCGACATGGGCACCATCGGTCAGGAACATAAGGACCTGCTCAATAAGTATGACATCGCTTGGGAGGAGGGTGGCCACACCCCCGAGAAGATTCTCAATGCCGACGAGATTGTCAAGAGTCCCGGCATCCCCGATACCGCCCCCATGGTAGCGAGCGCTATCGCCAAGAAGATTCCCATCGTGAGCGAGATTGAGTTTGCTGGTCGTTACACCAATGCCAAAATGGTGTGCATCACGGGCAGTAACGGTAAAACCACAACCACCAAACTCACATATCATATTTTCAAGAAAGCGGGCTTGAACGTGGGTCTTGCCGGCAATGTGGGTCGTAGCCTGGCCTTACAGGTCGCTACCGAGCATCATGACGTGTATATCATCGAGTTGAGCAGTTTCCAGCTCGACAACATGTATGAGTTCAAGGCCAATGTGGCTGTATTGCTTAACATCACGCCCGACCACCTTGACCGTTATGATTACAAGATGGAGAACTATGCTGCGGCCAAGTTCCGCATCACGCGCAACCAGACTGGAGAGGACTCGTTCATTTTCTGGAAAAATGACCCGATTATCGCCTCACAGCTGCATCAACATCATCTCGAATCCCGGTTGTTGAGTTTCACAGCCGATGATGACAACCAGTGCGCAGCTTGGGTACATAATGACGTGCTCCACTTCAATGTGGAGGATGACCGTTGGGATATCGCCCGTGACCAGTTGTCGCTCAAGGGCTTGCACAACGTCTATAACACCATGGCAGCAGGTCTATCGGCCCAAGTGTTTGATATCCGCAAGGATGTTATCCGTGAGGCGTTGGCCGATTTTGAGGCAGTTCCTCATCGTCTGGAGTATGTCGATACAGTCGATGGCGTGCGTTACATCAACGACAGCAAGGCCACCAATGTGGACGCCTGCTGGTATGCCCTCGAGAGCGTGAATGAACCGTGCGTACTCATCTTGGGCGGTATTGACAAGGGCAATGACTATAGCCAGATTGAGCCGCTGGTCAAGGAGAAAGTGAAGGCTATCGTCTGCTTGGGTAAAGACAATGCCAAGTTGCATGCCTTCTTTGACGGTAAGGTGCCAGTGGTGACCGATGCCACAAGTATGCCCGAATGTGTTGAGAAATGCCGTGACTTGGCCCAAGATGGCAATACCGTGCTCTTGTCGCCCTGCTGTGCCAGCTTTGACCTGTTTAACGGCATGGCCGACCGTGGCAACCAGTTCAAGGAGTGTGTGAAGAAAATGAAGATTAAATAAAGCGATCAACCCCCTAATATACTCAATCTCAACAGATGTCTCCCAGCGAAAAGACAAATAGATATACCGAGATTTCCCAAAAGCACGGCGACCCGTGGATTTGGGGTATCTACATCATGCTGCTTATATTCTCGGTTGTCGAGAGTTACAGCGCCTCCAGCCGAGAGATTGCAGCCCAGGGCATCTATATGCCCATCATCAAGCAATGCATCTTCCTGGGTGCTGGCGCGTTGTGTGTAATTCTCTTGCAGCGTGTGGACTATAACGACCCCAAGTTCCTGTACGCGATGATACCAGGTTGGGCTTTCATTACGGTGATGAGCCTGATATATGTCATGTTCTTTGGTGAGGTCATCAATGGCGCCCGTCGTGCCATGACGATCATCCCGGGACTACTCACGCTACAGCCGGCCGAAATGGCCAAATTCTCCATAGTCACGCTATTGTCCTACATTTTTGCCAAGTCTCAAAAGAATCAGGACATCAGCAACAAGGGCCTCTTTGCCGCGGCTGTTGCCGTGGGTATCTATGGCGCACTGATGATTAGGAGCGGTTTGACCAACACGTTGCTGCTTATCGCGATCAGTGGATCGATGCTGCTCATTGGTGGTGCGCGATTAAAAAAGATCGGTATCTTAATGATCGTTTTCGGCATTATGTTCGGTTTCTTTGTCATCATCAAGCAGCACAACGACAAGAAGGAGGAGATATTCAAGGAGACTCAAAAGGAGATGCAGGTTAATATGCCCATTGGAGATGGCCAGGTAGCCGAGGTCTCCACTAGCAGCGGAAGCAATGAAGTGGCTAGAACGGGTACCTGGAAGAACCGTTTGAGGGAATGGTGGTACAGCGACTCGCTGGTTTACCGCGATATTACACCCAAAAATCAGCAGGAGATGTTCTCACGCATGGCTCAGGCTCATGGCGGTCTGGTAGGCGTGGGTATCGGCAAGTCCCGTGAATGTAGCCGTTTGCCGCTGGCATTCAGCGATTACATTTACTCGATCATTGTCGAGGAGCTTGGCTTTGTAGGTGGTATCTTTGTCTTACTGCTCTACTTGTCACTGCTGGGACGAGCAGCAATGATTGTACGGCGCAGCAAGCGCGTGTTACCCTCGTTGCTCGTTATTGGTATGGCATCGTTCATCACGTTCCAGGCTTTGTTCCACATGGCGATTAACGTGGGTGTGTTCCCCGTTTCGGGACAGCCCCTGCCGCTCATTTCCAAGGGTGGCACGTCAATTATCGTCATCAGCATTGCTTTTGGCGTGATGCTGAGCGTGAGCCGTACGATAGCTAATTACGGAAATAAGAAAAATAAGGCTGATGAGACTCCCATCATCGAAGGTCTTGATGCCGAAAACCCAACTGAAATACTTCCCAAAAATGTCTGGAAATAACAATCAACAACTCAATGTGCTGGTGAGCGGCGGCGGTACGGGAGGACACATCTTCCCCGCGCTGTCGATTGCCAACGAGGTGCGTCGCCGTCACCCGGAAGCAAAAATCCTGTTTGTGGGTGCCGAGGGCCGAATGGAAATGGAAAAAGTGCCGGCCGCTGGCTATAATATTATCGGCTTGCCCGTGAGCGGATTTGACCGCAAGCATCTGTTGCGTAACGTGACAGTTCTGGCACGTCTGCTTAAGAGCATGCGCCTGGCACGTAAGATTCTCAAGGATTTCAAGCCCGACATCGCCATCGGTGTGGGTGGCTATGCCAGCGGACCCATGCTTAAGGAGGCTCAAAAACAGGGTATTCCTACCTTGCTGCAAGAGCAGAATTCCTATGCGGGAGTGACTAACAAATTGCTGGCGGCTAAAGCCGATAGCATTTGTGTGGCCTATGAGGGCATGGAGCGCTTCTTCCCTAAGGAGAAAATCGTGCTTACTGGCAATCCCGTCAGACGCAATCTGTTGGATTGCGGTGCCACACCCGAGCAGGCCCGCCAAGCCATGGGTGTTGACCCCAACAAGCAGACCATTCTCATCATTGGCGGTAGCCTGGGTGCCCGCACAATCAATAACGCCATCATGGCTGGCCTGGGCAAGATAGGCGAGGCTTATGGTGTACAGGTGATTTGGCAAACTGGTAAAATCTATGACCAGCAGTGCCGTGAGGCGCTTGTCGCCTCGGGTGTCAAGAACGTTGTGCAGATGCCGTTTATCAGCAACATGGATATGGCTTACCGGGCCGCCGATTTGGTCGTGTCGCGTGCGGGTGCTAGCTCCATCTCTGAATTGCAGTTGCTGGGCAAGGCCGCTATTCTCGTGCCATCACCCAACGTGGCCGAGGACCATCAGACCAAGAATGCCCAAGCGCTCGTCTCGCGAGATGCTGCGATTATGGTGACTGATGCCGATGCTGCCGACAATCTTGTGGACACTATGCTCGACGCTGTTGTCAATACCGATATGCTTATCCGCTTGGGTCAGAATGTGGAGAAGATGGCCCTGCGTGATGCTGCCGAGCACATTGTTAACGAGGTGGAACGAATCATTGACCAGACTAAATCGTGACTAAAAAGCAGGAGATAAGATGAAAGATTTTGATGCATTATATTTTGTGGGCGCAGGGGGCATCGGAATGGCTGCCCTGGAGCGTTATTTCCTGGCCAAAGGTAAGTTTGTGGCAGGTTATGACCGTACTCCAAGCGAGCTAACCAAAGCCCTTGAAGACGAGGGAGTTCATATCGATTTTGACGAGGATCCAGCGCTCATTCCCAACGAGTGCCGTGACCCGCAGCGCACCCTCGTTGTTTACACTCCTGCCGTCCCCGACACACACAAGGGCTTGACCTACTTCCGTGAGCATGGTTTTGAGGTCGTGAAGCGTGCTGCGCTGCTGGGGGTAGTGACTGCCCACAGTCGCGGATTGTGCTTTGCTGGCACTCACGGCAAGACCACGACATCTAGCATGGCGGCCCACATCCTGCACAGTTCCGGTATTGGTTGCAACGCTTTTCTTGGTGGTATCTTGCGCAACTATGACAGTAATTTCCTGCTGTCCCCTACCAGCCCATTCTCGGTCATCGAGGCCGATGAGTTTGACCGCTCATTCCACCATTTGAGACCGCATATTGCTGTGGTGACATCGACCGACCCTGACCACTTGGACATCTATGGCACCGCCGAGAATTATCTGGAGAGTTTTGCCCATTTCACCGAGTTGATCCAGCCTGGTGGCGCACTTGTCATCCATACTGGACTGGCGCTCCAACCCCGTGTGCAGCAGGGCGTCAAGATTTATACCTATAGTCGTGACGAGGGCGATTTCCATGCCGCTAATATCCGCAAGGGTAACGGTGAGATTGTGTTTGACCTCGTGACCCCATGGGAGACCGTGAGCGACATCAGCCTGGGAGTTCCTGTCGATATCAATATCGAGAATGCGATTGCCGCGATGGCTGCCTGCCGACTGGTAGACGCGCCGCTCGACGCGATGCGTGATGCAATCTCCACATTCATGGGTCCCAAGCGCCGTTTTGAGTTCTGGTTGAAGGAGCCAGGCGACAACGGACGGGTGATGATTGATGACTATGCCCACCATCCCGGTGAGTTGAGGGCCAGCATCTCGTCGGTTCGCGACTTGTATCCTAGCAGGCGTCTGACCGTCATTTTCCAGCCCCATCTATATACGCGAACACGTGATTTTGCACCTGAATTTGCCGCCGCTCTCTCCCTGGCCGATGAGGTGATCTTGCTGCCCATATATCCGGCACGAGAGGAACCCATACCAGGAGTGACCAGCGAAATGATACTCGGACAGGTCACAAGCACAAAAAAATGCATTTACTCAAAAGAAAATTTGATTAAATCAATAGAATTGAGTAATTTTGACGTTTTATTGACAGCGGGTGCCGGCGACATCGCCAATCTGCTGCCACTAATTTGCAATGAATTCAAGAAGCAAAAGCGTTGAAACGACTGATACAATATAGCATCCTGGCTGTCCTGGCGGTAGCGCTTACCGTTGGTATCCTCTGGGCTCGTGAGAAATCACGGGGCGAGTTGTGTACCAGTGTGGACGTTGAGGTCGTCAATGCCGACAGCACTTCATTTGTCACACCACAGGGCGTGCTCACCGACCTCAAGGGTCAGGGCATCAAACTCGTGGGTAAGCACATGGGTGACATCAATGCTTCAGACATCGAGGAGGCGCTCAAGGTATCGCCCTATCTCGAGAATGCCGACATTGTCAAGTGCCAGGATGGTAAGGTGCTCATCCGAGTCAGCCAGTTGGTTCCGGTGGTCAGGGTCTTTGACGGCGAGGACTCCTACTACATGAACCGGGCTGGAAAGCGCATGGCGGCTACCACCTACTACCACTGCGACGTGCCGGTGGTGCAGGGGCATTTTACCCGCAAGTATCCCGCCACACGTCTGTTGCCGCTCATCGACTATGTGGAGAACGACTCGCTGTTGCGTTCTCTCGTTACGATGTACCAGGTGCGTGACACCAATAACATCATCATTGTGCCCGAGCTCAGTGGGCACGTGGTTAACATTGGCAATGCCGACGGTTTTGAGAACAAGTTTGCCAAGCTCAAACAGTTCTACACTCAGGTCATGCCCAAGAGGGGGTGGAACACCTATGACACCATCTCGGTGAAATGGAACCACCAGATTGTGGCCACTCGCCGTGTCAAGGCTGTAGCACCGGTTCTCGAGGATTACTCCGAGGATGATGAGCAAGCGCCCGATATGGAAACGATGACCGTGGGCACGGCGGCCGAAGCTAAGAAGGCCGAGCCTCAACAGGACAACAAAAAGAACGAGAAGGATCAAAAGAACGATAATAAGAAAACTACTTAAAAAACAACAAAATAAAATACATCAATCATTTTATGGAAAAGAACCAATACATTGTAGCACTTGAAATCGGCAGTTCCAAAATCGTTGGAGCCATTGCCGAGAAAACTTCGGCTGGATACCTGAGCGTGCGCCATCTGCAGGAGGAAAAGCACCTCAATAGCGTGAGATATGGTATTGTACAGAACGTAGAGAACATCAAGAACAGCATCAACCGCATCCTGCGCAATCTGGAAGGCATGGTTGACGGCCGCATCACCCAGGTTTACATGGGTGTGAGCGGACGCTCGCTTCATAGCATCGTGAGTGAGGTGAACCGTAGTGTGGGATCAACCGAACCTATTACTAAGGAACTTATTGACCGCATCATCCAAGATGCTACCAGCACGCCCATCAGGAACCATGACACGGTGGATATCGTACCCCGTGCATTCTATGTTGACAAGGTTGAAACCCCCAACCCTGTAGGACAGTTTGGCTCATCCATAAAAATCAAGGTCAACCTGATTGTCGCTAAGCCGGCACTCAAGCTCAACCTGAACCGATTGATGACCTTTGGTATTTCCGCTAAGGATTACATCGTTACTCCACTGGCCGTGGGCGAGCAAATCTTGAGCGACAGTGACCGCGAACTGGGTTGTATGCTTGTGGACATGGGTGCCGAGACTACTACGGTGAGCATTTACAAGAACAAGGCGTTGATTTACCTGAGCACGCTCCCCCTGGGTGGACGTAACCTTACCAACGACATCATGATTGGAAAGAAAGTGCTTGAGGAGACGGCCGAGAATGTCAAGAAGAACATTAATAATCCGCTTGATCCCAGTAACGTGAGTGACGTGACGATTGAGGGCGTTAACGCTCGTGAAGCCGCCAATTACATCTCGGCACGCACGGGTGAAATCATCGCCAACATCAACCAGCAGCTGGCTGATGCCGGTGTTTCCTCTGATGGCATTCAGAGCATCGTCCTTATTGGCGGCAGCGCTCATCTGGGTGGCTTGCAGCAAAAACTCGAGGAGACTATCAAGATCAAGGTGCGCCTGGGTCAAAACCCGCCTACCCTCAATATCCTCAACCCCGAGATCAACCGCATGGAGTACATCGAGGTGTTCTCGCTGCTGGCTAAGGCCGCCGAGATGATCGAGAACGGTGAGACTTGTGTAGAGCTTAACAAGTATGAGAATGGTCCCACCTTTGAAGGTGCGGCTGCTAACCGCCAGTTCATCGAGCCCGAGCGTCCCGCTGAGCGTGAACTACGACCCAAGAAGCCCGAGAAGCGCAACCGTTGGAAAAAGTGGACTGACAAGCTCTCAAGTCTCATGTCAGAAGATGATGCTACCGACGATGAACAATAACCTGCGTTAAGAACTCATATACCCAAACTATAAAATAAAAACAATCACAATATGCAAGACAATAATATTAAATTCAATGGGAATAACCAGGGTTCTCGCGCAACAGGTCATGACATCATGTCCACGCTGGATCAGAACTCCGGGTTCCAGGATAAAGAGCAGATGCGCACCATCATCAAGGTGATGGGCGTCGGTGGCGGTGGCAATAACGCCATCAACCACATGTATATGCAAAATATCGAAGGTGTGTCATTTGTCGTATTGAATACCGACCGCCAGCAGCTTAACGAGTCACCGGTTCCCAACCGCGTGTTGTTAGGCCCCAACACTACCCACGGCTTGGGCGCCGGCAACATCCCCGAGACGGCCAAAAGGGCTGCTGAGGAGAGCGAGGCCGAGATTGCCCAGCTCTTTGACGACGACACCAAGATGGTCTTCATCACCGCCGGTATGGGTGGTGGTACAGGTACTGGTGCCGCTCCCGTAGTAGCACGCATTGCTCACGAGAAGGGCGTGCTCACCATCGGTATCGTGACCATCCCCTTCCTGTTTGAGGGTCCCAAGAAGATTCTCAAGGCACTTGCCGGTGCCGATGAGATGGGCAAGTATGTAGATGCGCTGCTCATCATCAATAACCAGCGCTTGACCGAGATCTATAGCGACCTCGACTTTACTAACGCATTCGGCAAGGCCGATGACACGTTGACGACGGCTGCACGCAGCATCAGTGACCTGATCACTGTCAAGGGTGTCATCAACCTTGACTTCAATGATGTGAACACGACCCTGCGCAATGGTGGTGCCGCCATCATCAGTTCGGGCTACGGCTCGGGTGAGCACCGTGTATCTAAGGCTATCGAGGATGCCCTCGAGTCGCCGCTGCTCAAGAACCGCGATGTTTATGGTTCGCGCAAGATCTTGATGAACGTTTATTTCAACCCCGACAGCAGCACACCGCTGCGCATGGGTGAGACGACCGAAATCCAGGACTTCATGGCCAACTTTGACCAGGAGGTAGATGTGATTTGGGGTACAGCCCACGACCGCACGCTCGAGGAGGGTCAGATTAAGATTACCGTTCTTGCCGCAGGCTTCAACGTGTCACTTGACAAGGAGGCACCTGTGAGCACAATAACTACTCGTCGCGAACCCCTCACCACGCATAGCAATATGTCTGACGCCGACCGCCTCAAGAAAGAATATGGCGAGGAAGCCATCACCAAGACGGTTCTGGCCCAGAACCGCGCTCGTTACTTCGTGCTCACTCCCGAGCAGATGGACGATGACGACGTGATCGACATGATTGAGAAAAACCCGACATTTGGCCGCAAGCCCGACTTCCGCAACCAGATTCAGGCTGCTCAACAGGCTGCGAGCCAGGAGAGGCCCGTCGTCGAGGTGCCCAAGACTCCCAAGCGCGGAGGCAATGATACGCAGACCATCAACTTTGGCGAGTAAAAACACCATCAACTAGGAGACAACACGATGAGTATCTTTGATCAAGTCAACAATGGCATCAAGGAGGCCATGAAGGCTCATGACAAGGAACGCCTTGAGGCCTTGAGGGGCATCAAGGCCGAGTTCCTGCTTATCAAGACCGCACCGGGCAACAATGGCGAGGTGAGCGACGAGAACGCCCTCAAGGTACTGGTGCGTATGGCCAAGCAACGCAAGGAGAGTGCCCAAATCTACCTGGACCAGAATCGTCAGGATCTGGCCGATGTTGAATTGTTACAAGCTAAAGTGATCGAGGAATTCCTTCCTCAGCAGATGAATGAGGAGGAATTGACCGCTCATCTCAAGGCCATCATCGACCAGGTGGGGGCTGCCGGGATGAAAGACATGGGCAAGGTGATGGGCATGGCCACCAAACAATTGGCTGGCCGTGCCGAGGGCCGCGCCATCTCGGCCAAAGTCAAAGAACTGCTCTCCGCCAATTAAAAACCAGAAACTAAAAATAAGGGACTAGAAACCAGAAACAGATAAAATGCTGACATTACAACTTATTAATCAGGACCCCGAGGAGGTGATTCGTCGCCTTGCCGTCAAGCATTTTGACGGCCGTGAGCCCATCATGCGCATCGTGGAACTGGATAAACAGCGCCGCGCACTGCAAAAACAACGCGACGATAACGCCGCTGTACTTAATAAAATGGCTGCTCAGATTGGTGCCTTCATGAAGCAGGGTAATCGTGAAGAGGCCGAGAAAGTCAAGACTCAGGTGGCCGACCTCAAGACGGCTAACAAGGAGATTGACGATAACCTCACTGCAGCCCAGGACGAGATTACTGAGATCCTGCTCAGTGTCCCCAATGTGCCTTATAGCGGTGTGCCCGAGGGCCGCACTGCCGAGGACAATGTGGTCGAGAAGACGGGTGGCAAGATGCCCGAACTGCCCGAGGGCGCTTTGCCCCATTGGGACTTGGCCAAGAAGTATAACCTCATCGATTTTGACCTGGGTGTTAAAATCACCGGAGCAGGATTCCCCGTTTACATCGGCAAGGGAGCCCGCTTGCAGCGCGCTTTGGTTCAATTCTTCCTTGATGAGGCAGGCAAGGCCGGTTATGTAGAGATTGAGCCGCCGTTTGTTGTCAACGAGGCCTCAGGTCTGGGAACAGGCCAGTTGCCCGACAAGGAGGGTCAGATGTATCATTGCCAGGTGGATAATTTCTACCTGATTCCTACTGCCGAGGTGCCCGTGACCAACATGTATCGTGACGTCATCATTCCCCAGGAGGAACTTCCCAAGAAGAACTGTGCGTTCTCGGCTTGTTTCCGCCGCGAGGCAGGTTCTTATGGCAAGGATGTACGTGGCTTGAACCGTCTGCACCAGTTTGACAAGGTCGAGATTGTTCGCATCGAGCGTCCCGAGGACTCCTACAAGGCCCTTGAGGAGATGAAGGATCATGTGCAGGGCCTGCTCGAGAAACTCGAGTTGCCGTGGCACATCCTTCGCCTGTGTGGTGGCGACATGAGCTTTACCAGTGCCATTACCTTTGATTTTGAGGTATGGTCAGCAGCCCAAGAGCGCTGGCTGGAGGTAAGCAGTGTCTCCAACTTCGAGACCTATCAGGCTAACCGTCTCAAGTGCCGCTATCGTGGCGATGACAAGAAGACCCACCTGTGTCACACCCTGAACGGGTCGGCTCTCGCGTTGCCGCGCATTGTCGCTGCTCTGCTCGAGAATCACCAGACACCGCAGGGCATCCGCATTCCTGCCGCCTTGCAGCGTTACACAGGATTTGACATCATCGATTAAATTGAGATAGCAACCACGAATTACGCGAATCAGACTAATTCTTTTTAAAAGACAAATACTAGTTTAATTCGCGTAATTCGTAGTTTAAGATAGACTATGAAAAGACAAGTCTGGCTCGACAACATCAAACTCATCGCGATGCTGCTGGTAGTAGTGTACCATACACCACCGCGTTATGACACTGCTCACGAGGCGGCGCTTTTCAACATGGGCGCTCCGGTTTTCTTTTTTGCTGCCGGTTACCTGTTTAACATCGCGCGCCAGCAGAATTTTCTCTCGTTTCTCAAGCACCGCGCCCGCCAGATACTTGTTCCATACACCACATTCTTTATCATTTTCTACGCGCTGTGGCTCGTGGTTGGCCGCCGCATGGCAGGCCCCGAGGAGCAGGCCATTGGTACGCTCACACCTTTATGGCAATTTATCCAGGGAACACCCGATGTGGTCCTAGGGCCATTCTGGTTCTTGGCGTGCCTGTTCACCATGCAACTGATTTATTATCCCATCAGGCGCTATTTGACGGGCTACTGGCCACTCGTGGTGGCTGTCGTGATGAGTCTGTCGCTGTTTGTTATTCCGCCCGTTCCATGGGTGACGTATTGGAACCTTGATAGGGCATTGTTGTATATGCCGATATATGCCGTAGGTAATTGTTGCCGCCCCTTGGCCGACAAGGTTGCTTTTGACACACCGGCACGCAGTCTCTTGTGGTGCATCTTGGCTGCTTTGGGCTTGGGTTTCCTCATCTACGCACCACTCCACATCAACAGGGAGGTGGCCTATATCCTGGCTCCCGAGGCGGTTATTCTTGTCTTGCCGTTCTACACAGCCGTGAGCAAGTGGATAGGGCGCAGTGCTGCCATCAATGGCTTTGCGCGTGTCGTGGCCATTACCAGCATCACCTATCTCGCACTTCAAAATTATCTCATCGGTATCATTAAGATTTTGGTGGGCAAAATTCTGGGTGCCGCTGTTCTCGACGAAAGCATCCTGCTCAAGGTGGCCATTGCCATCGTTGTCATGGCACTCATCTATCCCCTTGCCATTATTGTTGACCGTTATTTCCCGTTCTTGTTGGGCAAGAAATCCCGTTCACTATAATTCTTGCCGTATATAACAGCGGTACATTGCTTGCTACTAAAAAACACATATTAAAAAACACATAATACTTGTCTATGTTTAAGTTCATTCATACTAGCGACTGGCATTTAGGCCAGAGTTTTTATGGTTACGACCGTAGCGAGGAGCAAAAAGACTTCTTGCGGCAGTTGGCTGGAATCGTGCGTAAGCACCAGCCCGATGCCTTGTTGGTCAGTGGCGATATTTTCCACACGGCGGCACCATCGAGTGCAGCGGTGACCATGTATGTCGATGCGATGCTCGACATACACGATGCTTACCCCGAAATGAAAATTATCGTCATTGCCGGTAACCATGACAGCGCGTCACGGCTTCAAAGTGACAGTCGTCTTTGGGAAAGAGCTGGCGTGAGGGTGCTTGGAGGCATCGCCCGTGACAATGATGGACTAGCCGATCTCGACCGTCACATTATCCCTATTGATGGCAAAGCCATCGTGGCAGTAGTGCCGTTTGCCTATGCAGCCAGTTTCCCGATGGTCAATGCTGAGCGTGTGGGTAGCGACCAGCGCCAGCCCATTTTCTTCCAGTCTTTATTAGACCATATCCAAGCTCAAAACGATGCCCAGCTCCCGGTGGTGCTGATGGCCCATCTGGCAGTAAGCGACTGTGACTTCACTGGGCATGAACGTGGCATGATGGAGTGTGTGGAGACATCAACCTTGGGCAACGGATATGATTATGCCGCTTTGGGGCATATCCATCGGCCGCAAAATGTGAGTGAACGGGCACGATATTGCGGTACTCCTATTGCCGTTAGTTTTGATGAGCAATGTGAGCACTCGGTAAGTATTGTTGAGATTGATGCCCATGGCAGCTTGCCCCGCGTCACTACCAAGCGCATCGATAATATCAAGCCCCTGCACACGATTCCTGCCACTTCGCCTGTGCCATTTGAGAAGGCGGTTGAGTTATTGCAGGGACTTGACCCCGATGAACCTACTTATATCAGGCTCAATGTGCTGGTTGACCACTATCTGCCCAATGGCGCCCAAGAATGTGCAGCGCTGGCTGTTGCTGATAAGCAGTGCCGTTTCTGTGAAATCAAGAAAACCATATCTGACCAGACCCCTCGACAAGTCAGCCAGATGACAGTGGAAGAATTCAACAGCAAGCATCCCATCGAGGTCGCAAACCAATTTTACCTTGAAAAGTTCCACCGCGAGATGACTGACCAGGAAAAAGAAATGTTTAACCATGTTTACCGTTTGGTACAGGAGGATGAAAGGCAATGAGACTGAAAAAACTGGAAATCAACAATATCGCTTCGATTGAGCATGCGGTGATCGACTTCAATAACACTCCGTTAGAGGGCGAACACCTGTTCCTTATCACGGGCGAGACTGGGTCTGGAAAATCCACGATCATCGACTGCCTGTGCCTCGCGCTGTATGGCGACACACCCCGTCTGAGCCATGCGAAAAGGGCCGAATATGATAATAACCGCAATGATGAAACGCTCAAGACTAACGATGTTAAGCAACTCTTGAGGCGTGGTGCCATCTCGGCCGATGTATTACTCACATTTGACGATAACAACGGCACACCTCACACCGCCACTTGGCATGTTCACCGTGCCCGAAAGAGCCTTAGCGGCAACATCATTGGACCTGAACGAGTTATCAAGACCGATGACGGTGTAGTCCCACCTGTTTTTCTGACTAAGAAAACTGAGATTGACAAATATATTGAAAAACTCATCGGGTTGCGTCTGAATGAGTTCTTCCGTACGGTCGTGCTCGCTCAAGGACGTTTTGCCGAATTCTTGAACAGCGACGAGAGCGATAAGTCAGCATTGCTGGAGAAAATGACCGGAACCGAAATTTATTCTCGAGTGGGCATGAAAATCCATGAGGTTGAGCGCGAGAAAAGGGAAGAGCGGGATCGACTGCGTGAGCTGCTACAGAATATTGTACTGCTCAATGACATTGAGAAGGGTGAAATCAACGATGAAATCGGCCAGTTCAAGGCTCAACTCACACTCGTTCAGCAACAGCGTGACGGGGCGCGAAAAATGGCTGATTGGCTGGATGAAAAGGCGAGGAATGAGAGGAGTCTTGACGAGAAACGCAATGATCTTGCCGCGAAACAGGAAGAAACCCGCCAACCCGAGTTCATTGAGAAACTGCGGTTGGTGGCAGAATGGGAGCATACAGTTGAGCCCCGACGGGAATTAAAAGACATGAACCAGGCGCTGAAGCAGATTGAGTCTCTGCGACAGCAACAACCCTCCATGCAGGCGGAATTTGACTATTTGTGCGCCGCTCTGCGGGCAACAGTCAGCAGCGTCAATAGTATGGAGCAACAGCTTGAGGTAATCGATGATTTCTTGAAAAGTGAGGACGCCAACCGGGAGATGTATAAGGCCATCAAGAGCATCAAGTCCCACATGACTCAACGCACCGACGAGCAGAAGAATATCGCCACGTTCACCGATGCTCTCAATAAGGATAAACAAAATCTTCCTGTCGCCGAAGATAACTTCAAGAGCACATTAAAAGCCCAGCAGGATTTGGAATCATCGGTCGGTGAATTGCAGCAGCGATATGATGCGATCCAGGTCGATGCCATCAATAAAAAGAAAGATGCCATGGCCGATGCCATAGGTGCCTTGAGGACACTGAATAATGAACGGGTCAATGTCGCTAATGCCGTCGCTGCGCTTGCAGGGCTTGAAAATGAGCGGAAGGATGAATCAACAGTGCTTGAGAAGGAGCGTGCCGCAATTGACGCTAAGCGCGCTTTAAAGGAACAACTTGCCAACGCACTCACCAGGGAAAAGGATTGGAATGTACTGATCGAACAAGCCCATTTGACGCTGAAACCAGGTGACAAGTGCCCAGTGTGCGGGGAGACCATCAAGGAATTGAAAGCTCCCTCGGGCCAGGACGTGGTCAATGAGCTGGAAGATCAATTCAAGCAAGCCGAGCAGAGTGTCATTCAAGCCGAGGGTCGCATGAATGCATCGAAAACAATAATCGAGCGCCTTGACCGTCAAATCAAGGACGCGAAGAAATTATTGGAGGAAAGGAAGCAACTACTGCAAGCACAATGGGAATCGACAAGAGCTAGCCTGTCAAAATGCGGTAGAACGTATAATGAGCTGCTGAATGAAAGTCAGACCGAGGTGTTGATTGCTGAAATCAACAATGAGATGGAGCAGCTTAAAAACACGCTGCAACAGGCTACCGAGTTAAATGGACAAATCAAGGTAGAACGAGACAAACTCGGCCAGGCGGTTGCCGCTCACAACAAGGCCATTGTCGCTCTCAATCAGCTGAAATCCAGTATCAAGTACCAGACCGAGGCCATCAACGACAGTGTGCGTCGTCGTGACCAGCACACAATGGAGTTGAATGGTTTGTTGACTATTGCCGACTGGCAGGAGCGGGCCGATAAAGATGAGGACTTTATCACTGGCTTGGAAAGGCAGGCCAATGACTATCAGCAAAAAGAGAACGCTGCTCAGCAGCTAAGGGACGCCATCAAGCTTAACCGCGCCATCATTCCCGCGATGGAAGAGAATAAATCTAACATCAAGGGACTTGTTGACCATGGCAATGATTGCGACAGCGTGCCTGAGAATCTTGACGAACGGTGGCGGCAGTTTGAGAATAAATGCATCCAGTGGAATAATGACTTAGCCAATGAACAACGAGTGGAGCAGCGAGCCCGTCAATCGATAAGTGAATACTTGTCGGAACATCACGACATGAGCGAACAACGCTTGGCATTACTCGATAACTATGCGGGCGTCGATATCGCTGCTATCAAGCAGGCTCAGAAAGCCCTTACTGATTCTATCATCCGGATGGAGGGTGAGATCTCTTCACTCGTGGAGCAGCAGGGAATCATCATTGCAAGGAAACCTGAATTTGGAGAGGAAAATCGTGACACACTTGAAGAGTTGTTCAAAACCAGCCAAGAGAAATATGAAGAGTTGAACGCCTTGATTGCCGACCGAAGGACACGCTTGAAAAACGATGAGGAGAACCAGCGGCTAGCGGGAGAGCGCAAGAAAGCCCTCGAGCAGGCCGAGGTGGTTTATAGCCAGTGGGCCGAGTTCAGCATGATGTTGGGTAGTGCCGATGGGGCAAAGTTCCGCAAAATTGCCCAAAGCTATATCCTTGGCGAGTTGCTGAACAGTGCTAATGGTTATCTTAAGTATTTTAATGACCGTTATGAACTTGTAGCCAGCCCTGGTCGACTCATTATTCTTGTCAGGGACCTGTATCAGGGCGATCTCACATCGGTGAACACGCTTTCGGGCGGTGAGAGTTTCATGGTGTCCTTGGCCTTGGCGTTGGCCTTGTCTAGCACGATGGGCAAGGTATTCACTATCGATACCATCTTTATTGACGAGGGTTTTGGTTCGCTCAGCGGCAATTATCTGGATAACGTGATAGAGACCTTGAACCGCCTGTATGAGATGGGCCGTCGGCGCGTGGGCATCATCAGCCATGTCGAGGCACTCAAAGAGCGCATCACCACACAGATTCAGGTTTACCGTGATCCCGGCAACAATACCGTGAGTCGGGTGGCGGTAGTATCCTAGTGGACATAAAAACAGTCGAGGCAGAATAATCTCCACCTCGACTGCTTTTTATATTCTTAAAGGCTTACAACATCTCAAGACCATGGATCATGCCGCTATAGGAAATAGGTTCACGTCCACGCGGCACCACATCGATAGTGGTCTTGCCGTTCATGAATATCTCAAGATTGAACTTGTAGCTGTCATCCTCGTTATTCACCGTGAAAGTCACTCGGGCTCGGTCGCTCTTGGGATACTCAACTTTATAGTTTAATAACTCACTTGTGAAATTCAATGATTTGAAACCGCTAGCGCCGTAACCCACGTTCTGTCCTGATCCGGCATAAGGCAGATAGCACGACACTGTGCCATCACGGACAATCATTTTTTGACCTTGACTCAGGCTGATTGTGGGAGCTGACAATGGACGCATCGAGCCGACCATGACAAAGAACTTCTGAGATTCCAGCAGTGCCTTAATCCCCGCAGCACGTTCCAAACTCTCCCTTTCTTTCATTTCCTTGGAAACTTTATCGGTGGTGCCACACGCCATGAGCGTCATCAATATTACCGAGAATAACAATAGCTTTTTCATATTTTATTGGTTTTTTAGATGATAAACACGAATAATCTTTATATGAATTAGACTCTAAAAAAGCGTTTACGTTTAATTGGTGATAAAAGCGTTTCCCTAGGCTAGGAAAATCAGTTGAAAATCATTTCGCCATCAAAGGATATCGCGTCACGGTCACGTGCAACGATGTCAATATAGGCTTTGCCATTGTTAAACACGTCGATACGATATAGGTAGGAGTCCTCGTCATTAATAACCGTGAACTCGATGTGAGAACGGTTGCTGGTAGGATAAGCGATGCTATAATTGTTGATTTTACCCTTGAAGTTCAATCCCTTGCCACCGCCATAGGGCAGGTGGTAGGCTTCGCCCACATAGGGCAGATAGCAGTCAATATCATCACCATTAACCTTTAACTCATAGTTGGAACTCACATGACGCGCAAAGCCTCCTAGTGGTTTCATCCAGTCCACCGCTATGGTATAATGACGGGTATCCAAGGCCTCTTGAACTTGCCTTGTCACTTGGGCTTGTTGCTCGGCCTTGGTCAAGCCATTGGTGCTGCCGCAAGCCGACAGCATGATGGCCATCAGTAAAGTCGTAATAAATAATAATTTCTTTGTCATAGCATCAAGAATATAATTGTTACTGAAGAATCATGACACATCCATCAGTGATATATCCCAATTCTTGCAAAATGAGTGGCTGGATTAACGAATGACTGCCACCTTGGTGACAACGGCTTCGTTGCCGCCGTTAGCCTGGGAACACAAGACGAAATATACACCCGTCTTGACCATATTGCCTTGTTGGTCGCAGCAGTCCCATGTGGCCATACCGCCGGTTGACTTGAGTTGCTTGATGACGTGGCCGCTGGCATCGGCAATCTTGACAAGCGAATTGTCCATCAACCCCATGATAGTCACGTCTCCAGCATAGTCAGGGCGCACGGGATTAGGATAGGCATAGATGTCGTCATAGTTACTTGCAGCGGGACTACTGTCGCTGAAGTACTCATAAAGTCCCGCAGGCGTTGTAATGTAAACCGAGTTACTGTTGGGGTTGCAGCACACCTTATAGACAGTATTGGTTGCCAACGGGCTGTTGGTCGTGTTGAATTTTTTGATGATTTGTGTGCCGTCGCTGTTCACCAGGAAAAGACCCGAGGTTTGAGTAGCAATCCATTTGCGGTTTGCGCCATCAACGGCCACGTCGTTTACTTGAATACCATCCATTAGGCGGTCGGCAAGTCCTGTACCGTCGTCACGGGGCACCTTAGGACGGATGACCGAGAATGAAGAACCAGAAAAAGCCGCTGCGGGATTGAACATGCAGACGCCCTCGGTGGTTCCCATCCACACATACCCGTTTAGGTCCTCGGTCAGGCACATGGTATAAGTCCATGATACAATCTGGCCATCTTGGTCTGATAATTGGTTGAACTTAACTTTTTGTTGGGGGGTAGATGGCGTTTCTCCGCCACTGACCCACATAAAGAGAGGCCTCTGGTAGTCGCCATCGGTAAATACCTTGATGTCATTATTGCCAATGCGCGTGGATATGAAGCTGGCTCGTTTAGTGGTCTCTCCAGTGTATATGTCACTATAAATGACTGGAGTAACCCAGTCGTTGATGGTCACCTCGCTGAGCTTGGACTTTGCAGCAGGAAGGGCCATGACCGGATGCTCCATGTTCTCAAGGGTTTGGACGCACCAGATGTTGCCGCTACGGTCAACGCTCGTGATAGGATGAAGGGCTCCCGACTGCTTGAGCATTGGGCTGTTATCAACATTATAGGTGTAGGCGATCTCGTTATTCTTAACTTTGAGAAGACCATTTTTCCAAGTGCTCATGAAGTAAGTGTCAGGATCACCTGGCATGAATTCCAACCAATATGAACCGCCGACAGGGGCGCCCTCGGGGGTCACGTCGTCCCACTGAATACCGTCAAACGTATTGACCTGGGATGGATAGGAATCCCTGAAGAAGTAGTTAGTGCCCGTTGAAGATACATAGAGTATATCTTTATCCTTATTATAAGTCATCCAGAAAGGCTGGGGCATTGTCAAGGCGTTAGGCAGGTAATAATTATCGCTGCCCAGTAGATGTAATCCGTGACTGCCAGCTGCCCAGATTCCGCTCTCATCGCCACCGTCGGGATGACGGCTGCACAGCTCACCATTTGAGTCAAGGACTACAGGGTTTTGACCGTTTTCATCGGTAATATAACTGGCTCTTTTACTCGGATCTTTCACATTCAACAAAAAACCGCCTATGGTCTTCTGAACATCCGAGACCTTAGCTTCAATAATGGGACTTGGTGTCGTCTCGAATATCAGTGAGCCATCATCACTGTGCGAAATTTGAGTAAGATAAGTCCTACTAGTCATGCAGTAGAACGACTCATCGTTAATGACTCTGATGAGGCAATTAACCTTATTTTTTTTGGCCACATTAAATGTAGACAATTGCTCATGATACTCGTCTGCATTGCCATAATAAAATTTGTTGACTGTAGATAACAGCAACAATTCGCCCGCCTGAGCGACCGATGTTAACGATTCGCCATACAGGTGTGATTCCTTAATGACAAATTTTGTGTCATCGATTACTACATAGCCGAAACCGGTGGCTAGATAGATTCTATCCGTGGCAAAGGTCACGTCATTGACGGTCTTGCTCGATGTCATCACCACGTCTTTAATCTCGGGCATATTGACTACCGAACCATCAGAAATAATGATGTCGATATTAGAATTGGTGTAAATAATGACCAGGTAATCCTTGACATGGTTATAATAAATGTTGGAAATCACCATGTCGCTCAGTAGATTGAGTTTACTCAACGCCTCATTCTCCTGTGTTTGCTTGTCCAGCCTGAACAGATGAGCCCCTGAAAGATAATAAACCCAATTTTCGCTTTCGGCTACTGTGGTTACCTCACTACCTACAAATGAAGTGTGAATGCGCCAATCGCCCACCGCGTTTTGAGAACTAGCGCACAGTGACCATATCATAGCCACCAAAAAGAATATTTTCTTTGCCATTAGAGTCTGACTTTTAGTTCGTTTAGTAATAAAACGTAATAAAAGGCGGTAAATTGTGTTAGGACAGCAATAATCAAGCACAAGGGGGGAGCTTCGTGAGCTTCCCCCTTGATGTTTCAGTTAAAGTTGTGTATGAACAGGTTATTTGATGATCAACACCGTTGTCCTGGGTGATCCGGTTGCCACAGGTTGTGAGCCTTGGGTAGCATAAATGTTGTAGATGCCGGTAGGCACTCTGTCCCCATCGGCTCCACAACCATCCCACAGAGCAGACCCGGTTACCGGTCCTAACTGCTTCACGATGTGTCCGTTTTTATCGGCAATGGTTACATAGGAGTCAGCCATTAGGTTGCCAATCTTAATCATGCCCGTGAAGTCGGGACTAACAGGATCAGGATAGGTGTACACATTCTCAAAGTCGATTGCAGCCGTGTTGCCCTCAACAAGATACTCGGCAAACGCGTTATCGGTATAGATGTACACCCGGTTGTGGATGGGATCACACTCCACGCTGTAAACCGAGTTGCTTGGGATGTCGCTATTCACAGTGGTGAAGTGCTCGTAGATTGTCGAGCCGTCGGGTGAAGTGAAGTACAGGCCGTTGTCGGTGGCAAGCCACTTGTTATTGTACCGGTCTATAGCAATGTCATAAACGGTATATCCCTCACACAGCGGGCCCAAATCAGCCTCTTTGCTGGCTTTTGTCACATAGGGGCTAAAAGCCTTGGGTTTATCATCAAAGACACCATTGGGGTCAAATGCAAACAAACCTGTAATATGACCGACCCAAATGAGTCCATCGGCATCCTCCTCCATGTGGGAGAGGTTAAGCCAAGTGATGTTTTTGTTATTCTGGTCGGTAAAGCTGGCTATAGATTTAAAACGATAATTGTCTACCGTGGGATCCTCATTGAAGTTATCCCAGCAGAGGATGCAGCCCTCCAGGTTTGATCCTCTATAGTCGCAATCGGAATAAATCTTGAGATTGTTCAACTTGGAAATCAAGAAGCGTGAACGTTGCATTTTGCCGGTGTTCAAGCCCCATAGTCCACTGGGTAAAAACCAGTCACTCTTTGAAGAGGTGTTGCGGGCGAATTTGTCTTTGGGAAGAACGGCGACGGGTGGTGTCATTTTTCCATCAGGGAATGTGTCGGATCTATGTGATAGCGATCTCACCGTCCACAGGTTACCGTATTTGTCAAAGGCGGGATGGGGCTTATAGTGGCCAACCATGGAATTGCTTTGGTTGTAATTCAATTTCATGACGTTGTTGGTCACCTTGTGAACACCACTTACCCAACCGGCGCGGACATAGGTCGTTGAATCCAGCGGGCTGAAGACAAACTCATAGCCAGCCCCCGATGCACTATAGGCTGTAGCATCTTCCCATTGGCTGCCGTTATAGATGTTGATGACGTTATCAGGAAGGGCATCAGACGATGATACCGTGTTGCCATTGCGGCTTGAAACACCCGCATAAAGCAAATTCATGGCCGTGTTATACTTGAGCCAGTAAGGCCTATCGGTGGTCAAGGAGTTGATAGCGTGGTAATTGGTACTATTCTCCACATGCAAGCCATTGGCGTCATTAATCCACACGGTGCCATCACCCTCGGGGTAGGAACTGGCAAAGCCCAAAACCGAGGACACTTTTGTAGCAGTTTTTCCCGTCGGATCAATCGTGTAGTAGTATTTCTTGCCCTCAAAGTTGGCGATATAGCCATTCGGCGATTTTTGAACACATGTAGGTTTAGTGCTCACCAGACTCAGAATAGTGGGAGTACTGCTCGAGAAATCATAATTGTAGAGCGCTGAACTGCCGAGCACAAACACTGAGTGGTCATCAATGGGAACTATCTTGCCACCAGTCAATAAAGCTGACTGTTTGCGGAACGTCCTGATGGGATCGTCAGCTCCAACAGGGCCGTAGTAGCAAAATGAATTAGATAGAATCACCATTAATTCATTATTAAGAACTGTGACCGAATTGATGTTTGCGGTGGTTCCCAGGGTGCGGTCTTCAATAATATTGAATGTAGACTCGTCGATAGTCGCGTAACCGATACCGGTTGCGACATAGGCCTTACCATTAGCAAAGTTGATATCGTTGATCAACTTATCGATGTATCCATTAAGCTCGTAATAATGGTCTTCATCATCCGTATTAAATGTGTAGCCGTGGATTCTAGTGATATCGGTTTTCAAATGATTGATATTCACCTTATGATTATTGGCGTCCAGGACATCGATGTTGCAGTTGTGATAGGCAATGAAGAGCAATTTACGGTCAGCATCGTAAAAAATCTGCCTGATATTATCATCCGAGAGTAAATTCTGTCGGTTTAAAGCTGTCGTTACCTGTGTGGCCTTTTCATACTGGTAAAGGCAACCGGTGTTCAGATAATAAACCCTGTCGCCTGCATCCACAACATTTTGGATGCAGGATGTTAAATAGTAGTTGTGAATTTTCCATGTGCCTGCAACCACACTGGAGAATGTCATTATCATCAACATCACGATAATCAAATATTTTTTATTCATATCAGTCACATTTAAGATGTTCACTAGCTTATATAATGATTATCAATAAGTTGTGTGAAAACACATCACGCGTCCCATTGATTCAATTGCCAAAGATATATAATATTAACGAGAATAATGACTTTTTAGTTTGTGAATGAATTGTCTATAACCGCATCAGAGACATCGTCAGGCCATGCATCAGATAACAAGTAATCGATGAGGAAAGACACGTCTGCGATAGTGATGCTACTGTCATTATTGCAATCGGCTGATTGGAGATTTAATTGTGAAGTATCTCCACCTAATAAGTAGTCGATCAAGCATGAGATGTCACTGATGCTGACTGTGCCGTCACCGTTCACATCTCCGCGTATAAAATGTTCGGGTTCATAGCCTAGTTGTTGATCCATCCAGGCGATGCGATCTGTTATCCATTGTTTCAGGAATGCTATCTCGTCATCATAACTGCTGGGAATGTGATAATTGGGCCAAATGTATTTTCCCCACCTGGGCCGTGCCGCGTCATTGCGTTCCTCAGCCCCGTATGAGGTTAATACGTTGGCCAACGAATCCACTGTGGCCATCCATCTGTCATCCCTCAGGTTATTACGGCGAAACAATTTCCATCTTTCTTTGAGCAGGGAGGTATAGTTAGGATCCTTATTGAGTTTATACCACCAGAAAGGAATCAGATTTACCTCTCCAGCCGAATAAAGGTCATTGTTGTATTTGTAGATCCAATTATCAGTCTGAAATCCGGCAAAGCGGCTATTGCCGAATGCGATATTGAAATCCCAGATGACCATTTTGAATCGGGCATCAACACTGTCGCGACGCTTGAAAAACTTTGCACTCAAGCGGTAGCCATCGATGTTGTGGCTCAATTCCGTCATCAGCTGGTAATCGGCAAATGATGTGACATCGATATACTTTTGGTATCCCACTTCAGGGTCCATGTAGTTACTGGATGCAAATGCGTTTTCCATCTCATCAATGCGTCCAGTGATATACCTTTTTTGTGCGTCAGTAATGTCCTCGGTATCGGGTGTCTGGAATTGAAATGTGATATAACGGTCAGTGATGTCCCAACCGGTTGTCCTGACTGGGTGGTGTTTTGATGTGTACACGACTCCCTCGTTGCGGTCAACCTGCATAATGTATCCGCCAGTGAGTTCATCACCTTCCTCACCGGGGTCTGGCAGATTGGTGCGGTACTTACCCTTGGAAACGACCTCACAGAGTTGGTAAACCCCATAATAGATACCATCAAGATAAACTTCACAGAACCTTCCCTGAGGTGTATATTCCATCCAAGGCTTGGCAAATTCAAAGGCCATGATATCGCGAATTAGGCTCCGATCGGAATAGGGCGCCAGGAAGCACCACTTGTTGTCCTTGCCCATGCCCAAGAGCTCGACTTTCTTTTTCGATCCACCCTCTTCAATTGGCGCTGTCATCGTGTGAAAAGAGTACGGTTTTTTGTCACTCATCAAGAAAGATGAATGGCCGCGATAGCGAATTGCTATATAGCCTTCATAGTCGATGTGTTGCCCAGGGTGTGCAATCGTGTCGGCATAGTTCAACATGCCATCACCGTTGTGAATGATTTTCATATGGCCGGTGATGCGTTCTTCCCGGTCGATCATAACACCATTTACATCAATCCAAACAATGGGGAGATTGGTCGAATCGATAGTAACGTTTTGGTTGTCGGGCGGATAATTGTCAGCTTGTTGAGCATATGCCATACTTGAGAGTGCCAAAACCGTCAGTATGAACAATGGCCACCTCATATTGATTTTCATCTTTTTATTTGTGGTGAGATATATAAATGATTCAGTTATGAAAACAATAGTTACTTGATGATCAGTACAGTAGCTTTAGGTGCGCCGGAAATTGATGGCTGGCTGCCTTGAGCGGCATAGACGTTATAGATGCCTGTGGGCACTCGGTCACCATCGGCACCACATCCGTCCCACAGGGCGCTACCCATGACAGGACCCATCTGAGTGATAATGTGACCGTCTTTATCGGTAATGGTCACATAGGTGTCGGTCGTCAGGTTGGCAATCTTGATCATGCCGGTATAGTCGGGATCGACAGGGCTGGGGAAAGCATACACATTGTCGAGGTTGAGTGCGGCCGCATCACTGTCGGCGATATACTCGGCTAATACCTGATTGTCAGTATAGATGTAAACGCGGTTATGGTTAACGTCACACTCTACGCTATAGATCGTATTGCTGGGAATGTCACTGTTGCCCGTGGTGAAATGCTCGTAAACCGATGTTCCATCGGGTGAAACGAAATACAAACCGTTATTGGTGGCAATCCATTTGTTGTTGTTGCGGTCAATGCCGATGTCATAAACCGTATAACCCTCACACAAGGTACCCATGTCTTCACTCATAGGAGATTTGGACACAAGTGGCCTAATCGCTCTGGGGTGATTGTTGAATACCTCTCTTGGGTCAAACAAGAACAGGCCAGCAGTGTGTCCAACCCAGATCATGCCGTTGGCATCCTCTTCAAAATGATACAAATAAGTCCAGTCTACTTGACGTTCATTTTGATCGGTGAAATGGGAAATGGCGACAAATTGATAATTATCGACCCTCGGATCCTCGTTGAAGTTATCCCAACACATGATGCGACCTTGCATTTTAGTGCTCATATAGTCACAGTCTGAATATATCTTCACATTATTCAGCTTGGAGATGACAAATCGTGAGCGCTGCATATTTCCAGTGTTCAATGCGGTAAGACCGCTGGGTTGGAACCAATCGCTCTTGGATACAGTATTGTTAGCCACTTTGGCCTTGGGCAATACGGCAGCAGGACAAGAGGCGTTGCCAAAGGAGCTCACTACCCACATATTGCCATATTTATCAAATGCCGGATGTGCCTTATAGGTGCCAATTAATGAGTTGCTGCTGGTGTAGTTGAGCCTCATCACATTGTTGGTCACCTTGTGGATGCCCTTGTCCCAACTAGCGCGGAAGTAGGTGGTAGAGTCAAGGGGGTTAAAGACAAACTCATAACCGGGTGTTGTCGTGTAATTGGCTTGAGTGACCCATGTGGAGCCATTATAGGTGTTAATGGCGTTGGGTGCCATATCGTTGCTAATATTGTTGCCGTTACGAGCAGTAACACCAGTATAAAGCAAATCCATGACTGAGTTGTACTTCAGCCAGTAGGGTTGGTCGGTATTCAAGCCATTCAGCTTGTAATAAGTGGTGTTGTTCTGCACATGCAGGCCATTGGCGTCGCTAATCCAAACGGTACCATCTCCCGAGGGGTTGGATGTAGCAAATCCTACTGTCGAGGATGCCTTGGTCGCGGTTTTACCCGTTGGGTCAATGGTGTAGTAGAATGGCTGGCCGGCAAAGTTAGCGATAAAGCCGTTAGATGTCTTTTGGATACAGGTCGGTTTGGATGAAACCAGAGTCGTAACACTTAGGTTAGTACCTGAAAAATCATAATTGTAAAGTGCATTGGCTCCAAGCACAAAGGCTGAGTGGTCGTTAATCGGGTACAGCGCTCCACCGGTAAATGTTCCGCCTTTATAGTTGAAACTATTGAAAGGATCAGTGGCATCGGCGGGTCCGTAATAACAATAGCTTTTTGTCAAAAGGAGCATTAAGCCGTTACCCAGTTTAGTCATGGAATAGATGTGATTGTCTTTTCCGTATACGACGTCACTAGTGACTTCAAGGTTGGTTTCATCGATAGTGATATAGCCATAACCCGTAGTAACATATGCAATACCATCTACAAAGGTGATGTCATTGATGGATTTATCAGAATATTCAGTGAGCTCTCCCTTGTTGAGCGTGTAGTTATACACGTGGATAAGCGCATCCTTGATATTGCTGATGTTGGTCACCTGGCCGTTGCTGTCAATCACGTCAAGGTTAGAATTGACATAGGTGACAAACAACAGTTGGTAATCAGCGTCATAATAAATTTGACTGATATTATTGTCTGAAAGCAGATTCTGGTTATTCAACGGCGTTGTGACATGCGTCGTTTTGTCAAACATGAAAAGGGCATTGCTATTCAGGTAATACACCTTGTTGCCGGTGTCATAGACATTCTGAATCTTTGAGGTCAAATAGTAGTTATGTATCCTCCACGTGCCAGCGTTAGCAGCTAGAGCAACCATCACTAAGCATGTCAAACAAATAAGATGTTTTCTCAATAACATATCTGATAAATTTATTCTGATGTCAATTCTTAATATATTGGTAATCAGTATTTTGCTATATTATGTAAGCGCTGTCTCCTGATTCGATTGCCAAAGATATAAAATTATGGCGAGATGTCGTGACTTTTTATTGAATTAGTCTAGTATGGATTCAAATCCAAGAGGGCATGCCCGATAACGCACACCCTCTTATAAAGTCAATGAAAATCACCGAATTATCATATTTTATCTGATAATCATTACCGTCGCTTGAGGTGTGCCAGTGGTTGTGGGCTGGCCACCTTGTGCCGCATAGATGTTATAAAGGCCAGTGGTGACCCTATTACCATCGGCCCCGCTGCCATCCCAGTAAGCGCTACCCATAACGGGACCCATTTGGGTGATGACATTTCCATCTTGGTCGGTGATGGTCACATAGGTGTTCTCCATTAGGTTGGCAATCTTAATCATGCCAGTGAAGTCAGGTTCAACCGGGCTGGGGAACGCATATACATTGTCAAAATTCATCGCTGCGGCATCACCATTGCTGATGTACTCGGCAAATCCGTTGTCGGTAACGATATAAACACGGTCATGCTTTGTGTCACATTCCACGCTGTAGATCGTGTTACTGGGAATATCACTGTTCTCTGTGGTGAAATGCTCGTAAATTGTTGTGCCATCAGGAGACACAAAATAGAGGCCGTTGGTTGTGGCAATCCACTTATTGTTATCGCGGTCGATGCCGATGTCATAAACAGTGAAGCCATCACACAGGTAGCCATTACCCTCACTAAAGTTAGTGACTAGTGGCCTTATTGCCTTGGGGTTCTCGTCAAATACTACATTGGGATTAAATACGAACAAGCCTACATCTGATCCTGCCCAAATGAGTCCATCGGCATCCTCCTCAAGATGAATGAGGTAAGTCCATTCCACTAATTTACCGGTTTGGTCAACAAATTGTGCGATGCTGGTCATTTGGTAGTTATCGACTGTGGGATCTTCATTAAAGTTATCCCAGCAGATAAGACGGCCAACGAGTGAAGTTCCACGGTAGTCACCGTCAGTATAAATCTTAGCATTGTTCAGCTTGGAGATCACAAACTGTGAGCGCTGCATCAATCTTGTGTTCAAATCGAGAAGTCCGCTAGGCTGGAACCAATCAGACTGTGATACGGTGTTTCTTGCCACTTTATCTTTAGGCAGCACTGCAGTGGGGCAAGCTGCGTTGCCATAGGAGCAGACAACCCAAAGGTTACCGTAATTGTCAAATGCGGGATGAGGCTTATAGGTGCCTATCAGTGAGTTGGTTTTGGTGTAAGTGAGTTTCAACACATTGTCGGTCACCTTATGCAAACCGGTTTTCCAGCTCGCGCGGACATAGGTAGTGGAATCCAGCGGATTGAAAACAAATTGATAACCGGCACCTGGAGCGGTATACGCTGTAGCATCGGCCCATTCATTGCCGTCATAGGTGTTGATGACGTTAGCGAGCTCAGTGGTCACGGTGTATCCGTTTTTGGCTGAAACACCCACATAGAGCAGGTCCATGGCGGGATTATACTTGAGCCAGTAGGGCTGGTCGGTGGTCATGGAGTTCAGTTTGTAGTTTACGGTGCTGTTCTCCACGTGCAATCCATTGGCGTCATTGATCCAAACGGTACCGTCTCCCTGGGGGTCAGAACTTGCAAACCCGAGGACCGTGGATGCCTTGGTGGCGATTTTACCGGTTGGATCAATCCTGTAGTAATAATTCTGTCCCTCAAAGTTGGCGATAAAGCCGTTTTGGGTCTTTTGGACACTGGTGGGTTTGGCCGATACGAGGGTTGTAACTACCAAAGAACCACTGGAAAAGTCAAAATTGTAGAGAGCAGATGCTCCTAACACAAATGTCGAGTGATCATCAATGGGGAACATTTTACCATTGGTAAATGTTGATTGATATCTTTGGTATAACAAGAGAGGATTCTCTTCACCAACGGGGCCATAGTAGCAGAACCTGTCAGACAGAAGGAGCATCAATTCTCCACCCAGGATTACGATTGAATTGAAATTAGCATTTGTCGTGTATTTGATGACATTATGGCTAGTGATCTTAAGCGTGGACTCATCAATGCAAACATATCCGTAACCAACAGAAGCATATGCGGTTCCGTTCAAGAAAACGATATCATTGATGGATTTTTCATTATAGGAATCGAGCACGTTGTTGTCGAGGATATAATTGTGCACGTGAGTTATCGCGTCCTTAATGCCACTGATATTGGTCACTTTACCCGTTGTGTCGATGACATCGATATTTGCATTGGCATAAGTGATAAAAAGCAGTCTGTAATCGGCATCGTAATAGATTTGTTTGATTTTGGTGTTGTCCGATAACATATTATGGACTCCCAAAGCGGTGGTGGTCTGAGTGGCCTTGTCAAATTGATAGAGCGAGTTACTGTTCAGGTAGTAAACTTTGTCACCCATATCATAGACATTTTGGATTTTACCAGTCACATAGAAATTATGCAATTTCCATGTGCCCGCGTTAGCACTGGCAATGGCCATCACCATTAAAAGCACAAAAACAAGGTGTCTTTTTAACATATCTAGTAAATTTAGTTTGTTTATATTCAACAATAACATGTTAATAGTCAGTAGGATATGTGCAAATGACAGCACAAAACCCACTGAATCAACTGACAAAGTTATAAAAGATTAACGAGATAATCGGCTTTTTAGCTTGAATAAGATGGGGTGTACTTTCTTAAAAAATGCAAATTATATCATTCAAGGGCAAGCAGATAACGTGATGTTATTGCTTGCCCTTGAGGTGATGTTTATACCCTACTGGTTAGTCTTGTGCAGCAGCAGCCTCGACCCATTTCTTGACCTCGTCAACAACGGGAACCTTGAGGCCGAGTTTGTACTTTTTGTTGATGTCGAGCAAATCCTGGAAGAGTTTGCCGGGTTTTTCCAGCGCACCTAGGGACTCAACAGTGAGGAAACCAGCCTTTTGGATGGGGGCTACCCATTCCTCAGGAATACCCAGTGCGGTAAAGGCCTCGGCCTTGTCGCGAGCGGGAACTTTCTCGGGACGCATCTGCGGGAACAGCAGCACGTCCTGGATGTAGCTGTTGCCCGTCATGAGCATCACCAGACGGTCGATGCCAATGCCGATGCCGCTCGTGGGTGGCATGCCGTACTGCAGGGCGCGCAGGAAGTCCTGATCAATGATCATCGCCTCGTCATCGCCCTTGTCGGCCAGGCGCATCTGTTCCTTGAAGCGCTCCTCCTGGTCAATGGGGTCGTTCAGCTCGCTATAAGCGTTAGCCAGCTCCTTGCCGTTAACCATGAGCTCAAAACGCTCGGTTAGGCCGGGTTTTGTGCGGTGCATCTTGGTCAGCGGGGACATCTCGACGGGATAGTCGATGATGAAGGTCGGCTGGATAAACGTGCCCTCGCAGAACTCGCCGAAGATTTCATCAATCAGCTTGCCCTTGCCCATGGTATCGTCAATCTCGAGGTTCAGCTGCTTGCACACCTCACGTATTTCCTCCTCGCTCTTGCCTTCCAGGTCAAAACCTGTTTTCTCCTTGATGGCGTCAAGGATGGGCAAGCGACGGTAAGGTGCCTTGAAACTGATGACTTGACCATCAATCTCGGTCTCAGGCTTGCCGTTGACAGCAATGCAGATGGTCTCGAGCAGCTGCTCGGTGAACGACATCATCCAGTTGTAGTCCTTGTATTGCACGTACAGTTCCATGCAGGTGAACTCGGGGTTGTGGTTGCGGTCCATACCCTCGTTGCGGAAGTTCTTTCCAATCTCGTACACGCCTTCGAAGCCGCCCACAATCAGGCGTTTGAGGTACAATTCAGTGGCGATGCGCATATACATCGGGATGTTTAGCGCATTGAAGTGAGTGATGAACGGGCGAGCCGTGGCACCACCGGCAATGGCTTGCAGCGTTGGCGTCTCGACCTCGGTATAGCCGGCATCGTCAAGTACCTGGCGCATGGTTTTTACGACCTTGGCACGTTTCAGGAACGTATCCTTCACGCCAGCATTGACCACGAGATCAACGTAGCGCTGGCGATAGCGCAGCTCGGGATCCTCAAACGCGTCGTAGGTCACACCGTCTTTTTGCTTGACTACTGGAAGCGGCTTGAGTGACTTGCTGAGCAACTTCAGTTCCTGGGCATGAACGCTGATTTCGCCCGTTTGGGTGCGGAACACATAGCCCTTAACGCCTACAAAGTCGCCCATGTCGAGTAACTTCTTGAACACGGTGTTGTACATTTCCTTGTCCTCACCAGGGCACAGGTCATCGCGGCTCACATATACCTGCACACGACCTTTCGAGTCCTGCAACTCAAAGAAGGAGGCCTTGCCCATGATGCGGCGGTTCATCATGCGTCCTGCCACGCTCACCTGGCGCGGCTCGTCATCGTCCTTGAAGTTGGCGACGATATCGTCACTGTATGCGTCCACCACATACTCGTCGGCAGGGTAGGGGTTGATGCCCATGGCCCTGAGCTGTTCCAAACTGTTGCGGCGGATAATCTCTTGTTCGCTTAATTCCAGTACATTCATTGTTTATCCTTGATTTTTGATGTCGTTCAATCGTTTCAAACTGCAAAAGTAGTGAAAATACTTGTTACTTGTTCGTTTCGGTGAGAGAATTTAATCTACACGTCATTGCTTGGCGGGGCGGGTGGATATTTTTTTGCCGTTTTTATCCCAGGTGTAAATCCAGGAACCCTTGCGGCTCGTGAAGGTGTCTCCAGTGGCGGTGAGCACCTCGCCAACGTTACTTGTCGAGAAGGTGTGGAGCTTTTTCCCCTTGGGGGTGCAGGTGTAATACCAACTGCCTTTTTTCAGAACGTAAAACGTGTCGCTATAGGCCACCACCTCGCCCTGGCTGGTGCTGACGGTGTGCACTTTTTTGCCATTTTCGTCATAGATGTAGTGCCATGACCGAGTAGTTTCGATATAGCTGATCTTTTGTGCCTGTATAGCCGTGATGGTCAGCAACATCATCAGGATGGTGAGAATACGTTTCATATTACTAGTTGTCATTTAATGAGTTTCATCAGTTGTGCCTCGGTGGCGCGTGGCAGTACGCGCCCTAAGTGTTGCAGGAGGCGGTCTCGGGACTCCTCGGGCGTGCGAGGGCATTGGCAACCCTCCTTGCCTATCAGTTGCTCGGGTGTGGTGAGTAATGCCCAGCCCCAGCCGTATTCACGGCCGTGCTTGTCGCGGGGATAGACAAAGTCCTGGGTGACAATGCGGCACGCCATCTGCAGGCGGGTGACATAGCCGTCAAAACGGCTACGCATTTTACTACCCGTGAAACCGCAGGCGCTACGCAGTTCGCGCGTGATGAGGCTGCCGTGCTCTTGCAGGGTCAATACTATGGTTTCCTCAATCGACCCAGGAGATGGGGCAGGGTGGGTGGCTCGCCGCCAGTTGTAGAAGTCGGGCCACCACTCACGGGCGATAAACCCCGCTTTTTTGTCAAAGAACTTGCCGTACACGACACCGCCCTCGGTAGTGATGGGGCCTTTCCATTTCCACAGGGGCCAATCCCAGCCGTCGTCATATACCACATAGCGGCAGTCATAGTCCACCAGTTCCTCGGCGGAGTAGCCCCTGATGCCACTGTCCAGCAGCGGCAACAGTCCCACCTGATGAATTAAATCCACCAGCTCCGTCGCATTATGTACCACCCCCAATTTCATGTTATAGCCTGATTAATGCGACACCGCCGAGCATGAGCAGGATGCCGACAATCTGCAGCCAAGTGATGGATTTGCGTGGAGCCCCAAGCCATCCGTTGTGCTCCATCAGCATACTCAGGGAGAGTTGACCGACGAGCAACGCCATGGTGAACAGGCCCACACCCAGCTTGGGCACTAGCCACGCGTTGCTAAAGACGATGGTCGCTCCATACAGACCGCCCAACCACATCCACCATGGCTGCTGGCGGTTGAACGCCTTGCCAACCAAACGGACACTCCCGTTCATGGTGCAGAACAGCAACAGCGCCAGCGTGGCGACAAAAAACGCGACGGTCGTGGCTTGCACCGGCGAACCGATAATGCTGGCCAATTGGGCGTAAGCGCCAGTAATGCTCGCCGACAAACAGCCCGAAACGACAGCAATCAGTTGCCAGAACGTTTGCCGTGATCCTTTGGTTGCCCCTTGTTGTGCCTTGCCCAGTTTGGGCACGATAACAACTAGGGTCACGCCCACGATGAGCAGCAACGAACCGATGATGCGTTGGGAATTCAAGGGGATGATTTGAGCGCCAAACCACCCGAAGTGGTCAATCAAGAGACTGAAAATCAGTTGGCTGAATAGCGGTATAATGATGGCCTGCAATTGGCCGATTTCTTTAAACAGGTGGATGGCAATGGTGATGGTCACCACGGCGACAAGTCCACAGAACCAGCTCCACCAGGGAGCCTCGGCCAGCATCTCGTTAGTTGGCACAAAGGGAATTTTTGCCAGGAATGACACCAGTAGCAACGCCAGTGTCGAGACTGTGAATGAGACCAGCGTCGAGACATAGGCTGGTCCAACTGCCTGACGCAAGCGCGAGTTAGATGCCGTCTGCAAGGGCACCAATAGACCCATTGCCAATGCAATAATCAAGAAATACATGGTTTGTTCTTGATGAATGAATCTTGTTGTTGAAAAACTCGATTTTAAGTTACTTTCTCACGGCATTGGGTGTCCAGTTCTGGAAAAAGCGCAGGACTTTTTCCTTGTTGTAGCCCTTGCCCTCCTCGAGCAGTGATGAATCCTGGATATGGATGATGTTGCCTTCCTCGTCAAGGACGACAAAAACAGGGAATCCAAAGCGCCCAGCGTTGTTTAATCGTTTCATCAGCGCCTCGCCCACCTCGCCTGCTTTGCGGGGATGGTAGTTGGTGTGGATATAAACGAAATTCTGCTCGATAACGGCGTTGATGGTGCTGTCGCTGGTGATGAACTCAGCAAAGCGCAGGCACCATGGACACCAGTTGCCGCCCACCTGGCAGATGACAAACTTACCCTCGGCACGCGCCTGGACAAGTGCCTGGTCAATCTGCTCCAGCGGGTTGATTTGCTCGTTATACACCTTCTTGGGTGCAGTCTTGCCCTCGTTTTGGGCTTGGGCCGTCAAGGCGAACATGGCGACGACCAGCAATGCGATAAAAGATATTTTTCTCATGATCTTGAATTATTGTTCTATCAGAATAACTGTGCTATATCAGCGTTTCCGTTTTTTAGATTCTGGCAGTGACTTGCAGGTTGCGCTCACAAGTGCAGCGAGGTAGTCACGGTCGTCCACATCAGCGATGAAAAAGTAGTCTTTAGCTCCCTGATATGGCGGCCTCATGTCTACTTCGCGTAGCAAAGCCTTACCGGCCTCGGTGGGCTTGATGAAAAAGCAATCGTCACAGATGAGTCCGAATATCTTGCCATCACAGTAGATGCCATAGTCCCCAAACATCTTCCGCGTCACGATTTCGCCCGCTCCGCTGCACTGGTCAGCGATATATTTCACAAAATCCTCTTGACTGGCCATACAAATCCTTGATTTGCAGTTTCACTGGTGCAAAATTATGAAAAAACAAGAAAAGAGGGAAAGTATTTTACAAGAAAAGGACTTTAATGAAACATTAGAGTCCACTAAATGGCAATGATGCTTTACGTAGGGCCTCGCCTTGGCGTGGCCGTAGGGCGACGGATGTTGTCCTATTTGCAGATAACCATCATCTTTTGTTGTTAACATGCATTACTGAAATAAAGCGTTTAAAGGCTATCGTAAAGGAACGGCCACGCCAAGGCGAGGCCCTACAGTTCAATTCGGCTAAGCAAATAGAATCGGTCTGCCTAAACTCAGAAAAAGTCAAGCCAGGATTTGATCGAGGATGTGATAGATTTCGTCCTCGGTGGAGTAGGGGTGGATATTGAAATAGGGGTTGCCAGTGAGCATGGCAGACAGTTGCGTCTTGGTCCTGTCGTAGAAAATGTGACAGGGGATGCCGTGGCTCTCAGCATAGGCTAACTCATAGCCCACACCCAATGACGGGCAGGTACATTCACCAATGAGCATGTCGCTCTCGCGTAGCCATGCCGTATCTTGATTGTAGATACGTGCGTCGCGCTCACGACCCTGCTCTGTCAAGCACAAATTGCTGTTGCCGACGTGCTCGGTCAAGACCACGTCAGTTCGCTGGATATAGTCGATAATGCGGCGGTATAGGTCGGCATCGACACGCCCGCCACGGATGGACCCGGCAAAATATATCTTCTTATTGGCCATAATCGTTCAAATGCTATAGTCGTGACATGAACTTATCTCGGTCCACGATAAAACGCAGATGGGTGCCCTCGCCCAACAGGATGTCGCCGCAATAAGCTTTCACTTCAAACTCGATTTTCTTGCCATCGACTTTGACAACTGTGGCAGTGGCGGTAACAGTCTCGCCAATAGGAGTAGGTTTGATGTGTGAGGCGGAGATATGGCCGCCCACGGTGGTACTACCCTCGGGCAAATGCGGTGCTACGGCGAGCATCGCGGCGTTCTCCATAAGCGCCATCATCGCGGGAGTGGCCAGAACGGGCAGGTCACCCGAGCCCATAGAAATAGCTAATACGGCCTCGGTGACCTTTAACTGGCTAGTATGAGTTAATCCCTCTTGAAGCATTGCCCTAATATTTTCTGAAGTTGTATTTAGCCCTCAATTCAGCTTTCTTCTCCTCGCTCTGACGAGTAAAATAGCTACGCCAACCGGGGCAGAAGTTGATGTGCCAGCGCCAAAACTTACCCAGCGCTGAATTGGGCTTCTTGTCGTAATGTGCTCTGAATTTGCAATTTTCACAGATATGTGCCATAATTGTTTTTTTTGTATAAATGGTTATTTTGGTTGCGTTACTTCGTTGACGAGATAGACGATGCTCTGGTAGGGAATGCCGCCGTTGGTTTCCAGACCCACCTCGCAGGTGCGGCTGTTGCTGTATCCCATCTCGATGTGGTTATCTTCAAGCTGTTTGCGCAGTTTCCTCAATGCCCAGCGGTTCACCTCGGGATGGGTCCAGCCGCGGTCACCAGCAAAGCCGCAACAGCCCACGCCCTCTGGCAGGAAGACGTTGTTGCTGCACAGTCGTGCCAGGCTGGTCATCTTGTCCACCAGCCCCATCTCGCGCGTTGAGCAAGTGAAATGCAAAGCAATGTGGCGGTCGATAGGCGTGAACTCGAGTCTGTCACGCAGGAACTCCCAGATGAACTCCACAGGCTCATAGAGTTTCATGCGGGTGATGCATTTCTTCATGCGGTGCAGGCAGGGGCTCTGGTCGCACATGACGGGATATTTGCCATGCTCGCTGGCTTGCCACAGCGCCTCGTCAAGCTCGGCGGTCTTGCGGTCAGCAATATCAAGCATGCCCTTAGACTCCCATATGGTGCCGCAGCACATCTTTTCCAACCCCTCGGGGAAAATGACTTCGTAGCCTGCCTTGTGGCACAGCTGAACCATCTCATCGACGAGAGTATTCTTGACGGGTGAGCCCTTGGACAGGCCCATCGTCTGGTTGATGCACGAGGGGAAATAAACCACTTTGAGATCTATCTCATGGCGGGATCTCACATGACCTGACTTGGGTTGAGGGGCACTGCCAGGCATGGCCGGTGTCCACAAGGGTAGTCCAGCCTTGTGCATGGCACCGGCGACGCCGTTCATGGCTGAAGTGCCAAGGATATTGTGGCCCAAGCGTGCCGTGTCAAGCACGAAGCGCAGTCCGCTCTTGATGCCCGCAAAATGCCGTGCGGCAAAGTCACCAGCCTTGTAACCCATAGAATCACGGGGGAGCGCTTCTTGGCGCACGAGGTGGGTCAGGTCGGCGACATTAATTTTCATAGGGCACGAAGTGGCGCATAGGCCGTCACCTGCACAGGTCTGGTCGCCCTGGTAGCGGTATTGCTTGACGAGGGTCGCCAAGCGCTCGGGGTCGTTGCCCGTCTCGCGCAGGTATGAAATTTCACGCTGGATAACGATGCGCTGGCGTGACGATAGGGTGAATCCGCAAGTCAGGCAATTCACCTCGCAAAAGCCGCACTCGATGCATTTGTTGGCTTTGAGTACGCCCTCAACCGTCTCGCGTGTGCTGTCGTGGCGGTCCTCTGAAGCGGCCACGCCAAAGCGAGGCCCTACAGGGGTGGCCATTTCCAACCCCTTCATTTTGAGCTCAGGCAGCGGTTTGAAGTGCTTGATGAAGCACTCTGGGTCATCGTTGAAGATAACGCCAGGATTAAGCAGATAATAGGGGTCGAAAATCTCCTTCAGTTCCCTCATGGCGGCAAATGCCTCCTCGCCCCACTCATATTTGACGAACGGGGCCATGTTGCGGCCCGTGCCGTGCTCGGCCTTCAACGAACCGTCATACTCCTCGACCACGAGCCGTGCCACATCACGCATCATGCGGGCATAGCGCTGCACCTCGCTCTCGTCGCTGAAGAGTTGGTTGATGATGAAGTGGTAATTCCCTTCAAAGGCGTGGCCATAGATGCAAGCATCCCGATAGCCGTGGTCGGCAATGAGTTTTTGCAGCTTAACGGTGGCTTCGGGCAGGTCTTCGACAGCAAAGGCGACATCCTCGATGAGACAGGACGTGCCCACGGGACGCGCGCCGCCCACGCTGGGGAAGATGCCCGAGCGGATGGCCCAGTACTTGCCATAGACGGCAGGATCGGTGGTGAATTCGACAGGGATATAGGTCTTGAACCGCGACAGGCATTGGGAGATGGCGTCAATGCGCTGCTGCAGATTCTCAGGAGTCATGGCCTTGGTCTCGGTGAGGATGGCGGTCAGGTTGTGGTAATCGCCCGGCTTCACGCCCTCAATTTTACCCGCGTCAACGTCCTGCTTGTATTGCAAATAAACAGGGTCATCGACCGATGCCAGCGACAGGTAGTCGAGCATCTCGGCACTCTTGACCATCAGATTTTCCTCGCTCATGGCGATGTCCTCGTCACTCGATTTCAACTGCTTGAGGGCAACCACAGCCTCGCAGCTCTCCTTCATCGTGAAGAAATAGAGCATGGCACTGGCTTTGCAAGGATAATCGTGCAGCGTGCGCATCGTCACCTGGCTGATGAAGGCCAGCGTGCCCTCACTACCCACGACGCAGTGGGCGATGATGTCAAACGGATCATCATAGGCGATGAACGGCCGCAGGTTCAATCCCGTGACGTTCTTGATGCTGTATTTCTTGCGGATGTGGTTGGCCAATGGCTGATTGGCGCGGATGCGGTCCCGCAGGGACTCAATATCTGCGATGAAATCGGGGTGTGAATGCCTGAACTCTTCTCGGCTGGCCTCGTCGCCCGTGTCGAGCACGGTGCCGTCAGGCAGCACCAGGCGGGCCGAGATGAGCATGCGGTCACTGTTGGCATGGGTGCCGCAGTTCATGCCCGAGGCATTGTTGGCGACGATGCCGCCCACCATGGCCGAGCCGATGCTGGCGGGGTCGGGCGGGAACACGCGTCCCAGCGGCTTTAATATCTGGTTCACCCGTGCGCCAACGATGCCAGGCTGCAGGGTGATGCTCTCGGCATCAGCAGCTACGGTATAGTCCTCCCAGTTCTTACCCGCGACGATGAGGATGCTCTCGCTCACGCTTTGCCCCGACAGCGACGTGCCTGCCGCCCTAAACGTGAACGGCAAGCCATGGCGGTTGGCGATAGTCACGATTTGAGCTACTTCCAGCTCGTCATTGGCCCGTAACACCACCTTAGGCGTCAGGCGGTAGAAACTAGCGTCGGTGCCCCAAGCCAGTGTCCGTAGCTCATCGGTATAAATCCTGTCCTTGGGCAAGATTTCCTTGATCTCTTCTATAAAAGCGTGATAGCTATTCATCTTGTTATCGTTTGTATAGGACTCAATAATAGTTGATGGTCATTTCGGTGGTCAGATTCAGCTCATCGCCTCGCGAGTCATGGTAGATGATGGTCAGGCCGCGATAAGCCTCTGGAACGAGTAACACGGCAATGCCGCTCCATCGAGGCGGACCGTAGTCAAAGGACTTGCCCGAGAGCAGCAAAGCGTTACCCACATAGTCGATGTCATAGAAGCCGCCACCGCGGCATTCCTCATGCGCCATGAGCAGGTCGCGATGCAGGGTGACCATCCCTAGCCTCAGGTGTCCGCCATTGGTGATAATGAATTTTGGATGTTCCATCTCGGCAAAGATAGTACTTTTTTCTTAGTTGTCAGTCTTTAGACGGCATCCTTTTTGTCGGCATCAGGCGTTAGGAAACATCCGCTTCCTGGACCTCACGCTAAGGCGCAAAGGTCTTGTCTTCTAAATATTTTCACGTGAATTGCCATTAATTAATCATATAATTAATGGATAATTCGTGGTAATTAATGTAAAAAAAAGGAATTGCTCCCAAGGGTGAGCAGGTTTGAGGTTTTAGGCGTTAGGCGTTAGGAAACATCCGCACCCCGACAAAACGGAGCGCGGATGCCTCTTTAACGTTTAACCTGCGAGCTTTGCCCGCAAAGCGAGCATCAAGGCCATTGGCCGCTTAGCAGGTAGTCGATCAAGGCAGTGACATCTGCTATGTTGATGTTGCTGTCCTCGTCGCAGTCGGCATTCGCGGTGTTGACGTTAGCAGCGTCGCCGCTCAGCAGATAGTCGATTAGAGCGGTGACATCAGCGATGTTCACGTTTCCGTCGCCATCCACGTCGCCACGCTGATAGGCCGTCGGGTCATAATCCAGTTGTTCGTCCATCCAGGCGATTCGGTCACTGAGCCACTGCTTGAGATAGGACACCTCATCGGCAAAATTGTCAGCGATATAGTAGTTGGGCCAAACATACTCGCCCCAACGTGGCCAAGCCTGACTGTTGCGGCGCTCGGCCCCATTAACGGTTAGGACGTAAGCCAATGAGTCCACGGTGGCCATGATACGGTCCTCGCGCAGGTTGTTGCGGCGGTATTGTGCCCAGCGACTCTTGAGCGCAGCGGTGTACTCGGGGTCGGTGTTGAGTTTGTACCACCAGAAAGGTATAAGCTGGGGATCGCCCGCATTGTTGAGGGTGTTGTTGTTCTTGTATATCCAGGTGTCGGTGCGCCAGCCGTCATAGTAGTCGGCATTGCCATAGGATAGGTTATTGTCCCACACGACCATCTTGAAGCGTGCATCCTCGCTGTCGCGGCGCTTGAAGAATTTGCCGCTCAGGCGGTAACCGTCCACGTTGTGCCCCAGTTCCATGGCAATCTGGTAATCGACAAAGTTTTCCATGTCCAAATAGTCCCGATAGGCGGTCGAGCCAGTGGGCCTGTAATTCCACAAAGCTGTCTCCATGTCGTCGATGCGCCCTGTGATGTAGTCCACTTGTTCTTGGGTCAGATCCTCGTAGTCGGGCGATTTGAATTGGATATTGATATATTGGTTGATATATCTGATGCCTGTGTTGCTCACAGGGTGATATCTTGAAGTATAGGAAACTTCGTCCTCGACTCGGTTGACTTCCATGATATAACCGCCAGTGATGGAGTCGCCCGACTCCCCGGGATCGGGAAGGTTAAGGCGGTGCTTACCATTGGAGACGACCTCGGTGAGGATATAGACTCCATAGTAAGTGCCGTCGAGGAACAGCTCGCAAAAGCGCCCCTGGGGCGTGTATTCCATCCACGGGCGCGACACCTCAAAGGCCAGCAGGTCGCGCATCATGCTCTTGTCGGCATAGGGGGCGAGGAAAGCCCAGTTGTTGTCCTTGCCCATGCCCAGGATTTTCACTTTCTGTTTCACACCGCCTTCCTCGAGCGGCTTGTCCAACGGACGGAAAGAATAGGGTTTCTTGTCACTGTAAAGATAGGATGAACTGCCTCGGTATCTGATTGCCACATAGCCCTCATAATCGATGCGTTGCCCCGGATGGGCCACAGTATCGGCCCAGTTGAGCGTGCCGTCACCATTATGGATAATTTTCATCCTAGCAGTGATGCGTTCTTCTCGGTCGATGTAATTGCCGTCCACATCAATCCACACAATGGGCAGATTGGTGAATGTGAGTCTCACGTTCCTGTTGTCAGGCAGGTAGTTGTCCCACCAAGAGTTTGCACGGGCCGTCCCAGCAAGGGTCAGCACCGCAACTGCAAGCAATAATAGTTTTTTCATTTGTCAATAGTCTTTTATAGTATAGAAGTGGCCACAAAAATACAAAATAAATATCAAACGTTACGTCGGCCAGGGTTGTTTCGTGGATGATATTGAAGGATTTCATCCCTCAGTCGAGAGCGATCGATATGGACATATATCTCGGTAGTGGTGATGCTCTCGTGACCCAGCATTTGCTGGATGGCGCGCAGGTTAGCCCCTCCCTCGAGCAGGTGGGTCGCGAAACTGTGGCGCAGGGTGTGAGGGCTGATCACTTTTCTGATTCCGGCGAGCTCGCACAGCTGCTTGACGATGTGGAAAATCATTTGGCGCGTGAGCATTGCCCCCCGGCGGTTGAGGAATAGGATGTCTTCACTGCCGCGCTGGACCACCTGATGAGAGCGTGTCTGCTCCAAGTAAAGATTGATTTGCTCGATGGCAACGGGCGAGATGGGCACAATGCGCTGTTTGTTGCCCTTGCCTTGAATCACCACATAGCGCTCATCGACAAAAAGTTGTGACAAGCGTAATCCCACCAGCTCGCTCACGCGCAGACCGCACCCGTAAAGCGTCTCGATGATCGCGCGGTTGCGCTGGCCCTCGGCCTTGCTCATGTCGATGGCTTCAATCATGCGGTCGATTTCATCAACGGTGAGCACTTCAGGTAGATGCCGCCCTATTTTGGGCGTGAGCAGCAACTCGGTGGGGGCATTTTCCATGTATCCCTCTTGACGAAGGAACTTGTAGAAGCTTTTCACACCGCTGATGATGCGGGCCTGGGAACGGGGCTGAATGCCCACATCCTGCAGGGTGCATACAAAACGCTCCAGATCGTCGGTTGTGGCTCGTTCTATCCCAATCCCTTCATCGGCGAGAAACCTGATGAGTTTGTCCACGTCATCATTGTATGCTGTCGCTGTGTTGGCGCTCATGCCCTTCTCAAGTGTGAGATGGCCTAAGAAACGCTGTTTTACATCCCCTATGTCAGTGATATCTCTCATAACCGTGGTTGAAGAGTTGCATTGATGGTATCGGTCAGCGTGTGGTCAAAATTATCGATAACAAACACCCTCACATTTTCACCGTCAAGGGCGATTCTCATTCGGCGGTTATCACCGCCATCAAGCCAGTCGAGACGCATGGCGAGCGTGTCGCCTTGCCAAGCATAGGCTGCCGCACTGGTGAATGGTCGCTGGATGCCCACCAGTGGCACCCGGCACTCCATGATGTAGATGGGGCGCTCTTCGCTAGTGGTGAGGCGCCACTGGCCACAGGCGGCAATAGCGTGCAATGGGCCACGCTTGTCGGTCATGACAAACAAGCGGTCATTGCCTAGAGGACTGACCTCAATCTGGCTAATGCCTAGCAGGTTGTCGTCAAGCATGATGCGTGAGGTGAACAGCTGTTTCTCCCTCGCGTGAGTGGCGTTGCCTTGGGGAACCTTAATTTGATAGGAGGTGGGTTGTGAAGCGATGTCATCAAGCTCGTTGTTGATGATGGGGACAAGCAGGTGATAGTAAATGGCATTCATTTCATCGCCATAGTCGGCCGCCCTGCCATTGATGACCACCACCATGTCAAGGCGGGGAATGACGTCAATGATTTGCCCGCCGTATCCGGCAGCAAAGAATGATTCGGCTAGCGGCTGATGCAATATCCTGGTCTGATATCCATATCCCTTATAGTAATCGTCAGTATTGTAGCCAGTGAACCAACTGCGGATGGTGTGCCAGGTCCTGCGAAGCGAGCGCATGAAGCTTTGCCACAATGACAGCTTGCGTTTTGGCGCTTTTTCAGGCCCCAAGTGCATGTGACACATGTCTTTGATCCACTGTGAACTGACTAACTGCTTACCTTCCCAGTTTCCGCCTTGGAGCATGAGCTGTCCTAGCTTGGCCTGGCTCTCGGCGTGCAGACGCAGTCCCCATCCGGCGATTTCTATGCTATCGGGCGCCATTTCCCAATCGGCCTCGTAGATGTGCAATGGCTGGAAGATGCGGGTTATGACAAAATCGAGCAACCGGTGTCCTGTGACCCTGTATAGGATGACGGCCAGTACATGGGTACACATCGAGTCATAGTTTGTCACTTTTTCTACACCGTTGAACGGACCCTTAAACCAAGAGGTAAGCCAGTCTTCCTCTCCCTCAAAGATGCTGAAGTCCTGTACCCGTCCTGCCGCCATCATGAGCAGGTGGCGAACGGTCAGGCTATCCAGGGCTGGAGACAACGTGGCAGGCATCTTGTCGCGCAGGTATTTTGAGACTTTGTCATCAACCTTGAGCAACCCATCGTCGATGGCTATGCCCACAGCAAGGGCTGTGACTGTCTTGCCGGCACTATAAAGCAGATGCAGGTCGTCGGCGCGATAGGGGAGGGCATGATGCTCACTGATGACTTTGCCATGACGTAAAATCATGATATGGTGGATGTCCATATCGGGTGATGATGTCATCACCTGATGAAAGTGATCGAGAATCGCCGGGTCAACTCCTTGGGCCTCGGGCGTGGAGCGCGGCAGGTCTCCCACCTGGGCATTAACGCCCAGGCTCAAGCCCAAAAGCAATATGACCAACAAGTGACGCATCATGATGGTTATCTGGCCACAACAAAATGTACTGTCTCGGGTTTGGAATTGGGATAGGTGTCGCGCATGGTCAACTCGTGCTTGTCAAAGTCAAAAACCAGGGTCGTTCCGCTAATCCAGTTGACATAGTGAATCCGCACCTCGAGCGTCGAGGACGATGTCCAGGCATAAGCCGCTGCCGCCACGAAGTCGTCCTTGAGGTCGCGCATCATGTTGATGGCATTGATGCTATAGACGGGATAGCCGTTCATCGGGGTGTAGCGCCACTCACCGTAACCCAAGTCAAACATATCTTTCTTGCCGCTCACATTGTCAATTCGCACCAATTCGTTGCCTGGAATCGACAAATATAGAAAACCGTGCCTGTTGGAACCAATCTTCAGGATTGGTCCCGCATGAGCCGATTTTTTCTTGCCTTTTGGCAGCTGCAAAATCGCCCTAGCACACAACTTGTCCAACTTGGTCTGCAGTTTCTTCTCGGGTTTGATGGGCTCGGCCTTCAATCCCGGCATCAACTGGTTCCAGATGCACGCCAGTTCCTCGTGACCATAGAGTTTCATGCCCAGAATAACCACCACGAGATCCTCTTGGGGCACCACGACGGTATATTGTCCCATCGCACCATCGGCACGATAAGAGCCGGGCCACTTGCTCTGCCACACCTGGTAACCGTAGCCCTGGTTGCCGTCAGTAGGTGGCGTGGTCTCCTTCGCCCCGCCGTCAATGAGTCGTGAACAGGCTGCCTCCACATAGTCGGCATTGATGAGTTGTTGGCCTTCCCATCGGCCCTTGTTGAGCAACAGCAGGCCCAACTTGGCCATCGTCTCGGCCTGGACACGCAGTCCCCAGCCGCCCGTATTGATACCATCGGGACTGCTTTCCCAATCGGCGATGGTGATGTGCATGGGTTCAAAGAGTTTTTTCTGCAGATACTCCAGCATCGTCTGTCCCGTCACACGCTGTAAGATGGCGCTGAGCATGAAGGTGCACATCGAGTCATACTGGAACAGGCTACCGGGTGCATTGTCAACGGGTTTGGCAAGCCAGTCCTTAACCCAGTCCAAGCTATTGTTGCGCATGGTCCAGTCGGGTTTCACACCCGAAGCCATCATGAGCAGGTCGCGCACTGTCATGGCGGCCATATTGTCGCTCACGCGGTTGGTACGCTTGTCGGGGAAGAAAGTCATCACCCTATCATCGAGCCTCAGCAGGTTATCGTCGATGGCGCAACCCACGGCAAGCGAAACAAACGTCTTGCTCGCCGAGTAGAGCGTGTGGCTGTCCGTGGCACGGAAGGGCGCGGGATGCAGTTCGGCGACCACTTTGCCGTGGCGCACGACCATCACATGGTGGATGTCACACTCGGGCAGTGCCATCAGCGAGTCCATCATATTGATGACCGCCTGGGTGCTGATGCCCTCGGTAGCAGGTGTGCTGCGGGGCAGGTCGCCGACTTGTGCTGTCAGCAGTAGCGGCAGCAGGGCCAGTAGTATGAAAAGTTGTCGTTTCATTCCTGTTATAGTTGATAATTGTCCAGTGCTTGTTTCAGCTCGTTCTGGATGAGCAGTTTCAATTCAGTGGGTTCCAGTACCTCGACGCTGGAGCCGTGGGACATGATTTCTTCTTTCAGGTCATAGGTGATGCGCATCCTGTAAGTGAAAACCGAGTAGTTGTCATGCACCTCCTCCATCTGTGAAGGGTGCAACGGCAGGGCGCGGAAGTATTTTGCCTGGGTGGGTTCCACGCGCAGCACGATGCGTTTGGCTTTGTTCTTGTTGGTGATGATGCCGAAACAGTCCTTGAAAAACTCTGATGGCTTGACTCCATCGGGCATCTTGAATGTGTCCTGCAACAGGTTCAACTGGGTGATGCGGTCGAGCGAATAGGTCTTGACAGCACCATCCTTGATATTCATGCCGATGACATACCACAACTGCTTAAAAATCTTGACGAAATAGGGCTCCAAAACGATGCCGTCGGTGGGTTGGGAGCGGGTATAGCTCTTGTAGGAGAAACGGATGCGGCGGTTTTGCTTCATCGCGTCGATGATGATGGGCAGATGCTCACGGGCTGATGGCACATTCTCTAGAATGATACGGTCTGATATATCGTGAGCATTGCTCAACATGCCGCTGAGCGATGCCGAATCCACAAGCCAGGACTGCAGTCGAGTGTTGTTTTCGCCCCCCGAGTCGTCGATGTAGTACTCAAAGGTGGACTTGTCGCACACGATGTTGATGTCGAACATCTCCTCTACACCATCGCGGTAGTGAAAGAACGTGCGCCGCGCCAGTGGCTTCCCCTCGCTGATTTCGCTGCGCAGCCACGCGTCATTCAGGTCTTTGAGCGTGATGCGCCCATAGCGGTTGATGGTGTCCACCAGCCACACATAGCGGTTTATCAGGTTGCGAGCCATGCAGTAAAAAGGTTAAAGACTTTTACTTGTTGTTCTTGATGAGCAGGGCCAGGCCAATCATCGTCAAGGCGGCATTCAACAGCAGCAACTCAAAGCCCAGGGTGTAGTCATAACTGTTCTTGAGCCACATCTGGATGAAGAAGCTGATAACGGGAGCAGCAATGCACACGACGGGCACCAGGCGGTCACGCACGGGGCTTTTACACATCATACCAAAGGCGAACAGACCCAGGATGGGACCATAAGTGTAGCTGGCGAGGGTGTAAACCGCGCTGATGGCGTCGCTATTGCTGATGGCGTAGAAAATCAGGATAACCAGACCCATGCAAGCAGCCATGGCGATATGAACCAGGCGGCGAGTGCGTCCCAATGCCTTATCGTCCTGCTTCTTGTCGGCCTCGAGGACATCGACAGTAAACGAGGTGGTGAGCGAGGTCAGCGCTGAACCGGCAGCCGAATAGGCGGCGGCAATCAGTCCAATGATGAATACCACGCCCAGCAGCACGGGCATCCCTTCGCTGAAGGCCACCGTGCCAAAGAGTTCGTCGGTCTTCTCGGGCATGGCAATGCCGTGGGCTTTGACGTGCAGGGTGAGCAGGGTACCTAAGATGAGGAACAGCGCAATGACAATAACCTGCAGGAAGACGCTTACGATGAGGTTCTTGGCCGATTCGCTGGCATTCTTGCAGGCGAGGCTGCGTTGCATCAGGTCCTGGTCAAGGCCCGTAGTGGCAATGACCATAAAGATACCGGCAATGAACTGTTTCCAGAAGTAGGTGCCCTCCTTGGGATTGTCAAAGAAGAACACACGTGAGCTCTCGTCACCTCCCACGGCTTTGCACAGGCCTGCCAGGTCATAACCCAGTCCCTTGGCGACAAAGTAGATGCTCAGCACCACCGACAAAATGAGGCAGAAACTCTTCAGCGTATCGGTCCAAATGACCGTCTTCACGCCACCTTGCAGGGTATAAAGGAAGATGAGGGCAATGGTGACAATGACGTTGATGACAAAGGGGATGTGCAACGGCGAGAACACCAACAACTGCAAGGTGACGCAAACCACGTAGAAACGTACAGCGGCACCGAGCATCTTGCTGATGAAGAAGAACCATGCGCCGCTCTTGTGGGTGCTGCCGCCAAAACGTTGCTCCAGGTAGCCGTAAATGGATACCAAGTTACGCTTATAGAATAGCGGGATAAGCACATAGGCGATGACGAAGTAGCCGACAATGAAGCCAAGTGCCATCTGCAGGTAGCTGAAGCCCTTGGTGACGACCATACCGGGTACCGAAATAAAGGTCACGCCCGAGATGGGGGCTCCTAGCATGGCGATGGCGACAATAAACCATGGGGCCTGGCGGCCACCGCTCAGGGCGGTATTGGTGTCGCTCTTGCGCGATGCGGCCCATGAGATGATAAACAGGAGAATGAAATAGCCAACTATCGTGGCGAGTACAATCCAGGGAGTCATATTTCTAGTTTAGAGTTTAGAGATTAGAGTTTAGAGATGTCTATTATTCATCGTAGAGGAGGTAGGGCTTGCGTTGCGTCTTGAAGCGTGCAACGTCGTCTTGCCAGGTGGCTTTGATTTCGTCGGCGCTCTTGCCCTCGGCAATCAAGTCGCGCACGCGGGTAGTACCCATGAGAAGGTCAAAGAAATTGCTCTTCAAGTAGAACTGGTGTCCGCCCTTGGTGAGGTTGCGGTAAGCGTCGATGACATACTCCAGGTTGATGCCCTTGGCGATGATTTCCTCGGCATCCAGGTTGTGCAGGTCCACACCATAACACAGCTTGTCCATTTGTGGCGGGGTCTTGGCACCAAAGCGGCTTGTGGGCGTGAATGAGAAGGCATAGCCAGTCATGTCGGGGTGACCATAGACCTGGAAAGGCCAGTCGGTGCCGCGTCCCAGGCTCACCGTTGTGCCCTCAAAGTAGCACATCGAAGGATAGAGATAAATCGAGAGCATATTAGGCAGATTGGGACTCGGAGCAATGGGCAGTGAATAACGGGTTTGGTGGGTGTAGTTCTCACAGGGGATGACGGTGAGTTTACACTTGTTGCCGTCCTTGAGCCAGCCTTCGCCGTTGGCCATCTGAGCCAGTTCGCCCAATGTCATGCCGTGAACGGTGGGGATGGGCAGGCGGCCCACGCCCGACTTGAGTTTCATGTCCAGGATGGGACCGTCAACATACATGCCGTTAGGATTGGGGCGGTCAAGCACCATGAACTGCTTGTCATAGGTTATTGCGGCATCCATCAGGTTGATCATTGTCACATAATAGGTGTAGAATCTCAACCCCACGTCCTGAATGTCGGTCACGATAATGTCGATGCCGTCCATCACCTGCTTGCTGGGCATGGGCGACTTGCCGTCATAGAGCGACGCGATGGGGATACCTGTTTTCTCATCAACACTGCTCGACACGTGCTCTCCAGCATCAGCTTTGCCGCGGAAACCATGCTCGGGCGAGAAAATGGTCACCACGTTCACGCCGTTCTCGAGCATCAGGTCCAGCGTGTGCTTGTCACCCACCATGCCGGTCTGATTGCTCAGTAGCGCCACACGCTTGCCCTTGAGCAAGGGCACGTATTCACTTGTGCGGGCAGCACCCAACACTACCTCGGCACTGGTTTTGTCAACTGTTTGTGCCGTCTGTTGTTGGCCAGGAGCTGTTGCGCTGGTCGTGCTTGCCGTGCTATGACATGCGTTAAGCGTGGTCAGCGACGAGAACGAGATCCACGCCATGGCCAGTAATAAGGAAATCTTAGTTGCTTTCATTATGATTTTGGTTATTTGTTGTTTTCTATACTGCAAAAGTACCCATTTAAACGAAATATCCCAAACAATTTTTGTATTTTTGCCCTGTCTTGGCAACGCGCGTCATTATGCGACGCACATGCCGATTTATCTTACAGGTATTGAGAATGGCACTTGTCAATGATAAAAAGTGGGGTAGGACCAATGGCGCTTTGGCAGCCATTGTACTGGCTGCCGTGGCGTTTTATGTGCTCAACCTGTTGTCGCCCGAGTTTCACGATGATTTTGTCTATAAATTCATGCTCGTGAATGGCACTGTTGATTACTCCCGTCCAATCAATAGCTTGGCTGATGTGTTCCGTTCCCAAGTGGAGCATTATTTCGTGGCCAATGGCCGCAGCTTGGTGCATGTGCTGGTTCAGGTGTTCACTGGGCTGTTGGGTAAGCAGGTTTTCAATGTGCTCAATGCCATCGTTTTTGCCATTTTTGTCTATCTGCTGAAGAACAATGCCACGCGTCACTCGCGGGGTAACGGTGTTTTTGCAGTTACGATTACGCTATCCCTTGTTTTGCTGTTGCCCTTGTTCAAGGATACGTTCCTGTGGCTGACTGGTAGCGTGAACTACCTGTGGAGCGGCACGGCAGTGTTGCTTTTCCTCTCGATATATGAGTCCAAGAGGTGCCTCTTCGTTAAAGACAATAGGGTAGTGGCGTGGCTGCTGCCGCTGGCATTGCTCATGGGCTGGACCCATGAGGGCATTTCGCTGCCGCTAGCGGTCTCGTTAGTGATGCTCAATCTTTTGGATTTTAAGCGTTCGCGACACACGTGGGGCTTTTGGTTCTCGGTGGCATTCCTTATGGGCGCTTTCATCACCGCTTTTGCCCCTGGCAACTTGGTGCGTTCATCGACGGCTGGCGGTTTTACTATGTCCACATTGGGGCTGAAAGTGCTGAATAGCTTCTCGGTGTTTTCTCACCTTAAGATTGTCTATCTCGCCATCCTCCTGGCGGCTGTCCTGTGGTTTGTCAATCGGTCATTGGCCAGGGACGTGCTGAAGCAGAACAGGCACCTGTTGCTGGCGATATTGCTTTCAGCAGGCATCGTTTTTGTAGCGGGCTTGACTTCCCCGCGCACGGCGTTTGGCTTGGAGCTGTTCTCAATGGTCTTTGTCTTACGGTTAGTTGGCCAATGGTCGGCCTATTTAAAGGGTAAAACTTTGAATTGGTGTGCTGTCACCTTGTCAGTGCTGTTAATCGGTTTTTATGCGCTATTGCTGAGCCACACCATTCCCACGTGGCAGGAAACGCAACGCCTCATCGCCCAAATCGAGCGCAACGAGGATGGCATCATCGGCACTCGCGAGCACGATGCCGGCATGTGCTCGTCCTTTGTTAGAACGATGATTTCTAACGACGCAGCCAAAAATGCCATCAATTACGATTCCCAAGGCTGGCCATTGAGCATCGCTGCCACCTATCATCGTGACTCATTGGTGTTTTTGCCCCAGGCGTTTCTTGACGACCTAGTTGCCCATGCTGAGAGATACGAGCGCATGGACTTTAACTCGCCGTTTGAGTTCTTTGTCCAGCGCATCGATGATCCACCGTCGGTCCACGAGGTGACGTTTTTGTTGTCTCCCGCCGATTTTGATGGCCTGCCGTTCTTTTTCCGTCCCATTGCGCGACACATGAACCGATATACCGCCACTGAGGTCGTCGCCGAGAAATGGGCATCGGTTAAACTGTTAGGCAGGAATTATCTTTTGATTAAGAAAGATCACGATTTGGATTCTCGTCTGATCGACGTCAGAATTAGATGATTATAAAAATATTGCCTATCTTTGCATGATGATGAAAACGATACGAATCATAAGGATTGCCCTTTCGCTAGCGATTTTGCTCGTCACAGCGATGTTGGTATGGCTGGGACATAGCGACACATTGGCCCAGTACCAGTTGACGCTTAATTTGTCGAGTATCGTGCTGGGTGTGCTCATCACTTGGCTGATTGTCACCTTGCTTGTGGGGCGCGTCTATTGTTCCAGTGTATGCCCTATCGGCACCTTGCAGGACATTGCCGCTTGGCTTGATAAGCGGTTGAGAAATGGCGGTAAGGGTTATTATCACTTCGTTTTTGCCAACGACCGCATCCGTTACCTCACGTTGCTTCTCGTCGCAGTGAGTATGACTGCCGATGAGCGTTACTCGGGCTATGTACCCAGATTACTCGATCCTTCACGGTTATTTGCTGATTGCCTGAATATGCATGGTCTGTTGGGCGCTTCGATTTTTGGCCTATTGGGATCGGGTGTGGCGATTATCATCCTCGTTGGCATCCTATGGATGGCCTATCGTGGCGGTGGACGCACATTTTGCAACATCATCTGCCCGGTCGGCACTGCGTTGGGAGTCGTGAGCCGCGCTTCGCTCTACCATTTTGACATTGACACCGACCTGTGTACTGGCTGCAATCTATGTGTACAGGAATGTAAGGCCCAATGCATCAATCCCAATGATCACACGATTGACCTTAGCCGATGTGTGATGTGCACCAACTGTGCCGCATCCTGCCCTAACCGTGCCATCAAATTCACTAATACTCGAAAACGCCTGTCTACACCCCTGATGCAACCCACGGCTTAGCGGCTATTGGCGATAATGGAGGCGTTAAGAAAGATATGGCAAACCTGGGGACGCGAAATGCTGAAATTTTGCGTATGGGCTATCATGGCGATTTTGGTATGCTTTTTGCTGTATCAGGCTCTCGTGAACAGGACAACACAACACTTGATACCGCTCAGTGCCGGGGAACGTGACAGTCTAATGACCTTGGCATTGCCATCGGGCATGACCGATACGCTCCTCAATAACGAGGCGTTTGATGTGCATTTCAACGCCAGGCAAGGCATTGCCAATTGTGTGGCCTATGAGCTAACCGTGGGAGAGTTGCACGGTGATGTGCCTCGCTTTGATTTCATGTGTGATACTGGCATCAAAGGCTGTCCTTTGCCTACCGACTATGCCGGTAGCGGCTTGGAACGTGGTCATCTGGTGCCGGCCGGTGATCTCAAGTGGAGCGAGAACGCCATGCGACAGTCATTCCTGATGACCAACATCTGCCCCATGTCCAAGTCACTTAACGAGGGTGGATGGGCAAAACTGGAGGAGAAGGTGCGCGAGTGGGTGAGACGCGACAGTGCGCTGCTGGTGTTTGCTGGCCCCGTGGTCAATAAGAACGACAGCACAATTGCCGAGGGCAGGGTGACCGTTCCTTCCCACTATTTCAAGGTAGTGATGGCGCCCTGTGTGAGACCCGTGCGGGCCATCGCGTTCATCTATCCTAACGGTAACAGTGGCGGACGGTTAAACAAATATGCCGTGAGTGTGGATGATGTTGAGAAGAGAACAGGGCTTGACTTCTTCCCTTTCCTGCCCGTTGACGAGCAACACCGCATGGAATCCACCGTCAATCTCGAGGCATGGCTCAATTAAAGATGATATAAAATCAAATAGAAAAGATGAAGCAGAGTTTGAAGATTTGGATACTTTTTGCGGCAATGGTATTGGGTGGTGCCATCCCTCCGCAGGTAATCGGTGATAGCGGTATCACCACTCAGTGGTGTGCTCAAGCCAAATCCAAGAAAAAAGCCAAAAAGAAGAAAAACAAGAATAAGGCAAATAAGGCCAAGGCTAACAAGAGCAGTTTCTATAGCGCGGCTAGCCAGTCCACGTTGACGAGCAAGACCCCTCAGCAAGGCAGCAACACCTTGCTTGCGGTGGGTATCCCCAAGGGAGTGAGCAATGAGGTGATCAATTACAAGGCGATACGTGTCAATTTCAACCCGTCGTTGAGAATCCCTAACTGCGTGGCCTACGAATTGACTGCGACGATGGTCGATATGGCCGATGCTCCTGACCATGAGAAGCGCAAAAGCTACAACTATGCCAAAGACCCAAACGTCAAGTCATGTCCCGAGCAATGGGAATATCGCGGCAGTGGCTATAGCCGTGGCCACATGGCACCCGCTATGGATATGCGCGGGGACAAGACGACAATGGCCCAGTGTTTTTACATGACTAACATGTGTCCCCAGGACACCAAACTCAACAACGACCATTGGCGGGTACTTGAGGAAAAGGTTCATCGATGGGCAAAACGCGATAAGCGTCTCATGGTCTATACGGGTCCAATCATGGGCAAAAATCCCATGATGATTGGTAAAAACCAAGCCAACATCGCAGTGCCTGAAGCGTTTTTTAAGGTGTTATATGCTCCCGGCCAGGGTCGCTCAATCGCCTTTATCTATGAGAACCGTCCCTGCCCGGGCAACATCAGCAAGTATGCGGTTACCGTTGCCGAGGTCGAGCGCCGCACCGGCCTCACCTTCTCTTCGGCAATTCCTAAAAAACAATGCAATATCGCCGATTGGCAATAGTCCTGGTTTGCTATAGCGTCATCCAGTAACGGCGATCCTCGGGAGACATTTTCTCTATCGCATAGCGTAATGCCGTGCGTGGCATCTCGTGCGCATGACGCTCGAGGAACTGTTGCAGCAGTTCCATACTGCAACGCTTGCCCACCTCGCGCAGCATCCAGCCTACTGCCTTGTGCATGAGGTCGTGAGGATGGTGCAGATGCACCTCGGCATAATGCAGGCCCCAAGAGGGATCGCCCTGCTGTGTGGTTTTCCAGGTACACACCATACTCATGCGCTGCTTCCACAGGCAGGAACTGTAGGCTAGTTGGTCTAGAATCTCCCGTTTGTCCCCTAAGTGGGTGGGCAGTAAAAGCCATGTGCCCAAAATCTTAGGTGCCGACAGATCCACCAGATCCCAGTTGTTGGCCCATTCAGCGTGATTGAGATACAATTCAACAATGGCATCACGTCCGCTGATGGCCGCCTCGTCCTCAGCTAGGCGCTTGGTCGCCAATTTGCTGAACTTCTCAACCAGCATGAGCAGCCCGCACAGCCTCACCTCGTGCCAGCGCGACGTGAGCAGTTGGGGTATCTCGTCAAGCGGCGTGTCACGCACCGCCAGCTTGACCACCTCGCGCGTTTGAGGCACTTTAAGGCCCAGAAACTCGTCACCCTCGCCATACTCCCCTGGTCCTGTCTTGAAGAACCGCATCAACTCATGCCGCTGCTTCTCGTTTTGCAACGACTCCATATATCCGATAATTTCACTTGCTGTCATCATAGCGCAAAGGTAATGTAAGTTGAATACAAGAGCAAATTATTTTTTTGTATCAGCCGTTTTAACGTTAACCGAAAAAAGTGTTGTATCTTTGTGACTGAAATAAAATATCCTAATTATGGGTAATACCATCGAAACCCCCAATCTATCTCCCGCGAGAAAGACCATCGTGGGCATTCAGTTTCTTTTTGTTGCCTTTGGTGCTACGGTTTTGGTACCGCTACTAGTGGGGCTTGATCCTGCTACCGCCTTGTTCACGGCCGGTTTGGGTACTTTTATCTTTCATTTAATCACTAAAGGTAAGGTGCCCATTTTTTTAGGCTCAAGTTTTGCCTTTATTGCGCCCATTATCTCGGCCTCCAAGCAGTGGGGCATGTCGGGTACCCTGGCTGGCATGGCTGGAGTGGCACTGGTCTATTTTGTGATGTCGGCACTTATCAAATGGCAAGGGCGGCGCTTGCTCAATCGTTTGTTCCCCCCTGTCGTCATCGGTCCTGTCATCATTTGTATCGGATTGTCGTTGTCACCCTCGGCGGTTAATATGGCCAAGGAGAACTGGCTGTTGGCCTTCATCTCACTTCTGACGGCCATTTTGGTGCTCGTTCTTGGACGTGGACTCATCAAGTTGGTGCCTGTAGTGTGTGGCATCATCGTGGGGTACATTGTGTCGTTTTGCATGGGACTTGTTGATTTCTCGGCTGTCAGCAACGCGCCTTGGTTTGCTCTGCCATCGAGTATTACTCATTTTCAGTTGCCTCAGTTCGCATGGGAGCCGTTCCTGTTTATGATCCCAGTGGCCATCGCGCCCGTGATTGAGCATATCGGCGACGTGTATGTGGTGGGGGCGGTAGCCAACAAGGACTTTGTGAAAGACCCAGGCCTGCATCGCACCATGCTGGGTGACGGTGTGGCTTGTCTGGTAGCTGCCCTTTTAGGCGGCCCTCCCGTGACCACCTATAGCGAGGTGACAGGTGCCATGCAGATTACCCGTATCACCAACCCTGCAGTCATCCGTGTGGCCGCTGCTACAGCGATTGTGTTCTCGGTCATCGGCAAGCTGAGTGCCCTGCTGCAAAGCATTCCTGCGGCCGTCTTGGGCGGCATCATGCTCATGCTATTCGGTTCCATCGCTGCAGTAGGTATCCAGAATCTGGTGAACAATAAAGTGGACTTGAATGAAACGCGTAACATCATCATCGTTAGCGTGGTTTTGACCTTGGGTATCGGTGGCGCCATCATCCCGATGGGCAGTTTCTCGTTGAGCGGTATCGGCTTGTCGGCTGTTGCTGGAGTCATACTCAACCTTGTCCTTCCTAACCCTAATAAAGCGTAATCCTGCCTCCGGCAGCGTGTTCATTGGTTTTTATCATAAAAACGCTTGGCGTTTGAATGATTATTTGTAAATTTACTGCCTCATTAATAAAGCGGTATTTTTACTTAATCATTCATCGATATGATAGACCAGATTATTGAATACAACAAGGCTTTTGTGGCACAAAAGGGCTATGAGCAGTATGTGACCGACAAGTACCCTGACAAAAAGTTGGCAGTGCTCAGTTGCATGGACACGCGGCTGACTGAACTGCTGCCTGCCGCTTTGGGCCTGAAGAACGGCGACGCTAAAATCATTAAAAACGCTGGCGGTCTCGTGATTTCGCCATTTGACTCGGCTATGCGTAGCCTTATTGTCGCCATATATGAGTTAGGCGTAAAGGAAATTATGGTAGTGGCACATTCCCATTGCGGTGCTTGCCACATGAGCTTTGACCATTTCCACCACGAGATGCTTGCACGCGGAATATCCGAAGAAACTTTAGATACCATCCGCAAATGTGGTGTCGATTTGAATCAGTGGCTGGAGGGATTCAAGGACACTCCCGACTCGGTGCGCAAGACAGTTGCCACAATAGCGACCCATCCGCTTATGCCTCGGGACGTAGTCGTGCGCGGCTTCATTATCGACTCGGTAACTGGTGGGCTGGAAGAAATTAAAGCGAGTGCCCATGAGTGACAACAAAGAACAAATAGCGCGCATCCGCTTGATGGAGCGCAGGCTTAACCAGGCATTAGCGGCGGTGAAGCGGCTCGATTCAGCACTCGAGAAGTATGAGGCCGCCCAGGAAGCCATCGCGGCCCTTAGTGAGTATTATGGCAGCGATTTGTGGAAACAGGATTTTGCCGCTGACGAGGCGGGAATATTGCCTGAAGGCTTGAAGCGTGGCGTGCTTTCTGAGGACGGTATTTGGAATCTGCTTACCGATTGCAAGGAACTGGACCGGCGATTGGGGAAATAGGGAATAGCACTTGTTGATTGCACAAAACAGATGATGAATCCCGTAGCTATAAGACTGCTTAACCAACAACTTGCCGCTCCTCAGTTCACTGACCCTGCTGAGGTGGTGAACCACATGGGTGCGATGCAGGCTCAGGAATACCGTATGATGCGCTGGGCTGTGGCGATGCGCACCCGCCGTCCGTCGGCGCGAGCGTTTAAAGCGGCATTCTATAGTGGGAGGATAATTCGTCTGCACTTGATGCGTGGCACCTGGCAACTGGTGTCTGCCGAGGATTATTGGCCGCTCATCAAGCTTTGTTCGCCTCGAGCCATCGCTGTAACCAAGGGGTGGATGCACAGTAACCGCATCACCATCCCCGATGAGGAGCAGAAGCGCATTGGTGATATCTTAGCGCAGACCGCTGCCGATAAAGGGAGCGTGACCAAAGATGATTTCGTTTTGGCGTTAGCCGAAAGAGACATCCGCATGGATGAGCATCGGCTGTCCTATCACATCCGCATGGCAGAACTAACGGGGTTAATCTGTAGCGGTGACCTCTTGCCCATGCAAGCCACCTATGCGTTAACGGCCAACAAGGTGCCTCAACCTGACAAGACTGACCGAGACGAGACCTTAATGCTTCTAGCCCGCAAATATTTCCAGAGCCGCCAGCCTGCAACACTGGAGGATATTGTCTGGTGGTCAGGACTGAACATCGGCGACTGCCGCCGGGGGATTGAGTTGCTGGGCAACACCATTCATTTGGTAAGATGGAAGGGCAGGGATTTTTACCTTACTGACGATTGCCGCACGCGGGGATTCCGCAAAGGTCACTATCTGTTGATTCCGCCTTATGACGAATACCTCATTGCCTACAAGAGCCGTGATGTCGTCCTTGAGCCAGAGCATAGTCACCGCGCGCACAATAAAACCGGCATCTTCCAGCCCATCATCGCCCACGATGGCATCGTTTGTGGCAACTGGGCACCATTTAAGGCCACTTGCCAACCCGATTTTTTCACTGGCGACCACAACGGGGCTGCCGTGGAAGACGCCTGGTCGACCTACCAGCGATTCCAGCAAAAATAGCGACCGCTGGTCCGATCATGCATTAATACTAATGGTATAAAACCCAATCATTTTACTAGATATTTGCCTATTTTATTGTTATTCAATCTTCTAGTGCATTAAATCTCCTTTTAACTCATAGTTATACGTGTCTTAAAATGTGAATTTTGACCATTTTTAGACAAGTTTATTTTTATTTCTGTCTAAAATCATCATTTTTTTTAATTTTTAGACAAGTATATTAAGAAATTAGTGTATTTTTGCGGTAAATAAATATTAGAACTACACTACTATGTTAATCGGACGCATCAAGGAACAGAATGAGCTCTTGGAGGCTTATCGAGCTGCGGAATCAAAATTTATCGTGGTTTATGGCCGACGACGTGTGGGCAAAACCTACTTGGTGAGGCAGACTTTTAAGGATCATATCTCGTTTGCACACTCAGGACAGGCCAACGCAAAACTGAATGAACAGTTATTCGGATGGTGCGCTTCACTTAAAGATGCCGGCATGGAGGTGAACAAATTGCCAAAATCGTGGCTAGAAGCATTTGAATTACTGAAAGAGCATATCCGTAAATCTAAAGTCAAAAAGAAGGTGATTTTCATTGATGAGCTTCCCTGGCTAGATACACCTAAATCTAGGTTTGTCAATGCCTTAGAATTCTTTTGGAATGGTTGGGCTTCAGGACGTGACGATGTGCTGCTCATCGTGTGCGGTTCGGCAACATCATGGATTGTCAATAAGATTTTCAAAAATCATGGTGGATTGCACAACCGTGTTACCAATCAAATTTATCTAAAGCCGTTTACCCTTAATGAATGTGAGGAGTATAGCCATAGCCTAAATTTGAGTTATTCACGCTTGGACGTGCTGGAGGGTTACATGGTAATGGGCGGCATTCCTTATTATTGGTCTTTGTTGGAACCTGGATACAGCATGGCCCAGAATATAGATAGATTGTTCTTTGCTGACAAGGGAAAATTGAGGTATGAGTTCAACGAACTGTATCATTCCTTATTCCGCAATCCTGAAAATTATATCACGATAGTTCAAATATTAGGAAAAAACAATGCAGGATTGACGCGAGATGAACTCATAGACAAGACTAAAATTGAAAATGGTGGCAACTTGAGCAAGCAACTTGAAGATCTGGAGCATTGTGGCTTTATTCAATACTTAAACACACCGTCAAATAAAAAATATCGTGGTGTTTACAAGTTGATCGATAATTTCACCCTGTTTTATCTGAAATATATGAGAGAAAATTCAAACAATGATGAATCATTTTGGACTAACAATTACAATTCATCTGTCCGTTTATCCTGGGTGGGATTAGCTTTTGAACGGGTATGTTTTCAACATATCAGGCAAATAAAGGAAGCTTTACAGATTGGCGGGGTATTATCTAATGTGTATTCATTAAATATCAAAACCGCAAACAGCAATGGTCGCGGTGCACAAATTGATATGATTATTGACAGGAACGACAATACCATCAACTTGTGTGAGATGAAATTCAGCAATAAACCTTTCACAATTGATAAAGAATATCAACGCAATCTGTTGAATAAAATAGAGAGCGTCCAGGAATATACTAACCATAAGAAAACCATTATTCTCACGATGATAACTACCTTTGGCATCGAGCACAACGGCTACTGGAACATCGTGCAAAAAGAAGTCACCATCGACAATCTTTTCAAAGAATAATAACAATTATTGTAAGGTAAATCAGAATTATGGCATTAGAAACGATATATAAGACAGTCAATGACAACGGCGAGTACAGCTGTGGTGACATCGGCATCTCGAAAGAAGAATGGTTCCATTTGCTAAAGCATCCCGATGCAAGACCATATTTTGATACACTGTGCTGCTTCTTGCGTGAGTACAATCACGCTGCAACATGCACAGAGGTAGCTCAGAGATTTGGCAATACTGCAGCACATTACAATGCCAAAATAACTAACTTTGCCAAGTGGGTACAGAAGAAACTGAATCGATTCCAAGTCATCGCTACCGATGGAAGTGAAACTTTTTGGTGCATCCCAATGGAGAAAGGCTGGAACACAAAGGAAGGCTTCAAATGGCAGTTGCGGTCCGAGCTGGTTGAAGCCCTGCGGTATTACTTGATGAAAGCTTTGATTCTACGGTTTCAAGAAAGTGAACAATTCAAAGACTTTGATGAATCCTATAAATGGGAACTGCTCGACAGAACAGAAGGCAAAGGCGTTTTGGATATCGTTAAAAGCCTTCAAGATAAGATTCAAGGACAACAAGTAAACCTTGTTTATAACGCTCAGTTTAATGGCGTAATGAATTATCTGTCGAAAAACCAACCAGATTTGTTGACTGCCACTGGTGAACATCTGTTCGATGAGTCAAAGCCCATTGATGAGCGTATAGCAACCTTCAAAGCCGAAATGCGGTCTAACTGCCCTAGTGACTGGAAAAATTTCGCTAATGACGAAAGGACCGCTTCTGCACTATTGATGTGCAAATATCCAGAGAAATACACGACGTACAAAGATGAAGTGTACCAGCATGTCTGCCGTTATTTTGGATACAATATTAGAGAAGTCGGCAAGAAATTCAGCCACTTCATGGAAATCATAGATGGATTTGTTGCTGATTTTGGCGAGAAAATACAAGGCATTATCATGCCGCACATCAGTCAATATCACAACAAGCCCATGAACCTGGCTGTTCAAACTGTCTTCTGGTGTATGCGAGATTACATGAAGGTAAGATTGGCTAATAGTATTAGAAAATACTGGCTAACTGGTTATGTCTTCGGAAGTGAGGGAAACCAGTTCGATCGGTTCATCAATGAGGGCATTTGGGAAAGCAAACACGATGATAACAATGCCAGCGACCTGAAGATGCTCGAAATATCCAAGTCTATTTCTGAGGGGGATATCATCATCTTGAAATCGACTTCAACCAAGGGTTCAAATCACGATCAGCCGTTTTTACGCATAAAGGCCGTCGGTATTGCAACTAGCAATATGACAACCTACAGAGTGGAAGGTGCTACAAAATGCCAATGCTCCGTACGATACATAAACACAGCTACTAAGGATTTTGATGGTAGCGCTTATGGCTCTTATCGGAAGACGCTTCACCTTGCGGACAGTAAAGTTCAAGATATTATTGATTATGTTAATAGCTTATTAAACAACGAACCCGATATGCCACAACAACAGCAAAAATACAAGGAGTACATAGAGTTGCTCCAAGAGACATATAACTTAGTCTTAACAGGTGCTCCAGGCACTGGTAAAACCTACATGGCCCGAGCCATCGCTGATGAAATGGGCGCAGTGACTATGTTCGTTCAATTCCATCCATCGTACGACTACACCGACTTCGTTGAGGGTTTACGTCCCATCGAGAAAGGTGATGGCCAGATGGGATTTGAACGCAAAGACGGTGTATTCAAGGAATTCTGTGCAAGAGCGATAACAGACAAGTCAACACAGGCTGGTAACATTATGGCTGATTCACTCGCACCCAAAGGGATATCTATAGCTGAGTTTTGGAGCATATATAATTCCATAGTAGCAGACATCCAGTCAGGCCGTTTAACATCATATCCCACTCCATATAAATCACAGAGCCTATCTGTAAAAAATGGAAGAATCGTATTTCGTGCTGATAGTAACAACCCTCGAACAGAGAAAGAGAGTAATTTAAAACTTTTGTATGATTACTTTGTCAGTCTTAACAAATACGATTTAAGCGGTCTTGATAAGGATGATTATTGGAATCTAATAACTACGTTAACCAACGGAGCAACAAAAACGATAGATTATATTGAATACAATTGGATACTTCAGGAAATGCTCAATCGAGCAAAGCAAATAAGTGTAAAGAAAGACCAGGTCATTGTGACTCATCCAGATATTTTAGACCCGGCAGTCTTACAGTCAAAGCACAATAATAAAAAGCGACTTAGACCTTTTGTTTTCATCATTGATGAAATCAACCGTGGTGAGGCTTCAAAGATTTTTGGTGAGTTGTTCTTTGCCATTGATCCGGGTTATCGTGGCCAGACGGATTTACTGGTACAGACGCAGTACCAAAACCTGGTCCCTGAGACCGATGTTTTCGCGAAGGGCTTCTATGTACCCAAGAATGTGTACATCCTCGCCACAATGAATGACATCGACCGCTCAGTGGAGAGCATGGACTTTGCCATGCGTAGGCGCTTCACTTGGCACGAAATCACGCCCAACGACACCGAGTCCATGCTTGACGAGCTTAAATATGCGAACGAAGCCAAGGCAACAATGCATCGCTTGAACGCAGCCATCGCTGAAACGGATGGCTTGGGCGCAGCATATATGATTGGCCCCGCCTATTTCTTGAAGCTCAAGGATAACGGCGGTGACTTTGATAAACTGTGGAAGATGAACATCGAGCCTTTGCTGAAGGAGTACCTTCGCGGATTCCGCAAGACAGCTGAAATCCTCGACAAGTTCCGCAAAGCCTACTTTAACGAGAATAGCGAAACACCGGCCGATGCCTCTGACCTGCTTGAATGATGAGAATCGATCTGACAGATAACCAACCCGGCAAGGCGTACCACCGCAACGTCGTGGCCGCCTTGTTCCCAATCGCCGACAAGACGATTGCTGAACTGTGCAGAGATAATGAGAACCTGCTCATTTTCCCGTTCAGCATCGAGACCGCCGACGACAGAGTCGGGGATTCGTCTGTCATGAGCATCATCAACACCGATAACCCCGACGTTGTGCGTGTCACCACTGGCAATGTCATGGGATTCATCGGCGTAGGCGACCTGCAGGTCAAAATCAAGTCGAGATTCGATGATGGCCGTGATGACTACCTCCTGCATTACATGCTGCAGAAGGTGCTCTCGTTCAACCTCTTCGACCTCAGCCACAACAACGAGCATGAAGAGGCGTTTGACTTCATCATGTTCATGTTCCCGTATTTCCTCAAGTCCGCCTTGCGCCAAGGCGTTTATCGGGAGTACCAGAACTATAGGCACAACGATGCGAACCTCAAGGGAACGATCGATGTTGGCCGCCACATCGCTAAGAACGTGCCCTTTGTGGGGAACATCGCCTATTCAACCCGTGAATACAGCCACGACAACAATATGACTGAACTGATTCGCCATACCATCGAGTTTATGAAAACAAAGAAGTATGGCCAGTCAGTCCTGAACATTGACCGTGAAACTATCGAGAATGTTAAAACCATCATCGAGCACACGCCATTGTATAACAAGAGCGAGCGGAGCGGCATCATCAGCAAGAACCTGCGGATGAAAACTCATCCGTACTTTACCGAGTACCGCCCACTCCAGACCTTGTGCCTCCAGATTCTCAGAATGGAAGAGGTGAAGTATGGCGAGAGCGACGATGAAATCTGCGGCATCCTCTTTGATGGTGCTTGGCTATGGGAGGAATATGTCAACACCATCCTTTGCAACTATGGCTTCAAGCACCCGCAAAACAAGCGCAAGACAGGCGGTATCTACCTGTTTGAAGACCGTAGCGGTATTCGTTACCCCGACTTCTATAAAGAAGACATGGTGCTTGATGCCAAATATAAACGGCTTGGTGGTTACGAAAGAGTGGCCCAAGTTGACCGTGAAGACGTTCATCAGGTGATGGCCTACGTGTCCACCCTCCATGCAACCAAGGGCGGCTTTGTCGCACCCCTTGAGCAAAAGCAAGTCTTGATACCCACTTCCAAACTGAAAGGAATGTCGGCAACGCTCTCCATCTTCGGCATCGAGATTAGCAAAACGGCATCGTCCTACCAGGACTTCTGCACTCAGATGAAAGCGATGGAAGCCACATTCGTTAAATCATTGAATATATAAATTGATTGTCAATTATGAATATTGAGGAGGTGAGGGAGTTTTGTTTGAGCCTGCCGGGGGTGACTGAGGATTCGCCTTACGGGCCTGACATGATTGTGTTCAGGATTGAGGGGAAGATTTTCCTGCATCTGCCGCTGGAGTATGCCGACCCGCGCATATGCATCAAGCTGCCGCCCGAGGAGGGTGTGGATCTGCGGGAGCGCTACAGTGCCATCCGTGCGGCGTTCCACCTGAACAAAACCCACTGGAACGAAATTCTCATCGAGCACACGTTCTCCAGAGAACAACTTGAGTCTTGGATTGTGGAGTCCTATCAGATTTTATTCAATAAGTTACCTAAACGACTCCGAGATAATTATCAGCCATGAAACACACGCTTCCATACTAGCCTGTAAAAGATTTTTCAAAAAAAAGTTGAGTTCCTGTAATTTTCATAACGGTTGCTGCATCTAACGGGCAAAACGTGAACAAAACGACGAGAAAATGAATAATCAAGAACAACAATTCGCCCAACTGGTGCGGGAACATAAGAGTACCATCTACACGGTGTGCTACATGTTCTCTCATGACGAAGACGAAGTGAACGACCTCTTCCAGGAGACGCTGATCAACATGTGGAAAGGCATCGATAGTTTTCGCGAAGAAAGTAAGATCAGCACGTGGATCTATCGCGTTGCCTTGAACACATGCCTCCTGCAGGAGCGCAAGAAAAAGAGAGAGGTGCCCAAAGTGCCCCTGTCGATGAACGTGAACTTCTTTGAAGACGAGGACGCCAAAGTCGCACAGGTTCGTCAGCTCCATCAACGCATCGGCAAACTTGGCCTAGTCGACAGAGCCATCGTGATGCTGTGGCTGGAGGGATCGAGCTATGACGAGATTGGCGCGGTCATGGGAATCTCGGCGCAGAATGTGGGCGTTAAACTTTACAGAATTAAAGAACAACTAAAAAAGATGTAAGTATGGAAGAAATGTATTTAGAGGAAATGCGCAACCAGTTTGCCATTCTCAAGGAGCAACTTAATAAACAGGAGATTGTCAACGACCATCTTCTCCGCAAAGCGATGAAATCCAAAAACAAAGAAATCAGCCGAACAAAGCGAGTAGTGTTCATAAGTGCCTTGTCATGCCTGATTATCTTCCCTATGACCTATATGACTCACATGTGGAGTCTAGGATTTGCCATCGCCACGATTGCTATGGTAGCCTTTTCGGCAGCAGCCACCTATTACATCCACAAGCCGGTTGAGGAACTCAATTTCATGAAAGATGATTTTGCCACCGTTGCCCGTGTGATGGCCAAGTTCAAGAAGCAGTATGACAACTGGCTGCGCTACGTGGCTCCCACGTTGATAATTCCTTGGCTTATCTGGGGCTGCTATGAGTTTGCTTGGAAAAACGCTCCCGACGGCATCAATCCTTGGCTCATGTCACTACCCTTGATTGTTGGGGCTTTAATCGGCGGTCTCATTGGCGTCAAGTTCCATTTCAAGGCCGTGAATGCAGCCCAAGACATCCTCGACCAAATCGAAGAGTCATAATTCAGGTTTTAAAAATTGATAAGTTTAAAAGGATGGGGAAATTTACTTTCTCCATCTTTTTAGTTTAGGGAAGAAGGCTAGCATCATCTGCTTGTATTCCTCGCGGGTCATGGGCTTGGGCATGTGTTTGTTGACCTCGTCCACAAACTGGCTGCAATGTTTTATCATCTCGTCCATCGTGCAGTCCTGGAGGAAACGGCCATCATCATAGCAGTACTTGCAGTAATCAAAGTTAATGCTGCCGTCGGCATTGTGGCCGCAGTCATCGTTGCAGGTCAACGGCATGCCGCAGCTCTGGCAGAACTGTGGCAACTGGCCCGGTTGCAAGGTCTTTTCCTTAGGCGGGAATGTCGATTCATAGGCCTCAAAGGCTTCGGGATCCATATCGGCCACAAAGTAACCCATGGGAGGCGTGTAGGTCCCCTCGATGCCGTCCAAGTAGCCTGGGATAAGTTCTTGAGCGAGGAAATAAGGCACCACGGCATCTTCGGGCTCGGCATGATAGTGGATGTTGAGGCTGCTGGCAAGTACAAACCCAGCGTGCTTGTAGAAATCGATGTTGCCCTCCATGGTCAGTACGCCGATGCCCATCTCGCGGGCCTTCTCCAGAGCATATTGCAGCAGTTTCAGGCCATACCCCTTGCGCTTATTGTCAGGATGGATGCTGATGGGGCCAAAGGTCCAAGATGGCAGTGTGGTACCGTCCTTCTTCACGATTTGGGCTTTAGAGAACATCACGTGGCCGATGATGCGCCCGTCCTCCTCCATCACCAAGTCCAATTCAGGAATAAAATCGGGGTTATCACGGAATCGGTTAAGTACATAGTGTTCAGTGCATCCCGGGCGGTACACGTTCCAAAACGCCTCACGGGTGAGGTTTTCCACCTCTCGATAGTCCTGCGGTTGTTCTAATCTTATTTCCATATTGTAATAGGTTTTATGCAATGCAGATAATCATTGAACAAAGTTACTGCAAATTTCCCAACTACCATAGTGTTGACCAGCGAAATGAAATGTTGTGTCCGATAAAAGACTATTTATCCGTTATAATATCATGTATTATGGCTATATCGCTGTACTTGCGGCATAGGGGAACTTACTTCTTTAGGCGAGCAGGTCAAAGGCCTGAACAAGGCCAGCGGCCTTGAATTGAAGAAACCCTAGGGTGCGAGGGCCGTAGGTCCTCGTGGCCTAGGGATAGGCAATACCTTCGACACGGGCCCTGAAAGGGGCCACTAAATGCGTCATATACATCTTGTAAATTACATGATTAAGTTATTGGCCCTCTTCGAGGCCCATTTCGTTTCCAGTCAGCATCCCCCAGGCCACACGAGGTCTTACGACCTGTGCGCCCTGGGGTTAATCAAGTCAAGGCTTACAGCCTTGTGCGGGCCTTTAGTCTGCTTCCTTTAGCTGAGACAAATGAAACGAGTATCGAACCACACAAATTCAATCGAAGTGGCGGTTATATGTGACTGAAAAGGCTGAAAAAAGATTGTCTGCTACTTTTTCGCGGCCAGATATGATTGGAATTTGAGCGAATGTTAGTACATTTACTGCGCTAAATACAAGAGTCATGAATATAGACGATTATCTCGACAAGCCTTACTGGATTATAGACATCCTGCCGATGCAGGTGCCTCGAGACGCTGGCGGGCAATATTTCGCGGTAGAGCGGTACTATCTCGATAGGATTGGCCTGCTGCGCGAGAAATATGCGCAATTGTTGATTAAGTTGAACTGTTACCATGACATCTCCGTCAGCCACGATGGAGAGAACTGGAAACGTAATCCCGACCCTGAGGATATGGAACGCTGGCTCGGTGCCTGCCTGTCGGTTGGTCCCACAGAACCCTCGCTATTCATCATGGTGAAACAAGAGAACACTTTGATGATGGCAAATCGTGACAACACTTACATCACGATCTATAATCCCACGGATGGGTTTATTGACTTGCTGCGCCAGTTGGCTAGCGCCGAAGGCCTATTCGTTTGGAAAGGAAACAATTGAGATTGAAGAAATATGGCAAATCCAAAAACTAAACAAGAACTGCTGGCCGCGATGACTGACGGCTATGCAAAACTTAAAGAGCAAATCGCCAAGATGTCTCAAGACGAGATCTCGGCACCATTTGAATTTGTGTCAGATCCTAAGAAATGCGGCGTGAGGTGGCAATATGACAAATGCCTTAGGGACTTGCTGATTCACCTCTATGAATGGCAGGTGCTGATGCGGGAGTTTGTGCAGAATATCCGTGATGGACATCAGCGGGATTATCTGCCTGATGAGTACCGCAAGAACTATCACGAGATGGACAAGATGCTGGTCGAGAAGCACCAGCAAACACCGCTAGAGGAGGCCACCCGCCTGCTGGATGAGACGCATAACGAGATGCTGAGTCTGGCTGAAAGCTTCACCGAAGAGGAACTTTTCACGAAGGGCTTCTACAAGTGCACCTATACCACTACCATGGCGGCCTATTTTGTGAGTGTCACATCTAGCCCATACTCTCAGGCCGTGAAATTGCTCAAGACCCACCAGAAACAATTCGCCAAGGGTAAGAAATGACGTTGAAACGGGCCATATTAGTTGTGCTGGCCTGCTGGTGCGCGTTGGTGTGCATGGCAGGGCACTTTGTCGAGGATTCAGTCAAGGTGGATGGACACATGCGCCACTTGGTGATGTACCTGCCTGACGGATTGCGGCAAGGTGCGCCAGTGGTGTTCGTACTTCATGGCTATGGTGCTGGCATCTGGCGCGAGAACCCGATGGTCTCAACGGCCGACAGGCACGGCTTCGCGGTGTGCATCCCCGAGGGGCTCCGAGACCCCCAAGGCGAGCGTAGCTGGAACGTGGGCTACCCCTTTCAAGCGGGTTGGCAGGTGGATGACGTGAAAGCCTTGTGCCGCATGGCGCGCCATGTTCAAAAACGATACCACCTAAGCCACGAAAACACCTTTCTCACGGGCATGTCCAATGGTGGCGAGATGTGTTACTTGATGGCCTATAGTAAGCAAAAAACCTTCAAAGCGGTAGCGCCCATCGCGGGACTGACGATGGCATGGATGTATGAGCGCATGGATGCTCCGCGCCCCATCCCACTGATGGAAATCCATGGTACTGAGGACCGCGTGTCGGAGTGGACAGGAGACATGGAAAACAAGGGCGGCTGGGGTGCCTACCTGCCCGTGCCCATCGCTATCGGTTATTGGGTGGCAAAGAACCGTTGCACCAGTGAGCAGGTCGAGCGCGTCGCGAGCATTCGGGGACACGAGGGGCACCCGATCATCAAGCACCGCTATAGCGGCAGCACGACAGGCTGCGACGTGTGGCTCTATGAGGTGGTGGGTGGCGTCCACTCATGGTTCACCAGCGACATGGACACCGGCGAGGAGATTTGGCAATTCTTTGCCCACTATATCAAGTGATGTGATGGTGAGTTACTGATCAGCAGATTTTTGCTGGCCCATAATAGAGCGCATTGTGCTGATTTCCTGAATATTATTGAAGAGACTGATGCCGCCGACGGTCATCAGCAGAGAAAGTATCGCGGCTGTGATTAACCGTGAATTATCGCTTAGCCACAGCAATATGCCTGATATCAACTGGTGGTTGGCGATGTCACCCTGCCCGCCAAAGATATTAAACAGTGGCACATCGGTTGGCAAGGAAAGAACAAATGCTATGGCAATTCCACCACTGATGATTCCCAAGAATAACGCGGCTACCATAGCCATCTTGTAGCGACGTAGGGTCGCTTCCTGGTGCTGTTTGATGTACTCCACAGCGTCCAAGCGCCTAGTCAATGATGCCATAAAGGCATCACCATCATCGAAATGCGGTTTCTGGGCGAGGAAGAGTTCCTCAAGTGCTTTATCTTTGTTCATAACTGTAGGTTTGATAAATTAGGCTGCGTCTCGGGTTAAAAAAAGAATAAATCCTTTTTGTTCACCTCTCAACTTGCTCTAATTTTGGCTTTTAGTTTGTCACGTCCTCGTGAGAGTTGTTGCTTGACTGCATCCTGCGATGCGTCGGTAATGGTGGCGATTTCCTTGATGCTGTATCCGTTCAGATAGAATAGAGTGATGGCTGAGCGTTCCTTGGGCGGCAAGGTGCGCAGAGCCAGGTAGAGGTCCTGATGCTCGAAACTGGAATCGGCTGCCGTGCCACTGATGATTGTTCGGGCCTCATCGATGCTGTCCATTGTGCGGCAACTCGCCTTATGGTTCAAGAATGTGTTGTAGGCAATCTTGAAGAGCCAGGAGCGGAATTTCCCCTTGTCCTGATATCCCGCTAGCGAGAGGTAGGCTTTTACCAAAGCATCTTGTGCCAGGTCATCGGCATCGTCCTTGTTGCCGCAGCACAGGGCGAGCAAGAAGCCTCGAAGGGCCTCTTGCTCACGTTCCACATGCGCTATGAAGACTTCGCGGGTCACAGGTTACACTTGCTCAGTCACACTCTTTTCCTCAGCCTCAATATCCTTGGCGAGCATCTTCTTGCCCACGAAATAATTCACAAGAAATGCAATGCCCACACCAAGGGATAGCAAACCGAAACAAATGGCAGTTAAGGGATCATCGGTGCCTCCGAGTTGGTTTTCTCCAAGGAAAATGCCAAAGCCAATCAAGCCGATGCCAAGCAGCGTGGCGAGACATCCCCACAGCAGTTTCGTGAGCAGTTTTTCCTTCAGCAGTTTGGGCTTGGGCGAAATCTTTTTCATGATTTCTTCGATGTCCATCTCGGGATTCTTCTCGATGGCGGCCAGCACGATTTGTGTGCGTTGGTTGGTCTCATTCATCTTCTTGCGAACAATAAACCACACGAGCATGATGGGAAGTACACAACAGATTGCAATTGGCACTAATATTTCAGAAATTGGATTCATTTTTTTTGAATTATGACGTTAAACTTTTGACTTTATAAACTTACCTGGGTCCTGCGGCTTGCACCGCAGTTCACTCATATAACAAGCCCGGACGCCAAAAGGTGACGTCCAAGGCAATTTTTCCAATTATTTAATGAACAGATTGATCTAATAATGTTGTTACAGTTGTCTGATTATGTTGTTTTTGTTGTTTGATTGAGCAGGCTGTGGATGAAGGCTGCCATCGCCTCGTCATGCTTGCGGACGTCGCGGTAGAGGGCCAGCTGGTTGCGGGTGCGGTCCAGGTTATGGGTGGAATATTTGGTTTTGTAATAGGTATCACCATTGATGTAGTCGGCCAGGAAACGCACGCACTGCATGAAGGGGAACAGCGCCACGGCATAGGGTAGGTGCTCGATTTCGATAGGCGTGAGGAAGTCGCGAGCCGACTCCAGATAGCCTCTCGTGAAGGCCTTGAATATCTCCTCGTTGAAGCCCACGTGAGAGAGGTCGGGATCGTCCTCGGCAGTGAAATTAGCTCCAGTGCGCAGGAAGTCGCCGTAGTCCGAGAAGATGAACGACGGCATTACCGTGTCCAGGTCGATGACGCACAGCACCTGGCCATCCTTGTCAAACAGCATGTTGTTGACCTTGGTGTCGCAGTGGCAGATGCGCTTGGGCAAACTGCCCTCGCGGTAGAGGCGTTCGGCCTGGCACATCTCATCGGCATCGCGTTCCAGCTCATCGACGATGTCACGCACCTCGTCAAGGCGACCCGCAGCATTGTTCTCCACGGCCTCGCGCAGTTGTCTCATGCGCAGTTCCATATTGTGGAAATCGGGGATAGTCTCGCCCAGTTGCTCGGGCACATCCACCAGCATTTTCTCAAAGTTACCGAATGCTTTGCCGCAGTCGTAGGCGCTCTCAGGGGTGACAGCCTCGTTGGTGACAGTATCGGGGATATACACCATCACGCGCCAGTAGCGGTCGGCCTCGTCGCGATGATAGGTCTTGCCATCGTGAGCCTTGATGAATTGCAACACTTTACGGTCGATGTTATCGGTACCGCTGGTTTCCAGCTTGTGGCGGATATGGGCAGTCACCACCTCGATGTTATGTTGCAGCAGGTCCACGTCCTGAAAAATAGCATTGTTAATGCGTTGCAATACATAGTCGGGTGAATCGCCCTCAGTAACAACGCGATAAGTGTCGTTAATAAGGCCGTTACCCAAAGGCTTAACATCCTTGACCTTGCCTGTTATCTCAAATTGTGCCAGTATGCTGGCAGTATCAATTGTTTCCATGACAATATTCATTAATCACTAATCACTAATCAGCATCTTTAGATGCTTTCTTCCAATACTTAGCGCCTTTGGCCTTCAGTTTCTCAGTGAAGGCCACGGCGGTGGCTCGTGCAGCGGCTTCGTCCTCGGGCTTGGCCCAGGCATGGCGGTATCCACGGAATCTGCTCCACTCGCCTCGGGTGAAATCGGGCACCTGTACCGGCTTGTTGCCATTGTTCATCGAGAGGCACCCCAGTTCGGCCAGGCAGCACCATTCGGCCAGGTCATACACGTCAATGTCGAGCGGTAGCCCATTCTGCAGGCAATAGACCAGGCGCGAGTCCATGATGAAATCCATGCCTCCATGACCACCCACTTCCTTAGCCTCCTCGCCATAGCGTTTCACGAGAGGCGAGGTGAACCTCTGCAGGAGCGCCTCGGTATCCTCTTTGCTCAGATAGGAGTGGCCAGTATAGTCCTTGCTGACGTTGACGCCGGCTTTTGCCATCACGTCCTTGGCCAGCGCGAATCCCTCGACGGGATATTTGTTGACAAAGCCCTTGGTGCCGGTGAGTTGGTACATGCGGTTATAGGGTTGCGGCGTCATCACGTTGTGGTGGATCTCGATGACCTTGCCCTTCTCGGTCGAGATGAGTGTGGTGGTGTGGTCACCGTTCTTGAAGTCGGTGCAATACTCGCCTGTGCGAGCCTTGAACAGTACCTGTCCATTAAAGGAGCGGGTATCCATCGCAACCAGTGTTCTCATGCGGTCGCCGCGGTGAAGGTTAAGCACTTGCGCGATAGGGCCCAGGCCATGGGTGGGATAAACATCGCCGCGGAACTTGCTGTTGTAGTCCAGACGCCACCCCAACTTATCATCGTCACCGCTTTTCCAATATTCGTCCCAATAGGGCGACAGCTCATGGCGGTAAGCTCCTTGCACATAGATGACTTCGCCCAGCAGACCCCTCTGAGCCATGTAGAGCGAGTTAAGTTCAAAGAAGTCATAGCAGCAGTTCTCAAGCATCATCACGTGCAGGCGCTTGCTCTCGCTCAGGTTGATGAGCGACCATATTTCAGTCATGTTCATCGCAGAGGGTACCTCGATGGCGACGTGATGGCCGTGCTCAAGCGCCTCGCGTGCTACCAGATAGTGGTGGAGCCAATCGGTGGCGATATACACCAGGTCGATATCGTTGCGTTTACATAGATCCTTATAACCATCCTCGCCGTAATAAATGTCGGCAGCGGGCATTGACGCCTTACGCAGAATGTCCTGGCAAGCCTCGGCGCGGTCGCGCTCATGGTCACACAGGGCTTTCACCTCGATGCCAGGAATATGGGTCCAACGCTCCACTGCGTCAGGGCCACGCATACCAAGGCCGACAAATGCCACCCTCACAACGGGTATCTTCTCCACCGCCAGCCCCAATGCCGACTGTTGCCCGGCCGGGCGTTCAGGTACTTGGGTAATAATCGTACCGTTCTGGATAGTGTATGGCCAATTAAACTGCGCCCATGTGTTTACAGGCAGTAGGGCGGCAACAGCCATTGCTAGTGCTACTAAAAAATACCTCAGTCTATTCATTGTTTCAGTGGATTGGATGTTGTTGATAACGGCCTCAAAAATAGACAAAAAAAACGAAAAGAGCAAAAAAAGCGGCAAAATGCGGGAACTGACCGCACTTTGCCACTCATTATCTTTTAGACCGACACACGCGCGTGTGGTCACTCGATGCGCGTGATCTTGGCCCCGATGGCATTGAGGCGTTCATCTATCTTGGCGTATCCGCGGTCTATCTGCTCGATGTGGTCGATGCGGCTCACGCCATCGGCGCTCATGGCGGCTATCAACATGGCAATACCGGCACGGATGTCGGGCGAGACCATGTGGTTAGCTCGCAGGCGGATGTGGTGGTCGTGACCGACGACTACGGCACGGTGCGGGTCACACAGAATGATTTGTGCTCCCATGTCAATGAGTTTGTCTACAAAAAAGAGACGGCTCTCAAACATCTTTTGATGAATCAATATGCTGCCTTGAGCCTGCGTCGCCACCACCAGCAGCACGCTCAGCAGGTCGGGAGTGAGACCTGGCCATATCGCATCGGCTAGCGTCAGGATTGAGCCGTCCATGAATCGTTCCACCTCATAGTGCTCCTGCTGGGGAATAAACATGTCATCTCCCCTCTTTTCCAACCGCAACCCCAGACGGCGGAAACTGTCGGGGATGATACCCAAGTCTTTCCAGGAAACGTCCTTGATGGTCAACTCGCTGCCTGTCATGGCCGCCATGCCAATGAAACTGCCCACTTCAATCATGTCAGGGAGAATGCGGTGGTGCGCACCATGCAGCTCATCCACTCCCTCGATGGTCAGCAGGTTGGAAGCAATGCCGGTGATTTTAGCCCCCATCTGGTTCAGCATGCGGCACAATTGCTGGATATAGGGTTCACAAGCCGCGTTATAGATGGTGGTTGTGCCCTGGGCCATGACGGCTGCCATCACGATGTTGGCCGTGCCGGTTACCGAGGCCTCGTCGAGCAGCATGTAGGTCCCTTGCAGGCGGCCCTTGGTCTCAAATCGATAGGCTCGCTTTTCGGCGTCAAGCGCATATTCCGCCCCCAAATTGCAGATACCCCGAAAATGAGTATCCAAGCGTCGGCGACCGATTTTGTCTCCGCCAGGATTGGCGAAGTACATCATGCCTAGGCGACTCAACAGCGGCCCTATCAGCATCACTGAGCCCCGCAGTCGGGCGCATTTGTTCATGAAGTCCTGGCTCTCGATGAACTCGGTGTCGATGTGTTCGGCCTTGAAACTATAGGTATTGTCGCCCTGCTGCTTGACGATGACACCCATGTCGCTGAGCAAGTGGATGAGGTTGTTCACGTCCAGAATGTCGGGTACGTTCTCGATGACGACCTCTTCGGTTGTCAACAGGGTCGCGCAGATGACTTCCAGCGCTTCGTTTTTGGCTCCTTGAGGGGTGATCTCGCCGTGCAGGCGGTGGTTACCTTCTACGATGAATGATGCCATGATATTCAGATTTTTTATGTATTAGATGTAATTAACTTCTGGTTCTAGTTGTATGTGGAATTTATTGAAAACACTCTGCTGGATGAGACTGGCCAGTTCCATGATGTCGCCTGGTGTCGCTTGGCATTCGTTGACCAAGATCAACGGTTGCTTGTCATAGACTGCCGCACCGCCATGTCGCTTGCCTTTCCACCCACATTGCTCGATGAGCCATGCGGCGGGTATCTTGATGTGACGGTTATCGACCACATAATGGGGAACATCGGCATAGGAGTCAGCAACATGCTGGTAGACCTCAACTGGAACTACCGGGTTCTTGAAGAAACTGCCGGCACTGCCCTTCTCACTAGGCTCGGGCAGCTTGGAACGGCGGATGTCGATCACCGCGTCGCGGATGGCCTGGGCCGAGGGTTTCACGCCCCGCGAATTGAATTCCCGCAACGGACCGTAATCCAAATGGAATACAGGGATGAGCGACAGCTTGTAGACCACAGCCGTGACGATGTGTTCCCCCTTCAAGCGTTGTTTGAAAATGCTGTCCCGATAGCCATACTCACATTCTTTGTCTTGGAATACCCGAGGCTCGCCAGTGGCGACTGCTACCGTTTCCACCTCATGGATGATACTGTCTACCTCCACGCCATAAGCGCCGATGTTTTGGATGGCTGAAGCGCCGACTTCACCGGGAATGTAGGACAAGTTCTCGGTCCCGTAATAGTCGTCCCGAGCCATTTGGGCACAAAAGTCATCCCACACCACGCCCGAACCCACACGAAAGAATATGTGCTGGTCGTCGCGATACGCCTCCTCGATGAACTTGATGTCGGAATGCAGGATGGTGCCATCAAAGTCCCTAGTGAACAGCAGATTACTGCCGCTGCCAATGTGCAGAATTCGTTCCCCACAATCTCTAAGGGTAGCCAAGACCTCAACAAGTTCATCCACTGTTTTGTAACTGATGAATTGCTTGGCCTTCACATCCATCCCGAAGGTGTTGTGCTCTCGCAGCGAGTAATGATGATGTATGGTGATGGGTATGTCTCTCATTGTCTCATTGATTTAAGACTGCAAATTTAGTGCAAGAAGAGCGATTTGCCAAATTTGTTTGAGCAAATCCGAGGCGCCGCCTGAATTATGTAAATTTAGTGCAAGAAGAGCGATTTACCAAATCTATTTGAGGCTGGATGATATTTTTCAACCTTTTGACTCAAAAATGCTCATCGAGTTGATAAAAACACTATCTTTGCGCATAATAACTTAAAAAAGAGTAATAAATTGAAACAGAAACTTTTGCTTGTAGTGCTTTTGGCAGCCTTCGGTTTGCTCGCCATAGCAGCGCCCAGGGTGGAAACCATTTCCTCACCCAATGGAAATATAAGGATTGAAGTGTGCATTGGCGATCAGTTGCAGTACAGTGTTTATCGCGGTGAAGAATTGGTGCTCAAGGATAATGTATTGACCCTGCAGATGAGGAATGAACGGTTTGGCGACAAACCGCAACTCAAGGGCTGCAAGCGGTCCCGCATCGATGAGATCATCAGGCCTGTAGTGCCAATGAAATATGCTGTGGTGCCCAACAAAGCCAATCAAATGTCGCTCACTTTTAAAGGCGGCATTGGCGTCGATTTTCGTGCCTATGACAACGGAATTGCTTATCGTTTCAATATCAACAAAGGCAAGAAGAAGGTTGATGTCGTGGACGAGGGCGTGGAACTGAATTTCCCAGTGCCGTTTATGGCCCATATCTCCAAGACAGACACTTATGCCATGTCCTGTGAAAAGCCCTATACACACATCTCTACTAGCGAGTTGCAGGAGGGTGACCAGATGACTTACTTGCCCATCTTGTTTGAAAGCCCGCGGGGTACCAAGGTGCTCTTCTCAGAGAGTGATGTGCGCGATTATCCCCACATCTTCCTGACGCCTAATGGCAAAAACGGGTTCTCGTCCATTTTTCCCAAATCTCCTGAGACCTGGGAACCCAGCGGTGACCGTGGTTGGAAGATTACTAAGGAGCGTGACTGTATCGCAGCCCAGATTGACGGGCGCCGTTCGTTACCGTGGCGCTTTGCAGTCATCGGTGACGATGCCACCATCGCGGGGAATCAGATGGAAGTCGTGCTCGCTGGCCAATGCGAACTTGATGACGTGTCGTGGATTAAGCCTGGCCAGGTGAACTGGGATTGGTGGAATCATTGGACCGTCTGGGGGGTGGACTTTGAAACGGGCATCAACAACGATACTTACAAATACATCATCGATGTCGCTTCAAGATTTGGAGTGGAATATATCCTGCTCGATGAGGGATGGAACAAGAGCGTGAAAGACCCCTTTACCACCCGTGATGAGATTAACGTTCAGGAACTGGTGGACTATGGTCGCCAGAAAGGTGTGGGTGTATGGCTATGGCTGTCATGGCTCACCGTCGAGCATCACATGGACCTGATACCCTATTATGCCAAAATGGGCGTAAAGGGTTTGAAGATTGACTTCATGGATCACAGTAACCAGTGGATGGTCAACTACTATGAGCGCATCGTCCGCGAGTGTGCCAAGTACAAGCTGATGGTCGATTTCCACGGCGCATTCAAGCCATCGGGACTTGAGCAGCGCCTGCCTAACCTGCTCTCCTATGAGGGCGTGCTAGGACTGGAGCAATGTGCTGGCTGCGAACCCAAGAACAGCATCTGGTTACCGTTTATGCGTAATGCCGTGGGTGCGATGGACTTCACGCCAGGAGCGATGCAGAATGCGCAACCCGAGGACAATTGGGGAACCGGTTCCCTGCCGATGGGCGGTGGCACGCGTGCCTACCAAATGGCCCTCTACGTCTGCTTCGAGAGTGGCTTGCAGATGCTGGCAGACAGTCCCACGCGCTACCTGCGCGAAGCTGAATGCACCGAATTCATCGCATCGGTGCCCACCACGTGGGATGATACCCGCATCCTTGCCGCCAAGGCTGGCGACTACTATGTCGTCGCTAAGCGCAAGGGCGAGCAGTGGTTTATCGGCGCCATTACCGGCGAGCGCAAGCAACCGCTCGACTTGACCATCTCGCTCGATTTCTTGACCAAGCCGGGCCAACTGACCTATTTCCAGGACGGTCGCAACGCCCACCGCATTGCCGTCGATTACAAGAAGGGCGAACAGGCTGTCACCCCGCAGACCACGTTGCAGCTGCACATCGTCCGCAATGGTGGCTGGTGCGGCGTTGTGAAATAAGAATCACATCTCACATAGTTCCAAACGATGACTATCTGTAGAAGGTTTGTTATTACGCTTTTGCTCATGCTGCTGGCTCTTGTTTCTTGGAGTCAGCAGTTGCCGCTTGCGACCGATGACGTGAAGGTGGATGCTCCAGTCTATGATGTCGTCGTTGTTGGAGGAGGCCCTGCCGGCATTGGAGCTGCTCTCGCGGCGGTCCGGGTCGGTGCCCGCACGGCGCTCGTGGAGCGCGATTCCAGGATAGGCGGAACGACAGTCCAGGCCGAGGTGTGTGATATGGGACTTTTCTATGCGTGGCGGCGACAGATTATTGCCGGTCCGGTTTGGGATTTGGTAACCGAGGCGGTAGCTGCTGCACATGGTAGCCTGCCTGATTTTTCCAAGCAGGAGCCGGACAAGTGGATGGAGAGTTGTGTCCATGTTGACCCCGTTATTTATTCCCGCATCGCCGAGGAAACTTTGCGTAAAGCCGGTGTGGACCTCATCTTGAACGTTGAGGTGACCACTGTCGAACGTGTTGACTGTGGATGGCTTGTCGGGCCTGTCATTGGACGCCAGGTCGTGGACGCGACGGGCAATGCGACGGTGGCTGCACTGGCGGGTGCTGAACGCGTTAAGCCCTCAGACGACATCCGTCAACCGGGTTCCTACTTCTTTTGGATTTCCTCACAGGGCTTGGAGTTTGACGCCGAGGCGGTGAATCGCGCACACAAACAGGCGATTGCCGATGGCGAACTGTTGCCTACAGATGTCTATGTGGGTATGCCGTTTTTCATTCGCAAGGGAGGAGGCTCCGGGTGCTACATTCCGTTGGCTGATAATTCCACCCCGGAGGCTCGCGCCGAAACGAACCGTCGTGGCGTGGAGGCGCGGGATCGTGTCCTGGCATTTATCCGTCGCCAGAAAGGACTGGAAAATGTCGAACTTGTGGCCAGCGCGAGTGAGGTGGGTGTGCGTGAGACCTATCGTGTCGTCGGCGAGAAGACAATAACCGAGAGCGAGTATCTTGAGGGCTATGTGCCCGACGATGCACTCTCATGGTCCTACTGGATGGTGGACGAACACAATGCGGGGAGCAGTGGCGCCCGTCTTGTCTTCCACGAGAAAGACCGCGTCGGTGCGGTGCCGCTTGGTGCAATGCTGCCAAAGGGTGTGCCTGACATGCTTGTTGCTGGGCGCGCAGTCTCGAGCGACCACGGCGCTAATTCGGCCTTGCGTGTCCAGGCATCATGCATGGCGATGGGGCAGGCTGCCGGTGTTGTCGCCGCCCTCGCTGCTGCCAACAAGGTCGATCCCCGTGAGGTTCCTCTTGACCTCGTGCGCCAGCGTCTGACAGATATCGGGCATATTGTCCCTTATAAAGACCATTAACCGATGCAGAAAAATAGTAATCATTCGCACCCAATCTCTATGTCACAAGGGGGTGTAAATAATAATTGAAAAGTATACCATTGGATAGAAGTTTCGTGTGATATCAATTCAGATTTTAAAATTGAGAATCAGAAAGATGTGTAGAACAATCCTTTATTGAAAATATATTATAAACTGCTATATCTAGAATTATTATTTGGTATACTCTTATGTTATCATTTTCATCATTTTATAGAAATGGTGTCATGTAAACAGGAAGCAGCAGTGTTTCCTCATCTTTTTTAAAATCCTTGGTGTAAATCAGATAACGCCGATCAACGATATGAGAATACTTCTGACAAAAAACATCCAGAGACTTATGAGATTTGTAACCTGATGATTTGACTTCAATTGGGTGTAACTTGGCGCCTCGTGAGAGCAGAAAATCTATCTCATAATAATGGGTTTCGTCCTTAGGCCAGGTGTAATAGAACAGTTTGTTACCAGATGCTGTCAGCACCTGTGCTATCGTGTTCTCATAGACGTAACCCAGATTGGTGCTTAGTTTATCATTTAAAAGTTTCTGATAGATGATATTCTCGGTATGATCCTTGTCCCAGAATGCAAGAGTGACGAAAATGCCTGTGTCGGCGCAGAATATCTTGAACTTTGAACGATTCTTAGTCAGTGACATCCCTACATTCGGTTCGTTTGAATGATAGGAAAAAAGAGCCGTTTTGCTGTCTTCAAGATCCTTCAGAAGTTCAACCAGTTTCTCGTCATTGACATCGCCAAGCACGGTATATGGCTTATAACGATTGCTGACCTGGCTTAATTGAGACGGAATCTCCATAAAGAGTGTCTCTAAGCGTCCTGTTTCATCAAGCTTTTGAAAGTCTTCTTGATAAACTTTAATGATGCCACGTTTCACTTGGTCCACCATACTGAAATTGTTGGTCTCAATATATGTTTTCACTGCTTGTGGCATACCGCCAACCAACATATAAAGTCTGAAATCACGTATCTTGTCACGATGGGCTCTATCCAACGGGAGCCGCCTTTCATAAAAAGTGCGGAGCAGGGGCACAGTTGCTTCGTCACCCAAAGCCCATCGGAACTCTTCATAGTCCATCGGATATAGCGTCACACGCTCCTCCTCGCTGGGTATAGTGATGTTCTTTGTATTCTTCTTGATACTAATGAGAGAGCCTGTCTCAATGTAATCATAGCGGCCATCTTTTACAAGATACTTTATTGCTTGCCGGGCTAGTGGGCATTTTTGCACCTCATCAAAGATGATGACCGACTTACGCTCTTTGAGCACAACATTATATAAGACTTGCAATTGCAAAAAGATGAAATCTTTGTTCATGAGATTGTTGAACAAGGATTTCACTTCATCGGATGCTTCGTTGAAGTCAATTAGGATATAGGACTCATATTCATTTTTTGCGAACTGTTCAACAAGTGTTGACTTGCCCACACGACGCGCCCCTTCTATCAAGATAGCCGATTTGCCATTCTGCGCTCGTTTCCACTCGAGAAGGCGATCATAAAGCTTTCGTCTGAATATTCTCTCCATAATCGTTACGATGCCTGATTTCGTGTGCAAATGTAGTGCATCGATTTAAATTACGCAAATGTTTACGTTAAAAACATCCGAAAATACCGAAATTATTGTTTTTAAAACATCCGAAAACACGGGAATTATTTGCCGATGCAGAAGTGAGAGAAGATTTCACCGAGGATGTTGTCGGTGGTGATTTCGCCGGTAATGGAGCCGAGCCAGTGGAGACATTCGCGGATATCTTGTCCGAGGAGGTCGCCGCTCAAGCCGTTGTCAAGGCCGTCGATGGCGCGTGTGAGTGCTTCGCCAGCGCGGGTAAGCGCCTCATAGTGGCGGGCGTTGGTTACGATGACAGTGTCGGCCTCTACATCTGGCAAGGATGCTGTGGTGACGATGAGGTCGCGCAGGGCCTCAATGTCACTATCGCGCTTAGCACTGATGGCAACGACTGGTATGCCCTCGGGTAGGACGTCGTTTAGCTCACTCCTCGCAGCTAGATCGTCGTCAAGGTCGGTCTTGTTGAGCACGGCTATAAGAGCCTTGCCGTTGCAGTGGGATAGGATGTCATGGGCCATACTGGTATCGGCGCTGGTGACGTCAACAACCCAGAGCACGACTTTAGCCTTGTCCATGGCCTGCCAGGTGCGCTTGATGCCCATCTGCTCTACAGTGTCGGTTGACTGGCGGATACCGGCCGTGTCGATGAAGCGGTACAGCGTGCCGCCCATGATCACGGTGTCCTCGATGGTGTCACGTGTGGTGCCGTGGACGTCGCTTACCAGGGCGCGATCGTCACGCAGCAGGGCGTTCAACAGGGTCGATTTGCCGGCGTTGGTCTGGCCCACGATAGCGACGGGCAGACCGTTGCGGATGGCATTACCATCACGATAAGAGTCGGCCAAGCGCGAGATGAGCGCTTGTATTTCATGTGCTAGGGCAGTCACCTCGCCGCGGTCGGCAAAGGTCACGTCTTCCTCGCTGAAGTCCAGTTCAAGTTCGATGAGCGAGACAAAGCGCAGCAGTTTGTCACGCAAGCCACGCAGTTCGTCGCTATAGCGACCCCGCATCTGGCTCATCGCCACTTGGTGGGCTGCGCGCGACTGCGCCTCAATGACATCGGCTACGGCCTCGGCCTGAGAGAGGTCCATGCGGCCATTAGCGAAGGCGCGGCGTGTGAATTCGCCCGCCAGGGCATGGCGGCAACCCGCATCAATGAGCGCATGTGTCACTTGTTGCTGGATCCACGTCGAGCCATGGCATGACAGTTCCACCACATCCTCGCCCGTAAATGAGTTGGGCGCGCGATAGATTGTCAGCACAGCCTGATCGAGCACGTCGCCGTTATTATCCACCACGTTGCCCAGATGGACTGTGTGCGTTGCCATGTCGTTTAATGGTTTGCCTTGCCAGCATCGTTGCACAATGTCTAGCGTCTCGGGTCCGCTTACGCGGATAACGGCGATGCCTCCTCGGCCCTGCGGGGTCGAGACGGCGCAGATGGTATCGCCCATGCCATTCATTTCAATCGTGTTCATCGTCTTGGGTAGTATTTAGGCCAGTCCTTAATGTTCTCCTTGCTCTCGATAACGTTTTCGACGCCATCCTCGAGCGACGCCAGGAAGTTATATCCTGTCAAAGCCTCCACCTGGTCGATGGTGGTGGCATAGTTAGTCCAGCTATTGGGCAGTTCCTTGTTCTCCATCACAAAGGCGATGGCACGGTTCTGCTTGGGTGAATAGATGACCTTGAAGAAGCGCTCGGGCACGGCGATATCGCCATATTTGCCGATGTATTCCATGTCGTCCGAGAAGATGGGGCCCGTGAACACGATGAGTCGCTCGGCCGTGCGTGACCACTTGTGCACCGCTTCCTCGAGATGGCGCCACTCACCATCGTTCATCTCGGCAACCTGTGGGCAGATGTTGGTCATCAGGAAACATTGTTCCATGGCTGTCTTGTTCCATCGCATGTCCATCGCTGGAGCCATGTGGCCGCGTGTGTAGCCGCTCTCCTTGTATTCCCACCAGTCGGGGCAGCCCTTGACGTTGTGGTCGCGCTCAAACTGGTAGTCGTTACGGTTCTCGGCGTCACGCGAGTCGGCCATCGAGGTCATGGTGTTGGTCAGCTCGTATGCCACGCAATTGGGTACGCGGTAGTTCTTGTTGAAATACACCACGATAGACTTGTAGCGCACCGTCTGGTTCTCGAGCCGTTCAGGCAGTCTCACGTCGAGCAGTGACTGATCGCCCGTCGACTGGTACTCCTTGCCTTCACCCTGTTTGTCGGTAGTCTGCTCCTCGGTAGGCAGTTCATCGTTGTAGGCACTCTTGTAGAAAGAGTTCTTCAGGTCAGCTCCCTTATATCCCAGCAGCAGTAATAGCACAGCCCCAATCAGGTATAATATCTTCTTCTTGCTCATATATTACTGTCAATTTAGTTTCATGGCCACAAAGTTAGTAAAACTTATCTTGAATAACAAATCTACCTGCCGCTTCATGTATGCTAAATAATTGGGACGAGTTCTTTGATCCGCGACTACGCTTTTCAATCAAAAGAACTCGTCCCAACTGATGGCACCCGCTACAGCTGACGGTGCGGGTTTGTAGTAGGTATTACATGCTTTCCTCGAGGATGGCTGTGATGTCCTCGGGTTTCAGGTCCAGATAGCCGGCAGGATAGATGATGGTGCCCTTTGTGATGCCGGGAATCATGTCCTGGGTAGCACCCAGCTCGCTGATGGTCAGCGGCAGTCCGATTTCCAGCATCCAGTTCTTCAAGGCCTCCAAACCAGCGGTCGCAGCCAGCTCGTCGGTCATGCCCTCGGTATTGATGCCCCACACGTTGCGGGCAAAGCGAGCGAATTTGGCCATACCTGGCTGCATGGCGCGCTTGTAATAAGCCATCGACACCGATGCCAGGCAGTAGCCGTGGGGTGCATGGGTCCAAGCGCCCACCGAGTGACCGATCATGTGTACCATCCAATCCTCACGTTTGCCTAGGCCCAGGAGGGTGTTCAATGCCCAAGTGGCAGTCCACATGATGTTGGACCGGGCTTCATAATCCTGCGGATCTTTCACAGCCTTGCGTGACGCCACGATGAGGCCGCGCATCAGCCCCTCGGAGAGGTAGTCGCTGGTGTTGTCGTCAAAGTCCGAGAAATACTGCTCCATGATGTGGTTCATGATGTCGTAGATACCCGCTTTCATCTGTTCGACGGGGACTGTCATGGTGAAACGGGGATTAAGAATAGAGAATTTGGGCATCAGGCGCGCGTCAAACACGTGGCCCACTTTGAAGGTGTTCTCGGCGTCGGTAATCACGGTGCCGGCATTCATTTCCGAACCAGTTCCCGCCATCGTGAGGATGCATCCCACGGGCAGAATCTTTTGACCGGCATCGGGCTGTTGCTGCTTGAGGTAGTATTTGTCCCAATAGTCACCCTCGCAGTTGACCGATGCTGCCACGGCCTTGGAGTAGTCACACACGCTACCGCCGCCCAGGGCGAGAATCAGGTCGACCTTGTTGTCGCGGGCAATCTGGATGCCCTCACGCAGTTTCTCGAGTGTGGGATTGCTCATTACGCCAGGATTCTCGACGATTGTCTTGCCAGCCTGCTTCAGAATGGCAACAACCTGGTCATAGATGCCGTTGCGCTTCACGCTGCCGCTGCCGTAGTTGAGCAGCACCACCGGGCCGTAGTTCTTGAGTTCGTCAATCAGGTAGTTGAGAGAATCTTCGCCAAAGTACAGTTTCGTTGGGTTGTAATAAACAAAATTTCCGTTCATAATGATAATTTCTATTTAAGTTGATTGAAATTGATTTTTGTTGGCACAAAGTTACATTATTTTTGGCGATTAACAGTAAAACATTTTACCGATTGCATGACCCGTTTTAACGATTTTGTCGCCATGCACCTCTTTTCAAACAACAAATACGACTTTTTGAAGCTCGCTGCGCGAGCAGGTTATAGTTTAAAGGTTAGAGGTTAAGGGTTAAAGGTTAAAGAGGCATCCGCGTTCCGTAGGTTGGAGCGCGGACGCCAAACTATTAACTCTTAACTGTTCACTATTAACTCTTATCTGATATCTTCGAGTAACATGTCGATGAGGGTGGTGACGTCAGAGATGTTAACTGAGCCGTCGCCGTCCACGTCGGCGCTGGATGGAGGCGTTGTGCCGCCTAGGAGCATGTCGATGAGTACAGTCACGTCGCTGATGTTAACCAAGCCGTCACCATCGACATCACCCGTAGTGGCGCTATTATAGCCTTGTATGTGATTGAACATGTACCAGTAGTCGGTAGCCTGATAGGCTTCGATGCTGCTACTGGGCACGAGCAGGGTCGCGTTGTTATAAGCCGCTGTCGAGAAGCAGTTGGTGCGCTTCATTACGGGGGGCACTGTGCCGATGCATTTAACGGTTTCCAGCGCGTTGCATCCATAAAATGTATTGTCGTAGATATCGCTTATGGAGTTGCCGATGGTGACGTTGGTCAAACGGCTGCATTCTAAGAATGCCTCATAGCCAAGGTAAGTGACGGAGTTGGGGATGGTGACACTTGTCAGGCCGCAACCAGAGAATGCATCCATGTCGATATAGGTGACTGAGTTAGGGATGGTCACGCTCGTCATACTATAGCAGTAATAGAACGCAGACTCACCGATGGTTGTCAGAGTGTTGGGGATTTCGACACTTAGCAGGCTTGTGCAGAAAGAGAATGCCTTTTCACCGATGGTTGTGAGGGAGTTGCCGAGGGTGACACTGGTCAGGCTGGTACAGGCAAAGAACGCATTTTTGTCGATCAAAGAGACATTGTTGGGGATGGTGAAGCTAGTTAGGCTACTGCAGCCATAGAACGTATCTTCGCCGATTATAGGGATTGAGACTGAGTCAGGGATACTGACGCTTGTCAAGCTGTTGCAGCCATAGAATGCACTTGCACCAATGTTAGTGACGGAATTGGGCATGTTGATACTTATCAGTCCTTTGCAGTTAGAGAACGCACCGGCAGCAATACCGAGAGTACCATCTCGCAAAGTGATGCTCGTTCCGTTAGGCATTGTGCCTTTATATGTGTATGCCACGAGCCCAGCATAAACTAAGCCATCGGGTTGATTATTATACCACCCCGTGCCCAAAAAGGCGCTACCACCGATGGTTGTGACTGAGTTGGGGATGTCGATACTGGCCAGGCTGCTACAGCCATTGAACGCAGAGTGGCCAATGGAGGTGATTGAGTTGGGAATGTCGATACTGGTCAGGCTGCTACATTGATAGAACGCAAAGTTGCCAATGGAAGTGACGGTGTTAGGAATGACGGAATTTTTGCAACCTGCTATGAGCTTGTTGCTGGCGGTTTCAATAATGGCGTTGCAGTTGTTGCGTGAGTCATAATATGGATTATCATTCACTACTTTGATGTCGGTCAGTCCTGTGCAACCAGTGAACGCATAGTTATCTATAGAAGAGACTGAGTTGGGGATGGTGATGCTAGTCAGTCCACCGCGAGAGAACGCATAGCTGCCTATGGCAGTGACAGTGTTTGGGATGACGGTATTTTTGCAACCTGCTATGAGCTTGTTGCTAGCAGTTTCAATAATGGCGTTGCAGTTGTTGCGTGAGTCATAATATGGATTATCATTCGCTACTATGATGCTGGACAGGCCAGTGCAACCATAGAAGGTTTGGTAGTAGCCGATAGAAGAGATGGAGTTGGGGATAGTTATGCTGGTCATGCTGCTACAGCCATAGAAGGCAGAGTGGCTGATGGCAGTGACGGAATAGGTCTTGCCGTTATAAGTGACGGTTGGAGGGATGGTCACATCGCCAGGGTAATCATTGTTGTTTAGAGATGATGCAGTTCCTCTATTAGTTACAGTGGCTTGGCTGCCGATGACGTTATAGTATATACCATCCACCTCGAAGTCATGAGCGAGGGCGGTGGCGGGCAGCAGGAACGCCAGCAGGAGCAGGGATAGTTGGAATAGATGTTTCATAGACGTGTTGTTTTTTGGGTGAATAATTGCTCTGGTTATGCTATTTGCAAAGGTAACGCTTTTTTAATAAACTACAAATTACGCGAATTAAACTAATTGGGCTGCCGCACCGTTTTTAAAAACTACGGATTATTCTGATTTTTCTGAATGCATCCGCGTTGATGCTCGCTTCGCTCGCAGTTTAGAGGTTAGTGGTTAAAGGTTAGAGCGGCATCCGCGCGAGTTTTAAAAACAACTGGGACAACGATGAACAACAATTGATGAGCGAGCCGAGAGCAGAGGGAAAACTTTTTTCACTATGCCAAGGCGAAGCCATCAATCGGATAAATTCCAATTTATCAAAAAGGAAAACAATAAGTACAAAAAATACAATGGCATCCGCGCGCTTTACTTTCGACGAATTTAGCGAATCGAACGAATGTATGATTAGTGTAATTGGTTGAATTAGCGAAATTCGCATTGAAAAACCATGTGAAATGGTCATTAATTCATGGTAATAACATGTGATATTATTTGGTGGCGGTGGTATTTTGTTGGTACGGAAATTGCAAAATACAAATTTTTGTGGTAATTTTGCCGCGAATATCGACACCAAGAAAACAAGCAAATGGAACCAGAGAAAAACGCTGAAATCATAGCGCGAATCAAGTATTTGATGAAGGAAATGGGTGTTAGGCAGGTGCAGTTTGCCGAGCGCGTCGGCATCGACACGTCTAACTTGTCAAAATACCTCAATGGCCACATGACGCTGAGTGATTCATTCCTCAACCGCATGGTGGTGAACCTGGGCGTGTCCAAGGAGTGGCTGCTCGAGGGCACCGACTTGCCGTTTGGCAAATCGCTCGTGCGCGTCGATAGTGGGGATGTCCACCAAGCGGCGGGCGCGAACAGTGGCACGCCTGTGTATGATGTGGATGCCACCGCGGGCATGGCATCGGGCCGTAACGAGCTGTTCTCGAGCGAGAACATCGTGGGGTGGGTGAACCTGCCCAACATGAGTCCCAACTGCCGCATCGTGCGCGTGAGCGGCGACTCAATGGCCCCGGTGATCATGGACGGCGACTTTGTAGCCGTGCGCGAGGTGAGCAACCCGCAGCAGATTTATTGGGGGCAGATCTATGTCATCCAGCTCGATGACTTCAGATTGGTAAAATACCTGCGCCGCCACACCGACCCCAACATGGTGGTATTGCGCAGCGAGAATCCTAATTATGACGATATGGACGTGCGCCGTAGCGACATCCACGAGTTATTGCTCGTGCAGCATGTCCTGCACATTAATTCAAGACTTTAAATCGTGAGCAACATATATTACGACACATTGCCCAACGGCCTGCGCATGGTTCACGTGACCACCATGTCCCAGGTGGCGTGGTGCGGCCTCGCCGTGAATGCGGGAAGCCGCGATGAGGTTGAGGGGCAATACGGCTTGGCCCATTTTGTCGAGCATACCATCTTTAAGGGAACCACTCACCGCCGGTCATGGCATATCCTGAACCGCATGGAAAGCGTGGGAGGTGAACTGAACGCTTACACGACCAAGGAGGGCACTATGCTCTACTCGGTGTTTCCTGCCCAGCATCTCAAGCGGGCCGTGGACCTGCTGGCCGATCTGGTACAGTGGTCGGTCTTCCCGCAGGAAGAGTTGGACCGCGAGCGCGACGTGGTGCTCGAGGAAGCAGCCAGCTATCGCGACGCGCCGAGTGATGCCGTGTGTGACGATTTTGAGGACTTGCTGTTCGCCGGTAGTGAATTGGGCCATAACATCTTGGGCATAAAAGAAGATGTGGAGCGCATGACCAGTGAAGACTGTATGCGTTACCTGAAGACGCTCTATGTTCCTTCAAATATGGCATTTTTCTCGGTTGGACCCGAGCGGGCCGAAAAGGTGTTTCGAATGGTCGAAAAATACTTTGGCGGCATGAGCCACACGATTGCCAAGCGGCAACGCCACATACCTAAGGAGGTGGCACCATTCAAGCAGGTGACTGTGATAGGTACCCATCAGGCCCACACCGTCGTGGGCGCGCGCGTGCCCGACAGGGAAGACCCTTTGCGTTATGCCCTAATGCTGCTCAACAACATCTTGGGCGGCCCAGGCATGAACTCGTTATTGAATGTGGAGTTACGTGAACGCCGGGGCTATGTCTATTCTGTTGAGTCCACGTTGTCGTTGTTGAGTGATTGCGGTTGGATATCGATTTACCTGGGCTGTGACCCCGATGACGTGCGTTCCAGCCTGCAGGTCATTGACCGTATCACCAGCCGCCTGAGCAACGAACTGCTGCCTGAACGCCGCCTGGAAGCCTATAAGCGGCAGTACTGCGGACAGTTGGTTGTGGCGGCCGACAGTGCTGAGTTCTTGGCGATGAGTGCGGGCCGGGAGTTGCTTCATCGCGGCTGTGTTTCCACCATTGACGAAACCATTGCCCGGATCCAAGCCGTAACTCCCGAGCAAATCGCTCAGGCGGCGGCTTTCCTGAAAGCCGAGAAATTGTCATCGCTTACCTTCAAATAAGCACTGACGTGAGAATTGAACAATAACAATAAAAAATAAGAGAGTGAAATGAAAAAGATATCGATACTGATTCCCTGTTACAACGAGGAGAAATCGCTGCCGCTGCTCTATCCCGAGCTGGTGAAACTCATGGATGGCCATCCCGGTTATGAATGGGAACTCATGTTTGTCAACGATGGCAGTGCCGACGGCACGTTGAGAGTGTTGAAACAGCTGCGCCAACAAGACCAGCGGGTTAACTATGTGGACTTGTCCCGTAACTTTGGCAAGGAGAACGCCATGCTGGCAGGCTTTGACCATGTGACCGGCGACTGTATGGTCATCATCGATGCCGACCTGCAGCACCCGCCCACGCTCATTCCTGAAATGATCAAGTGGTGGGAAGAAGGCTATGATGACGTGTACGCCAAGCGCAAGTCGCGCGGCAAGGAGAGTTGGCTGCGCAAGCGCCTGTCGCTGGAATTCTACAGAATCCTGCAACGCTCGTCGCGCTTTGAGGTGCTGAAGAACGTGGGCGACTTCCGCCTGTTGGACCGTTGCTGCATCAATGCGTTGAAAAGCCTGCGGGAGAGCGAGCGTTACACCAAGGGCATGTATAGTTGGATAGGCTTCAAGAAAAAAGAGATTGAGTTTGAGCAGGCCGACCGCGTTGCTGGCGAGTCATCATGGAACTACCGGCAGTTATTCTCGTTTGCCATCGACGGCATCACGTCGTTCACAACCGCTCCGTTGCGCATCTCGACTGTGGTCGGTTTCATCGTGTCGATGTGCGCGTTCCTGTACATGATTTATGTGTTCTTTAAAGCGGTGCTCTTTGGAGAACCGGTGCAGGGTTATCCCACACTGGTCATCCTGATCCTGTTCCTGGGCGGCATCCAGTTGCTGTCGTTGGGTATCATCGGTGAATACATCGGGCGCATCTATAACGAGACCAAGAACCGTCCCGACTACATCGTGCGCGAGATCAATGGCGAGCGAAAGTAGCTCGAGTTGAGAGTTATGGTAGAAATGGATTATAATGAGACGTGCCAAAGCGGTGCGTCTCGTTTTGGTTGTAGTATTATTGGAGTATAAAGGACTGGAAATTGTGAAAAAATAGCTAATTTTGCAACATCATAAACATTTCATCATGCCTTGTGTGGTCTTGGCCATGGGGTGGTGTCTTTCATGTAGGATCAATAACTGTTGATAATGTTTAAATCTCAGAATAAGGAATTAAAGGCCTGTTTAGCCATCTTTTTGCTGGTGGTTTTTGTGATAATGTATTTCTTTAATCGCTTTACGCCGAGGTTCAGCGATGATTGGCATTATGTTTTTATTTTTGGCACGACAATTCCGATTAAATCGATAGGAGATGTTTTCTTGAGCCAGTACATTCATTATTTTGAATTACACGGGCGCTCCCTTGTGCATTTTATCGATCAGGTGTTTGATGCCTTGATTGGGAAACAGGTTTTCAATGTGTTTAATGCGGCCTTTTTTCCCGTTTTTCTCTATCTCATAGCATTAGTGACATCGCCCAATAAATCACACTATTACAAAATCGCATCGGTGTCATTTATACTCATTTTCCTCTTGATGCCTGGCTTCAAGCATGAGTTCTTTTGGATGAGTGGCTCTCTGAATTATCTATGGGTCACATCGGCGGTGCTGGTATTCCATCATCTATTGTTTAAAGAGGATTTTAAGAAATGGACTTATGTGCCCCTGTTTTTATGGGGACTGATTTGCGGTTGGAGCAATGAGGGTGTGGTCTTGGGATTGGCTGCAGGCTACTTCATCTATTATGCCTTGAACCGTGAGCAATTGCGCGGTCATCGCGTTTATATGCTGGCTGGCTTCTTTATAGGAGTGCTGATCATGTCATTGGCCCCTGGATCCATCAAAAGAGCATTTGGAGATCAATTGACTGGTGAGGTGAGCTATTATGTCAGGCTGATTCACATGTTCAATATGAGGTTTTTCTTCATCCTGGTCTTTTACGTGGCCTATCGTTGCCTGTTCAAAAAGATGAACCTGCTTGAATGGATGAAAAAGGAGATGATTTTTGTCATCACGGTCATCGTTTCATTAATCTTTGTGTTCTTGACAGGTACAACGGTCCTGCGTTCCCGATTTGGTGTTGAGTTCTTCTCGTTACTTCTGCTGCTCAGGTTCATCAATTGGGATGCTTTGAATGACAGGCTGGTTACTGTGGCTAATGTTGTGGTATTAGCATTTGCTTGCTACATGCTCACCATCTGTTATAAGAGTTATAAGATTGCCGAAAACGAGTTGGCCCAGATAACCGGTGACCATTGTATCGTGTCAACGGTTCAGCCCATTAAACATTCACTCTACCATCGTTATGTGCTTGACTATACGGTCTCCAAGGTGATCCGCAACGAGAAATATTACGGTGAGTTTGATAAGATTTCTAAATTCTATGGCTATAAAGACGTGGTGTTTCTTCCCAAGGAGTTCTTGGATGACATTAAAGCTCATCCTGATGCCTATAACCAGTTCCGGGGTTTGGGCTCCTTGCCGTTTTATGCCAAGCGTTTGGAAAAAGGCCAGGAAATTGATAGTGTTGCTCAAGTTCAGTTTAACCCGGTTCCTAATCAGGGATGGTGGTCCACTGCCAAGTACATGTTGTTTGGTGAACATGCCAAGGATTATTTCTCCAAGGTTGACGTTCTGCCGGTCGATGGAAACGATTACGTTTTGGTTCCCCGATTATATCCTACCCAGGATTATCGTTTAAAGTCAATTTCTTTAAAGTGATGATTACATAGGAATGGATTGGTTTTTTTTACTTATCTTTGCTCCAATTCTTAATTTAGCTCATCAAAACCTTTAGAATATGAAAAAGATTTCATTACTCATCCCGTGCTATAACGAGGAAAAGACAATACCGATGTTATATCCTGAGTTGACCAAGCTGATGGAAAAAAACAACCAGTATGAGTGGGAAGTCATGTTTGTCAACGACGGGAGTGTTGATGGTACCATGGACCAGTTGAGGGGGCTGCGTGAAAAAGATCAGCGCTTCAACTATGTGGACTTGTCCCGTAACTTTGGTAAGGAAATTGCGATGTTGGCTGGTTTTGACTACGTTACCGGCGATTGCATGATCATTATTGATGCCGACTTGCAGGATCCGCCATCACTTATCCCCGAGATGCTCAAGTACTGGGAAGAAGGGTATGAGGACGTGTATGCTAAACGCAAGTCACGTGGAAAAGAGAGTTGGTTGCGCAAGCGTTTATCATTGATGTTCTACAAGCTGCTCCAGAGTTCATCACGCTTTGACGTGCTGCAAAACGTGGGCGATTTCAGATTGCTGGACCGCTGTTGTATTAATGCCTTGAAGAGAATGCGCGAGAGCGAGCGCTATACTAAGGGTATGTACAGTTGGATAGGCTTCAAGAAGAAAGAGGTGGAATTTGACCGCGGTGACCGCGTGGCTGGCGAGTCGTCATGGAATTACAAGCAACTGTTCTCGCTGGCTATTGACGGAATTACCTCATTCTCTAACCTGCCGCTGCGCATCTCTACTGTCATTGGCTGCCTGGTCTCACTATTGGCGTTCATCTACATGCTGTTTGTCTATGTCAAGGCGTTGGTGTGGGGCGACCCCGTAAGAGGCTACCCCTCGATGGTTATGCTCATCCTGTTCCTGGGTGGTATCCAGTTGTTGTCGCTGGGCATCATCGGCGAATACATTGGTCGCATCTATAATGAGACCAAAAACCGTCCCGATTACATCGTGAGAGAGTTCAATGACGAGCGGGTATTGTAAGAAGCCATTTTTTTCATTTTTTGGCAAAATATTTGCAAGGTTTTACCAAATGAATTACTTTCGTGACTTATAAAGACAAAATCAAATCATCAACAAAATAAATACAACACTATGAACGACGTAAAATTCTATCTCGACGCAGCCGAGAAAAAGATGCAGGAAGCCGTTGATTTCCTTGATGACACCCTCGCCCACATCCGTGCAGGCAAGGCCAATGTCAAGATTCTGGACGGTATCCGCGTGAATTACTATGGCAGCCCCGTTCCCATCGATAACGTGGCCAACGTGAGCACTCCTGACCAACGCACCATCGCTATCATGCCCTGGGAGCGCAACATGATCGGAACCATTGAGAAAGCTATCATCGATAGCAATGTGGGAATCATGCCCGTGAACAATGGCGAGGTCATTCGTCTTAACATTCCTCCCTTGACCGAGGAACGCCGCAAGTTGCTGGTTAAAGATTCCAAGGCCGAGAGTGAGAAGGCCCGCGTGAGCATCCGCAATGCCCGTCGTGAGGCTATTGAGGGCTTGAAGAAAGCTGTCAAGGAAGGCATGAGTGAAGACGTCTCCAAGGATGGAGAGGAAAAGGTCCAGAAGATTCATGACAAGTTCATGAAGAAGATTGACGAGATCTTTGCCGCCAAGGAGAAAGAAATCTTAACGGTGTAATCTCAGGCTCCTGATTTGAATACGGCTGTAGCCGTTCTCATACAAGGTTGCGGCAGTGGATAACTAAATATACACGCCGCAACATTTTTTATTTATCAAGAAGCATCATGTTATGAAATCATCTCGATTATTTGACTCGACCTCCTGGAAACGTTCGCACGATATCGGCTATTGGTTGCTGTTGTTGTTGGCGTGTGCGGTGTTTTTTGCCATGAATGTGTACACTACGCTCAAGGAGGATGATCTGGCTTATTCTCTCATTGAGGGCGAGTGGACCCACATGCATTCTTTAACCGACTTCTTTAGGTCGCAATATTGCCATTACCTGACGGTTAACGGTCGAACATCAGATATTGTTTCCCAAATCTGTTGCGGTTTGCTGGGAAAACCGGTGTTCAATGTGCTGAACACGTTGGTCTTTGGCTTGATGCTTCATTTGTTGAGCCTGCTGTGTACAGGCCGCCGATCGGTCATGGTGGTGGCTATGTTCCTGGCCTTCTTTGGCTGCTGCTTCCCCATTCCCGGAGAAACGATGCTATGGCTCTCGGGCAGCTGCAACTACATGTGGGCAACGACCCTGTCACTCCTGGTTGTTTATTATCTGTTAAATCACCGCAGTAGCCATGTGGGTTGGGTTAAGGGCATCCTATTGGTGCTTTTGGCCATCATTGCGGGAAGTTTTAACGAGGCGACCTCTCTGGGCTTTTTTGCCGGTCTGTTCCTGTATTACCTGTTCAACCGCGACAAGATCGACCGCACGGTCGTACTGGTGCTGGCGGGCTATTTGTTGGGCATCATGATTATCGCCGTTTGCCCCGCGACATGGAACAGGGCATCAAGCGGCTATATTGTCGTTGACCTGGGCTTGAAAGAGCTTTTGGCCAGCCGCTGGTATATCTTCCACGAGAAAGTAATGCGTTTTTACACACCAGTACTTGCCATTATTGTTGGCCTGGTGGCTTTGTTCTGGAAGGGTGGCAAGTCGCTCAAGAAAAGCCCTTGGACTTATATCTTCTTGTGCCTCTTGGTGATTTTGTTTGCTTTGGGCATTGTTCAAGAACGCCCCTATACCGCATTGGCGACCGTTGGCTTTGTCGTTGTGGCAATAGGCATTGACACCTTGTTGGAGCGTTGGCCGTTAGCCAGGATTGCAGTGGCGCTTGTGGGAGTGGCCTTGTTTGCTTACACCAGTAATTTTGCATTACAGGCGTTGAAGGCTTATAAGGCTTATGATGATCAAGTGGTTGAGGAGATTGTGTCCTCTCCCAGTCAGGCGGTGTTGCGTGAGCGCAAATTTGACATCTATAGCCGTTTCATTCGCCCGATGAAGTATGTCTCTACTGATTTCTTTGACCGTGAGCTGGTGTATCGTGGCTACTATGAAAAGGAGAATGTGCAGTTTGTGAGCGACTCGATCTATGATCGTTACCACTCTGGACGCTTGCTGGATGGAGCCACTGTCATGCCTTGGACCATTGACCGTTCAGACCTTGCCGACACGGTGCTCTCGTTCCCGGGTCAGGACTATATGGCGATTGTCCTCAAGGTGGACTCATTGCCTCCAACTTATCAAGGCGCCCGTTACTATTTCTATGAGCAAAACGGTGACCTTGATGAGAAAGAAGTGGAGCGTCGTCGCAATTATGCGATCTCGACCGAATATACGCCGCTGGGCTACTATCCGCTGCGTTATCAAGGTAAGCATTTGCTCATTTGTCCGCTGCCCGAGGAGGATGTATCCAGCGTGGTTATCTCATTTGAGGGTGACATCTCAGATGGCGAGATGACCTTATCGCGAGAAAAAGCCACACCTTGACGACCCCCATTCCGGGCATTCTCATGAATATGGAAACGACAAGGCACAACTCGTCATTCATCCCTCGACATGGGCATGATTTGGCCTATTGGGGTTTGCTTTTTGTGGCTTGTGTCGTATTTCTCATGATGAATGTGTTGACGACCTTTAAGGAGGATGACCTGGCTTTTTCCCTCATTGAGGGTGTGTGGCAGCCAGTGGATTCCCTGCTGGATTTGTGCAGGTCGCATTGCAACCATTTTGTGGATAGCAATGGCCGAACGGCTAATTTAGTGGCGGCCTTGTTCTGTGGCCTGCTTGGAAAGGCAGTCTTTAATATCTGTAATACACTGGTGTTTGGCTTGATGGCTCATCTGTTGAGCCGTTTGGTAACAGGTCGGCGCTCGGTGTTGGTGCTATCGATGTTTTTGGCCATGGTCGGGACGTGTTTTCCCGTTCCCGGCGAGACGATGTTGTGGCTGGACGGCAGCTGCAACTACATGTGGGCCATCACGTTGTCGCTGTTATTGGCTTTATATCTGTCGCGGGAGCATACTAGTGAATTGGGCTGGGGTAGGGCGATATTGCTGATGCTGGCATCATTTGTCGTTGGTAGCTTTAATGAGGCCACATCCTTTGGCTTTTTCGCTGGATGGTGTCTCTATTATGCCGTTAACCGCCATCAACTTAACCGCAGGGTAGTTGTGGCGTTAACCGGTTATCTGCTGGGCATCATGCTGATTGTCGCGTCACCAGGCGCATGGCAACGTGCTGCATCGGGCGACATCATGGTCAACCTGGGTTTGGCCGACCTGCTTTCTACCCGTTGGCATATCTTCAGTGAGAAAATGTGGCGTTTTTACCTTCCCGTAGCGGCGCTATTAGCAGGCATTGCCGTATGGATATGTAAGGATGGTAGGCACGTTTGGCGGCAAGTGTGGACTTATGTGTTTGTTTGTCTCGCTCTGGTCATGTTTGCCCTGGGAGTGATACATGAACGCGCTTATGCGCCATTAGTGACGGTGTCGTTCATTATTCTTGCGGCTGTCGTTGATGGGTTATTGAAGCGATGGCAATGGGCGCGCGTGGTTGCCGTTGTGGCCTGTTTAGGGTTGGCCACATTCACTTTTGCGCGTGGAATTAAGATGCTGGATGCCTATAGGGCCTATGATGATCAGGTAGTGAATGAGATTCGTTCGGCTCCGCATCAAGCGGTGTTGCTTGAACGGCAGTTCAATGGCTATAACCGTTTCATCAAGCCCATGAATTACAAATCTAACGATTTCTTTGGTCATGAGGTCATTTATTGTAGTTACTATGACAAGGAGAATGTGCAGTTTGTGAGCGATTCGGTATATAACCGCTTTCATTCTGGGCGCTTGTTGGATGGTGCGGTTGTGCTTCCTGTTGAGACAACACGACCGGATATCATTGGCGATGTGCTTTCTGTTCCTGGACAGGATTATATGGTTGTTCTATTGCTGGTGGATTCATTGCCAATGACACCTCAAATGGCCCGCTACTATATGTCAAGCCCCGATGACGCCATGACACCCGAGGAGCAGGCTCGCCGTCATCGTTATGGCCTTATCACCGATTACACGCCCAAGGGTTTCTATCCATTGGCTTATCAAGACAAATATCTGTTGATTTTCCCACAGATGGATGCATGGGTTTCTCGCATAGCTTTTCCCATAAGCTATGATACCAGAATGGAAGATATCATCCTGTCCCCATCGCGTTGAGCCGCGATTTCATCAAAAAAAAGAATCAGTTTCTCAATAAGGTGTCAATCAGCATGGTGACATCCTTGATGCTGATTTCTCCGTTCCCGTCAACGTCAGCATATTTAGGGAGGAACACACCATTAATATCACTGCCCAAGAGGTAGTCAATCATGATTGTGACATCTTTAATCGTTACTTGTCCGTCGCCATTCACATCACCGACAAAGGACTCTGGTATTTCTTGAATCCTGCCGAACCTGTTCCAATAATCGAAGTTTAAATAAGCCTTAAAGGCATTCCCTGGCACCCAAAGCGTCGCGTTATTATAACAAGTCATGGTGAAACAGTTGCTGCTTTCCATGATAGGGGGCGTTTCGCCCTCACAGGTCACCGTCGCTATGGCATCGCAGTTGAAGAACGCCCTGTTACCAATTGTTTTAACCCCAGCGCCAATGGTTACTTTTGTCAGACCAGTGCAGCCTTGAAATGCCTGGTATCCGATAGTGGTTACCGATGGCGGGATGATTATGGAAGTCAGTCCGCTGCATGCATCAAAGGCATTGTGGTCGATGACCTCGACCGTGTTGGGAATGATGATGCTAGTCATGTTTTTACATCCAACGAAAGCATTGTCGCCAATGGCCGTGACGGTAAACTCTTTCCCTCCAAATATCACCTTCGTTGGGATGATGACATCTCCAAAATAAGTGAGATTATTGCCTTTTTGATAAATGATGGTAACGGTGTTTGAACTTGTCATCAAATAATTCCTGTTGTCAACAACAAAAGCATAATCAATACCCTCGATATCGGCAAACAGTTTCCAGTATTCAGTGTTCATGTAATCGGAGACTGCCACATGAGGCATGTGAAGGGTCGCTTGGTTATAGCACACCGAGTCAAAACACTCGCTGCTATCCAAGGAGGGTGGAGTGAATGAAAGACATGTCACAGACTCTAAAGCATTACATTGCGAAAAAGCATGGGGGTTAATGTGCTCAATCGATTCCGGCAGACGGATAGCAGCCATGCCGCCACATCCCCAAAACGCACCCTCGGCAATACCCCTGATGCCGTTTTCCAGCGTAATCTGAGCATTTTTGGGGATGGCACCTTTATATTTATAAAGTATGGTACCGATGAGAACCGGTCCATTAGCTTGGTTGTCATACCAAGGCGTGTTGTCAAATGCCCCGATGCCAATACGGCGAATGAAACCGTTACTTGGAAAAATGATGGTCTCGAGGTGGCTGCACTGGTCGAACGCCCAACTGCCAATGTTGGTTAAAGATTGAGGCAGATCGATGCTCGTTATGCCAGAACACAAGGAAAAAGCCCCGGATCCAATGGTCTTCAATGAATTGCCAAGCGTTAAGTTAGTAACACTTTCGCAATGAGAAAAGGCATAGTCCCCAATAACTGTTACGGTGTTAGGAATAGTAATATGAGTCAGAGAGACACAGTTTGAGAATGTAGCCTCGTTGATGGTTGTGATGGCATTTGGCAGTTGAATAGAGTTGAGACTGGTGCAATTAATGAAAGCCCCCTTGCCAATAGATTTGAGGTTGCTGGGCAAAGATGCGATAGTAAGATTAGTGCAGTTTCTAAAAGCATAATCACCAATTTCTGTTATTGAGGTCGGCAAATACACGCTTTTAAGTTTGGCACAATCCCAAAAGCCACCTTCGCTAATGGCGGTTACAGTGTAATTGGTCCCATCGTAGGTGACGTTTTTGGGAATGACGACATTGTTGCTGTATCCGCTTGGACTATGTACCACGCTCAGGGTGTTCTCGCCCGTGATGATGTAATAAATACCTCCAGAATTGAAATCATAAGTGTAAGCCGAAGCTGAAATCATGCTACTGAGGAGAATAAAACCCAGCAGAATTATATGGAGGGAAAAGTGATATGGTTTCATACTAGAGTGTAAAATATTGCAATTATAACAATACCGAAAATTGGTTAATGAAGTGTCAGGTCGTGACTCGAGGTCGACAACAAAACATGCAAAGTTATATTTTTTTTGGTCGATACGCAACTGCATAAATTACAAACTCGCCGTTTTTTAAGTAAAACTGTAAGGATTGACGTCTGAATCCAGAAATCATTTCTATATTTGCGGTGCGTCTCTTGATAGCGATGGTCGCTATATGACCGTGCCGATTGAGATTGTCCATCGAAGAAGACTGCCTAACTGATGATTTGTTTTTCTTGCTGGCAAATTGCGATGTGATGACCTCTGAGAAAAACTATCTGAAAAGTTTGCAGGTAATTATGTGAAAAGTGTTATCTTTGTGAGTTAAAAATCGTAGCATAAGAAATAACCATTAACAAATGATATTACAATGAAATTAGTTGACAGATTTCTGAAGTATGTGAAGTTTGACACTCAGAGTGACGAACTTACAAACCTGACACCTTCTACTCCCGGACAGATGGTGTTTGCTAAGGAGTTGGAAAAAGAACTGCACGAGATGGGCCTAAGCGACATTTCACTTGACGAAAACGGCTATCTGTTTGCCACCTTGCCCGCCAATACCGATAAGCCCGTGCCCACGGTCGGCTTTATCGCCCATATGGATACCGCCCCCGATATGAGTGGCCATGACGTGAAGCCCCGCATTGTCAAGTATGAGGGCGAACCCATCGTCCTGAGTGAGGATCCCCGCATCGTGCTCGACCCAGTTCAGTTCCCCGAGATGAACGATTATAAGGGTCAGGAATTCATCGTCACCAGCGGTGGCACGCTACTGGGCGCCGACGATAAGGCTGGTATCGCCGAGATACTGAGCGCCGTTGAGTGGCTCCAAGAGCACCCCGAGGTGAAGCACGGTAACATCCGTGTGGGCTTCAACCCCGACGAGGAAATCGGCCTAGGTGCCCACCACTTTGATGTGGAAAAGTTCGGCTGCGACTGGGCTTACACCATGGACGGTGGTGCTGTGGGCGAGCTGGAGTTTGAGAACTTTAACGCTGCTAGCGCTAAGATCACCTTCAAGGGCTTGAACGTACACCCCGGAGCTGCCAAGCACAAGATGATTAACTCGATGCGTGTTGCGATGCAGTTCGCTATGATGCTGCCCCGCTGGGAGACTCCCGAGCACACTGAGGGCTATGAGGGTTTCTACCACCTCATCCACATGGAAGGCGGTGTAGAGCAAACCACGCTGAACTATATTGTCCGTGACCACGACCGCGCCCGCTTTGAGAGCCGCAAGCGTGAGATCGAGCACCTGTGCAACAAGATCAATGCTGAGTTCCCCGACTGCGCTACCTGCGAGATCAAGGACCAGTACTACAACATGCGCGAAAAGATTGAGCCGGTGATGAACATCATCGACATCGCCAAACAGGCCATGGAGAATGCTGGTGTAACACCCAAGGTGCAGCCCATCCGTGGCGGTACCGACGGTGCTCAGCTCTCGTTCAAGAACCTGCCTTGCCCCAATATCTTCGCCGGCGGAATGAACATGCACGGGCGTTTTGAGTATGTTCCGATTCCCTCGATGGAAAAGGCTATGATGACTATTGTCGAGATCTGCAAACTCGTCGCCGAGTGATAGCAAAAACAAAGCGGGAATAAAAAAGGGGTAAATAATTTGGCCACGTGCGAAATTTGATATACCTTTGCACCGCTTTTTGGGAGATTCGCTAGCTCAGCAGGTAGAGCACATCCCTTTTAAGGATGGGGTCGTGGGTTCGAGCCCCACGCGAATCACAATTACGGGTAATCGCCCGTCATTTTTTTATCCTTAAAATCCGTATTTTTCAAGCAGTTACAAATTGGTTGACACTTGCCGACAATTACCAAAAGTTACGGAATAGTACATTTTTTAGTACAAAAATAGTACATTTTTCAAATAAATGTACTACCTTTGTACCATCACCAATAAATGACAAATTATGGCAAGTTTAAGATTTGAGTTATCAGTAAAGAAGAATTCGGGAGACCGACCCGAATTTCAAGCAGTACTTAGGTTTGGCAATCCCCAGCGCAAAATCAGGTGCAGGACGGGGTTGTATGGATTTAGCGAATACTGGAACAACGATGCCCAGGAACACAAGATTCCCAAAACCATCAATCCGTTAATCAAACCCGAAGTCGTTGAGGTAAACAAGAAGTTAGGACTGCTAAAGGTGGAGATTGACGCAGCCGCCGACAATACACCCAATAACGAAATAAGCCGCGCCTGGCTTGCTGAAATCGTTGAGGACTTATTGCACCCTACCAAAAAAGAGAAGGCGCAGCAGGACGCACCAAAGACGCTAATACAAGCCGTTGAAGATTTCATCGCAGCTGCACCTACCACCATCCGTCACAAGGGTAAACCGATTTGCGCCGCCAGGCTGAATCACTACAAGCAGGTATTAAAAAACCTTCAGGACATGGGAGCCGATGGAGTGACGATTGAGCGCGCCGATAAGGCCTTCTATGATTCATTTGTGCGCTATATGTTTGCCAATGGTTACAAGCAGAACACAATCGCCACCCGCGTCAAGTGCATTAAATCAGTCATCAATTCGCTACCGATGGCCGAGAGGGTAAATTGTGAATTCGTAGAGCCGAAGAAGTGCGCCGCCGTGATGGAAGACATTGATAACTGCTACCTGGACGAGAACGAATTGCAAGCACTGGCCGGACTTGACCTGGCCGAAAATCCCCACCTTGATAGAGTGCGTGACCAATTTCTGCTACTGGCTTGGACGGGTTGCAGATATAGCGACCTGGGCAAGCTGACCCGCAAATATATCGTCAATGAAGATGGCTATGATTGTTTCAAGTTGGAGCAGCAGAAGACAGGGGCGAAGGTGGTCATCCCTATCTTGCCGCCGATTGTGCCGATACTGGAGAAGTACGACTACCAGCCGCCGCGGCCTATCAGCAACCAGCGATTCAATGACTACATCAAGATTGTGGCGAAGATGGCCGGACTTGACGATGAAGTAGCCGTATCACATACCCAACAACAAAAGGGAGAATTTGTGCCCGGCAGGGTTGAGACCCGTAAAGCCAAGTGGCAAGCAGTAACGGCTCATAGTGCCCGCCGATCCTTTGCGACCAATATGTACAAGCGACAATTCCCGACCCTGGCTATCATGGCAATCACTGGCCACAAGACCGAGAAAAGTTTCTTAACCTACATCAAGGTCAGCGAGAGCGAAAACGCGATGATGGTATTGCGACAATTCAAATCACAATGGAAGTGATAATTCAAACTAAGTGTATAACCTATAAATAACGAGAACGATGGAAAAAGAAGTTAATATCAGTGTGAACAAATCATTCAGTTACGATGAGTTAACCGACTGGAAGGCTGACTTGGCAGATGCTTTTACCGCATTGCACCGCTGCACGGTAGATATACTTACCGAAAGCGAAAAGGATTGCATATCCCGCTGCCTTTGCGAACTGAATAGGCGATTAAACGATGATAGCGAGGCCTGGCTGGATGCAGGACAAGCAAAACGCAACTAATAGAGCAGAGCGATGGAGAAAGAGAATATAACGGGTTTATTGCTAAAAGCCATTGACCTCTTTAGCAGTTTATACTCCCTTTTACCAAGAATAGAAGGAGGCTCTTACGATTTGGGGCCTGACGAAGCGATAGAAGAAGAATGGGAAGAAGTTGGCCCCGGTTTGGATTCTATTATTGGCGATGATGAGAATTTGGTAAAGCTTATTGAATACCTTAAAGCAGAGCGTAACGCAGGACACAGTATTGACCCGCAAATACAAGAACTAAGAGAGTGGTTGTGGAGGGCGGTTACATTAGTGCCGGGTGTAAATAAGGCAACAATAACAGGCCTCACAAATCATAGTGACAAATATTGTAATTGGCTTGATTGGATCAATAGATACTACCCGCCTGAACAATCCAAGCAGGAGCCATTCAAAGAGCGCGATACCGATGCGGACGAAAGGTTTGCATCCCAGGAACTGCAAGAAGTCAAGCAGGAACTAGTAAAGGTTGGCTTGATTAAGGATGGGAAATGGAGCGCAGGTACTGCAAATTTTGAGTGTCTTGTGAAAGAGTTTAAAGGTGTGTTTGGAATTGAGACGAAGAAGGGCGATTTAGATAGGAAATCTTGTGCGGCTTTTGTGGGATTTGATGGAAGTTTAGATAGTGCCCGCAGCAGTACCAACCATGAGCAACAAAGCCCAAAGGCGAAATCAATAAAAGCCATTTGCAGGGAAATTCATACAAAGTATGTTAAATAACATCTACGCGTAGATATACGCGTACAAGCCCAAGGTAACACCCGCTACTACCTTTGCCGCCGACAACGAAGTCAGCGGCATTTTTTCGCCGTGATGGGAAGTGTCTAACACAACTATTATGACAAATTTAGGTACTACGAGAACGCAGGTAGTTATGGACTACGAAGATTTAACGAGAATGATGAACGAGATGGCCGACAAGGTTGCAGCACGAATCCAGGCACTAGCACCGACCCCGGCTGGCGATGGTGACGATGACAAGGAACTGCTGACCCCGAAGGAAGTGAGGACATTGTTTGGAGTGACCGACAAGACCTTGCACGTCTGGAACAAGAACGGATTACTGCCGAGGCTTAGGATTGGCGGTGTAGTCCGCTACCGCCGTGCAGACGTTGAGAGAGCCGCCCAGGTCAAGAGTAAGTAACACGTTCAACCAGTTAATACAAACCACTATGTTAAGCGAATTAGACAAGATGCAGATTGAACTTGCCAAGCAGCATCAGCGCGAAATGAATAATGCACAAATCCAGTTGTTCAAGGATTCCCAGGATGAACTGGATAAGTTATTGATCCAAGCCTGGAAGTCGAGCAGACGCAACAAGCACCACCAGGCAGATGTGTATAATAAAAAGTAAAGAGCAACCCCGCAAGATTGCCCCTAACACCCATGACTAGCGCAAAGATACTAAATCTTTGTGAGATAGAGGCGATTGCGGGATAATAAAGATTAACTATGGCATATCAATTTTATCATTTCCCCATCGCTATTCTTGCAGAAGGCATCACTATATTTAGCATTCACAATATACTTTATTATGCTGTCGGCTCATATATGGAAGAGTACCAAACAACAATAACTGAGGCTCGAAAAGATTTGGTATTTAGAGGCGGGAATGAAGAAATTTGTAGAAAAACTTTTGAACGCTACAAGAATTGCAGGGCAAAGACCTCAATAAGCCGTAAAACATATTGGAAATGGCGTAATGATTTAGAGAAAGAAAGCGATTATTCAAAACTTTTGCTACTCGCTTTTTTGGCCGTGAAGTCGATAGTGGGCAAAAAGAACTACGTAATTACTAACTATGATTTTTTGCTGGCAAGGATGGCGGGGGATAGTGTGCCCAGGTACAAAACCACTAAGGGGAAAAAGACACTTATACTACCGCCGCACATCGAACGCATAAACACCAGGCGAAGACTTGAACAAATCCGGGAAGATTTACGGAAGTATCATGTTGCTACCTGGGGGCAACAAGGTCTAAGAGGATTTGCCATTTCGACTAAGTTAATAGAAGTGGATCTTGCTCACATGATAGCGACCAACGGCACGAAGTCTAAAGTCCAGCTTGCAAAGGAACGCAAAGATAACGTAAAAGCCAAACTTAAAGAGTTGCAGGGGTTAAATGGTTGACTATGCAAAACAACTCATTATTTAAGGTGTACATTTCGTTGTACATCTTATTTTTTGCAGTACATCAAATGTACATCGAATGTGCATCAAGTGTGCATCATGCGTACACCTTAAAAAGCGGTACACCGTAACGTACACCGTTGCGTACACCTTAAACAATTCTTACAATACTACAATACTTAAAATATAACTCTATATAATCCACTACAAGGGCTATGTAATAGCCCTTAGACTTGATTGCCAAAAATGGCAATTTGTGGCGAATAATCGCCACCCGGCATCACGCAGTTTGACAACATAGAAATGTAATATACACTATATGGCTCGCTATCGCTCACTATTCGCTTCGCTCATGTGCCCGCTAACGCGGGGATGGTGCTTAACGGCTAAAGCCGTTTGTTTTGAGAAGACGGTATTGTCTTACATCAATAGTATTGTAACAATCACAAGGCAGTAAGATGAAGTATTTCCTGCAAATAGACCCCTATGCCCCCCGATCGGGAAATTTGCCCGATTATATGACCTTCAACCGAGAATTTTTATTTTTTCGGTTGTTGATAAAATTACGAAAGTTTATTTGCATATAACCCTAATTATGTATTATCTTTGCATAAAATTACAAAATAAACATTATGGCATACACTAAAACGATTGAGTTACCGCAGACCGTCCAACCGCGCCAGTTGAGGATTGACGTTGCCGCAGAAATTCGCCACGGTATTGAGTCCTTAAAGGTAGCGGTTGCAAGAATTTGGGAAATTGAGGATTTGCCAAGGGTCAATAGCATCGAGGACATGGCCGCCGATTGGGTGCAGTCTGTCACCGCTGAAGGCATTGAGGCCACGAAGGCAAACAAGTCGTTAACGGCACAGGAGAGGGGCGAACGGTTGAAGGTTTGGCGCAAAATCAAACAGGATGCAATCGCCTCGACGGCCGTAATACAAAACTTTATCGAGGGTTTCCCCGACCTCGTTTTTTGCCTCGATCCCGAGAGCGGCACAGTTACTTGCAGTCAGGACAATATCGACAAAATTGTGGCGCAGCGTAGCACCGTACCGGTGCCAGATCTCGCACACGTCCATTGGGCAAAACTGCAAACCATTGTCGCAGCCATCAGGAGTTTGCGAGAGTGGGAGCAACAAAACGACGTTGCGCCCTTTCTCGTTGGCAACGCGGTCAATTGTTCACCCTTTGAGTTTGCCGCGATGTGGGCAACAGGGGCGAACGCAATTAACCATCGGTATGACCACTACCGCGTACCAATCGCAGGCGATTTTTTAACAATATAAACTCATTAAACGATACAACTATGGACGATATCGACGCATTAAGACGAGAGTTGGCCAAAGCACAGGCCGAAAACGCACAACTTCGGGCGCAAATCGACGCGCAGCGCGGAGGGGTGGACGTTCAAAAAGTTCTCGACCGCATCAACAAAGAGAACGAGAGCAACAAGGCCTATCAGGCCGAAATGCAGGCGCAGTTTGACCGCCTCTATAAACGCGATGAGAAGAAAGACACACCCCCACAAACCACACGTTACTATTGATTGAGCCATGATTGTAAGACGAGCAAAGGACATCAACCCCAACGCAACCGAGGTTAGTTTGCAAATCTCGTTTGGCACCCCCGACGTTAAACAATACATGGAATGGTTTTGTTATGGTGCAGGGGGCAGCCTTCATTGGGGCAGCATCGGTTGGGTTGCAGTTGATGTTGCAAAGAAAGAGGCGGTTTTTCGTGAGGCCGAAATAAGGGAATGGGCAGAAACAAGTTGTTATGTTTTTGGCCTATTTGAGCAGAAATGGCGCAAACAACTAAGCGCATGGTTTCTACGTCAAGCCATCAAAATGGGTTATTTTGTGCAATGCGAGGCCGACCCCACAGCCTTTTATTTTGGTGAAGCGGGGTTGAAGATAGTGAGAAAACGCAAGGACTACGACGAAGAAGAATAACCCCTAACGGTCACGAGCTGACCAACAGGGGGCGGTTTACGTTCAGTCCATACGGGGCGGACGGTTGTTAATTGTTCCGTTGTGGTGGCCTTCTACTTTCGTGTGTGATGATGGTGGCGATGGAAAACCGCGGTTTCTTTCGTTTTGACCCTCAAACCTGACACCATCAGGGGGAGAAATCGGGTCTTATCGCGCGCGCGTATGTAAGAGGCCACTTTTCATCGAGAAGAAATAACTACTGAATGGTTTTGTTCAGTAAACCGAAAGTTTTAGATAGAGAGGAGATAAATTTCATTGCTATCGACATACAATATTTTTAGGTTAATTAGGGTTATAATATTGACTTGCCAAGCAAGTCATTTATTGGTTAGGCTGGTGCCCCTGGGAAGGGTTGCCAGTCTTTTTTAGTACAAAAATAGTACATTTTTGACTACTATATAGTGTAACTGCCTGATAATCAGTATTAGGTTGTAATCCCACGCGAATCACAATAAAAGAATCGCAGTCAACTATTTGGTTGACTGCGATTCTTTTTTGGTACAACTCAATATTAATTCGCCAGAATTGAATCTATGAGGGCTGTGACATCTGCCACGTTGATGTCGCCGTTGGCGTCCACATCGGCTGCCGTGGTATTAAACGGCGAAGGCGTGCGACCCAGGAGGTAATCAATCAATGTAGTCACGTCAGCGATATTAACAAAACCATCTTCGTTCACGTCTCCCAGTTTGAAGGCAATGTTGACAGTGAAGTGGTGGGGGCCCAATTCGCCGAACACTGGTTGTTGATAGCGGTGTCCTGACTCATCGGCACCGAAGACGTAGTAGTCCACCTCTGACGCTTGGTGATAGCCCTTGATGTAGCCCACATATTCATCGGGATTGCCGGTGGCTGTCATGTGTGCGGCCTGATAGGGCCCGTTGTCAATGCTGTAGTAAACCAGTAGCGAGTCCTCTTTCAGGGGGTCTCCACTATAGGCAATAAACTTGCTCGTCACAGCGATGGAATCTCCACACTCTTGCGTGCCGAAGAGCACGTTCCTGTGGTCGACAAACAGCATCTCGAAGTCCATCACACCACGCGTGCGGCAGTGCAGGGCATCGGTGTTTTGCCAACCGGTGCTGTAGGATGTGTTGGACACGCCAATCACCTCGTAACCGGGCATGGCGTCCCTGTAGACCTGGAGCGCCCGTTCATTGTAAGTGCTGTTGCTGCCTAGCGGCACGTAGACGCACTTATTGAGGATCAGGCTATTGGTATAAGGAGCAAGGGTGCTGCCACCAGGTTCTTCAACGCGGTACACCTTGTAGGGATAGCCCCAGCAGCAGTTGGTTGTGGCGAAATAGTTGGCCACGTCCTCATAGTACTGATATCGGCTGTTGGACTGGGGCAGTTTCGCGATCAGGATTTTATCAGGGGCGAGGTATTTTCCCCAGCAATCGACATGGGCAATATATTCTCCCTGTGGGTCGATGGTGATATGGTAGTTGTCGATGCCTAGGTAGTCAAGCATCTTTTGGCGCACATTGGCCTCGTTATTGTTGTTCTCTCTAATGACCAGATCGTCACTAACGCCGTGACCGCGACCGTCCTCCATCATGTTGCCTCCAGTGTGTTGCAGGTTCATGCTGTAGAGGGGGATATCCCAGAACGTGGCGAAGGTCTGAGGTATTGCATCGTCGTTAGGTCGAGGACGATTATACACGTTGTCGACGATGGCAGGCGTTTTGCCGGCAAAGATATACCAGGGACCATAGTCGCGCACCCAGTAGGAATCTGAATTCGCGATCACAAAGGTGACACGACTCATGTTCACCCCCGCATTGGAGAAACTCGACCGTGCGCTTGACTGTTGGGACGACTGCACGATGCAGTACACTTGGCAGTTCTCGGCCAACGATTTAACCAAGGAAACAGGTATGCCAAGCGGATAGCGAATCATTACGCCCTGCATGGGCTCAAACTCTGCCACGAAGCGGGGGGCTTCGGTGGGCGCGGGTGTCTCTGTGAAGTTGATGCTCCTCCTAACAGGGGTTTTCATCTCTTCTTCTGACAGGTAATGAAGTTTTCTCCAGTCAGGTGCTTCGTGCGTCTGTGCTTGGGCGTTCATGTAGCCCATTGTCGACATCATAGAAGCGAATACAAGTAAAGCAAAAAATGATTTTAATCTTTTCATAATGGTATGAATTAGTTAGTGCAAAGGTACATTTTTTTTATGAATTGATGATGTTTGCTTGCATGTTTTTGCTTCTGCGGCATGAGAAGATATAGTCCATCTGGCTGCTGCTAGAATCAGCAATGGCGATGCTATAATCATCTGGTTGATTCACCCGAATTACGATGCCGGGCAAGGTTACATGGGTGGCTGAGTTTTCTTATTATTTCCAACCTTACTATCTTTAAATATGATTGATAAACGGGGATAATGAGATTATAAAAACAATGGACCCCAAATCATGTTGGAGCCCACTGTAAGGGAGTCGATGCTATAAAGTTCTATTAACTATTCAAAATGATGTCAATAACTTCATTGATGTCACTGATGTTTACCTCGCCGTCTTCGTTGACATCCGATCGGCCTTCAGAGTTGTCAACGCCACCCAAGATGATGTCGATGAGAGCATTAATATCTGCAATGTTAACCTCGAAGTCACCGTTCACGTCCCCCTTCGGATAGATGATGATAGGGGTGGGGCGGGGCGGGAAAAGATTCTCACAATCATTTTCATCAAGGAATGCCATGCGGCGACGGATCCAATCCTCTACATAATCCATTTCTTGGCTGAGGTCGAGAGTCTTCCAGGCCAGATCGAAGTCATGGCTCCAGCGCCTCTCCTCGCGTGATGCAGCACCACAGTTTTCCAACTCATCGATTGCGCTGCGATAGCGGTTCACCAGGCTATCGGTGTTGAGTACTGTCTGGCGCAGTTCCTTGTAGCGTTGTTTTACTTGGTCACGGTACTCTTCAATACCTATCATGCCAACCATGGGCAAATGGTTTACCCAGTCCATGTGGCGTTCGGGTTTTACCATGTCGGGCATGTCTACCCCTGGCGCATAGTTCTGGCCTAGGCAGATGTCCAAATCCCAAGGAACAATGGTTAATCTGGGGTGATCTTGAGTGTCATAGCAAGCATAGAAAATGTTCTTGCTCTCGTTGTCCAGTGCTTGGAGCGTTGCGATGAAGATATAATAGTCTTGCAAAATGGGTACATCAAAGTAGTAACTCAGACTGTCCTTGCGCAACTCGATATCATCATCAGCTCGATTGGCAAACCAAACGGCATTATACAGCACATCCCAGTTCAACTGGCTTACCTCATCTGGATCAGGATATTTAGTTTCAAATCCATTCCATGTACTAAGGTAGGGAACTAACCAAGTAGGCTCACTCATGGTAACATTGCGTGTCCATGTGTATGCCATCCACAATTGTCCATGGAACTCATTATTTTCCTCATCATAGCGTTTGAGCTTCATTTGCTTGCGGTCAATGGGCTCACACATGTTATAGATGCCCATGTACTTTCCATTAAGTAGCACCTCAACCATTTGGCCGCGCGAGCCATTGCGGGCATTGGGCAGGGTGTCGCTATACCAGGGGCGACGGGCCATATCGAGCCACAGGTCTGTACTTACACGATTGCGAACACGTAGGAAGTCTACCTGACCGGCATCCAATATCCAGCTGTTGTCATTACGCAGGCCAAAGAAGCGGTGATTCTCCTTAGTGCTGTCATCATCGTTAACAAATTTGATGCGGTAGTTACGCTTATTGCTCAGAGGCTTGTTTGTGGAGATGCCGCGCCACTTCACCTTTGCCAGCAAAGGCTCAGCCAAAGCGGAGTCGGGCTCTTGAACCCTTACTGAACCATACTCGTATTCATTACCGAAGTTGCCATTCAGTTCCACAATAGGAAGCCAAGTGAAAGCGATTTTGCCGGTAATGAGGTCGTCGCCTACATAGACTGCTGCTTCATATTCCTTGCCGCTGCCAATACCTTCAAAGGTGACAGTGCCGCCACCACCGATGGCATTACCTTCAATAATTATCTCTGTGACGAGAGTATCTACATAATTGATTGTTGTCGTCCAATCATTGCCAAAATGCTCCTGTGGAATGGTACACAGCCACATGTTGTAGCGGCTGTCAAATACTGTGCGATGGCCTCCGATGCTAAAGGATTGCGCCCAAGCGCCAATGCCAGTCAGCAGAAGCAAAAGTACCCAAAGAAACCTTTTCCTCATAAATTGATCAATGTTGTTTAATAATAATTTTAAACTGCAAAGATACAAAAAAAGTTTATATGACGTCATTTAGAGGCAGTTATTTCAATTTTATTTTTATTTGATAAGTTTTTATGGCTCCATCGGTATTTCAATCATATTGTGAAAAGATTGAAAAAAAACAATAGTTTTTTTGTTTTTTGTGTTCCAAAAGCTAAAAATGAAGTAATTTTGTTCTCTCATTTCATTTACTTTGAAACCACTCGTCTGCAATGAAAATATTTACCAATGATGGATTGCGCCGTATAGGCGATCGCACGATAGAAAAAGAGAACATTATGATGCTTGACCTCATTGAGCGCGCGGCATCTGCTGTTTCCTACGAACTGATTTCACGCTGGAGAACTTCCAAGCGTTTTGTCATCTTTGCCGGGCCTGGCGATAATGGCGCTGATGCGCTTGCCGTTGCCCGTATGATGTATGAACAAGGCTATAGGCCAGATGTTTATCTTTTTAATATCAAGTCGGCTCAACTTTCCCCATGCTGTCTTGCCAACCGCGACCGTCTATTAGCTACTGTGGGCGACGACATGAACTTCATTGAGGTGATTCAAACGTTTGACCCGCCTGCGCTAGACGAAAATGACGTGGTGGTTGACGGCCTGTTCGGTAATGGGCTGCGCACGCCTCTTAAGGGTGGATATACTGCCCTGGTGCAGTACATCAATTCCAGTGGAGCTTATGTGGTTTCCATTGATATTCCGTCAGGCATGTTTGGCGAGTGGAATGTGGGCAATGACCGACGCAACATCATCCGTGCTGATCTCACGTTGACCTATCAGAGCAAACGGCTAGCTTTTTATTTTGCCGAGAATGCCGAGTGTGTGGGTGAGTGCAAAGTGCTGGACATTGAGCTTGACAGGGAAAGTTTGGCGCGAACACCCACTGACTTTTATCTCATTGAGCGGGACGATGTTCATGAGGTGATGCGTCCACGTAATCCCTTCATGAACAAGTATGACAATGGCACCTTGTTGCTCATTGCCGGCAGTTACGGCATGATGGGTGCGGCCGTGCTGGCGGCACGAGGCGCTTTGCGAGCTGGTGCCGGATTGGTGACTGTTCACGCACCTCGGTGCGGTTATCAGGTGCTGCAGACTGCTGTTCCAGAAGCACTGTTTGAGCCCGATCGAAACGAGATCATGACATCGGCTATTGACTTGCGCCATACTTATAGCGTGGTGGCATTGGGACCTGGCATGGGTGTGAACGATGAGACTCTCGAGGCTGTTCATCACTTCATCATGAATTTCAAGCGTCCTTGTCTCATTGACGCCGATGCGCTCAACTGCATAGCCCGCCGTCCCATGTTGCTCAGGAGCATTCCACCCCGTTCAATCATCACTCCTCACGCCGTTGAGTTTGATCGCCTGTTCGGTGAGCATAATACCGACGAGGAGCGCCTCAAGAAGGCGATAGAGGTGTCCAAACTCTACAAAATCACGATTGTGCTCAAGGGACACTACACAATGACTGTTCGTCCTGATAGTAAGGTGTATGTCAATAGCAGCGGAAATCCCGGCATGGCTACCCCTGGAAGTGGTGACGTGCTTACGGGTGTCATTTCGGCACTCATTGCCCAGAATTACGCCGCTGACTGGTCTGTTGTGCTAGGTGTGTATTTGCACGGTCTGGCTGGTGACTTGGCCGCTCAGGAGCACGGCACTTATGGCATGGTTGCCGGTGATATCGTTGAGCATCTGGGCAAGGCCATCATGGAGGTCATGAAATAGAATTCAAGAGTTATTTTTGGGATATAATTAAGGGGTTGATAATCATCAGATCATCAACCCCTTAATGGTACCTGAAGTGGGACTTGAACCCACACGGCCGCAATGGCCAAGGGATTTTAAGTCCCTCGTGTCTACCGATTCCACCATTCAGGCCCGCGGTTATTGTGGTGCAAAGATACAACTTTTTGTTAAAAGAAGTATCTTTTATCACATTTTTTGTTCCAAAATAGCTGGATCTAAATCCGGCAATACGGTTTGACCAGTTTTTTGTTACGCGTCAAGAGCTTGCTTGATCAGCTCAAAGATGCCGTCGATGCTGCCCAGTCCGTTGATAGCGCGGTACTTGCCCTGCTCCTCATAGTAGGCCTTCAAGGGCGAAGTCTGATTGTGGTAAGTCTCCAGGCGCTTGCGGGCTGTATCCTCGTTGTCGTCTGAACGGCCACTCATCTGACCGCGCAGCAAGATGCGCTTGATGAGTTCATCCTCTGGCACTTCAAGTCCAACCACGGCATCAATCTGTGTGCCACGGTCGGCCAGCAGTTGCTCCAAAGCCTCGGCCTGAGGAATGGTGCGGGGGAAACCGTCAAAAATCACGCCCTTGCTGACTTTGTCCTTGTTGTCGTCAAGCACTTGGGCCAGGATATCGATGATGAGTTCATCAGGAACGAGTTGACCTTGGTCAATGTAACCCTTGGCTGTCTTGCCCAGGTCGGTGCCACGGCGGATGTTGTCGCGCAGCACGTCGCCCGTCGAGATGTGATACAGGTTGTAATGTTCAATAAGTTTATCGCTCTGGGTGCCTTTGCCCGAACCGGGCGCACCAAAAATGACAATGTTCAACATGATTTGCTAAGATTCTATTTTATATTATAAATAATGTGTATTGCTTATTTTTTCTCTTTTAGCACATAGATGTCTGGCAAGTTGCGTGCCAGCCCATCAAGGTCGAGACCATAGCCCAAAATGAATTTTGAGGGAATCTCGAAGCCCACATACTCAGGCCCCGTGCCCACCTTGAGCGCTTCGGGCTTGAACAGCAGGGATACCATCTTGACCGACGCAGGTTCATGTTTGGCGAGTTCCTTGCGCAACTGGCTTGCCGTTACACCGCTGTCGATAATGTCCTCAACGATGATGATGTGGCGCCCGGTGATGTCCTCTGTCAGACCCATGATTTCCTTGACATCGCCTGTCGAGGCCATGCCCTCATAGGACTTGAAACGGATAAAAGTGATTTCGGCATCATGCATATCACAGGCACGGAACAGGTCGGCGGCAAAAATGAATGCTCCGTTGAGCACACATAGGAATAAAGGATTTTTCCCGTCATAGTCGCGCTTGATTTCCTGGGCCAGGCGTTGTACTTGGCCAGAAATCTCTTCACGTTTGATGTAAGGCTCAAACGTTAGGCCCTGATAAGTTACTTCTTTCATGTGGTAATAGAGAATTAGACTGCAAAGTTACTCAAAAGAGCTAACACTTCAGACCTCGTGGCTTGCTTTTTTATTAAAATGGATGAAAAAATGAGATAGAAAAGTGAGCTAGAGGCTCGTAATACCCCAACTTGCTGCCCGTCGTGACAAGAGCGGGTGTCAGGGTATTGCGAGCCTCTAGCTCGTTATTTGGTTAGTTACTTGGCGACTTTCTCCAGGCGCTTCATCATTGCAAACATGAAGATGGCTGCCACGAGGCAGACGCCCAGGAATACGCACCAGCATACCCACAGGGGCACCTTGCCCCACAGGGCACCACCCACCAGGACGAGTTGGTTGCCCAGTGCGGTAGAAACAAACCAGCCGCCCATCATGGCACCCTTATACTTGGGAGGAGCTACCTTGCTGACAAACGAAATACCCATCGGCGAAAGTAACAGCTCACCAAAGGTCAGCACCAGATAGACGCTAATCAATAGGTTGGGTGTTACATCGGCCACGTGCTTGCCGACAAGGTTGCCGCTGGCGTCAAGTGTCTGTTCGGGCATGGGCAGGCCAACCGAGGCAAATGCCATGATGGCATAGGCAACGGCGGCAACCACCATACCGTAGGCTATCTTCCTGGGTGCCGAGGGTTCCTTACCCTTGCTGGCCAACCAACTGAAGATGGCCATAGACACGGGCGTCAGTGCAACGACATAGAAGGGGTTGAACTGCTGGAAAATCGGGGCCGAAATGTCGATGGTATCCATGGAACGGCTGTACTTGTAACCCAGAATAGCTAGCGCGGCTACAATGATGGAGGCCGAGATGCATTTGCCCTTGGCGGTCTTGCTCTGGAACAGTGAGAAGCCGGCATAAACGATGAAGATGACCAATACCAGGTTCCACACGTCAAATGCCATGCTCTCCAGGCCGCTAGACGTGTTGGCTGTAAACTCGTCGGCAAAGAAGGTCAGTGACAGACCGTTCTGGTGGAATGCCATCCAGAAGAATACGACCACGGCAAACACAAGGCACAGGGCGATGATGCGGGCCTTGGTGTCCTCCTTGCTCAATTCGGGTTCCTTGACGGTGTTATCCTCGGCCTTGGCAGTGGCTTTCTTGCCGCCCTCACAGTGGCGGAAGGTGCTGCGGAAGGCGTAATAGATGGCGATCGACAGAACCAGAGAAACACAGGCCACTGCAAACGAGAAATGATAGGCGTCATTAGATGAGAATCCCCAAACGGTCTCGGCATACTCCTTGATCTTCACGGCAGCAGTCGGTGCGAACAGGGCGCCGATGTTGATGGCCATGTAGAAAATCGAGAAACCAGCGTCGCGCTTGGCGGCATAGCGGGTGTCATCATACAGATTGCCCACCATCACCTGCAGGTTGCCCTTGAACAGGCCGGTGCCCAAGCCAATTAGCAGTAGTGCTCCGATCATCACAATTAACGCAAAGGTGTTGCCGCCCAGAGGAACGGCCAGCAGCAGGTAGCCCAGGAACATGATGATAATACCGATGGTTACCATCTTGCCGAAACCGAACTTGTCGGCCATCCAGCCGCCAATCAACGGCAGGAAATACACCACCATCAGGAATGAACTGTAGATGGTGCCGGCAACAGCCGGTGACAGGCCATAGTTAGCCCTGAGGAAGAGGGCGAACACAGCAATCATCGTGTAGTAGCCAAAGCGCTCGCCCGTGTTGGCGAGTGCCAACGCGAATAGTCCTTTAGGTTGTCCTTCAAACATATTATTTCTCTTTTTATCTAGAAAACCTAGATATTCTAGATCCTCGAGATTCTCCTGTAGATTAATATCGAGTAAAAAATTACTTGTCGCTAGTTACGCGCTCGAGCCACTTCACCATAGCGAGCATCACGCCAGCAGAGATGAAGCAGACGCAGATGAATACGCCCCAGCACTGCCACAACGGAATGTTGTTGTACATGATGGTGCCGATGGGCAGCAAGATGTTACCAACGGCGGTGGTACCGAGCCACAGACCTTGGCACAGACCGAGCATGGTCTTGGGAGCCACCTTGGAAACAAACGAAAGACCCAGCGGCGAGATGAACAACTCGGCAACGGTGAGCAGGAAGTAGGTGGCGATCATTACCCACCAACCAGCCTTCATGCCCATCTTGGCGTCGGCGTTGAGCAGTTTGAACTCATCACCTGAGGGATAACCTGCCGTGTAAGAGTAAACAGCCAGGAACAGATAAGCCAGACCAGCAATGCACATACCGTATGCAATCTTGCGGGGAGTGGAAATCTCTTTACCACGCTTGCTTAGGGCACCGAAGATCAACATGATGATCGGGGTGAGCACAATCACGAAGAACGGATTCACGGCTTGCCACAGCTCGGCGGGCAACTGATCGCTCTTGACGAAGTCGCGGGCAAAGAATGACAGGGTAACACCGTTCTGGTGGAACGAGAACCAGAAGAAGATGACAACGCCGAGCACTGCAAGCAGGGCATACAAGCGCTGACGCAATTCCTTGGCCATGGACTTCTTCTCCTCGGGAGTGAGCTCAACCGAAGCGGCAGCGGTCTTCTTGCCCGGGGTGGGGAAGAGACCACGCTTAGCAACGAAGATGCTCAACGAGATCAGCATGGCGATTACCGATGCGATGAAGGCAAAGTGAACGCCCTGGTTGAACACTTCGAGGTAGCTCTGGCAAGCCTCGGGTGTGACACTACCCGTTATACCTGCCTGAGTGAGGTAGGTCTGCAGGTTGGTCATCTGGTCAGCGGGAATGGTACCGTCAATGTACTTGTGGCACAGGGCGGGCAACTCGGCAACATAGGTGAAACCGTGACGTCCCAGCCACCACTTGCGCAGGAAGGGGGCGATGAACGGTGCAACCAAACCACCGATGTTGATGAACACGTAGAAAATCTGGAAACCGGCGTCGCGGCGGCCCTTCATGGCCTTAAGTTCCTCTTCAGATATGCCATCTGCGGCAGCATCTGCCTCCATGTCATCATACATCTGTCCCACGATAGCCTGCAGGTTACCCTTGAACAGACCGTTACCGAAGGCGATCATTACCAGTGCCACACAGGTGAGTACCAGCAGCATGGTCATCGTTCCTGCGGTGGCGGTAATAGGAATAGCAAGGGCTGCATAACCGAGCGCCATGACGATGATACCCGTCATGATGGTGCCCTTGTAGTTCTGGGTGCGGTCGGCGATAATGCCACCTACAAGACTCAGAACGTAAATGGCTGCAAGGAAAATAGAGTAAATCAAGGCCGCTTTATCATCGGCCAGGCCGAACTTGGAGCACAGGAACAGTGACAGCACAGCGGCCATGATGTAGTAGCCAAAGCGCTCGCCCATGTTGCTCAACGCGGCAGGGATTAGACCCTTGGGATGTTTTTTAAACATAATTTTGTTTTGGTTTATTGGTTAATATTTTAATAATGTGTTATTGTCGTTATCTTAACAGCCCGAGTGGTCGCGAGCCTGATAGGCGATAGCATAGGCGCGGATCTGCTTGATCATCGCCAGCAGGCCGTTGCTGCGGGTGGGGGAGAGGTGCTCCCTCAAGCCGATGCGCTCGATAAAGTACAAGTCGGTATCGAGCACATCCTGGGGTGTGGCGCCGTCAAGCACGCGCACGAGCATCGAGATGATGCCCTTGACGATGATGGCATCGCTGTCGGCCTGCAGCCGCATCTTGCCGTCGATGCAGTCGGCCTGGAGCCATACGCGGCTCTGGCAGCCGTCAATCAGGTTGTCGGCCGTCTTGTATTGCTCGTCGAGCGCGGGCATCGCGTTGCCCATGTCGATAATAACGCTGTAGCGGTCCATCCAATCGTCCAGACCTTCAAACTCCTCAATGATTTCGTCTTGTCGCTCGTTGACTGTTGACATGTAAAAATGGTGATGTTTGGTTTAACCTCCAAAGTTAGGCTTTTTTTTTCAGATAATGTGCATCTTGTGCGCTAAAAATGCCGATTTGCATCTAAAATGGCTTTCTTGTGGTCGGTTGTTGTGAGAGAATGAATAAAACAGGTCTCGAGACGTTGCCGTCCCGAGACCTGCTGTATCAGTGATTATCTTGCCCCAATGGGGCTTGTGAACGTTATTAGAAGAACTTGATCAAGCTCTTTTTCACCTTGGTGGCCTTGCCTAGGATGCTGTTGATGGTGCGCGGATTGGCGAACATCTGAGCGCCACGGCTCTGTGCGTAACGGTTGTCGAGTTCCTCCTTGGTGGCCTTGCGCTCAGCCTTCTCCTGCTTCACAATCAGGTAAACAAAGATGGCGTTCTCACCCTTGTACGGGCCCTGGAGTGTGCCTTGCTTAGCAGCCGAAATGTGGCCAATCAGACCGGGCTCATTGCCCAACTTGGGATCACCATAAGCGCTGAATACCACATTGACGGTGTCAACATTGGTGCCCATGAGTGCAGCATAGCCGTTCAAATCCTTAGCCTTGCCATTGTATTGCTTCATCAGGTCATCACCTTTCTTGCTGTTGCGCACGCGCTGGGTAAGCAACTCCTTACCTTGGCTAAAGTTGTAGGGCAGGTAATCGTCGCTATAAACCTCATCGATTGCAACTGCGATCAAAGTGTTGTTGTTGTCGCTGAAGATAGGTGATACATCACCCTTCTTGTTGTCAAACGCCCACTTGATAGCCTTGCGGGTATCCTTGATACCTGCCTGGTTAAATGAACCCAGACCCAATTGAGCGGTGCTCGGGGTGATCATTGCCTCAACGGCGTTGTAACCAGCCTTGGCAGCGTTCTCCTCAAAGTCTTTGATGGTCTTGTTCTTGTTGAGGAAGTCCTGGAACTTGTCACGCAATTGCTCGCTAGTCTTGGTGCTTGCATAAGCATCATAGGTAACGGTGGCAAGGGTGTAGAAAGTCTTGGGAGCCTTCTTCTCGTTCACCTTCATGAGCACGCCACCCCTTTCGCTGGTGGAGTATACGAAGTATGTGCCGGGAGTAGCGTTGGCGATCTTGGTCTTCAACGAGTCGGGAGTGTTATAAACGCGCTGCCACTGGTTAGGCTTGCCGTCCACCTTCTGGGGATAAGCCTTCTTAATCTCATCAATGGTCTTGCCCTCATTGAGTTGTGCCATGATAGTCTGCTGAGTCTTGACGTCACCATCAATAACAACATAACCCATGTCAACCGAGTCAAGGCTTGCGGCCTTGTTGATGAGTTTGTACATCACGTGATGGTTGTTCACAACACTGTCGCGACGGGTGGTGCCCACCTCAGCGCTGGCGAAGAAGTCGCGTACCTTAATGGGTAGTTCGTTCTTGGTCAGCTTGGCAGTGTCGATCTGAACGGTACCCAACAGGCGTACAGAGTCAATGCCACGACCCTTCTGCAGAGCGATGTAAGCGGCATCGGCAATCCTGTTGGCTGCTGCGATATCTTCAGCGTTGGGATCGATGTTTACAGCGATGTAGTGGATGGTGCGCACTTCCTCGTCCACCTTGAACATGGGCTTGAGCTCCTCCCACTTAGCCTTAAGTTCCTCGTCACTTACGGGATACTTGTCATCGGCTAGCGAAGCGTAGTCCTTCTTGACGAAAGTGACAACGTTGGTGATAGCGTCATCAATCTCCATCTGGGCGCGATCCAGGTCATTAGCCTGCATACAACCGGCAATCAGGTTCTGCAACTTAGCGAACTTGTACTGCTTGAGGATGTCGTTCTGGAGCTTGTCCCACTGGTATTTAAGCTCAGCTACCTGCGACTTATCTACGCCCTGCTTTCCAGGGTTAATGATGAAGTCATACAGCTCGGCGGGAGACTTGGCACCAGCTTGCTGTGCAAACTGCACAACAGCGGGAGCGGGATTCTTACCAATCATGAGGTTGGTAATCTCGTCGCTGCTCACGTCGATACCCAATTTATCATACTCCTGATTGAGCAACTTGTCATTAATCATCTCGTCCAGAACCTGCTGTTGGCGGATAGCTGGATCGGTTTGCTGCTGGTTGTTCTGTTGGTCCTCAGCAGACACTTGCTCTAAATACTTTTGATAATCTTGAATAGTGATCTTTTCATTGCCAACTTTTGCAGCGAGGGTGTTGCCACCCAGACGTCCAATGACATCAAAACCTGTTTGAGCAATGAATGCAAACAATGCGCCACCAATCACGATGGCAAGCCATTTTTTGTGTTGCCTGATTTTCTCTAATGTAGCCATTTACAATTGTTTATATTAATTTATTTCGTTCAATTTTAGGGCTTTTCGCCAAATAAACACGCAAAAGTAGTTATTTTTTATATACTGACAAAGAACAAATTATTTTTTCTGCTTTTTTTGCCATTTTAGGTGATTTTTGCCAATTTGGCGATTTGGGCTATTGTTGTCTTGTTTTGGCCTGTATTTGAGGCCAGTTTGGCTGAAGGTTATGGTGTGTGGGGATAGTTGATGCGTAAAATCTACATTTATAGGCGATTTTTAGGAATATTTTAGAAGTTGTGTTGCCGCCGTTTGGCAATTTATGGTTACATTTGCAGTTATTATTAATGTGAATGGCGCGTTGTCAGTATGACAAGGCGTGAAATGTATGGAATAATATATAGAACACGATAGTCATATGAAAAAGATGAGAAAAGTCTTGATGTCAGCACTTGTGGCCGCACCGCTTGTGGCTGTGGGTCAGCCTGGCGTAATGAACAGTGAAGCCGCGGGTTATCTCGAGCGCGGCAGGCAGATGTATGAATCGCATAACTATGTGGGCGCTATTGACCAGCTGGAGCACATGAAACAGCTGCCGGCCGATGCGTCGCTTAGGGAACAGGCCGATTACTATATCGCCATGAGCCGTTTTGAGCAGGGTGATGAGTCGAGTTTGGCACTATTGCTGCAGTTCATTGACCGCTATCCATCATCGGCTCTTGCCATGGATGCTCAGATGAGAGTGGGTAACTACTATTTCTATCGCGGACAGTGGGAGAGTGCGCTGTTGAGTTATTCGATGGTGCGTAACCGTGCACTGGATTTGAACAGCGATGAGGACCTGGAGTACCGTCGTGCCTACTGTAACTTGAGGCTGGGAAATTATGACGAGGCCGAGAGACAATATTATGAGCTGGAGAAAAGCCCGCGTTATGGCGGTGCCACCGATTTCTACAAGGCATATCTGGATTATGCGCGTGGCGACTATAACACTGCACGCGAGAAATTCAGTCATATCCCAGAAGGTAGTGAACTGGGTTACCAGTCCCAGTACTACATGACTCAGATTGACTACAACAAGAAGCAATACCGTCAAGTGATCGAGCAGGGTAAAGCCTTGCTTGCCGAGCAGCAGAATGATTACTTTGATGCCGAATTGAACCGCCTGGTGGGTGAGAGTTATTTCCACTTGGGCAATGATAACGAGGCACGCACCTACCTGCGCCGCTATCTTGACAATCCCGAGGGCGAGCCCTATCGCACGGCGGCCTACACGATGGGTGTATTGGACTACCGCAACGGCAATTATGAGGCTGTAGTCAACGACATGCAGCACGTGACCGATGGCAGCGACGCGCTCAGCCAGAGCGCTTATCTGTACATGGGTCAGGCCAAGCGACAGCTAAACGACTTGAATGGTGCCAATGTGGCTTTCCAGCGTGCGGCTACCATGGAGTGTGACCGTAATGTGAAAGAGACGGCATACTATAATTATGCTGTGGGAGTGAGCAAGGGAGCACGCACACCGTTTGACAAGAGCGTAGACCTGTTTGAGGATTTCCTCAACGAGTATCCCAACTCGCGCTATAAAGATAATGTCGAGAGCTATCTGGTAGACGCTTTCATGAGCACGACCGATTACGAGCGAGCCTTGACGAGCATTAACCGCATCAAGCAGCCTAGCGCCAAAGTGCTTAAGGCAAAGCAGAATGTGCTCTACAACCTGGGCGTGCAGGCATTGGCCAATAACCGCAATACCGAGGCTGCCGATTACCTGAAGAAAGCGATTGCCGTAGGCAATTATGACAGTGCGGTATTAAACGAGAGCCGCCTGTGGTTGGCCGAGGCACAATACCGCGCCGGCAACTACAAGGAGGCTGCCAAGAACCAGCAGGAATATGTAAAAACCGCCAGCAAGGGCGATGACAATTATGGTTTGGCACAATATAACCTGGGTTATAGCCTGTTTAATGAAAAGCGCTATGCTGAGGCCAAAACAGCTTTCCAGAACGCTATTGCCAGCAAGCAGCTGAGCAACGACCTGGTGGCCGATGCCCATAACCGCATCGGCGATGCCCAGTACTATGCCCGTGATTTCTCGGGTGCCCAGTCTTCCTATGACCAGGCATCGCGGCTCGACAAGAACAGCAGCGGCGATTACTCGATGTATCAAAAGGGTATCATGATGGGCTTGAGCCACCAGTATGCCGACGAGATTAAGCAGATGGATCAGCTCATCAAGACCTATCCCAAGAGCGACCTGGCGCCCCAGGCGATGTTGGAAAAGGGTAATGCCCAAGCGTTATTGGGTAAGAACAACGATGCCCTTGACACCTATGCTGGACTGCTCAAGGCCTATCCCAAGAGTGTCGAGGCTCGCAAGGGCCTCCTGCAGACGGCACTTGTCAACAAGAGCATGGACAAGGAAGATGCTGCAATCGAGGCCTATAAGAAGGTCATCAAGCAATATCCCACCAGCGACGAGGCACAGGCCGCAGCCGAGGACATGAAACTCATCTATGCCGACCGTGGCCAGCTCGCTGAGTTTGGCAAGTTCCTCAACAGCGTTCCCAATGCACCCAAGATTGATGTGAACGAGGTCGAGCGTCTCACGTTTGAAGCCGCCGAGAAGGCCGCTATCGACGCTAAGCCGAGCATCGACAAGATGCAGCAGTATCTCAAGGATTATCCTGCTGGCGCCTATGTCGCTAAAGCCAAATACTATATTGCCCGCTACCACTATGGCAAGGGCAACTATACCGAGGCTATGACCGCTATTGACGAAGCGCTTGAGGCGGGTGGCGATGCCTCCTATGCCCAGGACGCCCTCGCCATGCGCAGCGATATCTTCTCGCGCCAGGGTAAATATGCCGAAGCCCTCCAGAGCTATAAGGATCTTGCCGAGCGTGCCACCAGCGATGATAACCGCACGCTGGCCCAGCTGGGCGCCCTGCGTGTCGCCAAGCAGATGGGTGACTGGCGACAGGTTCAGGACATCACTGGCATGTTGCTTGACCGTGGTGGTTTGACTGCCAACGAGGAGAAGGAAGTGACCCTAGACCGTGCCCTTTCACTTGCCCAATTGGGCAATACCAAGGAAGCTGAGACCGCTTTCAGGACGCTTGCCCGTGATGTGAACAATGAATATGGCGCACAGGCTTCATATGAGTTGTCGCGCATGCAGTATGAGATGTCCAACTTGCAGGGAGCCGAAGAGACGATTAATGCGCTTATCGAGGCTCGCACGCCCCATGCTTATTGGCTCGCCAAGAGTTTCATCACATTGGCCGATGTGTATTACAAGCAGAATAAAGTGGCCGATGCGCGTACTACGTTGCAGGATCTCAAGAGCAGTTATCCCGGCAAGGATAAGGACATCTTCAATGATATTGATACCCGCTTGAACAAGTGGAAAGGCGGCAACAGTGGTGCGGCAACCAATTCCAGTACCGACAACGGGAAGAAAAAGAGCACCAAGAGCAAGAAAAATTGAGTATAAATAGCATCACACCTTATATATTATGAAGAAGATATATGTTTCCATATTGTTGGCCGCATTTGCCCTATGTGGCGCATATGCTCAGGACAACACCAAACTGAACAAGGAAATCACCCTCGAGAAGGATATCGCCCCGCTCGAGAAAAAGGCAGTCAAGAAAAATGAGCTGCCCAAGGTCAAGCAACCCACTGCGAAGGGCCAGAAATCAGCTCTGGGATACAGTGACTTGACAACCCCCATCGAGGTGCCGACCACAATTCCCACACTATTGCCCTATGGCTACCGCACGGCGCACAACTTCAGCGACCAGCGCGGTTACCTTGACATTGGCGCCGGCACTCAGGCTAACTTCCGTGTGGATTTCGGTTACCGCATCATCGATGAGGAGAGGGAAAAACTGGGCTTGTGGTTCAACCATAACAGCACGTGGAACGGCAAGAACTCCAGCAAGGTGGTTGACGTTGACGAGAACCGCAACAAGCAGAAGTATAACGACAACGTCCTCGCTGTGGACTACAGCAGGGCCATTGGTACCGGTACCCTTACTCTGGGGGCTAAGGCTCACATCGACAACTACAATTTTTATGGCGGCTGGAACTCGGTGGATTTTATAGGAGGGCCGAGCCTTAACTCAGCTTATGATTGGAACAAGGAGAAACAGACCTTTGTTGACTTCAATATCAATGCGGGTTGGAAGAGCCGCTTCAATTTACTGGATAAACCTTTGTTGTACAACGTGGGTTTGCAATATGGCCATGCGGCTTATGACAAACCGTTCAACAAAGACTATAAGCATGGTGCCCACGATAATTGGGGCATCTTGAACTTGGGCGGCAGCTATAACATTAACGAGTTGACTACAGCTGGATTGGCCATCAAGGGCGAGTACCTGCGCCGTGGTGCCAAGGCGATTGCCAATAGCGAATTAGACCTGTTTGACGAGGTGGGTATGATCACCCTTTCGCCCACTTACACCATTCATGGTGACATGTACAAGCTGCAATTGGGTGTGAATGCTCATTTGAGCTTCAGCGATGGGGCTGTCTTCCGCCTCTCGCCCAACGTGCGTTTCAACTTGGCGCTGGTCGATGGCTTCACATTCTATGCCAACGCGTTAGGCGGTAAATTATTAGGCTATCGTGTGCCCACCCACTACGCCAATCACCGTTATGACTATCCGTTCTTGATGTACGGCAGCATCTATACGCCCCTTGATGCCGAGGCTGGCTTCAAGATCGGGCCTTTCCAGGGTTTGAGCGGTAAACTCTCAGTAGGCTATGCCATTGTCAAGAAGCAGCCGGGTATCTGCTACTACGATCTCAATCCAACTGACTATCCAAGCCTTCCTTTGGCCACCGGAATGATGAGTACCTACACCGTTATTGATGGCCGTGGCTATTGGGTCGGTGCCGAACTCAACTACAAGTACCGTTCGCTCATCGAAGCTAATGCCAGCATCAAGTTTGCCCCCCACGACGACGAGTTTTACGCGACCGACAAGCACTATAACAATTACAAGTTTGACGTGGACCGGGCTTCAACCGTGGGTAATCTTGACATCAAGGTGCATCCGTGGCGTCCGCTCACGTTTGACGTCGGCCTCGAGTACCGCGGCGGCCGCATGGCGTTGTTCAACTACTACCTTTCTAGCCCCGACTACACGAATAAGATAATATACGAATTTGTCGACATGGATGACGTTATCAATCTGCACGCTGGCGCCAACTACCGCCTCAACAATAATGTCGCCCTGTGGCTCCAGGCTCACAACCTGTTGAACCGCCGCTACGATATCCTCTACGGACAGGGTGCACAGCGCATCGGCTGCATGGTCGGTGCCAGCTTCACCTTCTAGTAGGAATCATCAAGCAATATAAGAATCGTGGCACGAGGATCCATCCCCGCGCCACGGTTTGTTAATAATGAAGAGTTGTACTTGTTGTTTTAAAGTTGTCGTTGTTGTTTGATGATGTTACAGCAGGGTCGGGAGGTTGTCGATGTGCTGGACAAAGGCCTCGGCGGCGTTACATCGGCACTCGAGACCACGGAACTTCTCCATCGCGCCGTGCCATTCATAGATGTCTTCCATGTGCTGGCTGACGTGGCAGTTGCAAGCCTCGTGCTTGCGTTCCAGCACGCGCTCAATGTTTACCCAATGGGTAGGGTGGAACAGTTGGCTCTGGGTACCCGACATCGCCTCAAAGTAGAACAACTTGAACCGACGGTCCAAACGTCGCCATGAATCCATCACGAGGATACCACAGATGGCGTGATCGCGGTGGCCGTCAAGTGGCCAGTGGGTCATCACGATGTCGGGGTTCTCGCGGTCGATGAGCTCACGCATCTCTTTGTAGCGCTCCAAGTTCACCTCGGTGTTGCCGTCAACCTGGTTCATGAAGATGTGGCGTGCCCCAGTCACCTTGCAGGCGTTCTCACTCTCCACCATGCGAATGGCAGCCGCCTCGCTGTGGCCCATGCCGGCAATGCCCGCCTCGCCACGTGTGAGATAAACACACACCACCTCATGGCCCGCCTCGGTGAACAGGCACATCGTGCCGCCACAACAAGTCTCGGGATCATCGGGATGGGCACCTATAGCCAGTACCTTGAGGCGGCGATTACCTCCGGTTAGACCATTTTTGTTTTGTTCTTGGGCATCAGCACTCAGGGGTATTCCCAGCACAGTGGCTCCCACTGCAGCGGTCCCCGTCATTTTTATCATTTCTCGTCTATTCATAGTCGATTATCCGTTAATTGTTGCAAAAATACAACATAAAACCGATTCTTGTGCCAAATTATTAAAAATTGCCAACATTTTGTTGGGTTTTGCGATAAATGATTATATTTGCGCATTAAAAAATGCGTCTTTGGAATTTCATGTCAACTATAACCAGATTTCAAGACTATTGATTTAATAGAGTGCAAAAAGGTATGATTTGGACAATAGATTCACCTAAGCTGATGCTTTAAGGTGATGAATAGAATCACTATAAATTATTATGAGATATGATTAAGAAATTACTTTTATTTATGATGGCGCTGGCCTTCGCTTTGCCAAGTTGGGCCAGTGAGTATACGGTGACCATCCATCGCGGTGAGGGACTGTATCAAGATGGTACAGGTGTTTACTATTGCGTCAAGGATGGTATCATGATGACTTTTACCGATGGTCTTGACAATGAGAACTACCTTGTTGAGCGCCGAGCCAAGACGTTTGAGGTGCGCTCGGCTAACTACATCATCAAGAAGGTGGTGTTCCACTGCGTGGACAACACCACCGAAGACAACCTGGACTGCTTCTATTGGGGTCCGACGACTATCTCGCTTGTGAGCAACTTTACCTATCCAGGCCAGTTGGGCAATTATTATGTCACCAACAACGGATATGACGGTGTATGGGAAGGCTCGACGATGGCGTTCATGTTCACCACTGCCGACGGTAAGCCTGTGCGCTTTGGGTCGGTGGATATCACCTATGACAAGCTGGATGGTGATATCTTTGAGCTGGTGACCCAGCGCTCCCAGATTGTCGACGGGGAAACCTATATCATCGTGAGCCAGTATCACGACAAGGTCATGAGCTTCAAGAAGACCGATGACGCCACTTTCCCCTCGGCAAACATCGTCGAGTGGATGAATGCCGGCAAGACCAAGGTGAAAGTTGATGGAAACGCATGTATGGTCAAGATGATAGGCGCCAAAGACTCGACCTACAATGGCAATACCCGCAGGGTAGCGAGACTCAGTACCTTGAACAACGGCTACATACGCGTCGGCACAGGCAACGATCAGGGCAACCTGCTCATCACAACAAGTGTCAATGATTATTCTCGCGGTATCATGTACTTTGGCACTAACTACAATTACCTGTGCTGGTTCAAGGGAGATACTTACAGCAACTCGTCACACACCATCAGGTATGATGACAGTGACCACTCGTTTAAGGTGATGAGTACCGAGAACAGTGATACCCGCGTGTGGCTCTATAAGCTAGCTCAGTCCTACAATGTAACCGCCGAGTGCCAACCGACGGCTGGTGGCCGTGTTACGTTTACAAATGGCGTTGTCGAGGGCACTTCACAAGAGAATGAGACGGTCAAATTCACGGTGAACACCAACTGGGGTTGGCGCATTAACGAGGTGACTGCCGTCAACACCACGACTGGCGAGGCTGTGCCGTTGACCCTGTTGAGCACTGCCGATGACGGTAACAGCTACAGTTTTGTGATGCCTGCTGGCAATGTCCACATCGTGGCTAAGTTCTATGAGAGTGAGCCCGATTTGTTCCTCTTGGGAACAGCTATGGGGCGCGCTAGCTGGGTTCCCGCGGGACCGAGGTTCAAATTTAACCCCACTAGCCAGGAGTATTATCTTGATGTTTATTTCAAGGGCATCCGTGACGTCAATGGCATGAGTGATGATGAGTATGGCTACTTCAGCCTGGCCCAGCACATCGATGCAGGTACAACATGGCAGACGGGAGAAGGCTCAAATGACTGGGGCCAGGTGTGGGGACGCTTGGCTGCTGAATATAACCAGTATTCAGTGGCTGATGGTTCATCTAATGTGGTGCTGTATGGCGATCGTCCCGACAATGCCTTCAAGATTCCCGCTGGCGTTTACCGCATCACCGTCACCCGCGATATGAGTAGGATGAGCATTGCCAAGATACCAGTGGACTTGACCCTCACGCCCGATCTCGAGGGTGGGTCAACCTTGAATAATCCCGTCTATGTCACCTATAACCAGCTGGTCGAGGCGAGCAGCAACTTGCAATACGAGGTGCATCGTATCGCCACGCCTTATGGCATCAACGAGGTGAACCAGCAGTTCCTTATCAAGCAGGATGATGCTGCCCAGTGGAGTGTGGGTAATACGACTAACATCACCAAGGAGGGCACAACTAAGGTGACCAGTGAGGCTTACATAGGCTACATCATAGCTAAAGACTCGGCTTACTATGCCTACACGCCGTTGAGCTACATCGAGCGCGACGAGGAGAACAAGACCGATGTTGTGGTGTGTGACGATCTCGTGGGCACTTGGGCTGTCGTCAAGGACAATGTGAAATACCTTTGGGCTAAGGATGATAACCGTTCAAACTTCCGCAAGGAGGATGTGCCCGCAGGACAGATTGACTACCTTACCGACGTCGGCCTGCAGACGCGGCCCTGGGACCAGAGTAACTGGGTCATTCTCGACTTTAGTGCGGTGAGTGATAACCCTGAGGATTACGTGAATAAGACCATCAACGCGTTGACCGTCAAGGGAACCTATGAGGACAAGGTGAACCACCGTATCTTGCTCAATAACAACCCCGTGGCTACTGCCAACGTTGTGGGTTATCCCGGATATAATGGCGATTACAACGAGGAAAACACCTATATTGACTATTACTACAACCAGTATATGTCCTTCAACTTCCTGGAAAAGAACCTTGTGGACGAGGGCGTAGGCCCGGGCACTAACATTGTGCCTGGAGTGGACACGAGCAAGCGGTTCTATTTCATGAATCCTAAGACCCAGGAGGTGGCCCATATTATGGGTGTTTGGATCGATGGCAACTACTTCAGTTCATTTGTGCCCGAGGGGTCTAGGGTAAATGGTTATGACCTGGACGGTATCTTCAAGGTGAATTGGTTATATAATAGGACCCAGCCTGACATCTTCGCTACGCCTCAAGGCCTTGAAACTGGCACTTTGTACTCGTTCCATGGCGCGGTGAATGTGGATGTTAATAACAACGGCCTGAGCTTTAACAGCGGCAAGCCCAATTCAGGAGACAACACACCTGACGCTTACACGGTTTATCCGTTCGACTTACCCAGCAGCCCGTCACCTATCACGGCCATTGTGGAAGTTCCCGCCGACAAGACTATTGAGAGCATCCGCTATTACAACATCATGGGTGTCCAAAGCGACAAGCCCTTCCAGGGCGTGAATATCGTGGTGATTAGCTTCGATGACGGTTCATCGTCTTCCATCAAGGTGGTAAGATGAACCCGCTTCATTGAAAACAATATCTTGTAAAAATGTCGTGCAACCCAATTGTCGGGCTGCACGACATTTTTTACCATTATAGGCTGGGGAAAGTATCACGATGCGTGATAATAAGGTGCTGATAACCAATATCCCTAAACTTTTAGAGACGCAATATTTGCGTCTCTAAAAACATCTATTATCTGATATCTGTTATTGTTTCATGATGTAGTCGATGACCATATTGATGTCCGAGATGGTGATTTCGTGGTCATTATTCACGTCGGCAGCGGGGTTTGTGCCATTGCCCAACATGACATCGATGATGCTGTTGATATCGGCAATGGAAACCTCACCGTCACCATTCACGTCACCAGGGACATGAGGCGGCACGTTGGGCACATTAATTGTGTAAAAAGGCGAGTAGCAGAATCCTTTCCTTGTGCCATTACTGTAGTAAGCGCCCATAGTGAAGTATCTCCATCCATCTGACACGTTGTCAAACTCAAAATGAACTGTTGTAGTCTGGCGGGGTCCCAATTCCAAATATTGGCTCTTGGCCTGTACTGTGGTACCCGAGTTGTCGTAGACGTGCTTATACAGTATCATTGAAATATCCTCCCTGTAGGTGGATGTTCTGCTATTGTTGGTTACGGTTAAATCAACGCAGAATTTGTCACCAGTGATGACGTTGTTGACGTTATCGGTAACGTTAAGTGCCTGGATACTGCCCGATAAGTCGGCAGCGGGCATGGCAGTGATGCTTATCGTCCTGTAGCCCAATGGGTCGCTGCCGTCCTCTTTGAGCGAGAAGGTGACATCGTAGTAGCCTGTTGCTTGGGGCATGAAACGGAAGACGACGTCTCCACTCTGACCGGGTTCAATATCAGCAATACCGACAGATTGGTATTCTACGCCCGCCTGAGGTGAGTTGGCAAACATGTAAATCACGTCATGGTCTGAGTCACCAGTGTTGGTCAAGTTCAGGATAATGTCTACTGGTCGACTCTGGTGCAAAGTGCCATTGACGGTAATTTGGTTTACTGAGTAATCTGAAATTGCTGCCGAACCATAGCCCTTAAAGTTGCAATGGTTACCACTGATGGTCACCTCAATATAGTTATGGTTGCCTCCCTGGCATGGTTCCCAGTCGCTTGAGGCGTTCTTGCGGTAAATGGGCATGATTTTAAAAGTGCCCGAAGTGATGCCAGAGCCAAAGCTGACCACCTTATCTACTAGACTATAGTAATAATTGGGCGAGAGGTTACAGTTGTATTGACCGATGACCTCAACCAGCGTGTTGTTGCTTTTGTTGTAGCGTCCCCATGCGTAGTTTCCTTGAAGGGGTTGGCCGGTGAAGTTGTGTAGGCTAGCTGATAAGGTTGCTGAGAAGCTTTCATTTGTCGCCGTTCGGTTTTGCGTGTAGTCTGACATTTTCAGGTCACGAGCCGTAAGGTTGAGTGTACGGGTACCACCGTTTCCGGGCTTGATGCCGACGACAGCGAGCTGGTTAAGGATATAGCCCTCGGATCCCGTCGCGCTACCTGTGCCTTGCAGGTCGGGGTTGAGCACGTTGAGTGCGAAGTAACCGTTACTTTGCCCGTTCCAGCCCCAGTTGATGTGGAACAAGCCGTATTGGTCACAGCCGTCGCACACGAAGGCGTGACCACCGCTTCTCTTTCTGCCCGAAAGGATAACGGGGCGATTCTCGGCCAACTCGGCATAAATGGCGTCTTCCCAACCCTGTGCAGTGTAACTCTCACGGCTGATGGTATGTATTCCGGAATGGTAGCCAAAATACTCTGAAAGCAGATACATGATGTCGGGTGTATAGGCACTCGATGCATTAGTGCCGAAGTCCATTTTAAGTGCTTGTGCGCAGTATAACACAAGTTTAGCGACCGCTGTACTGTTCCCGCTTAACGTGTCACTGGTGAGATATGAGTTCTGCATCATGGACCAATTAAAACTGGTAGCAGGCAGCTCGCCCATATTGATTCCATTGGTTTTTGAGGTATAGGGAGGAATGGGACCGTCAATGCTGGCTGGCCATTGCCAGTAATGCATCACCTGGGCCATCGCGATAGCCACGCATCCAGCCAGGACGCGCTCGCCGTTTATCTTGGGCAACAAGATGTTGTAAGGTTGACGTTGGTTCCACTGGGCATTCACAAGCGGGGATATGGCAACGCGGGAAATCGAGGGTGCTGCCATTGCTCCCTCTTGCATCGCTGCGATTTGAGCGGCATAGCCGTCAAGCATTTCCTGCATGGCGGGCGGCACGTTGTCGTTGTCAAAACTCCCGGCATCACTGTAGCCCAGCACAGGAATGGCTTGATCATCACCAGCAATAATCACATATCCGTCACTAGGTCCGCCTGTATTGAAAATATAGTAGGCGGCATGGTTGTCCGGCGCCGCAGTTGTGTGGGTTGCCGCGCGGCGCAGTGTCATGGGACGGGCATTTTGCCCCGCAAGGAATTGCGCGGCTATACTTCGGGCTTGTGACTCGGTTATGGGTTCTGCCACGGCAATCAGCGAGATGGCAAGGCTCATAAGGGCCATAAATAGTTTAGAAATTCTCATAATGTCAATAGATTAAAAATTTGATATCTTTTTTCCATAATTAGTTAAAGATGTTGCAAAAATAGCCATTCTGTTGCAATATCGCAAGCTATTGCCACTTTTTTATCTCTAGTAGTCATGAAATAGGCTTGATTTGCTCTGATTCAAGAGGCTAACAGCGAAAAAAAAGGACCTGGGAACACCTTTGTTCCCAAGTCCCGTAAGTGAGTTTGATTGAACAATCAAGAATTGAGCAACATATCGATAAGCTCGGTTACATCCTTGATGGTGATGCTGCCATCACCGTTGATATCTGATCCCTCGAGATTGATGTCAGTGTTGCTGTCCAGCAGGAAGTCAATCAGGGTGGTTACGTCCTTGATGGTCACATCACCGTCACCGTTCACATCGCCAATGATTACTGCAGGCTCCTCGGGGAAGACGATGGTGTAGTAATATGAGCTGGTGAGATTTGCCTGTGAGCCACTGCTGTAGTAGTAGAGATTGACAAAGTATTCCCAGCCGTTAACAACGTTGTCCAAGTCAAATTGGATGGTAGTGGTTGCTCCGGCAGCCAATGACAAGGGTGTATTAATTGCTTGTACTGTCGTGCCCATGTTACCATAGATGTTCTTGTACATCTTGATGGAGATGTCCTCATTGTAGGCAGTTGAGCCGTTGTTGGTAACGGTGAGCACTACGCTGAATTTATTGCTGTTAATGGTATAGCCTGTAGCATTCAGCACCTGGAGGGTTCCAGAGAGGTTGGCGGCAGGCATCGCATTGATGGTAATCGTGCGGGTGGCGATGGGGTCGCTACCGTCGTCGTTGAATGAGAACGTGAGTGTATAGGTTCCCGTAGCACTGGGCACGAATCTGAAGGGGATGTCGCCGGTCTCGCCAGGAACTAAGCCCACATAGCCAGTGGAAGTGAATGTGCCGTTAACAAACATGTACAGCAGCAGGTTGTCCGATTGGCCGTTGTTGGTCATGTTCACATTGATGTCAACCGGGCGGGTAGGATGCATGAAACCGCTATAAGTGATGTCGTTAACCGTGTAGTTGGTGGTGGCGGCGGTGCCATGACCCTCGAAGTAGCAGTTGTTGCCGTCGATGGTCACCTCGATATAGTTGTGCTCGGCACCGGCACAAGGACGCCAATTATTTTGGCTGTACTCAGTGAACATGGGCATGATGCGGTAGGTGCCACTGGTTATGCCCTCGCCAAACGTCAGTTCACGGTTCGTGTGGCGGTGGAGGTAGCCAGGTCTAAGGGTGTGGTTGTAGGCACTATAGAGATTGTCAATCAATTCACCATTCTGGAAGAGGCCCCAGCCAAAGCGCATGTCAAGTGTGTCGGAAGAATAATTGTGGAACTCGCCTGAAACATAGACCTTGAACGGGTCGGTCGTGTAGTTGCGTGTGCCAATGTAGCTATCGAGCTTGACATTTTTTGCCGTGAGTTCAAATAAGTGGCTGCCACCCTGGTTGGGCTGGAAGCCCACGATGGCGCCTTGGGAGTAGATGTAGCCATAGCTACCGTTAGCGCTACCCGTGCCTTGCAGGTCGGGATTGAGCACGTTGAGCAGGAAGTAACCGTTGCTCTGGCCGTTCCAGCCCCAGTTGATGTGGAACATGCCGTTGCCGTCATAGCCGTCGCAGATGAAGGCGTGGCCACTGCTCTTTTTGCTGCCACTGTAGATGACAGGGCGTCCAGCTGCCAACTCGCCGTAGAGCAGGTCGGCCCAGCCTTGAGTAGTGTAGCTCTCGCGGCCTTCCATGTGGGCTCTGGCGTCATAGTCAAAGTAGGTGGTGGCCCAAAGGGGAACGCTGGAAGTGGTTGCACCCGATGCTGAGGGCTTAAAAGTCATCTGCACAGCTTGGGCACAGTACAGGCTTAACCTGGAGGCTGCCAATCCGGCTTGAGAGGTCGTGTCAGTTGTCAAGTAGGTGTCCTGCATGGCGCTCCAGTCAAAGTCGATGACTGGCAACTCAGGCATGTAGATTTTTAATGTGTCAGTGCCGCTAATCGCGTATACACTGGTATAGGCGGGTATCGACCGAGTGGGTCGAGCAGGCCATTTCCAGTAATACATCACTTGAGCAAATGCCGTGGCGACGCAACCCACATAGGCGTGCTTGCCGTTAGGCAGGAAGGGGAACAGGATGTTGAAAGGGTTATTCTGTGACCAGGTTGCCGGCACCATGGGCCTGATGGCAGGTCTGGCCTGGAGCTGAGTGGCTACCTGTGCGCCCTTGTCCAGATCCTCGATTTGGGCGGCATAACCGTCGAGCCATTCCTGCATGGCAAGAGGAACGGCGTTAGCATCAAAGGTGCCGTTATCACTGTAACCCAGTACGGCGGGAGCACGGTCATCGCCGGCAACGATGATGAAACCGCTGTTGCTGCGGTCGCCGTTAAACACATAGTAAGCTACCTGACCGCCTGTTGGTGTAGCGCTCATGCGTGGTGCCTTGAGTGCAGTTGTCAGCGTTGATTTCAACGCGCCGCGGCTGGCCAGGAAGTTTTCGGCGACAGCCTTAGCCTGGCCCTCAGTGACTGGGCCTGCCCACACGCAGTTGGACACAGCTAAACAAAGAAAAAGGAGAAATGTTTGAAATCGTCTCATAGTACAAAATGTTTTTAGAGGTGAAAGATTTGCTGCAAAGATAATGAATTTTAATGAATAAACGGCCAAAAAAAACCATTTCTTGGTCCTATTGGCCGTTTCTGTCATGTTATTGTCGCGTTAGGGGCGAGCGAGCAGCACCATCACTCGGGCGCGGTGCAAGCGCCATGCCGTGCCATAGATGCTGTCCTCGTCGCCATAGAGCGACATCAGCGTGTAATTGGCCAGCGCGGCGATGATGGCGCTTTTCAGGCGGTCGGCGATTGATAGCAACGGTCGCTTTTCAAGCCCGATGGCGAGCACGATATTGCCGCTCTCCAGGTTGAAGTTGATATTTTGCCCGATGAGGTAGCCGCTCATGCGGGCCATGAGATCGTCAAGTCCCTCACGCACACGGCGGTCGATGATGGGCTCATTGCTGCTGTTCACGCCCCAAGCGGTGGCGTTGGCTGCGGGGTGCCATTGCCCCTCGGTGTAGATGGCTTGCTGGATCTCGTTCAGGTCGATGGAAATGTCGATGCGGTAGTTGGCTCGACGGTTGGTGTGGATGTTCATGGTATCAATTATTAATTTGTTAGTGTTAGGTGTGGATGGTTAGCGAAGGGCGCGTCGTCGCGCTCGGACGCAGATTTTTGTTAGCGCGGTTGCGGGAGTGATAAAGAAGCGTGACGCGCGGCAGTGTTCCAGCACGTGGTCAATGGCGCGATTGGTGCTCATGCCCTGGTCTCGCAGTTCTTTCACCTGGCGTGTGATCTCATACCACATCTGTCGCCTCAACCGATTTTTGGCAAAAGCGCTGTCGTCGATGGCGCGATAAGTGCGGGCATTACTGGCTTTTTTGTCATGGGCGCTCAGCAGGTGGCACACGCATCGGTAGGCGCGCTCATGGTCAACGTGGTAATGGGGATGTCCGTTAGCAATAGTGAATTTCACGGCAGCGCGGCGGGCTTGGCTCTCGTTCATCCCCTGCTCGAGCATCGCGTCAAGGGTGGGGTGGTAAAGGGCTAGGAATTCCTTGTCCCGGTGCTCACACAGGGTGCGTTTCTTGATTTCTGTCTTCATGTCGTTCATGGTATAAATGCTAGTAAATGGTAAAACAATAATTTTGATGTTGCAAAATTACAACATCATTGGTGCTTTGTCAAGAAATTTAACGATTTTTTGTTTATTGCCTATTTTTTCTGGTATTCTGTGGGAGTGAGGCCGGTCATGCGCTTGAAGTATTTGCAAAAGAAGGAGGGGTTGGGGAAATTCAGCCTGTCGGCCAGTTGGGCAACGGTCACATCGCTGTGCTTGAGGGCGACTTTGGCCTCGTTGATGATAGCACGGTCAATCCACTCCTTGGCGGTCGTTCCGCTGGCTTGACGCACGAGGGTGCCCAGGTAGCGTTGGGTGATACACAGTCGGTCGGCATAAAAGTCGAGCGTGTGGTAACGGGAACAGTAGGTATTGACCAGATCGATGAACTGTTCAAATACCCGTTGCTGACGTGACTGCACCACGGGTTGAGTGGCTCCATGGCGCTCAAACAGGCTGGCGACAAAATTGATAATGGTGGCTATCATTGACGATAACGTCTCCCTGCTGTATCCATCCTCATCCACTAGCGCACGGAGCATGGTTATCATGTTCTCAAGCATCACCCGCTCGCTGTTCTCGATTTGGACATAGTTGTTGCGTTGTGTGCCGTTGAATATTGTTGGCAGTCTTCCGCCCATGGCAAGACGCAGGTAATCCTCCTTGAGCACGATTCCCGACATCTTGATCTGTTTGTTCACTTTGTCCATCTGGATGATGCCACCATTTCCCATAAAGCCCAATGTGTTGTCGGTAATGTGGTATTTCCTGAGATTGGCAGTCACTTCCACATCTGCTTCTTCAAACACAATAAACCTGAAATCGTCTACACGATAGGGGAGAGAGGGCGTAAGCAATTTCTTGAGCACTTGATAGGTATTAGTGCTGCTGATGATGCCTAAATCGTTTGAGATATAAGGTTTGGCCCCCTGAATCGTATAATTCTGGTCAATCATCTCGTCAAGGCTCGAGAAGGGCAGGCGTTTGGGCTCTCGTTGTGACATGGTCCTTTTGTTATGGATTTTGGATACAAAGATAATGAAAATCGGCTATAAAATCATTTTTTGATTAAGAAATTGTACAAAAAGGACATCATGCGCTAAAAAAGGATATCCCATTACGTGCAGCGATGAGCTAATTTTGCAAAAAAGAAATAACGAGTGGAAATGAAGAGATTAATTTTTGCTTTCTTGCTCCTGCCATTCATGGCTCAGGCTCAGACGCTTGACGAGTGTCAGCAGGCTGCCGAGCGCAACTACCCCCTCATCCGTCAATATGACCTCATCGCTCAGACCACCGAGCTGACTGTGTCGAACATTGGAAAGGCGTGGTTACCTCAGGTGAGTGCTACAGCCCAGGCAACCTATCAGAGTGACGTGATGTCATGGCCCGACCAGATGCAGACGATGCTGAATCAGATGGGACTCGATGTCAAGGGACTGAAACGAGACCAATACCGCATTGGCATCGATGTGAACCAGACTGTCTTTGACGGAGGTCGCACACGAAGCCAACAGGAGGTCGTGCGCCGTCAGGGCAATGTGCAGGCGGCCCAGACTGAGGTAGACTTGTATGCTGTCCGCCAACGTGTCAACGAGATGTACTTTGGGCTATTGCTCATGGATGACCAGATCAAGCTGAACAAGGATTTGCAGGAGCTGCTTGCAGCCAGCGAGAGTAACCTGGCATCGATGTATAAACGGGGCACCGCAGCCGAGAGTGACTATAATAATGTGAAGGCCGAGCGGCTCAAGGTGGCTCAGCAACTCACGGCTATGGAGTCACAACGGCGCGCACTCGCCACAATGCTGGGCGCTTTTTGCGGCATTGAGGTAAACAACGTGATGAAACCTGTCTTGACGCCAACCGATGCCACTTTTGACGTCAATCGCCGACCCGAACTGCGGCTCATCGATTCCCAGTTGCTTCTCGCCGATGCCCAGGAGAAACTGATCGACTCGTCGTTGTTGCCTCACCTGAGCGTGTTTGCCTCGGGATACTACGGCTATCCCGGTTACAATATGTTTGAGGACATGATGGGTCACGATTGGTCACTTAACGGCATGGTGGGAGCGAGGCTCACATGGAACATCGGCTCGCTATATACCCGCAAGAACGATAAGTCCAAGATCCAGTTGCAGCGTCAAGCGGCCGAGAATAGCCGTGATGTGTTCCTCTACAACAATAGGCTGGAGCAGTTGAAGTATAGCGAGGAAATGGAACGGTACCACCAGTTGATATCGGCCGATGAGGAAATTATCTCCCTGCGTGAGAAAGTGCGTCATGCTGCCGAGAGCAAACTCTCACACGGCATTATCGACGTGAATGACCTCGTCAAAGAGATCAACAGTGAGAATGCGGCACGCGTGCAACGCTCCATTCACGAGATTGAGCTCTTGAAGAGTGTTTATGACCTGAAATATACGACCAACAACTAAATAACACGATAATGAAACCCAATATGTTATTATTCTCATGCGTCGCCTTGTTGCTGGTGACGGCATGCGGAAAGAAGGAAAAGGCGTTTGATGCGACAGGCACCTTCGAGGCTACCGAAGTCACCGTCTCGGCCAAGTCCACCGGCGAGTTGCTGGCGTTTAATGTCACCGAGGGGCAGGAAATCGACCAGGGTGTTGTGGTGGGTAACATTGATGCCTATCAGCTGAAGCTGCAGAGACAGCAGTTGGAAAGCACCAAGGACCAGCTTAAGGCCAACAAAAAGCAACTCAACGCCACGCGTGGCGCCACTAACAGCAAACAGCTTGACCTGGAAAAGCAGGTAGCAAGCATCCGCCAGCAGATTGCCAACGCACAGCGTGAGCGCCAGCGTTACTCCGAGTTGGTCAATGATGGTGCTGTGCCACGCAAGCAGCTTGACGACATCAACTACCAGATTAAGGTGCTCGAGAAGCAGTTGGCCGCCACTCAGGACCAGATTCGCAGCAACAATGCCAGCCTGAAGGAGCAGAGCCAGGGCATTACTGCTCAAATGGAGGGTATCGACGCCCAGCAGGTGGGCATTGAGGTACAAAAGGCCCAACTGGATGACCAGATTGCTAATACCGACATCAAGGCTCCTATCACTGGTAGTGTGCTGGAAAAATATGTCGAAGCCGGCGAGTTTGTGAATGTGGGCAAACCGCTATTCAAGATGGCCGATACGCAGAATATGTTCATCCGTGCCTATGTCACCTCTGCTCAGCTCAAGGATATCAAGGTGGGTCAGGCTGTCAAGGTTTTCGCTGATTTTGGCGACAAGCAAAAGAAAGCCTATGACGGAACAATTACATGGATTTCCAGCCGCTCGGAGTTCACACCCAAAACCATCGTGACCGATGATGAGCGTGCCGACCTCGTGTATGCCGTGAAAATTGCCGTTAAAAACGACGGCTTTATCAAGATAGGCATGTATGGTGAAGTGAAGTTTTAGTTGCCCTTGATGAACTAGAAGAGATAATGGCATGAACGCGATAGAGGTGCATAATGTGTCCAAGTCCTACGGGAAGGTCAAGGCGCTGGACGATGTGTCGTTCTCGGTCGGCAAGGGTGAGGTCTTTGGCCTCATAGGACCCGATGGAGCGGGCAAGACATCGATGTTCCGCATCTTGTGCACCTTGCTTGTGCCTGATAACGGCAAGGCGACGGTTGACGGATTTGACACGGTCAAGCAGATGACCGATATCCGATGCCGTGTGGGGTACATGCCAGGCAAATTCTCACTGTATCAGGATTTGACCGTCAAGGAGAATTTGGAGTTTTTTGCCACGCTGTTCGGCACGACCGTCGAGGAAGGTTATGACAGCATCAGTGCCATCTATAGCCAAATTGAGCGTTTCAAGGACCGAAAGGCTGGGGCACTGTCGGGCGGCATGAAACAGAAACTCGCCCTCTGTTGTGCTCTCGTGCATCAGCCTAGCGTTCTGTTCTTGGATGAGCCGACGACAGGTGTGGATCCTGTATCCCGTAAGGAGTTTTGGGAGATGCTGGCTACGCTCAAACAGCGGGGCATCACCATCGTGGCTTCGACACCTTATCTTGACGAGGTGCGCCGTTGTGAGCGTGTGGCCTTTTTGGACCAGGGCCGAGTGCGCGGCATCGACACTCCCGAAATCATTCTCGACCGTTTTGCCGACATCTTTAATCCACCAGGCTTGGAACACGACAAGGCTGACGAAGCTAAGGACGAGAATGTCATCGAGGTGGAGCATCTGGTGAAAGCCTTCGGTTCCTTCCACGCTGTTGATGACATCAGCTTCACGGTAAAAAAAGGTGAGATTTTTGGTTTCTTGGGTGCCAATGGCGCGGGGAAGACCACAGCCATGCACATGCTCACGGGCTTGAACCAGCCCACTAGCGGCACAGGTCGCGTTGCGGGCTATGACATCAGCACCGAGTATGAGCAAGTCAAAAAACACATTGGCTACATGAGCCAAAAGTTCTCGCTCTATGAGGACCTGACTGTGGCCGAGAACATCCGCCTGTTTGCGGGCATTTACGGAATGCAGGACGAGGAAATCGCTCGCAAGACCGACGAGGTGCTTGAGCGCTTGCAGTTTATTGACCACAAGAATGACTTGGTGGGCTCGTTACCGCTGGGCTGGAAGCAGAAACTCGCTTTCTCGGTGTCGATTTTCCATGATCCGGCGATTGTCTTTCTCGACGAGCCGACGGGTGGGGTTGACCCGGCTACGCGCCGTCAGTTTTGGGAACTCATTTATGATGCGTCGGCCAGGGGTATCACGGTGTTTGTCACCACCCATTACATGGATGAGGCGGAGTATTGTGACCGCATCTCAATCATGGTTGACGGGAAAATCAGTGCGATGGGAACGCCCGATGAATTGAAACAGAAGTATAACCAGCCTGACATGGATCATGTCTTCACCTATCTCGCACGCCAGGCTACCCGAAACAGCGATTGACCGTCATGAAACAGTTCATCTCATTTGTCATCAAGGAAGCGCGGCACATCGTTCGGGATAAGCGCACGATGCTCATCCTGTTCGGCATGCCCATCGTGCTGATGCTCATATTCGGCTTCGCTATCACTACCGATGTGCGCAATGTGCGCACCGTCGTGGTCACCAGTTCGATGGATCATCTCACACGACAGGCTGTTGACCGCCTGGCGGCATCGGAGTATTTCACGATTACTGCCGCCGTCGCCACACCACAGGAGGCGGAACGCCTCATCCGCAATCAAAAGGCCGACTTGGCTGTGGTATTCAGTGCTGACTTCGCCTCAAAGCGTGAGGGGGTACAATTCATCGTTGACGGTGCCGACCCCAATATGGCTCAGCAGTGGACCAACTATGCCACTGGGGTTATCACCAATATGGATGCTTCGCTAGTCAATGCCAAAATGCTCTACAACCCGCAAATGAAGTCGGCTTACAACTTTGTGCCGGCCATTATGGGTATGTTACTCATGCTGGTATGTGCGATGATGACTTCCATCTCGATTGTCCGTGAGAAGGAAAAGGGCACCATGGAGGTGCTGCTCGTCTCGCCCGTCAAGCCCATCATGATTATCATCGCCAAGGTGGTGCCCTATCTGGTGTTGGCTTTTGTCATCCTAACAACGATACTCCTGATGGGTCGTTATGTGCTGGGCGTGCCGCTGCAAGGCTCTATCGTGTGGATTTATCTCGTGAGCACCATTTACATTGTCCTGGCACTCTCGTTAGGCCTGCTCATCAGCAATATCGCCACGAGCCAGCTCATGGCACTGTTGCTTTCGGCAATGGTGTTGCTGGTGCCCATCGTGATGCTTAGCGGCATGTTGTTTCCTGTTGAGTCTATGCCGCCCGTGCTGCAGTGGATATCAGCGATTGTGCCACCCCGCTATTACATCCAGGCGATGCGCAAACTCATGATTATGGGCGTGGGCATCGGCGAGGTGATGCGCGAGGTGCTTATCCTCACGGGCATGACCGTCTTTCTGCTGGCTGTTGCCCTCAAGAAGTTTAACAAGAGACTGGAATGACCGCTATGAAGACGCTTAAATTTCTCATAAGGAAAGAGTTCCTGCAGATACGCCGCAACGCGTTCCTGCCGCGTCTCATTATAATCTTTCCCATCATGATGATGTGTGTCATGCCTTGGGTAATGAACATGGAGGTCAAGAATGTCATTGTTGATGTGGTCGATAATGACCGCTCGACGCGCTCTCAACAACTGGTGCACAGTATTGAGGCTTCCAACTATTTCATCTTCAATGGCCAAATGCCCACTTATCAGGACGCGCTCAATGATATTGAGATGAGTCGTGCCGATATTGTGGTGGTTATCCCCCAGCATTACAGCCGTGATTTGACTCAAGGGAAACAACCCCAGGTGCTTATTGCTGCCAATGCGGTAAATGGTACCAAGGGAGCCATGGGAAGTGCCTATCTTACCCAGATTGTCACCGCCAATGCCATGGCTAATATATCATCTATCCAGTCGAGGGTTTCCACCTTGTTTCTTTATAACAAGGGGATGAATTTCAAGGTGTTCATGATACCTGCCCTGCTGGCGATTGTGCTGATGCTCATGTGCGGTTTCCTGCCCACACTCAACATCGTGGGTGAGAAGGAGGCGGGAACCATCGAGCAGATAAATGTCACCCCAGTGCCCAAGTGGGCCTTTATCCTCGCCAAACTCATCCCTTACTGGATGATTGCCTTGTTTGTCATCGTGGTTTGCCTGTTGCTCTCATGGCTCATTTATGGCATTACGTGTCAAGGTCCATTATGGCTTGTTTTCCTGTTAGCGATGGTGCTGGCGCTGTTTTGGAGTTCGTTCGGGCTGATTATCAGCAACTATAGCGACACGATGCAGCAAGCCATCTTTGTCATGTGGTTCTTTGTCGTGTTGATGCTGCTGTTGAGCGGCCTGTTCACGCCCACTCGCTCTATGCCTGACTGGGCTTATGCGACAACTTATGTCAATCCGATGCATTATTTCGTCGATGCAATCCGCACGGTCTTTGTTCGTGGTGGCGGGCTGGGAAGCATTGCCCATCAGGTTCTGGCCTTGCTGGGCATATCATCGGTCATGGCCATTTGGGCGGTTAAAAGCTACAAGAAGAATAGTTGAGATTTTAGTGGGATTCTTGCCGTTTTGAAAATATTGTTGTAACTTTGTCCCGCTTAGTTACATAACTACACATTGTCTAGGAATATGAATGATAGATGTCATATGTGCTCCATTCAACGTGCAGACATGAGGGTGATTGTTCTTGTTTTAGTGGCAATTCTCCTGATGGCACCTTCGATCCATGCAACTAAATACTTCACTTTCACCGACGGTCATGTGCATGTTTTCCCTACTGCCTACATCTTGAGCATCTCAACAAGATATGATGTTGTTACCGTCACCGACCGCCATGGTGGAACCTATGTATATAACCGTGCTGATATCGTCTCGATTGAAAATGAGCTTTCAAAGGAGCTGCCCACGTTCACGTCCTATCTGTTTGACAACAAGTACAATTATCAGGTTCCTATCGATGCGATAGGGCTCATTACAAATGATCAAGTCAATGCTAGCGTCGCTGGCATCGGCAAGAGATTGACCGCTACATTTACCTTGTCTGACAACGCCGCGCGCGCCTATGTGAATGGAGTGGAACAAACGAGTGCAGTGAGCCGCCTGCGCTTTGATTCGAGCGTTCAATACACGGTGGGTTATCCGGGTGACATGATACTCAGTTTATCTAGTGAGGGAGAATATGTCATGATGCCTTTTGGCCGGCTGTATACTGTTACTGCCGATTTCCTGACCGACCATAGCTCGTCGGTTCCACGCATTGATATCAATACGGTGGATGGAGTGAACATCGTTAGCAAGGAGGAATATGTTGATGCCGAGATCATCATTGACGGAGCCGGGGTTTTCCCTTCAATGACCGATTCGGTGAAAATCCGTGGCAGGGGTAATACGTCGTGGTCACCCAACCCTGCCGCCAAGAACCCTTACCGTCTCAAGTTTAGTGAAAAGGTGAAGCCTTTTGGCCTTACCAAGGGTAAAAATTGGGTGCTGCTTGCTAATAAGCAGTATGGATCGATGCTGACAACTGCTGTCGGAATGAAGGCGGCTAGCCTGATAGGCGTCGTTGCAGCTAATCATGTGATTCCTGTTGATCTGTATATCAATGGCACATATAAGGGCAATTACAATTTCTCCGAGAAAGTGGGGGCTTCAAACAACAGCGTGGATTTGGACGATGAGACGGTTGCAGCCTTACTGGAACTGGATTATTATTTTGATGAGGCCGATAACCAGAAATTCCGTTCCGATCCGTGCAACATCCCGGTCAATGTCAAGCATCCCGAGTTTGACGAGGACGTGACCTTCCTCACGTTGACTGAGATCCAATCGCGTTTTAATGCCTTTGTGAGTGCCGCTAACAATGGTGAAGATCTGGCCGATTATGTGGATATTGACAAACTGGCCCGCTACATGATGTTTAATGAACTGGCATGCAATAAGGAGATTTACCACCCTAAGAGCTTGTTCTGTTATTGGGAAAGTGTGCCAGATAATGCCAGCAAACTTGTTTTTGGTCCTGCTTGGGATTTTGACTGGGCTTTTGGCTACGCCCAAGGTGCGTCCGACAGTTATTTCAACAATCTGATCAATTACGATTACTTTAACCTCCCATACATGGGGTTGCAGTATCAGTTCGTCAGTGGCCTGGGTAAAGACCAGCAGGTTTCGTACCGCATGTTTCAGTTGTGGTGGGATTTCATTGGTGATGGATTGGATGAGTTGTGTGAGTTCTGCCAGGATTATTATGATTACGCGGCCCCATCACTGATAAATAGCAAGAGGGCGTATGCCGATCCCACCGACTATCGTGTTCAAGCAACTCAGGCGGTGAATTGGTTAAGACAACGCGCTGACCTCATTTACCAAAGGTTGAAATCGTTGCATATGATTCCTGGAGATCTTGACGGCGATGGCAACGTGACGATAAATGATGTTGTAATTCTCATTGATTACATATTAGATGGAACAACCGACCCGTTTACTGAAATGGTGGCTGATGTCGATGGTGATGGCTTTGTGGCAATCACCGATTTGACCGTCTTGATTGATGAGTTGTTTGCCCAATAATCCTCTCCATCTCTGATAGCCCCTTGTCTATAGAATTGTATGTGGAATTTTGTTGTTCTGAAAAGTTATTGTAATTTTGCACTGTAAGGTTAAAAAATCAGGTGAAAATGAGACGATTCTTGATGATAATATTGGCTGCGGTGTTTACGCTCGCGGCTGTAGCACAAAGGAACAGGATATATATCGAGGATTTTGAGATTTATCCCGACTCAACCATTACTGTACCCGTCATGTTGGCTAATATGGATTCCACGCGAGGCATCCAGTTCAATATCACATTGCCTAGTGGACTCAAAATATTAGAGTGCAATTTGACCCCCTATGCCGATGAATATGACATGTTCCTTTTCCAAAACAGCACTGCTAGCGGGACAACAATTGGTATGTATCCTCTTTCAAGGGTCTGCTTTCCTCCCGACACCATGGCTGTGTTGATGATAGAATTTAAAGCCAAGTCTGATTTTGCGGGTGGTGAGATAATCTTGTGGAAATGTAGGGGCTCTACAATGGAGAACACAACTATTATTATTGGTAATGATACCACGATGGTAACGTTACCCTCTAGCTCCCTTATTGGCATCCCTATAGACAATCGCCCTGATGGAGACCAATACTTTAATTTGTTAGGGCAACCCATCCCTTCTGCCGATAGTGTGCCTGTCGCTGTGCGTGTGACTACTAGGCCCGATGGCACTATTGATTCACGTAAAGTGGCACAAATGCGTTAGGGCATTTTGCGCCATGCACATTGGCAACCAGCATTAAACTTCTTGGACCGATTGGTGTCTAATGTGAAAAATTCACTTTAGATAAATTGACGTGTGTGATGAAAAGGCTATTGACAACTGTTTTGCTCATGGTGGCGATCGTGCTGCCGCAGCAGGCATTTGGGCGTGACTACAGCAACGAGACGCTCAATTACGAGATCGTGTATCATTGGGGCATGATTTGGAAACATGCCGCCGATGCCACTTTGAATATACGTAAATCAGGCAACGGCTATAAAGCCCAACTCACGGGCAAGACCCGCTCATGGGCCGATAAGGTCTATCCAGTGCGCGACACGCTCAAGTGTACACTCAACGCCGACTTGAAGCCCTTGGTTTATGAAAAACTGACCCATGAGAAAGATTACTATGCTCGCGACGTGGTCAAGTTCTCTTATAACTACAGCCACACCAATGCCCACTGCACCCGTTACCGCAAGAGCGGCACGACCACCATTGACTTGAGCGCCAAGGCACAGGCCTATGACATGCTCAGCGTCTTTTATATGCTGCGCAACCTCAACTATGACGAGTTAGCCCGCAACAAGAACTACACGACGGTCATCTTCTCGGGCAAGGAGAAGGAATACCTGACCATCAACTATAAGGGTGTCGAGAGCATCAAGATGCGCGACGGCAGCAAGCGTCAAGCCCATTGCATCACCTTCCGCTTCACCCAAAAGGGCGGTAAACAGTCCAGCGACAATATCACCGTGTGGATGGCTACCGACGACAGCCGCATCCCCTTGCTGCTGGTCGGCAAGCTCCCCGTCGGCGAGGTCAAGTGCTACTACACCGCTAAGTAACTTATACCGATGATTAAGCAATAGTCGTTGGAGATTTTTAAAAAGCGTAGCGCATCCAAACAGGGTGCGCTACTTAATTATTGGTTAATGTCGGTGATTGACAAAGAAAGCGGTTATAATCGCGAGAAGAGTTATAAGACCGCGACTATAACCGCAAAAAGCAGGTTTACTGTAGTGAAGAGAAGATGGCTATGTCGGTCTTGTCATTCTTTCTTCTTGGCGTCGAGGTGGTAGGTGAACGAGATGCCGATGTAGTGGTGCAGCGTGTCCTGCCACTCGTTGGTCTGCTGATAGGCAGTCTGGCTACTCCAGCGATAGTCATCCTGGTTAAGAATGTCCTCGGCAAAGAGCCTGACGTTGCCCTTGTTCTTCAGGATTTTCCAAGTGACGGAAGCATCCCAGAGCAGACGGTTCCGGTTCATGCCGTTGGAGGCATAGCCGCGCCGCATATACTCGGTAAGTCCTGTGGTGAACACAAAGTTGCGGTGGTTGGCCTCAAACTCCATGCCGTAGTTGTTGTTCCACAGTGTCGTGTTCTGGATTGGCGACTGCGAGAAACGCAAGCGGTCGGCATTGAGTTCGGCAAAGACAGCGGCCTTGATCCAGTTATGGTCAAATGACACGGTCAGTTTGTCCTTGGGGTGAACGCTCGTCTGACGGTTTAGGATGCGCTCCTCGTGAGAGGGCAGCATGGTCAAGTAACCGTAGTAACGTCCTCCTGTAACTTTGAGGTCGTTCTGCAGGCGAAAGTAGTTGTCCAGGCCGTGGTCATAGTTGAGATTCACTTCCCACGTGCGGCTACCGGGCACCGACTCGGGACGGCTTGTATAGACGTTTGTCGCCGGGTCATAACTGAGCGCCGTGATGTTGCTGTGGTCTGATGTGCTGCATTTGGCGTTGAAGCCGATGGACAGTTGCCTGCTGGGTATCACAGCCTTATAGGCAAACTGAAATTCGTTGGTGTGGCTGTCCTTCAGATCAGGATTACCTCCGGTGATGAACAGCGGGTCACTCAAGTCACGATAGCCGATGGTCTGGAGCAGTTCGGGACGCGTGGTCTTGTAACTATAGTTCAACTCCAGGTTCATGCCGCTGTTCATCTTCCATGAGAACTTGAACGACGGCTCGACTTTGAAGCGGTTCCTGACGGCTGTCGTGTCGAGCATCGCACGGGTGTAGTCCTGATGCTCACGGCTCCAATTCAAGGCCGCACTGGGCAGCAGCTGTACCTGACCGATGTTAATTGTCGAGCCAGCAGTGATGGTGTGTCCCATGCTGTGGTAACGGTTGCTGAACGAGTTGGCGGCATCGGCCACGCCGTCGGTGGTGAAATCCCTGTCAATCCGATTGTTGATATAATCTAATCGATAGGTCATATTGAGCATCCATTGTTTGGTCAGCCATTGTTGGTAAAACATACTACCGTTTGATATAAACGTTGATGAAGGCTCAATGGCACATTGGCTGATAGCCGATGAATTGTTGCCCGAATAATCGGTAATGCTGCGGTCTATCCACTGCTTGCTCTTGCTGTTAGTATAGTTCAGCATTCCAGAAAGTGTGAGGGAACCGTCCTTGATAAAGTGCGTCCAGTTGCCGGCAGTGTTGATTGTAGTCTCGTGCCCACGGTTCAGTGAGTTTACTCGCTGATTGATGGTAGGAATGTAGCCGTTGCCTGAGTCGACCGACTGCACCGTCTCCCATCGGTTGGTGGAACGGTTGTTTTTGTATTCCAATTGTGCCCATAGGAAGAAAGTGTTCATCGTGTCGGGTCTCCATCGCATCATGCCCAGGACTGTCGGGTTCAACAAGTGGCTGCGGTCAAAGCCTGTAATCTTGTTATAGCTTTGAGCCTCACCGGGGAAGTAATTCTCGGTTTCGCTGCCCGAGTTTTTCCATTGGTCGTCATGCGCCAGTCCGCCGCTGATGCTGTAGTAGCTTTTCAGCGTCTTGTCGCCCTGCTCACGGGTCCAGTTATGCTGGTATCCGCCCGAAATGCCTTGCTCCTGGCCCAGGCCGAAACCTGAATTGAGCGTAGATTGGCCTTTATATCGCCTGTGCCGTTTGGCAACGTTATTGGCGTCACCGAAAACCATGACCGGGTCATTCTTGGAGAGACGGTTCATCTGGACCTCGGCCTCGTAGTGGTCGTTAGTCCTGTAGGCTGCCGTGACGTCTCCATACCAGCGGTCGAGGAATCCCGGCTTGATGGTCAGGTCCAGCACCATGTCCTCCTCGCCGTCGTCCTTTCCGGTACGTTCCTTGAGCTCCGACGCCTTGTTGTAGGCCTTGATGTTCTGCACGGCTTCGGCAGGCAGTTGGCTGACCAGAGCATCGCCGCCGAAGAGGCTCTCGCCGTCCATCGTCAGGCGGATGGGCTTGCCGTTCCACCACAGTTTGCCATTGGCATCCGTCTCGACGCCAGGAAGTTGCCTGATGAGTTCGTCGAGACGGGCACCCTCTTGCAGCCTGAAGGCCGACGGATTGAACACGATGGTATCGCCATGCATCGTGAACCGCTTTGCATGGCCCGTGACCTCGACCATCTGCAGCATCTGTGAGGACATCTTCAACTCGATGGCACCGATCTCGAGCGTGTCCTTGCGGCTATCGGAAAGCGCCATGACATTTTTCTTCTTGTTGTAATAGCCCAGCATAGACACCTCTAACTCTACGCGCCCGTTGGTATAGAACGAGAATCGGCCAAGCGAGTCGGCTATCACGGTACTGCCCGAATAACTGGTTTCACCGATTTGCTGCATGTACTGAACCGTAGCGCCAGGCAGGGTTTCCCGGGTATCGGTGTCGATGACGCGCCCGCTGATGATGTCTGCTTGAGCGAATAAAATATTGAAAACTAGTAAAATAGTCGCAAAAAAGTATTTCATGTTTGAGCGTAGTTATGGCTGTTTCATGTAATTTTTCACATGAAACAAAGGGTTAAATGTTGATATGATTAATGGCGGTTAGTTCTTGATTTTGCTATGGAGGAGATCGACCATGCTCTCGAGGAAGAGGAGTTCGTTTTCCTTGAGTTTTTTCTTATCCTTGAGTTGCTTATAGACCGATGCCAGTTGCTGCATGGCGATTTTCAGGTCCATCTGGTCCAGACCCTCGGTGTCCTTGCACAATTCGTAGAGCTTGGACAAGTAGAGGTAGCGGTCGCCTGGCTGTTGTATCTTTTCGACATAGAAGAGCAGTTTCTTCATCCAGTCCTTGGCGTCGGGCTTGCTAGGCGTGAGTGATTTATCTTTATAAGGAACTCTCAGGAAAAGATCAGATAGCTCGTTGTCATCGGACTTGCCAGGTATCATCGTGATAGCCATATTGGGCTCAACAGAAAGAACTTGGGTCTTATAACCCACATAGGAAACCTTGATTTGCTTCACATAGTCTGGAAGATTCAGCGAGAACTCACCATTTATATCAGTGGCTGTGCCATATTCTCTGCCAACAGGCAATACCAAAGCACCAATTAGTGGTTCGCCATTATCATCGGTGACTTTTCCCTTAATAACTGAAGCTTCATCAAGAGCCGTCTCTTTCGCAGCCAAGGCCTTTTCTTTCGCGGCTAAAGCCTTTTCCTTAGCGGCCAAAGCCTTCTCTATTGCGGCTTGATACTTTTCCTCAGTGCTGGCCTGCATTTGTTCAACAAACTTGTCGTAACTGTCAGAATCCAAACTGAAACTAAACGGTATGAGTTTTGAGCCATTGCCCGTGGCCTTGGCCTTGATAGGGCCGAAGGTGGTGATGATGCGCCCCTTGAGGCTATCGCCCTCGGAATCGTTCCACTCCAGGGTGTAGGTGTGGCGATAATCGGTATTCTCCGAGAGGTAAAACCCCACCGTGTAGCAGTTGTCGGCCTCGGTGCCCACGAGGATGCTGTTATCGTGACTGTAATAGAGGTTGATGCCCGAGTAGGTTCTGTCCTTATTGTCTGAGTTAAACCATAGCGTGTACAGATAGGGGACTTCTCCTTCTCGAGAGTCGGCGTTGATTTGTTGATAGACTGATACGGCCTGGTCGATCAGGTGAAAATCGCGGTTGCCCAGTTTAAACATGACGACACGCAGTTCACCGTCCTTTTGGCCGGTCTCGGGATCAGTATTTGTACTGTAGGTGAGCCCAATATTGCTGATTTTGGCCTTTTGGGTGATATTCTCGAGCGCCTCTTTGACCCTGTTCTCATAGACGTTGGCACTTGCCACAACGGGCACGAGCAGGGCGATAAGCGTCGCAATGATGATATGGCTGGTTGTTTTCATAATGCGGGAATATTGCTAGTGGGTTGGTTATTCAATTCATTTTCTAATTCTTGCTCAAGGTCGATGAGCACGATGCTGCCGTCCTCGTTCATCACGGTCTTGTAGCCGTTGGCTTCCAGGTCGATGATGAAGGCGCGACGACGCAGGTCGGCCAACTCGCGTTGCAGGCGCTCGTTCTCCTGGGCGAGTTTGGCATTCTCGGCTTGCAGGCGTCGGACATTGCTCTTGCGCTTGTGGCTGGTTTTAACTGCCGCGGTTTGAGACGCAAGATTTTGCGTCTCTACAGGTTGTTCGGGTGTCGTTTGTAGAGATGCAAAATTTTGCGTCTCCCCGATAGGCGTTGCTTGTTCTTGCGTCTCACCTATTGGCGTGGTTTGCTCTTGCGTCTCCTTTTGAGCAACCTCGGCAACAACAGGTTGGGTCGTTGATGTCGGGTGATAAACCACGGTGGCGCCGATGATGAGCGCGGCGATGGCAGCTGCTGCGGCAATGCCCCACCAGCGGCGACCCATCAGCCGCATGAACGGCTGCTCCTGCGCTTGCGGCGTAATCAGCTCGCCCTCCATGCCTCGGTCGAAATAACCGAACATCTGGCGGTAGTCCTCCCACTCCTCAGGCATCTCATGGGTGCGGAAGTAGTCGCCCAGCGCGGCCTCTTCCTCCAGTGTGGTGAGGCCGTTCATGAACTTGTCGAGCAAGTCCTGGATGTGTTGCTGTGTATACCGTTTCATCGTTTTTCTCTTTCTCGTTGTTGACGTATTTCTTCTAGCAGTTGCCGCCGCGCTCGACCCAACAGGGTGCTCACGCTCGTTTCCTTGATGCCCAATAATGAGGCAATCTGGCTGTTGCTGTAGTGCTCCACCTGCCGCATGTGAAGCACGGCGTGTTGGGTGGGCGGCAAATCCCTGATGCGCTGCTGGAGCCACTGCTCTTCCTCGCGTTGAACCATGATGTCGAGGGGCGAGGGCGTGGTTTGGATAGCGCTGTGCCGCTCATCTATGGGCTGCGGTTGCTGGCGGCGCAGGTGGTTCAGGGTCAGGTGGCGCGCAATCGTCGCGGCATAGCCGTCGGGATTGAATAGCCGTGGGTCGTCGCGCATTTGCCACAGCCTGATCATCGTCTCCTGGGCGATGTCCTGGGCGGTGTCGGCATCGGCACCCGCCCCTGCGGATGCTTTCAAGGCTACAGCCCTTAGCCGTGATGCTTGTTGTTCAAATGCGCTAGTCTTCATTAATTGTTATCAACTTGTTGACATCTATATAACACATGACACCATGGTTTTCAAACAGCAAAAATAAATAAATATAGTTTATGGACAAAATTTCCAATAATTGTTCCATTTTTCATCAATAGTGTGACAATTTGGAATAGATGTTTTATGGGGTGGGAAAAAAGTTGTATTTTTGTGCCGTAAAACATACCTAAGGGATATCGATAAAATGCGAAAATACGTCTTTATAGCACTCTGCGCGATTGCGATGGCCTCATCGGCCCAGGTGGTGACGCTCGACTCGTGCCGCCACATGGCATTGCGCAACAACAAGGAAATTCAACAGGCTTCGATGGGCATCGAGAAAGCTGGATACCAGCGCAAGGAAGCTGCTGCGGCCTATCTGCCCCAGTTTGACTTGACGGCGGGTTATATCTACAATTCCCGCAAGGTGTCGCTCATCAAGGAGGACCAGTTGCTGCCCACCAAGTCATTCAACCCCCAAACTGGCCAATATGATTACAACCTGCTGATTGACCCCACGACGGGCTATCCCGTCCAGGTCAATGGACAGTATGTGCCCACCACGGTGGCCTTGTTGCCCAAGAGCGGAATGACCTATAACATCCATAACCTGATGGGTGGTGCCCTGACGGTGACCCAACCCATCTACATGGGCGGCAAGATCACCGCGATGAACCAGATCACCGAGTTGGCTCAGCAGCTGGCTCAGGAAATGCTAGACGGTAAGGTCGAGGATGTCATCTATAACGTGGATGCCACCTATTGGCAAGTCATCTCGTTGTGCGCCAAGCAGAAACTCGCGCGCAGCTACGTCGGTCTGGTGGAGAAACTCGACAACGACGTCAAGGCGATGGTCAACGAGGGTGTCGCTACCCTGGCTAACCAGCTGGCGGTTGACGTGAAGCTCAACGAGGCCAACGTGGACCTGACCAAGGTAGAGAACGGCGTGACGCTGTCGCGCATGCTGCTGGCCCAGCTGTGCGGACTGCCCGTCAACACCATGATGACGCTGGCCGATGAGGATCACGATGAGCTGAATATCAGCTTGGCCCCGTCCACTTATAACCTGGATGAGGTTTATAGCAAGCGCCATGACGTGCGCTCACTGGAGCTGGCCACCAAAATCTATGACCAGCAGGTCAAAGTCGCCCGTAGCGAGATGATGCCCAAGCTGGCCGCTGTCGCCGCTGTGCACGCCACCAATCCCAATAGCTATGACGGCTTTGAGAACCGCTTTGGGGCCGCCTTCAGCGTGGGCGCTACCCTGAGGATGCCCTTGTGGCACTGGGGTGGGCTGAGCAACAAGGTGAAGGCTGCTCAGGTCGAGGCCAATGTCAAGCGTCTGGAACTCGATGATGCCAAGGAGAAAATCGCCTTGCAGATCAGCCAAGCCGCTTTCCGCTATCAAGAGGCGTTCAAGACCTATGAGGCCACTAAGGCCAATTTGGCCCAGGCCAATGAGAACCTGCGCATTGCCGATTTAGCCTTCAAAGAGGGTATGGGTACCATCGATGACGTGCTTACCGCTCAGACCGCTTGGCTCAAGGCCAACAGTGAGAAAATCGATGCTGAAATCGATGTGCAACTCACCCATGAGTTCCTCGACAAGGTCATGGGCACGATGAGGTACTAAGTTAAAGGTTAAAGAGATGACAACTCTATCCATAGTAAATAAGGAAAGTAAAACAAAAGACTAAATAATATGGAAAAAGACGAACAGAGAACAGTGGTCCGCAAGAAGGACAAGGCGCTGTTGGCAGCGTTGGCTCTTTTTGCGCTGGTAATGGCATGCATCGCCATCGTGGGCATCCTGCTCATCCATCCTGACGACACGACCATCCAGGGTCAGGCCGATTGTGACGCAGTGCGCATAAGCGGTAAGTTGCCGGGGCGCATCGTGCGCTTCTATGTCCATGAGGGTGATTCGGTCCACAAGGGCGACAAGCTGGTGAGCATCTATTCCAGCACTGTTGATGCCAAGTACTATCAGGCTAAGCAGATGCAAGAGGCTGCCGCTTTCCAAAACCAGAAGGCAGAGCGCGGCACCCGCGAGGAAATCAAGCAGGGTGCCTATAACATGTGGCAACAGGCTATCGCAGCGCAAACCATTGCCGAGAAAACCTATCAGCGCGTCGAGAACCTCTTCAAGCAGGGTGTAGCCACCCAGCAGAAGCGCGACGAGGCCAAGGCCGCCTATGATGCCGCCACTGCCCAGGTAAAAGCCGCCAAAGCTCAGTATGACATGGCTGTGAAGGGCGCCCAGCAGGAGGACAAAAATGCTTCAAAGAGCATGGCCAACGCCGCTCGCGGTACCGTGATGGAAGTCGAGAGCCTGCTCGAGGATCAGGTACTCGTCGCTCCCTGTGACGGTGAGGTGGGCGAGATTTACCTCCAGGAAGGTGAACTCGTCGGCATGGGCACGCCTATCATGTCGATCGCTAAACTTGACGACATGTGGGTGAGCTTCAGCGTGCGCGAGGAGTTGCTTAACGACCTGCCCATGGGCAAGGAGGTGAATGTGCACATTCCCGCCCTGAACAACAAGCAGACCAAGATGATGGTCTATTACATCCATGACATGGGCAGCTATGCTGTGTGGCAAGCCGCTAAGGCTCAAGGTCAATACGACAGCAAGACCTTTGAGGTCAAGATGCGTCCCGTGAGCAAGGTGCCTAACTTGCGTCCCGGCATGTCGATCATCCTGGATAAGTAGTTTAAAGGTTATCTAGAGAATCTAGAGGGTTGAAAAATAGACAACTGATGATTTTGAAATACATAGGACGTTCTTTCAAGCGCGGGTGTGTGCAACTTGTGCGGCGACCCATGTATTTCCTGCTCATCGTCATTATGCCCATCCTGTGTTGCTGGTTCCTCATGGACCTTGTCAAGGGCGGTTCGGTGCAGCGTGTGCCAGTCGGCATTGTTGATTTGGACAACAGCAGCCTCTCACGCCAAGTCTCGCTCACCCTTAATGGGTTGCAGCAGGTGAATATCCGCCATCGATACGCTAACTTTGCCGAGGCCCGTGATGCCGTGCAACGCGGTGAGGTGCTGGGTTTCTTCCTCATCCCCGAGGATGTGGAAGAGCACGCCCTGGGTGGGCGGCAACCCGTGGTGAGCTACTACGTGAACTATGCGTACTATGCTCCCGCATCGATGCAATATAAGGGTTTCAAGACCATGTCATTGCTCGCCAATGGAGCCATCGTGCAGACGGCCCTGCGCACAGTGGGCTTGCCCAACGAGGCCATTGCCTCCTCCCTGCAGCCCTATCAGACTCACGTCCATGCGCTCAATAACCCGTTCACCAATTACAATTTCTACCTTAACTCGACATTTGTTCCCTGCTTCTTCTCGCTGTTTATCCTGCTGGTGACGGCGTTCTCGTTAGGCTTGGAGCTGAAGTCGGGTTTGAGCCGCCAGTGGCTCAAGACAGCTGGCGACAGCATGTTCCTTGCCTTGGTGGGTAAACTGGTGCCTCAGACGGTGCTTTTCACCGCCGTGGGGTGGTTCATCCAGTGGATCATGTATCGCTGTTATGATTTCCCGCTCAACTGCAACCCCTGGAACATGTTGAGCGCGATGTTCCTGCTCGTGGTGGCTAACCAGAGTTTCGCGGTGCTGATGTACTGCTTTGTGCCCAACTTCCGCTACGGCACCATGCTGTGCACCCTGCTGGGGATGGTGTCATTCTCGTTCTCGGGTTTTTCGCTGCCCCAGGAATCAATGTACTCGTGGGTAACGGCTCTGGGTTTTGTCATGCCCATCAAGTACTACTTCCTCATCATGGTTGACCAGGCGCTCAATGGCATCGACTTGTATTATTCGCGTTTCTACTATGCGGCACTTATCGGGTTCACCATCCTGCCCATGCTCCTGTCGTGGCACTTGAAGAAGGAGTGCCTGAATCCCGTGTATGTGCCTTGACGTTATATTATGACCGAGAAAGTGAAACATAGCAGACTGTTCCTTTGGTTCATACAAGTGCTGCGGGTGTGCGGGCGCGAGCTGTTGCTCGTTTTCCGCGACGAGGGTGTGGTCATCTTTTTCCTGTTGCTCAACGCCGTTTATCCCGTCTTATATTCAATTATCTATAATCCCGAGGTTGTGCGTGATGAGAAGGTCGTCGTCGTTGACGACAACCGCACTCAACTCAGCCGTGACTTAATTCGTCGCATGGATGCTACCCAGGAGGTCGCTATCGTGGGCTATGCTGCCAACATGCAGGAGGCTCAAGAGGCCATGCACCTCAAGGAATGCTATGGCATCCTGCATGTGCCCCGTGACTTTGGGCAAAGCATCGGCCGCGGACAGCAGGCCCACGTGTCGCTCTATTGCGACATGAGTGTGATGATGCGCTACAAGGCCATGTTTACCGCCTTGACCAGTGTCACTCAGGCCATGGGCAACGAGCAGCTCGCCTATAAGGTCGAGCCGGTGGTGGGTATGGGCGGGAGCATCATCGAGAGCCGCCAAGTTGCCGTGGGTAATCCGGCGATGGGTATCGCCAGCGCTGTGCTGTTGTTCATCCTTCCGCTGGTGTTGCAGCAGAGCATGATTCTGGGCATTGCCATGTTGCATGGCGGCAGCATCGAGCGGCGACGTCGCAATGGCGGCCGTGATCCCATGGCGATTGAGGCCGGTCCTGCAGCCACAATTATCGGCAAGATGATGTGCCACCAGATTGTCTATGTCCTGCCCGTGATTTATGTGCTCTACTATGTGCCGTTGATGTTCGGCTTCCCGCAGTATGGAGACTTTTTCCAAGTCATCTGCTTGGCTGTGCCGTTCATCATTGCCGTCTCGCTCATGGGACAGACGTTGCAGGCCTTTGTCAACGAGCGTGAGAGCGTCTTCCTGCTGTTTGTCTTTTCGTCGGTAGTCTTCGTATTCCTTACCGGTGCCTCGTGGCCCCGCTACCTGATGTCACGACTGTGGCGTGTCGTGGGCGACTGCGTGCCCGGCGTGTGGATGTCTAACGGCTTTGTGCGCATGCAGGCCGACAGCGCATTGCTCTCACAAGTCTCCCATGAATACTGGATGTTGTGGCTGCAAGTGCCTGTGTTCTTCATTCTTGCCTATCTGGTGGAACGCTTTGTCAATCGCCGCCGCTACCGGTCATGGATTGCTGCCAGCGAGGACAATCCTCGCATTCTCACTCGTATCGACCTCGCCAAGAATGGCGTCGGATAAAGGTATAAGGATCCTCCCTTACTTCCCAACGAATAAATGGTAATCATATCGCAAGAAACGACTCTTTTTTCACTGTGGCGACTCGAGGAGGATGCGCCGCAGTTGCTGGCGTTGTGTCGTGAAGCGGGAATTCCTGTTGAGGACTTGATCAGCTTGCCTGTCAAACGGCAGCGTGAGAAGGCGGCCGAGCGCTTGTTGCTGTGCCATGCTTTTGGGCGGCCCGTGACGTTGGGCTATACCGAGCAAGGGGCGCCATTTGTCGAAGATAACGATGTGAATATCAGTATCTCCCACACTCATCGGCTTGTAGTGCTGGCTGTTGACCCCGAGCACATCATCGGCGTGGATGCCGAGCAGACCGACCGCGACCAAGTGCTGCGTGTCCGCGACAAGTTCCTCAATGCCAGTGAGCAGCAATTCATCGCCTCCGATGACCTCGCTGCCCATATCATCGCCTGGACCGCCAAAGAATCTATTATCAAAGCCGAGCGCAACAGCGCGCTGGATTGGACCAATGGCATTACACTGGAGCCTTTCACTCTTGATGATCTTGATGATGGGGAAATTACCTTCACCGCCCGTTGCGGCGCTGCCCGCTACCGCTTGATGAGCTACCTCGTTGAGGGGCACTACATCACCCTTGCTTCCCAAACCGATGGGTTGGGGCAATAAAACGGCCAATTTTTCGTTATATGGTTAAAAAATAATTGTGTGCCTTCAATGGGATAACCCGCAAGGCGCACTTGACACTATAACTGCAATGATGAAAAAAACGATGAAATATCTCACCCGCTTGGCCTTATGCATAGCCCTATTGGCTTGCAGCGTCTTCACTGCAAGCGCTTTCGACAGGAGTTTCTATGCCGAGAGCAGCAAACTAGCCACTGGCAAATGGGTGAAGATTTCAGTGAACGAAAGTGGTATATACCAAATCACAGCCGATGACATCCGCGGTTGGGGACTGGGCAGTGACCTGTCCCAAATCCATGTGTTCGGCTATGGTGGTGCACCGTTGAGCGAGGTGATGTCGGCAAAATATGCTGACGACCTCCCACAGATGCCAGTGGTGCGCACCGCCAACAGCATCCTGTTTTATGGGCAAGGTCCGTTGACATGGACTGAAAAAAGCAGCGATTTCCCCTACGTTCAGACTCAACATCCTTATGCCCTCTACGGCTCTTATTTTGTTACCAACGATAGCCGTTTCAATGATATTGAAATCGATGTGGCAGGTAATATCGCTACTGGTGAGGCGGTTTCCACCTATACAGAACGCCTTTATCATGAGCAGGATATCATCAACCCTGGTGAGACGGGTCGAGTTTTCTTGGGAGAGAGTTTCACGTCAGACAAACCGCAATCTTTTAAATTCAACCTCGACGGGTTAATTGGCGGTAGCACGGTTAATGTCTACACGGTCTTTTGCGCTAAGATGACGGGAGCCGGCTGTAGAATCACCCATTCCTATAATGATACCCCCATATCACCATCAGATACGATCGTACCGGTAGAGGATGTCACCCATGAGCATTACAACATTGGTAAATTTACCAAGTCGATTACTCTCGGGAACACCAATGAACTGGATTACAAGCTCAACTTTCACAGTCGTGCTAATGTGCTATTGTCACGCCTAGACTTTATTACGGTGAATTATGAGCGACAATTGGCATTGCGTGATGGGAGCCTGGCCTTTGGCCTTCATAAAGCCAGGAGGAATGTTAAGTATCGCATTTCGGGTTGTGGAAGCAACACTCGTGTTTGGGATGTTACGGTTCCTTATCATCCTGTTCAGCTCAATACGGTCTCTGGCGGAGAAGGAACAATCGACTTCAGCCCCGAGAGTGACGGGCGCAAGGAGTTTGTCGCCTTTAATGAGACAGGGAATTTTCTTCGTCCCGAGTACTTGGGCGAGGTGTCCAATCAGGATATCCATGGCATGGAAACTCCTGACATGATCATTATCTCTCCTAGCGCTTATCTTGAGCAGGCTTACCGGGTTGCCGACCTGCATGAGAAAGTTGACAAATTCAGGGTGCTGGTCCTGGATCACGAGAAGGTGTTTAACGAGTTTTCCAGCGGCACTCGAGACGCGATGGCTTATCGCCGCGTGTGCAAGATGTTTTTTGACCGTGGAGCCGATGCTGAAGGACATAAACTGGGCTATCTGCTGTTGATGGGCTGCGGTAGTTATGACAATAAACTCATCGGCACCAACCGTGACGCCTTGAATTATCCTAGCCTATTGACATGGCAAACCGAGGCTAGCAACAATGAGAACTCTACCTTTATCCCAACAATAACGACCGATGACTATTTCGCTATTCTTGGTGACAACAGCACTAAGAATTATACCGAGAAAATGGACATTGCGGTGGGCCGTATGCCGGTCAAGAGCGTGACCGAGGCCCGAAACGTGGTGAACAAGCTGATCAAGTATGTGACAACGCCAGACTATGGTTCCTGGAAGAATCAGGCGCTCATAGTGGCCGATGATGGAAATCAAGCCAAGCACATGATCCAGTCTGATTCTCTGGTGAATAACGCCCGTCTTTTTGGCGGTAAAGACATCGTGTTTAATCGCGTGTACATTGATGCCTTCAATGCGGTCAGTCAAGGTGGATCTGATACATATCCTGATGCTCGAGCCAAGATGTTCTCAGCCCTCAAGGAGGGAACCCTATGGTGGAATTACGTTGGTCACGCCAGTACCCAAAACTGGACTGCTGAGGGTTTGATGATGCGCTCCGATGTTGAGACCCAGCTCTTTTACAAGCATCTGCCGGTGCTGTATGCCGCTACGTGCGAGTATAGCCGTTTTGACAGTTCGATACAATCAAGTGGCATTCATATCTTTTTGAATCCCAATGGTGGTGCTATTGCTGTGATTTGTCCAGCCCGATTGGCTGCAATTGACGAGAATGGCTATCTGACCGGTGCTGTCGGAAGGGTTGCGTTCTTGCCTGATGAAACTGGTCGTCCGCGCCGCATTGGAGACATATTCAGGATCGCTAAAAATAGTGTTGTACGCTCTAGCGAGAACAAACGCCGTTTCTTTGTCTTTGGTGACCCTGCCATGAGGTTGGCTTATGCCCCTTACGAGGCTAAGGTTGAGACCATTAACGGACAACCTGTCGGTAGTAATCCCAGACCTGTATTCAAGGCTCGAGAGCAAGTGGAATTCAGTGGTAAGATTGTGAACTGGAAGGGTGAATTGGCGACTAATTTTAATGGTACCATTGTCTCGACATTATTCGACGCTGAGCAGTCGGTGACCACCAATGGCAATGGAGAGGGCGGCCAGCCCCATACCTTCTTGGATCGTGCTAACCGCTTGGCAATTAATGTGGATTCGGTGGTCGATGGCCGTTTTAAGGTGCGTGTCATTATCCCCAGCGAGGTCAATAACGAGTATGACGATTTCAGTTCGGCACTGATCAATCTCTATGCTTATGACTCTGGCGATTCGATTGAGGCTAAAGGCGCTAATAGCGATTTCGTCATCTATGGCTATGAGGATGAAGTGGTGGCCGATACCATTGGGCCGGAAATCATTACTTTCACCTTGAATGACGATAATTTTGTCGATGGCGCTGATGTCAACGATTCACCATTGATGATGGCCACGGTGGGTGACGAGAGCGGAATCAATTTCTCCTCTGCAGGTATTGGTCACAGTTTGAGCTTAACCCTTGACGGTACCAACACTTTCAACGACCTTGTGAGCTTCTATACGCCTATGTTTGCCGAAGAAGGAACTTTGGGCAACATCACTTACCAGTTGAGCGACCTCACGTCTGGCCCTCACACCCTGCGACTACGCGTTTGGGATGTCTATAACAACGTGAGCGAGAAAACCATCTCGTTCAATGTCGTTCCTGGCCTTGCACCCGAGATTGCCGACGTGTACGCTACTTCCAATCCGGCTAGTGTTGAGACCTCCTTCTATGTTAAGCATAACCGTCCTGACGCTATCGTGAACGTGACCATTGAGGTTTATGACCTCATGGGCCGATTGGTATGGAAGACTACCCAATCAGGACGCAGTGACATGTACCGATCCAACCCGGTGACTTGGGACTTGACCGATAGAGGCGGAAGGCGTGTGTCGCGTGGAATCTATGTTTATCGTGCCACTATCTCGACCGATGGTGTGAAAGAAGCCACCAAAGCCAAGAAACTGGCTGTCACGAGCGAGTATTAACATTCCTGAGAATTAAAGTAATAGAACGACCTGACGGGCACAGGGGCCCGTCAGGTCGCTTTTTACCCCCATTGCGATTATGATTTATTGGCCTGTCAATGATTAACTCATTCCTCTAGGTCAAAAAAGACCATAGATAAATGCTTGCAATGATGATGTTGGGCCTGATAACGTAATCAAGCGATAAGCCATAACATTTGTTAAAAAACTGCCCGATTTTCAAGAAAATAGGGCTCAAAATGCTTTCCATTAGAAAAATTGAGGTAAATTTGTCGGTTAATTGCATCCTAACACGATGAATATGACCAAAAACAACGAGAACCGAACAATCCTTCCAGAGCCGACCATTAGGCGTTTGCCATGGTATCTTTCTTATGTGCGTATGCTTGATAATCAAAACGTTAGCTATGTGTCATCAACACAGATTTCCAAGGAGCTGAACGTGCAGTCGTCTCAAATTGCCAAGGACTTGTCGTTTCTTAACATCCGCGGTAAGACACGCATCGGCTATGAGGTGAAAAGCCTCGTGACCGAGCTTGAGGACTTTTTAGGGTTTGATAAGCAGCATAACGCCGTCGTGATTGGCACGGGAAGCTTGGGTACCGCGCTTATTCAGGATCATGGTTTGGAACACTATGGACTGAATATAGTGGCAGGATTTGATGTGCGTGGTGACGTGATAGGTCAGCGCTTGGGCGATGTCCCTATTTACAATATCAACCAATTGGCCGACTGGCAGCGTGAACATCGGGTATCCATCGCTATTCTCACTGTGCCTGTTGAAAAGGCCCAAGAGGTGGCCGATCTGGCTGTCTCGAGCGGCATGACCGCGTTGTGGAACTTCACGCCCTACCGTATCAAGACTCCCGAGGGTGTTGCCATTGCTAACACGTCAATATATGCCCATTTGGCTATCATCTACAACAGGATGCAGGACCAAGAGCGTTAAGATTAACTGAAAAAAAAGTATTCTAGGGAAAAGAAAATGAAAGTAATCGGTTTTACTGGAAACTACGGCATGGAGGAGCAAATCCCCCAATGCTATGTCATGGCCGATTCCTCGATCCTGTATTCTGGCAGGTCTTTCTTTGTCCCTGACTTTGCCCAGCGCTTTGTCGCCACCCCGTCAATTGTGGTGCGTACCAATAGGCTGGGAAAATATATCGCCCCTAAGTTTGCCCACCGGTATTGGGATGCGTTCACCGCAGGTGTGAGTGTGCAGGCCGAGCAGGGCGACAACCCGCGCCTCATTGCGCTTGACCGGGCTTTTGATGGCGCCGCAATTGTGGGAGACTGGGTAGATGCTGCCAGTGTTGACGATGCCCGCAACACACCGGTTGTAATCATGGTAAATGGCACCGTGATGTCACAGCACAGCCTCGCCGATATGCATTATCAGTTGGATGAGATGCTAGCTGGCGTCAGCACCCGTTGCAGCATTAAAATGGGTGACATCTTGTTCACCGGCGACACTGGCAAGGGCCATGTGCTCGAGCCTGGCGACCGCATTACGGCCACCATCGGCGGGAAACAGATACTTGATGTGAAAGTAAAATTATAATAGATATAAACTTGTTGAAATCAACTAAAATCAATAGAATATGCGCAAACTGACAAAATTTCAACTTGCATGCGTGGCAATCCTAGCCATTTTCAGTGCTAGCTATGCCAGCGCGTTCAACACTTCTATCTATGCGACTACATCTAAGCTTGCTACAGGCAAGTGGGTTAAAATCACCATCCCTGAGAGTGGTATGTATGAGATTACCTATGATGAGTTGCAAAGTATGGGCTTTTCTAACCCATCTCAAGTGAAGGTGTATGGCTCTGGTGGTAATAAAATCTCCGAGGTGCTCAATGGAACGGCACCCGATGATTTGAAAGCTGTTCCCATTTTGCGTAAGAACAACAAGATTTGTTTCTATGGAAATGGCCCGATTAGTTATACCATCAGCAACTACAGTACTGTGCCTCATTTCACACGCATTTTTAACCCCTATTCCCAAGTGGGTTATTACTTCCTGACCGAGGAAGGCGGTGCTGATGTGGTGCCTACCAAGAAAACAACGGTGACTGTCAATAACTATGTGAATACACCTAACTCTTTGAGCTTCTTTTACCATGAGAGTGAATTAAGCTCTGTCAGCAGCTCTGGTAAGGAGATGCTGGGCGAGGAGTTCGGCCGCGATCAGATGCTCATTGACTATCATCTGCCGGGCATTGCCGACAGTTCAATTGTAGTTCACACGGTTATTGCCGCCAAGGCCAATTATTTGAGTTATGCCAACGCTGTGCTGCACAGTGGCGTCGGTAACGATACCACGGTCTATACCGCCAGTTCATCGCGTATCTACAAACCGTCAAATAGCAGTACTGTCTATTACAATTTCGCTTCACCTTATGCTAACTTGAAGCTTTCTCATCCGGCCGAGCATGGTCAGTATGAGCCTCTGCTCATTTTCGAGGATATCCCCGAGGATAGCGACCCCTTGTTCGTCACAATGGCACGTCTGGACTATTTCATCCTTACCTACACTCATGAGAATGTGATCCGTGCCGACGAGAACAACCAGCTCTTGATGGGTTACGCCGCAACTAGGGGAACCGAGCGTTTCCAGCTGCCCAACGCGTCAAACAACGTTGTGGTTTGGAGCATTGATAACACGATGTTGCCTAAGGAAGTGGTCACGTCAACCTATAACGATGAGAGCGGTAGAGGCTTGTCATTCACTTCACCGGGCGCTAATGTCTCGCTTTATGTGGCTTTTGACCCCTCAAAGACTTTGAAGAAAGTCGCATCGTTTGAGCCTGTTGAGAATCAAAACCTCCACGGAATGGCTGTTCCCGACCTGCTTATCATCACATCAAAGGCTTACTTGGAGCAGGCACAGCGTCTTGCCGATATGCATACTGCTATCGACGGCATGGATGTGGCTGTAGTTGAGCACAACAAGATCTTTAACGAGTTCTCGAGCGGCACGCGTGACGCGATGGCCTATCGCTTGTTCTGCAAGATGCTCTATGACCGTGACACCAACAAGAGCAAGTTTAAGAACCTCCTCTTGTTCGGTACTGGCTCGTTTGACAACCGCGAGTTGATGGGTGAGCATCCCAACAATCTGCTCACTTATGAGAGTGACAATAGTAACTATCAGGAATTCAGCTACGTGTGTGATGACTTCTTTGCAATGCTCGATGACAATTCGGGTTCCAATTTGGCATCCGATAAGATGCGCATCGGTATGGGTCGCATCACTTGTGCCGATGTGGCCGAAGCTAAGAGCGATGTGGACAAGATTGTAGAGTATTACGCTACTCCCGATTATGGCGTTTGGCGCAACAACAATATCATCTTCTCTGACTCACCCGATAAGGGCTTGTATATGTTCCAGGGCGAAGGCTACAAGAACTCAATCGAGCAAACGCTCCAGACCCATATGCATGTCAACACGGTTCACAACTCGATGTATCCCCGTTCCACTACCGAGCCTACTACCTTAGCAGTGGCTCGTAGGACAGCGACTGTGGCCAATCAGCAACTGAGGCAGTTCTTGAAGGAAGGCGCTTATTTCACCACCTATGTTGGCCATGCCGGTCCTGTGACTTTCACTAAGACCAACCACATGTGGACGACTGGCGATGTGGCCAGGACCACCTATCCCCACTGGCCTGTTATGGCAACGGCCTGCTGTGATGTGGCCCATTATGACAGTGATGCCCGTGGTATTGCTGAACTGATGTTCCATAAACGCAATGGTGGTGCTATCGCTCTTCTTACAAGTACCCGTATGGTATATGCCAGCAAGAATGACGTGCTGGTCAACTACTTCATCAATGCCTTGTACTCCCATGCTACAACCGGCACGATGAGGACACTGGGTGAAGCCCACATGCTGTGTAAGCAGAGCATCTCGGGCTCCGACTATAATAAGTTGTCATTCTTCTTGCTGGGTGACCCTGCCATGAAGTTCAATTATCCCATCTCGCGCTTCAACTTTACCAAGATCAACGGCACTAATATGGAGAACACGTCATCAGTGGCAACCATCAGCCCCCTTACGAGATTTACTGTTGAGGCTAAGGTCGTGGATGCTGATGGCAATTTAGATGCCTCATTCAACGGTAATGCCACCGTGACCCTGTATGACAAGCAGGATCTGTTCACCACCGTGACAGCAACCGAGAATACAGCCCAGGTCGATCGTGATATCTATTTCAACCGCACCAAGTTGGCTGAGATCAATGGCCGTGTCATTAATGGTATTTTCACTGGTGAGATTGTAGTTCCCAAGAATGTGGAAGCCAGCAATGAGAATGTGCTCGTGCGCTGCTATGCCCACAAGGAGAACACCGACTATATGGTGAATGGATCTACTACCCAGGTCAAGATGTTAGGCTATGATGAGGATCTGGCTATCGACGACAATACGGCTCCTGTCATCAATGCCATGTATATCAACGACGAGGAAACCTTTACCGATGGTGCTTCGGTTGGTGGAAGTGCCATGCTTTATATCACCGCTACCGATGACCAGGCCATCAGCGTGCAGTCCAACTCGATTGAGTATGGCATGTCGCTCCTTATCGATGGTGGCAAGACCTCATGCGGTGACGTAAGCTGCTATATGACCGTTGGTGATAATGGCAAGCTGGTCAACATCGAGTATCCCTTGGAGAACCTCTCGCCGGGTATGCACACCCTCACCTATACTGTCTTTGACCTCTTGGGCAACAGCTCTACCCGCACCATTACCTTCATGGTGGGTGCCGAGAGCAATGCAACGCTCGTGGCCGACAAGTGGCCTGCTTACAGGAACGAGGAGGTGACATTTGACCTGGAGAGCGATATGGCAATATCGCCCGAAATGATTGTCCGCGTGACCGATGCCACCGGCAACCTGGTTTGGAAGACGACAACCTCCAGCTTCCCCATTTCTTGGGATCTGAAGGATATGAACGGTAATAAGGTGCCCGCTGGTTTGTATCGCTATTTCGGTACCTATAATAACGGCTCTAGCTATGGTGGCACGCCCATCAGTAAGCTCATCGTTCTTGACCAGCTCAAGACGGCCAATTAATTGTGTTCACTTTATCAAGGTCAAAACTGATCATAAAGTAAATGATGTTTAAACAGACAATTCGACTTGCATGCTTGGCGATGGTGGCTCTCGTGGGCACTCATTTGGCCCATGCTTATAATCCGGCCATCTATGCCCCGACATCAAAGCTTGCAACGGGCAAGTGGGTGAAAATTACCATTCCTGAGAGTGGCATGTATGAGATCACTTATGAGGAATTATCTCAAATGGGATTCAGTAATCCCGCTCAGGTCAAGTTATATGGTAATGGTGGTAACAAAATCAGCGAGGTGTTTACTCCATCTCCTTATGATGATTTAAAGCGTGTGCCTATTCTGCGCAAGAACAATAAGATTTGTTTTTATGGCAGGGGCCCCGTCTACTACGCCATCAGTAACTATAGCACTGCTCCTCACTTCACCCGCGTTTTCAACCCTTATTCCCAGGTGGGGTGTTACTTCCTGACCGAGGAAGCCGGCGCTGACACCAAACCCATGGTAAAGAACTCGGTGGAATTGACTGATTATGTGGACAGGTCCACCAGTTACAATTTCTTCTTTCACGAGAAAGAAGAGGTGACCATCAGCAACTCGGGTAAGGAGATGCTGGGCGAGGAGTTCACCCATGGCAAGTTGATGATTGACTATTTCCTGCCAAACATCGCCGACAGCAACGTTGTTGTCCACACCGCAATTGGCTCCAACGCTAACTGGAAAGGCTATGTCAATGGCGTCTTGCACACTAGCTCAGGCACCGACACGACGGTGTATTCCTCAAGCTCAACCATCTATCCGCCGAGCGATTATATGTATTACAACTATGTGAATCCATATGCTTGGTTAAAGCTCAATCATCCCGCCAATCAGGGACAGTTTGAACCCTTGGTTCTGTACCCCTCATCCGATGGAGTCAGCGATGCCCTCTCGGTCATGTTGTCATATCTGGATTTCTTCTCGATCACTTATACACGCGATAACGTGTTTCATGCCGGAGATGATAACCAGTTCTTGATGGGCTACGTCAGGACCTCAGGCAATGAACGCTTTTTGCTGCCTAATGCATCTAGAAATGTGGTGGTATGGAATATTGACAATTCCAACTCACCTTTGGAAGTAATTACATCGCCTTACACAGCTCAGGGCACTAGCGGACTGTCGTTCACGTCGCCTGCCGCCTCCTTATCTTATTATATAGCTTTTGATCCCACCAAGACGTTGAAGAAGATTTCATCTTACGAGAACGTTGAGAATCAGGATCTGCATGGCTTGCCCACACCCAATATGCTCATCATTACCACCAAGCTGTATCATGAGCAGGCCAACCGCTTGGCTGACATGCACAGGGCTGTTGACGGTATGAATGTTGTTGTGGTGGACCAGGAACAGGTATTTAACGAATTCTCCAGCGGCACGCGTGATGCGATGGCCTATCGACTGATGTGCAAGATGTTCTATGATAGGGACACCAATAAAGACACTTTCAAGCATCTGCTGTTATTCGGCACGGGTTCATTTGACAACCGTGAAATCCTAGGTGAGCATCCTAATAATCTGCTTACCTATGAAAGCGACAACAGCAACAGCAAGAACAGCTCCTTTACCTGCGACGATTTCTTCGGCTTCTTGGATGACGGCTCAGGCCTTACGCCTAGTATTGAGAAATTGCGCATCGGTGTTGGCCGCATCACCTGCAGTGATGTGAATCAGGCTCGTAGCGATGTGGATAAGATTGTAGAGTATTACACGACCCCCGATTATGGTGTTTGGCGTAACAATGCTCTGGTCATCACCGACGCACCCGATACGGCGACTTATATGTTTGAGGGCGAGGGCTACAAGAACATGATTGAGGTAGATCATCAAACCAATATGCACGTGAGCACGGTTCACAACACGATGTACCCGCGTTCCAATGCCGATCTCACCAAGAGCGTTTCCCGTCGCGAGGCAACCGAGGCCAAGCAACAGATGGCACAGTTCCTCAAGGAGGGTATGAACTTTGCTACCTATGTGGGTCATTCAGGCCCCATGATGTTCACCAAGGTTAACAACATGTGGACTACCGCCGACGTCTCGAGCAACTCCTATCCCCATTGGCCTATCATGTCAACTGCTTGCTGTGACGTGGCTCACTTTGACAACGATACCCACGGTATTGCCGAACTCATGTTCCACAAGCGTAATGGTGGTGCTATCGCCTTGCTCACTAGCTGCCGAATGGTGGCAACGACAAGCAACGACATGCTTAACCAGTATTTCATCAATGGACTTTTTGACACCGACGATACCGATGGCGTGACAACCTTTGGTGAGGCTTACATGAAGTCAAAGTTAGGTTTTGAGTCCTATAATGAAAACAAGCTCTCCTTCTTCCTGTTGGGTGATCCTGCCCTCAAGTTCAGGATTCCCGTATCGCGGTTTAACATTACCAAGATAAATGGCACCACCATGGTCGACACGTTGTCATTGGCTACGATTAACCCGCTTACCCAGTTTGAGGTTGAAGCGCGCGTGGTTGATGCTAACGGCAATCTGGATACGTCATTTAATGGTGATGCAACAGTGACACTTTATGACAAGAATGAATTGTTCGCCAACGTTAGACACCTGGTAAATTCGGTGATGGTTTATCGCGATATTTACTTCAACCGTCCCAAGCTGGCTGAGGTAACTGGACGCGTCACCAATGGCATCTTCAGAGGTTCAATAGTTGCACCCAGGCAGGTACTGGCTCAAAATGAGAACGTCCTGTTGCGCAGCTATGCCCACAAGGACAACACCGACTATATGGTGAATGGCTCAACCACCCAGATCAAGATGTTGGCCTATGACGAGGACTTGGCTATTCAGGACAATACCGCTCCTGTCGTTTCGGCAATGTATGTAAATAATGAGGGAACCTTTGCCGACGGTGCTTCTGTTGGCACGAGTGCAATGATTTACATCACTGCCACCGATGACAACGCCATTAATGTACAGGAGAACCAGAGGCTTCACACGATGTCGCTCATTCTGGATGGAGGAAAGACTTCCTGTGCCGACGTGGATTGCTATATGACGGTTGACGATAACGGCAAGCGTGTCAACATCAGCTACCCGTTGGATAACCTGATGGTAGGTATGCACACGCTTACTTACACCGTTTATGACGTTGCTGGCAACAAGGCAACCCACACCATCACCTTTATGGTGGAAGATGCTGGGAACGCAACCCTCGTGGCCGACAAGTGGCCCGCTTATCGTGGAGAGGAAGTGAACTTCGACTTGGACAATGATTTGGGTGACTCTCCCGAGATGATTATCCGCGTGACCGATGCCACCGGTAAACTCGTTTGGCGAACCACAACATCTAGCTTCCCTGTCACTTGGAACATGAAGGACATGAACGGTAACTCTGTGCCGGCTGGACTCTACCGTTATTTCGGTTCCTACAAGAATGGTACTAATTTCGGCGGCACACCCATCAACAAGCTCATCGTGCTTGATGCGCTCAAGACGGCCCATTGATGCCAGGACGATAAGTCTAATTGAGTAACATAACGCGCGGGAACTCCATGACGAGTCCCCGCGCGTTGTTTTTCATCACTGTGGGGCATGGGTAAATAAAATTATTGCGGTTACACCATAAAGGTGCAACCGCAATAGCTGTCTCGTTTGTAGGGTCGATATTACTCGCCGGGAGCAATAGCGCCAGTGGGGCAAGCGTCAGCGCAAGTGCCGCAGTCCAAGCAGGTGTCGGGATCGATCGAGTAGATGTCGCCTTCCTTGATTGCGTCGGCGGGGCATACTGACTGGCATGTTCCACATGCTACACAGCTATCAGAAATTACGTAAGCCATTTTTGTGTAATTTAAAATGAATGAATTAATAAAGAATACTTAAGTAAACAGTTCGGCAAAAATAGTGCTTTTATTTGAATTGGTAACCATTTTTGGCCGAATTTTCGTTCATATGATTCGTTTTTTTGTTTTTAACACCTCAAAGTCACTAAAATTTTGTACCTTTGATGTAATTGATAACCGAAAGTTTAATCTGAATCTAATTTTTTTCAATAAGACATGAATAATACTGACTGGAAAGACATCTTGGGCAAGGCGTTTAACCTCCCTGACGACGCTGATACAACTGCCCCTGAGCCCGTTGCTGACAAGGGCGATGCAGTCCAACAACAAGGCAAACAAATGTTGGATATCATACTCGAGCGCAAAGGACGCGGCGGCAAGCAGGCGACCATCATTACGGGATTTACCTGTGATGATGAGGCCCTCAAGCAAGTGGCTTCTCAGCTCAAGCGCTCGCTCAGTGTTGGCGGTAGCGCCCGTGGAGGCGAAATCCTGATTCAGGGCGATTTCCGCCAGCGTGTACTCGACCAGCTCAAGCTTATGGGTTTCAAAGCCCGCATCATTTGACGTTATCATTCATGCTTTAGATTGTCACTTACCATGAAACAGGAAAACGGCGACAATAATGGAAATATGCTCGTGATCAGGGCATCGGCAGGTTCGGGTAAGACCTATAACCTGGCACTGCAATATATCAAGCACCTGCTCTTCACACAGGGTGAGGACGGCATCCTCAGGCCTCGTCGAGGTCCAGGGGACAGCCGCATTGTCAACGCTCACCGCATCCTCCTGGCCATCACGTTTACCAACAAGGCCACCGACGAGATGAAAGACCGCATCGTTAAGGAGTTGTACCGCTTGTCTCAGGATGGGGTCCAAAGTGATTATCTTGACGGCTTCATGAGAGAGTCGGGCCTCGACGAGCACCAGGTGCGTGAACTGGCTCGAATGGCGTTGAATGAATTGCTGTTTGACTACAGCAATTTTAACGTGAGCACGATCGACTCGTTTTTCCAAAGCATTTTGCGCAATTTCGCTCGGGAACTCGACCGCGATTTCAACTACGATATTCAGCTGGATGAAAAGTATGCCGTTCGTGTCGCCCTGCACAACTTCCTGCTCTCGTTAGGGCGCTCTGGCAGGCCTTCCCAAGTTGACAACTGGGTGAAGGAGTACATGCGCCACATGACTCACGGGAATGCCGAAAAACGCCGATGGAAGTTCTTTGACGACGGCGGCGACCTGCTCTCATTTGCCGCCCACATTAATACCGAGCTCTTCCGTAGCCGTATGGGCGAGATACGTGACTATCTCGGCCGTCTTGACGAGAACGGGGATTTCCACAGTGATTTCTCTAAAATCAGCGCTTTCAAGAAACTTATTCATGCAACGGTTGAGGAATGCGAGCAGCTAATCCTTGGCACTATCGAGGCCCTCAAGACGGCGCTCCAGCCCTTGGCCTTGGGGCTCTATAGCGGCAGGTCGTTCAGTGTGTTTATGGCCAACGGCGGCACCGAACCGTTGAAGAAGGATAGCTGGAAAACGATTGACGAGGGCAAAGTCTCCAACCAGTTCAAGAAAAGCGGTATGCCCGATGAGGCGGGCATTGCCCACTTGACCCAGCTGGTGAGGGAGCATTTCAGGATGCGCGACACCAAGGATTTCTTCGAGAGCATCGAGAAAAACCTGGGATTGCTGGGATTGCTGGCCATGATCGACGTCTTTTTGGAGCGCTACCGCCAGGAGTCCAATTCCATCTTGATCGGTGACACTAACGAACTCATTGGCACCGTGCTCGATAGCGGTTCAGACTTCATCTATGAACGGGTGGGGTCAACGATTGCCCACTTCATGATTGATGAGTTCCAGGACACGAGCACTAAGCAGTATGAGAACTTCCGCGGCCTGCTCAAGGAGAGCCTGGCCAATGGCAATTTCAATATGCTCATCGGCGACGCCAAGCAGTCGATTTACCGCTTCCGCAATGCCGACCCTACGGTTTTCCGCGAGCGGGTAGGGGTTGATTTCAAGCGTGATATCTATCAACCTCCCGTCGAGGAGGGCAAGCCCAAGTCCACTAACTTCCGCAGCTCTCCCAACATCATTCGGTTCAACAACAGTTTGTTTAGCTACGTATGCGAGAGCTATTCGGGCATGTCGGCCGTCGCTAAGTCCTATGAGGACGTGCAGCAAGGGATGCCTGACGACATCGACGAGAAAAAAGTGCCGGGTTATGTGAGGCTGTTTTTGGGTAACTACAAGTCTCTGCTCGACGACAGCCCAATCAAGGAAATCATTCAGCAGGAGGGCTTGTCGGTCGATGATTCGGGTGATGTCTCGGTATTAACCGTTTTGCCGGCCTATTTGCTACAGCTTCACCAGCGTTTCGGCTGGGGTAGGATGGGCATATTGGTCAATACTAATGCCCAGGGACGCCAGATTGTTGAGCGCATTCTCGAATATAACCGCAACACCTCGGGCGAGACCATCAACATCATCTCAGGCGAATCATTGCTGCTCAATAACTCGTCGGTGGTGAGGCGCATCATTGCCCTGTTGCGCTTTATCGACATCAGCAATTATAGCGCTGCCGAGGACAATGCCGATGAGGCTGACGGCACCGATGGCGTTGAGCCTGATGCCATCCAGCGTCGACTGATGAGAAAACGCCAGAGCGACCAGCGCCTGTATGCGGGATTGAGCCGTTTCATCCAAGCTGTTTCGGCCCATCCTGATGATGACGCGATTGCCAATGGCACGAGGCTCGTCGAGTGTTTGGACGAGTATAGTGATGCCGATGGCACTGGCACCATGCAACAGTCGGTTGCCGCTATTTTGGAGCAGTTGCTGCCGGCGGGCGATGAGTTAATGACGCTCGTGAGCATCGTCGAGAACATCATTTCCTATTTCAAAAGCGGTCAAGTGAATCAGGGCGATGTGGATCGCGAGACGGCTTTCCTGCTGGCCTTTCAGGATACGGTCATGCAGTTCACATCGATGCGCAATGGCGGCAGTGTCAGGGAATTTCTCAAGTATTGGGACGAGAAAAAGGACAAGCTCACGGTGAGCACCTCGGCCACCAACGATGCCATCAATATCATGACCATCCACAATGCCAAGGGCCTTGAGTTTGATTGCGTGGTCATTCCTTTTGCCACTTGGGAACTCAACGATAACAGCAAGGAAACTGATTACTGGATGCCTGGTGACGTCTTTGCTGGGGTTATGTCTGCGCTTGTTCCCAGCGCTCATGGCTGCGATGAGAGCATCATTCCGCCCTTAGTCTGTGTGCCTAAGAAGCAACTCGTTGATGCATGGGCCAGCAACCTGCTTAGCGGTAAGGCCAAGCAGTTTGTTGAGGATCAGCAGTCAGCGGTGGTCATTGACAACCTCAACAAGACTTATGTGGCCATGACCCGCCCGCGCACCGAGTTGCACCTTTTTGCCGACGAGGGACGTAATAATGACTTGAAGCCTCTGCTTCAGGATTTCATCAACTCGACAGGCTTGATGTCACCCGTGGCCGGCCCTGGCGGCCAGATTGCCGACTGGTATGAGTATGGCGAGGTCTCTACCCGCGAGCTGATCGATAGCAAGCGTGACGAGAAGCCTTCCACAACCCGTCAATTACCTCTAGACCAATATGCTATCAATGGCATTCCCCCCGAAATCCGGGTGAGGGTCGATCACGGGTCCAGTTCCCACATCAAGGCCGGATTGCGATTCCACAGCGTCCTGAGCCGCGTCCGCGACAGCCGTGATCTGGATAGGGTTATTGCCCAGGCAGTCAAGCATGGCGTCATCTCCACTGACCCCGATGATGTCTGCAATGTGGAGCGCGTCGAGGCCCATGTCCGTCAGCCCATCATGGACCCGGCTTGTCGTGTGTCCCAATGGTTTGACCCGGCCAACACGATATATAGCGAGCGCACCATTACCACAGCATCGACCTCACTGTGGGACGATGGCATCGAGAACCTGCGCCCCGACCGCATCGTCCGCCGCCCCGACGGCACCTTGCTCGTCATCGACTACAAGAGCGGCGAGCGCCGCGACAAGCAATATTGCAATCAGGTACGCCAATACATGGCCAAACTGCGCACCATCTATCCCGATGTACCCATTGCCGGCCGTATCTGGTACATTACCCACGACCTCATCCTCGATGAACAAGGCCACCAACTTTCCATGAGTTTATAGTTAAGTGAATAAACACCTAAACTATTGTTGATCCCGATGTTTATCATTATCTTTGCCACATTAACCTCAAACAAAACAATAATAACCCTAAAGTCTTTACTTTCGACAAAGACGTAACAAATATTTAATAATATGGCGATATTAACTGTATATACAAAGCTTCTTGATAAAACTCTGGAGGGCGCACGAATTATTGATATGGGTTCAACAAAAACCTGTCAATGCTTTGTGCTGCCATATGAATCGGTGGCAAAAGTTGGTAAAGAGTATCTTACAGGAAAGTATGCTTTATATGTTCTTCTTGGTCATCGTGAAATCGGTGGCCAATGTGCATACATTGGACAAACCAACGATTTTACTAATAGAGTCAGTGATCACAAGCAGAAGAAAGATTGGTGGGATACTGCACTTGTTTTTGTATCTAAGGCTGACGAAATCTTCGCAAGTGAGACATTATATTTAGAGTATCTTGGATGGAAAACGGCTTGCGAAGCAAATAACCACAATATTGAAAACACTAAACCTATTAAAGAACCTGGTCTTTCTGATGACAAGAAAAACGATATGGAATTGTTCTTCGAAGAAATTAAATTTCTAACCCGTTTTTATGGTTGTAATGTGTTTGAGAAGACCAAGAAACTCATCGAGGAAATGGGCGAGTCTGTTACCTTTTATCTTAAGGTAAAGAAAAGAGGAATAACAGCAACAGTGCAATATTATCCCCAAAGTAAGAAATATGTTTTGATAGAAGGCAGCCTTATATCTTCATTCGATGCTAGTTGCTCGAAGAAAGCAACGGAGATTAGGAAAGAATTAATCAGTGATCCACAACTTTGTAAGCATGAGGGTAACTTAGTAAAAGTGATTCAGAATATAAATATTCCAGTAGAAAGCGGTTTGCCCTCTTTGCCAGCGGAAGTTATCACTGGCACGTCAATGCAAGGTACGAAGGCATTTAAGAATAAAGAGGGAAAAACATTTATTGAATTGTTCCCCAAAGATAAAACCTAATTGCTTTTTTGCTCTTAAAATGGCATTAAAAGCATTCTGTTGATAATCAATGAATCGCTTTGAAGTTCAAATAATGCTTGATTTGCTTTTTGACATATAGCCCTCCGGCTTGGTTCCCTGTGTCGAGGCTTTGGCTCGGCCTTAATAACAGCGAAAATGACGTGTAACGCTTAGCTTCTAAACTCTTTTTTGTGTCTTTGCTAATGACTTGGCGAAGTTGGGCGGTGTCTCGGGAATGTTCAAATAAATTTGGCATTCCGCTCAACTTGCACTAACTTTGCACCTTGAATTGACTAGCGACTAAAGGCTAGTAACTAAAAAACTAAAAGATTATGTCGATTGATAGCATATTGGCACAGGCCACCGCCCAGGCGGTAAAGGGCTTGTATGGCGTGGATTTCCCCGCCGAGATGATTGTTCCCCAAACCACCAAGAAGGAATTTGAGGGCAACGAGACGATAGTGGTGTTCCCGTTCTTGAAGGCGTCCCACAAGGCGCCCGACGTGACGGCACAGGAGATTGGCGAGCACATGCTTGCCCACTGTGACGCAGTCGAGAAATTCAACGTCATCAAGGGCTTCTTGAACATCACCATCAAGCCGTCGTTCTGGACGGGCGTGCTGCAGCATGTCGCCTCGACTCCTAACTATGGCTTCACCCCAGTGACCGACGACAGTCAGCTCGTGATGATCGAGTACTCCTCGCCCAACACCAACAAGCCGTTGCACTTGGGACACGTGCGCAACAACCTGCTGGGTTACAGCTTGTCGTGCATCATGGAGGCCAACGGCTACAAGGTAGTCAAGACCAACATCGTCAACGACCGCGGTATCCACATCTGCAAGTCGATGCTCGCTTGGCAAAAGTGGGGTAACGGTGCTACGCCCGAGTCCACAGGCAAGAAGGGTGACCACCTGATCGGCGACTTCTATGTGGCTTTTGACAAGCATTACAAGGCCGAGATCAAGGAACTGGTTGACAAGGGCATGAGCCCCGAAGAGGCCGAAAAGCAGGCGCCCCTCATCCAGGAGGCTCACGACATGTTGCGCCGCTGGGAGGCAGGCGACCCCGAGGTGCGCGCCCTATGGAAGAAGATGAACGACTGGGTCTATGCCGGCTTTGACGAGACTTACAGGCGCATGGGCGTGTCGTTTGACAAGATTTACTACGAGAGCGACACCTATCTGGTGGGTCGCGATACCGTCCTCGAGGGACTCGAGAAAGGCCTGTTCTACCGCAAGGAGGACAATAGCGTGTGGGCCGACCTCACGCCTGACGGATTGGACCACAAGCTGTTGCTTCGCAGCGATGGCACTTCGGTCTATATGACCCAGGACATCGGCACGGCACAGCTGCGCTACAAGGACTATCCCATCGACCGCATGATCTATGTCGTGGGCAACGAGCAGAACTACCACTTCCAGGTGCTCTCGCTGCTGCTCGACAAGTTGGGTTTCAAGTGGGGCAAGGACCTCGTGCATTTCTCCTATGGTATGGTCGAGTTGCCCAACGGCAAGATGAAATCCCGTGAGGGTACCGTCGTCGATGCCGATGAGCTGATGGACGAGATGATCGCCACCGCTACCGAGATGGCCGGTGAGCCTGGACGCTTGCAGGGTGTGCCCGACGAGGAGCGTGCCGACGTGCTGCGCATGATTGGTTTGGGTGCGCTCAAGTACTTCATCCTCAAGGTCGATCCGCGTAAGACCATGCTCTTTGACCCCAGCGAGTCAATCGACTTCAACGGCAACACGGGCCCGTTTATCCAATATACCCACGCCCGCATCCAGTCCGTCCTGCGCAAGTGTTGTGACAATTACAAGATTGCCGACATCAGCAAAGTGGCTCCCAACGACAAGGAGACCAGCCTGATCCAAAAACTGGCCGATTTCACCATTGTCGTTGCCGAAGCAGGCCGCAACTATAGCCCCGCGCTCATCGCTAACTATGTCTATGATCTGGCTAAGGAGTATAACCAGTTCTACCACGACTGCAGCATCCTCAAGGAGATGGAAGAGCCGGTGCGTTGCTTCCGCCTGTTGCTGAGTGCCACAGTTGCCGATGTCATCAAGCGCGGCATGGGCCTGCTCGGCATCGAGGTGCCCGACAGGATGTGATTCAGATAACAGATATTAGATAATAGATAAGAGGTGTTGTTGGCATAATTTTTGCAGTTTAATGCTGAAAAACTGACAACGAATAAACTCATAACAATATGAACAATTGGAATTATGATAATGGCTATAGTACCGCCGTACAAGCCGAGAATGAATTGACCCTCCGCCGCTATGTCGCTGGCGTGATGCGTCGTGTGTATGGCAAGATGACGCTGGGACTGCTGGTAACGGCACTCACTTCGTACCTGATGCTCACTATTCCCGCGTTAATGGACTTCTTGATGCTCCACCCGTTCCTGATCATTGGAGCCATGGTTGCTGAATTGGGACTTGTGTTCTACCTGAGTGCCCGCATCGAGAAGATGAGTAACGCAACGGCTACCATCATGTTCTACCTCTACAGCATGTTGAACGGCATTACCTTAACGCCCATCTTCTTGCTGTATACAAGTACGTCTATTGCCATGACATTTGCCTTGACGGCTGGCACCTTTGGCGCCATGACCATTTTTGGCTACGTGACCCGTCAGGATTTATCTAAAATAGGGTCGTTTCTGTTTATGGCGCTCATCGGACTTATCGTTTGTTTCGTGGTGAATGTGTTACTGCTGCACAGTTCGATGTTTGATCTGGTTGTCAGCATTGTGGGTGTCTTCATCTTTGTTGGACTCACCGCTTGGGATACCCAGGCCATCAAGCGCATGTCCGCCGAGGCCGATCCTACAATGATGAGCAAGGTCGCCACGTGGGGCGCGCTCACGCTCTACCTCGACTTCATCAATCTGTTCATCTATCTGCTGCGCCTCTTCGGCAGCCGCGACTGATCGTTGAACGATATATCGACAAAATGGCAACCCTGGCGACATCCCTCGCCAGGGTTGATTTTTGTACTAATCTCTCATTGCTTGGCGGTAATTTGACGAAAATTGGGTGGTTATCTGGAAAAATGATTATATTTGTCGGGTGATAACCAAAACACCAGGAATAAGATGAAAAAGTTTTTAAGTATTGCGTGTGTGACCCTGTTGCCGTTGATGATGATGGCTCAGGGGTGGCCGTCAAACTATGGCGGCGTGATGTTGCAGGGGTTTTATTGGGACTCCTATAGTGATTCCCGCTGGACCAATCTCGAGTCACAGGCCGACGAACTGTCAGAGTTCTTCAACCTCGTGTGGGTGCCGCAGAGTGCCTATTGCAGCGGCTATACCTCGATGGGCTATGATCCCCTGTACTGGTTCTCCAACTATAACAGTTCATTCGGTAGCAAGGCTGAACTGCTATCGATGATCAGCACATTCAACAGTAAAGGCATCGGCACTATTGCCGATGTGGTCATCAACCATCGCAAGAGCTCCAGCGACTGGGTGACTTTCCCCAATGAGATGTATAAGGGTGTGACTTACAGGCTGCAGTCCACCGACATCTGCAAGAACGACGATGGCGGTGCCACGCTTGAGTGGGCTACCCAAAACGGCAAGTCGCTGAGCGCAAACAATGACACGGGCGAGGACTGGAGCGGACTGCGCGACCTGGACCACAATAGCGAGAATGTGCAGACCTGTGTCAAGGCCTACTTGAATATGCTCCTTAATGACCTGGGCTATGCGGGTTTCCGTTACGATATGACCAGGGGTTACTCCGCATCATTCACGGGCATGTATAACACCTATGCTGCTCCCACTTACTCTGTTGGCGAGTACTGGGACGGCAATCAAACCCAAGTGAAAAACTGGATTGACGGTACCAAGGTGAATGGCGTGGTGCAGAGCGCCGCGTTTGACTTCCCCTTCCGTTACGCCGTTCGCGATGCGGCCAACGGCAGCTCGTGGACTAGCCTCTCAGGCAGTGGCAAGGGTCTGAATCTGGAGGCGAACTATCGTCGTTATTCAGTCACGTTTATCGAGAACCACGATACCCAGTATCGCGATGCCAGTAACCCTCAGGATCCTATCCGCAACAACGTTGAGGCAGCTAACGCCTACATGATTGCCATGCCTGGCACGCCTTGCATCTTCCTTAAGCATTGGATGGAATATAAGGAACCCATCAAGCAGATGATTTACGCCCGTCAGCTGGCAGGTATCCACAACCAGAGCACGAGTTTTAACCAGGCCAGCAATGCATCGAACAACTACTATGTGCAGCGCACCGTGGGCACTCGTGGCATGTTGATGGTCGCCATGGGCAGCACGGCCTATACGATTCCCTCAACCTATGTGGTCGTGGCTAGCGGCACCAACTATCGTCTGGCCCTGAGCAAGACCACCGAGACCGCTTGGGCGAGCGTTCCCAGCGGCACCCGCGTGGATCCCTTCAATGTCACCGTGACAGCCGTGAGTGCAACCTCGTCGGCCCAGCTGGTCTATACTCTTGACGGCAGTGAGCCCTCAGCCAACAATGGCACTGTTGTGGCTTCGGGAGCCGCTATCCCCATCAACCGTAGCTGCACGCTCAAGGTGGGCCTGCTCATTAACGGCAGCGTGAGCGGTGTCATCACCCGCAACTATACCGTTATCAACGAGGACTATGAGACCTATGAGATTACCGTCTTCCTCAAGGATCCGACCGTTGCGCCTTACAACTGGCCTCAGGTCACTTATTATTGCTGGGACAGCTACGATGCGCAGCAGTGCGGCAACTGGCCCGGTCAGGTGGTTATCGATACCAAGGTGGTCAAAGGCGAGAAGTTCTACTACAAGACGTTCACCATTACCGGCGCTGAATATTACCTGAATTTCGTCTTTAACCAGGGCGGCAGCACCGCCAGCAGCCACCAGACGGTTGATGTGACAAATGTGCGCAACACCGCATTCTTTGAGGTCACCACGACGACCAACAAATATCAGGTGCGCGATGTGACCGATACCTATCTGCCTTATCTCGACAATGATGTGCTCGTGGGTGATGTCAATGGCGACAATGAGGTTACAATCGCCGACGTGACGGCATTGATCGACTATCTGCTTGGTGGCAGCGTTTCTATCAATGATGAAGCAGCCGATGTGAACAACGACACTTTTATCACCATCGCCGATGTCACTGCCCTCATCGATATGCTCCTTACCAACAACGATTAACAGTGAACAGTTAAAAGTTAATAGTGAATAGTTGGCGTCCGCATTCCAGTCATCGGGAGTGCGGACGCCCTTCGTTTAATTCACCGATAGTAAAGCGTGCGGGCGCTGTAGGGCCTCGCCTTGGCGTGGCCGCCGTTACAAAGATTCGACAACAAAAAACACAAATCATTATTAATGACCATTTCACATGAATACTATTTTAGCCGCCCTATCGGGCGGGAAATTAAACAAATTATAATTTTAAAATTAATTTTCTTTTAATTTCCCGTGCGAAGCACGGTTATTAGTAAACATCAGACCAAATAAAGTGTTGTTTATCGTTGTCCAAGTTGTTTTTAAATGGCGCGCGGATGCCTCTCTAACCTTTAACCACTAAACTCTAAACTGCGAGCGTAGCGAGCATCAGTGTGTCAGCCATTGTATTTTTTGTACTTATTGTTTTCCTTTTATTAAAAAGTTGTTTATCGTTGTCCAAGTTGTTTTTTAAACCCGGGCGCGGATGCATTAAGAAAAATCAGAATAATCCGTAATTTATAAAAGCGGCGCGGCAGCCCAATTTGTTTAATTCGCGTAATTTGTAGTTTATTAAAAAAATGTTACCTTTGCAACTAGCTTAACCACTGAGAATAACCAATCAAACAATACGACTATGAAACATCTATTCCAACTCTCCCTGCTCCTGCTGGCGCTCCTGCTGCCCGCCACCGCCCTCGCCCACGACTTTTATGTCAACGGCATCTATTACAATATCAACGGCAACGAGGCCACCGTGACTTATAGAGGGTCTAATCTCTATGTATGATGAATACACTGGCGACGTATCCATCCCCGCAACCGTCTCTTACGGCAGCACCACCTATTTAGTCACCGCCATCGGCGGCAGTGCATTCTATGGCTGTAGCAGCATGACTAGCATTACCATCCCCAACTCCGTCACTTCCATCGGCAACTTTGCGTTCACTGGTTGCACAGGACTGTCCAGCATCAAAGTAGCGAATGATAATCCATATTATGACTCACGCAACAACTGCAACGCCATTATTGAAACCACCAGCAACAAGCTCATAGCAGGTTGCAAAAATACCGTCATTCCCAACACCGTCACTGCCATAGGCAGCTATGCGTTCTCTCGTGGTGGCCTGACCAGCATCACCATCCCCAACTCAGTCACTTCCATTGGCGACGGTGCGTTCAATGGCTGCAGCGGCCTGACCAGCATCACCATCCCCAACTCCGTGACAACCATCGGCGACAGGGCGTTCTATGGCTGCACTTGCCTGGCAAGCATAGACATTCCCAACTCCGTCACTTCCATCGGTGACGATGCGTTCACTGGTTGCACAGGACTGACCAGTATCAAAGTATCGAACGGTAATTCAAAATATGATTCCCGCAACAACTGCAACGCTATTATTGAATCTGCGAGTAACACGTTAATAGCGGGTTGTCAAAATACTATCATTCCCAACTCTGTCACCTCCATTGGCAGCTATTCGTTCTATGGATGCAGCGGTTTAACGAGCATCAACATCCCCAACTCCGTTACTTCCATTGGCAACGGGGCGTTCCTTGGTTGCAGCCGCCTAGCCAGCGTCACCATTGGCAACTCAGTCACAACCATTGGCCACTCTGCGTTCGATGGCTGTAGCAGCCTGGCCAGTATCGACATCCCCAACTCCGTCACCTCCATCGGCAGCTATTCGTTCAATGGATGCAGCGGCCTGACCAGCATCGACATCCCAAACTCGGTCACTTCCATCGGCAACTCTGCGTTCTCATACAGTAGCGGCCTTACCAGCATAGTGGTATCAAGCGGGAACCCAACCTATGATTCCCGGAATAATTGCAACGCCATCATTGAGACGGCCTCCAACACGCTTATTATAGGCTGCATGAACACAGTCATCCCCAACTCCGTCACCTCCATTGGCAACGGTGCGTTCTTTGGATGCAGCGGCCTGACCAGCGTCACCATCCCCAATTCTGTTGTATCAATCGGAAACCTTGCGTTCGCTGATTGCAGCAGCCTAACTAGTATCATTATTCCCAACTCCGTCACTTCCATCGGCGACGAGGCGTTCCATGGCTGCAATGGATTAACTGAAATTTATAGTTTGGCATTGACACCACCACCAATTTATTATTATACATTTACTGGCTGTTATAGTGCAACACTATACGTTCCAAATGAATCAGTTAATGCTTACAAGGCGGCTGACTATTGGAAAAACTTCACTAATATTGTTGGAATTGGCTCTATTCTTCCTGGTAATACATTTATAGTCGAGGGCATTTATTATCGGGTAACAAATGCGAATATGGTTTCAGTTATAGCCAATGCAGAGGTTGATGTTTATTATACAGGTGAAGTTGTGATACCCGACTCGGTAACATACGAGGGGCACACCTTTGCTGTCACTGGCATTGAGAACAATGCCTTTGACGGGTGTTTTGAGCTGACGAGCATTACCATTCCCAACTCGGTGGCCGACATCGGTGTGCAGGCGTTCCAGGGTTGCACGGGGCTGAAGAGCGTGACCATCGGCAGCGGCGTGACGGCCATCGGCGCTAAGGCGTTTAACTACTGCAACGCGCTGGAGACCGTGAAATGCCTCGGCACGGTGCCGCCCGTGATGGCGAGCGCTGACTGCTTCACGACCACGGCCTATAATCGCGCGCAACTGCTCGTGCCGCGCAACACTGAAGCGACCTACGCTGCAACCGACTACTGGTACAAGTTCGCCCACATTGACGGCTGGGGCAGCGCTGGCCAGGGTGATGTGAACGGCGACGGCGTGATGAGCATCACCGACGTGACCGCCCTAATCGACGTGCTGCTGGGCCACGAAGTCGGATCATTCTATTATGAGTCAGCTGACCTGAACAGCAATGGCCGCATCGACATCGGCGACGTCACCACCCTCATCGACAACCTCCTGAACGGAAACGATTAACAGTTGACAGTTAAGAGTTAATAGTTAACAGTGAACAGATAATAGTTATAAGTGTCCGCATTCCAGTTGTCGGGAGTGCGGACGCTATTCGTTCAATTCGTTTAATTCACTGATATAAAAGTGTGCGGGCGCTGTAGGGCCTCGCCTTGGCGTGGCCGCCGTTGTGATGATTCGACAACAAGAAACACAAATCATAATTAATGACCATTTCACGTGAACATCATTTTAACCGCCCTATCGGGCGGAAAATAAAAACAAATTCTATTTTAAAATTAATTTTCTTTTAATTTCCCGTGCGAAGCACGGTTATTAGTATGCGTCAGCCCAAATAAAGTGTTGTTTGTCGTTGTCCCCGTTGTTTTTAAAACCTGCGCGTCAGCCGTAGAATGGCTAATCTCACATCTTTAATAGCGATTATACAATAAAAGGGAGCTTTTGTAGTTATTTAGTTAAATGACAAATCAATTTTCTCTAATTAGAATGAAACTGACAAAATGTATAGTTGCCATTGCTATGATGGCCACCGCGTTGACTACTTGGGCTGAAGATGATATCAAGACAACCGAGTTCAACCCCGTGACAACTGGTGTGACCATGTTGGGTATTACTCCCGATGCGCGTGGCGCGTCGATGGGTGACTTGGGTGCCGCTACCGAGCCCGACGTGAATTCACAGTTTTGGAATCCTTCAAAGTATGCCTTTGCTTACAGCCAAGCAGGTATATCGCTCTCTTATACACCCTGGTTGCGCAAGATCGTCAACGACATCTACCTGGCCAACCTGTCGGCTTACTATAAGATTGGTAGCAGTGACAACCAGGCCGTGAGTGCCTCGTTGCGCTATTTCTCGTTGGGTGAAGTGATGATGAGCGATGTTGAGGGTGCCAGTCAGGGAACACTCAACCCGTTTGAGTTATCGGTTGACCTGGGCTATTCACGCAAGTTGAGTGAGAAGTTCTCGATGGGTGTTGCTCTGCGTTATGTTCTCAGCGATTTGGGTACCAACACGATGAACGCCAGTGAGTCTTCAAGCGCTTCGGCTTTTGCCGCCGATATCTCGGGTTACTATACCACTTTCCCCGTTATTGGTCGCAATGAGTGCCAATGGTCACTTGGTTTCAATTTGTCAAACATTGGCTCCAAGGTTTCTTATAATGGCGGTAATGACCCTGCCTATCTGCCGGCTAATCTCAGAATTGGTACCGCCTTCACTTTCCCCGTTGCTGACTACAACAACTTTACACTATCTCTCGATGCCAACAAGTTGCTGGTGCCCGCTAAGCCTCGTGAAGTTGACTTTGATGGCGATAATATGGCCTATGAGGACGCTTTGCAGGATTGGAAAGACAAATCAAGTATCTCGGGTATTTTTGACAGCTTCAGCGACAACTTTGCTAAGCGCATCACCTACTCGGTAGGTGCCGAGTATGCCTACAACCAGCAGTTCTTCCTGCGTGGCGGTTACTACTATGAGAGCAAATATGCGGGTAACCGTCAGTACTTCGGACTGGGTGCCGGCTTCTCGCTCAACGTGATCAAGATTGATGCCAGCTACATGATCGCGACCGCACAGAACAGTCCCCTGGACCAGACCTTGCGTTTTACCCTGTCATTTGACATGGACGGCATCAAGGGCTTGTTGGGCCGCAACTGATCGCAATCGATATGATACGTGTGGGATTAGGATTTGACGTACACCGCCTGGTCGAGGGGAGACCCCTGTGGCTAGGCGGCGTGAACATTCCATGGGAGCGCGGTTTGCTGGGACACAGCGATGCCGATGTTGCCATCCACGCGTTGTGCGATGCCCTGTTGGGTGCCGCAGCCCTGCGTGACATCGGTTACCACTTTCCTGACACTGATCCTCGTTACAAGGGCATCGACAGTCGCTTGCTGCTGCGCCACGTGATGAAATTGCTTGACGAGCAAGGCTATCGACTGGGAAATTGCGACATAACCATCTGTGCTGAGCAGCCCAAGCTCAATCCCCACATTCCTGCCATGCAGCAGGAACTGGCCAACTGCATGGACTGTAGCCCTGAACAGGTCTCGATCAAAGCCACGACCACCGAGAAGCTTGGCTATACCGGTCGTGGCGAGGGCATCGCTGCCCATGCTGTAGCGCTCATTGAATCAAAACCAGTCATGCCATGATGACCGAGGCCCAACTGCAACGTCGCATACCTTATCTGGACATCCTGCGTGTACTGGCTTGCATGTTGGTCATCCTCATCCACACCCCTATACGCCCTTACGACATTTACTATAACACGCCATCGGTTTCTGGTGCGGTCTATACCGTGCTGGTGGCGGTAAACTGTAACCTGTTCTTCATGATTACTGGCGCGTTGCTGCTGCCGGTAACTATGCCCACCAAGCGGTTCCTTAAGCGACGCCTGCGCGTCGTGCTGTTCCCGCTGATCGTGTGGAGTTTGGTGTATTTGTGTGAACATGCGTTCCTGCTGCACAATTTCACACCCCGCTTGTTGACATCGATACTTTTTCATCCTGTCGAGGGTATTTTGTGGTATGTTTATGTGCTGTTGGTCATCTACGTGACCCTGCCATTGGTGAGCAAGTGCATTGCAGCCATCGGCAAGCGTGGAGTGGAGATGGTGCTGGTGTTGTGGGTGCTCTCATCGTTTATTCCATATCAGCATGGCGTATTCATCGAGGCATCGCATTACCACGACAACATGTTTAGCGCGTTCTCCAACTATTATGGTTACGTCTTGCTGGGTTACTACATGCACCATTACGGTTTGCCCGTATTCACTCGTGAGCATGGCTGGAAATTTGCTTTGTTCTTCGTTTTCGGCATCGTGCTCATGCCCATGTTTGAGTTTCTGGTGCAAGGTCATTACCACATAACGTGGCAGGAGCATCTCGACACCTTGACAACCGATATCAGCATTAATAACGTGGCGATGGCGGCGTTGCTGTTCGCTTTGGTCCAGCGCTTCTCGCCCAAGCGATATGACCGTGCCAATTACCCTGGAGCCGCCACATGGTGGCCGCTTTTGAGCAAGGCCACTTTTGGCATCTATTTGTCCCAGATGATTGTGCTGCGACACGTCATTTGGCCCATGACCTATCCGTGGTTGTGTCGTGCTCATTGGGTGGTTGACTGCCTGGTGAGCGGTGTGTTGGCCTTTGTCGTGTGCTTTATTCTGGTTCAATTGATTCGCCGTCTCCCCTTCAGCAAGTACATTGTCGGCAAGTGAGTGATTGGCCTCTGACTGGCCTGTATCTCCATTTATCCCCGTTTCATTAAAATCTGTTCAGTGTCCTTATATTGCCCTATGGGCAAATATTTGGATTATTTTTGCTGTGGCTCTGCAATTCAAGAGAAGTTTTTGCGCATAGCTTGCGCAAAATTAGTACCTTTGTGCCGCCTTAAGAAAAGGGCGACTGATATAACCGATGAAAGAGAACGAGAAACCTGAAAAAGGTAACCAAATCATAGAAGAGGCAGCACAGGCGGAATACAAGTACGGATTTGTGACCGATATCGAGACCGACGTCATTCCCAAGGGACTTGACGAGGATGTCGTGCGCCGCATCTCGCAGCTTAAAGGGGAACCCGAGTGGCTGCTGGAATTCCGACTGAAGGCCTATCACCACTGGTTGACGCTCAAAGCGCCCACCTGGGGTCATGTGCATGTGCCCGAAATTGACTATCAGGCCATCAGCTACTATGCTGCGCCGCGACAGAAAGTTGCCAGCGACAAAAAGGAGATTGATCCCGAGCTGAAGAAGACATTTGACAAGTTGGGCATCCCTCTGGAGGAGCAGCTGCGCTTGAGCGGCATGGCTGTAGACGCCGTCATGGACAGCGTGAGCGTCAAGACCACCTATCGTGACCGCTTGGCCGAGTTGGGTGTCATCTTCTGCTCCATTAGCGAGGCCGTTAAGGATTATCCTGACCTGGTGCGCAAGTATTTGGGCAAAGTTGTGCCCTATACTGATAACTTCTACGCAGCATTGAACTCGGCTGTCTTCAGCGACGGCTCGTTTGTCTATATCCCTAAGGGAGTGCGTTGCCCCATGGAGTTATCGACTTATTTCCGTATTAATGCGGCACAGACGGGCCAGTTTGAGCGAACGCTCATCGTGGCCGATGATGATGCCTACGTTTCTTATCTGGAGGGTTGTACGGCTCCCATGCGCGACGAGAACCAGTTACATGCCGCTATTGTCGAGATTGTGGTCGAGGATCGCGCCGAGGTCAAGTACAGCACAGTGCAGAACTGGTATCCTGGTGACAAGGACGGCAAAGGTGGTATCTATAACCTGGTGACCAAGCGCGGATTGTGCCGTGGTGACCACAGCAAGCTGTCGTGGACTCAGGTCGAGACCGGCAGTGCCATCACGTGGAAATATCCCAGTTGTGTGCTTAAGGGTGACCACTCGGTAGGTGAGTTCTATAGTGTGGCATTGACCAACAATTGGCAGGAGGCCGATACGGGTACCAAGATGATTCATCTGGGCCGTAACAGCACCAGTACTATCGTGAGCAAGGGCATCAGCGCCGGCCACAGCCAGAACAGCTATCGTGGTATGGTCAAAATCGCGCCTAAGGCCACAGGATGCCGCAATTTTACCCAGTGCGACAGTCTGCTGCTGAGCGACACCAGTGGAGCCCACACTTTCCCTGTCATCGAGGTGGGTAACGACACGTCGGTGGTCGAGCATGAGGCAACGACCAGCAAGATTAACGAGGATCAGATTTTCTACTGCAACCAGCGTGGCATTCCCACCGAGGACGCCGTTGGCCTTATCGTCAATGGTTATGCCAAGGAAGTGATGGCCAAGTTGCCCATGGAGTTTGCCGTCGAGGCTCAGAAACTCCTCAGCATCTCGCTCGAGGGCTCGGTAGGATAGGGTGAAAAAGAAAGGTCAACAATTAAAACTAAAGACTAAAAACTAAGGACTAAAATATGTTAGTAATTAACGATTTACGTGCCTCGATTGAGGATAAGGAAATATTAAAAGGGGTTAATCTCACCGTTAAGCCGGGCGAGGTTCATGCCATTATGGGTCCCAATGGATCGGGCAAGAGTACCTTGAGCGCCGTGCTCACGGGCAATCCCGCCTATACTGTGACTGGTGGTAGCGTCTCGTTCTATGGTAAAGACCTGCTGGCGCTATCGCCTGAGGATCGTGCCCACGAGGGCATCTTCCTGAGCTTCCAGTATCCCGTCGAGATTCCTGGCGTGTCGATGGTCAATTTCATGCGCACCGCCATGAACGAGAAGCGCAAGTATATGGGCGAGGAACCGCTGAGTGCTGCTGATTTCCTCAAACTCATGCGTGAGAAACGTTCCATCGTGCAACTGGATAACAAACTCGCCTCGAGGGCTGTCAACGAGGGTTTCTCGGGCGGTGAAAAAAAACGTAATGAGATTTTCCAGATGGCGATGCTCGAGCCGCGCCTGAGCATCCTTGATGAGACTGATAGCGGTCTGGATATTGATGCCCTGCGCATCGTGGCCAGCGGCGTGAACACGCTCAAGAGCAAGGATAACGCCACTATTGTCATCACCCATTACCAGCGCTTGCTGGACTATATCAAGCCCGACTTTGTGCACGTCCTCTATAAGGGCCGCATCGTCATGAGCGCAGGTCCCGAACTGGCGTTGGAGCTGGAGGAGAAGGGGTATGACTGGATTAAGGAACAAGTCGATTCACAGCAGTAAACGGCATGAATGCGCTTAAGCAATATATCGACCTGTATGACGAGAGCCAAGCGCTCATCGAGCAACAGTCACCAGCCTTACTGAATAAGCTGCGCGGTGTCGCCCGTGAGCGCTTGCAGGACGCCAAGCTGCCGCGAAAGGGTAGCGAGGATTATGAGGCGACCGACCTCGAGACAGTGTTCGCTCATGATTATGGCGTGAACGTCAATCGTCTGCCGTTTGAGGCTGATCCCGCCGAGACGTTCCATTGTGACGTGCCCAACATGAGCACCTGCTTGTACTATACAAGCAATGACGCGTTCCACAGCAGTGCTACAGCCGAGCGTAATATCGGCCAAGTGGTTGTTGAGCCCTTCAGCATGGCAGCAGTGGACTATCCCGAGTTGATGGACGCCTATTATGGTAAACTCGCCTCGCTCAATGACCCCACCGTGGCCCTCAACACGTTATTGGTACAGGATGGCTTGTTTATTTATGTCCCTGACGGGGTGGTTGCCGAGCGGCCTATCCAGTTGGTCAATATCTTTAATGCCGCGCTAGACATGATGGTGCAGCGGCGTCTGCTCATAGTTGTGGGCAAGAATGCCAGCATCAAGCTGCTCGCCTGTGACCATACCCAGAGTCCTGACTATCACTACTTGAACAACCAGGTGGTTGAGATTGTCGCGATGCAGGGCAGCACAATCGACTATTACGACATGGAGGAGAGCACGCCCCTCACTAGCCGCGTCTCGTCTATCTATGTCGATCAGCACGAGGGCAGTAATGTCCTTATCGACGGTATCACGCTCGTCAATGGTTTTACACGTAACAATTTCCATGTCGAGGTCAATGGTGAACATACCGAGACTCAATTGTTGGGCATGACCATCGCTAGTGGTGAGCAGCATGTGGACAATCACACGTTCATCAGCCATAATGCACCACGCTGCCATAGCAACGAGATGTTCAAGTATGTGCTTGACGACAACGCTGTGGGTGCTTTTGCTGGAAAAATTCTGGTCAAACCCGATTGCCCGCGTGTCGAGGCCTATCAAGGAAACCGCAACCTGTGTGGAGCGCCAACGGCCAAGATGTACACCAAGCCTCAATTGGAAATCTACACCGATGACGTGATGTGTTCACACGGCTCGGCTGTGGGACAGCTAGACGAGGAAGCGTTATTCTATATGCGCACTCGCGGCATCAGCAGTAGTGAGGCACGTCGCCTGTTGATGCAGGCTTTTGTCGCCGATATTATCGATGGCGTACGCATGGACGCCCTTAAGGACCGCCTGCATTATCTAGTGGAGAAACGCTTTGCGGGCACCTTGAGTAACTGCGCGGGTTGTATGGCAGCTTGTAAGAAGAAATAAAATCGCTACTCTAGACCCGATAGAAAACAACGACTAGCGACCAATGACTAATAATATGGACATTACCAAGATACGCGAAGACTATCCCATTCTGCAACGACAGATTGAGGGCCGTCCGCTCATTTATCTTGACAACGCGGCCACGTCCCAGACACCGAGGCCTGTGGTGGAGGCCATCGACCAGATGTACTACCACTATAAGGCCAATGTGCATCGCGGTGTTCACACCCTTTCACAGGAAGCCACCGACCTGGTCGAACTCACTCGCGAGAAGGTGCGCGCGTTTATCAATGCTGGCAGCATCGAGGAGGTGATTTTTACCCGTGGCACTACCGAGGGCATTAACCTTGTGGCATCGTCCTTCGGTCAGATGCTCGAGAACGGCGATGAAATCATCGTGACCGTAATGGAGCACCATAGCAATATTGTCCCCTGGCAACTTATCGGTCAGCGCAAGCGTGTGGCCCTGCGTGTGGTGCCTATCGATGATAGTGGCCAAGTGGATATGCAGGCATATGAGGATTTGTTTACCGACAATACCCGTTTTGTCGCCTTAGCTCATGTGTCCAACGTGTTGGGTACGGTAAATCCTGTCAAAGAGATGATTGCCATTGCCCACCGTCATGGCGTTTCGGTGCTCATTGATGGCGCCCAGGCTGCTCCTCATGTCGCTGTTGACGTTCAAGACCTCGATTGTGATTTCTATGCTTTCTCCAGCCACAAGATGTATGGCCCCGCTGGTGTGGGCATCCTTTATGGCAAGCGCTACTGGCTCGACAAGATGCCGCCCTATCAAGGTGGAGGTGAGATGATCGGGCAGGTGACCTTTGACCACACTACATTTGCGGAATTGCCCTTCAAGTTCGAGGCGGGCACGCCCGACTTTGTGGATATCGCTGCTTTTGGAGCCGCTATCGACTACATCCAGGGCTTGGGTATAGACAACATCGCTGCTCATGAGCATGAGTTGCTGAATGCCGCTGTTGAGGGCTTGAAAACCATCGACGGCATCCGCCTGTTTGGCACCGCTCCCGGCAAGAGTGGGGTAGTGTCGTTCCTCGTGGGTGATATCAGCAGTTATGATATGGGTTTGTTACTCGACAAACTGGGCATAGCTGTACGCACGGGGCACCATTGTGCCCAGCCATTGATGGCCCGTTATGGCGTGCAGGGCATGGTCAGGGCGTCTTTTGCGGTCTATAACACGCTCGACGAGGTCGCTGCTTTCATCGCTGCTACCCGCCGTGTAGCCGATATGCTCCGCTAGCTATAATAACGAATAAGACATAAAGAATGGGCAAAGAGAAAACGAGAAAATACGGTCTGGATTTTTTGAAAGGTTTTGCGGCCTGTTTTGTCGTGTTCATGCATGCCAGGTTCCCCGAATTATTTGGCTACTATGTGGCTATGATTGGTCGAACGGCTGTGCCGATTTTCTTCATGACGTCTGGTTATTTCTCTTACCAAGCGTCTAGGGAGAAAATACGTAAGTCTATAAAACGTACTGCTTATTATATATTAGTCGCATATGTATTGGGCTGTTTTGCTTTAGTCATATCACTTCATTTTGATTCAAATCTGGTAATGCAGTATATTAATGAGTTGATACTCACCAAAGACCATGTCCTGCGGCTGATTTTTTTAACTGATACTAAGTTGTCAGGTGTCGCATGGTTTTTGTTGGCATTGCTCATTTGCTATGTATTGAAGTATTATCTCGGGGTAAAATTGAGATATTTAGCTTATTTGGGCCTGATGGTAAGGGTTTTAGGAGCTATACAATTTCCGTTTTTGGGTTTGACGATTCCTGTGAATACGCCTTGGGTAACTGGAATTCCATTTTTTGTAATAGGAGAATTGATACATGAAAACGAAGAGTATCTCAACAATAGATTATCTTCGGGTGTGTGTGCACTCATAGGGCTAATAGGTCTTTTGATACTTGTCGTACCGATTTTTCATGGCTCACTTTGGTGGTTTATCGGCACGCTGCTCTTGTCGCCATCGTTATTCGTGCTGTTCTCGAGGATGGATATGAAGTTCAATCGATTCTGCCTATTGGGCAGTACTTACGCATTTTTCATTTATATAGTTCACCCCTTAGTGATGCACTCTTATGATGCGGTAAGGATGGACATTTCTGGAGTTGAATCGTGGCTGCGACCACTGATTATATTGACCATAACGGTATTGTTGGCGGTAGGTTACTATAGCTTGAAGCGGAAGATTGCCAAACGATGAATATAGATAGTTGAAACAAACATAAAAATTGCAGAATGAGAAAAATAGCTCTTTTATTATTAGTGATCTGTATAGCATGTAGTGGGCTTGAGATGAAGGCCGACACGTCGTCAATGGTTGCTGTGGGTGACACGATGATAGTATTGAGAGACATCATTTCCAAGGGCTTACCCGTCCTGTATATCCAAACTGTTGATGGTGAGGAACCCACTTGTGATTATGTGTCGGCACCTCCAGGATGCATGGGCAAAACAATCACCAATGCGACTAAAGTTCCTGGCCGCATGATCATTTATCAAAACATTGATGAAATTGATAGCGTGCTATATGACAGTGGAGATTATGTGAACGACGTTAGCGGCATGACCATCAAGATTAGAGGCAACACGAGTGCCTATGCGACCAAGAAACCTTATAAAATCAAACTGCAAAAGAAACAGGACTTGCTCTTCCGTGGCGATGAGGCGACTTATAAAGACAAGGATTGGTTGCTGCTCAAGTATGACTATCTGCTTGCACGCGCCGGCTTTAAGGTAAATGAGCTGCTGGGCCTCCTGTGGACGCCTCAACTTCGTTTTGTGAGCGTGGTTCTAAACGACCAATATAAAGGCTTGTATATGCTTTGCGAGTCGGTTAAGCGCAATCCTGACTGCCGCATTAATGTGGATAAGAACACAGGTTACATCTTTGAGTGTGACCCCTATTGGTGGAACGAGGATGTGTATGTGAATTCAATCACTGCTCCTTCCTATAATTTCACGTTCAAGTATCCTGATAGCGACGAGATTCTTCCCGAGCAGTTGCAGTACATCCAGACAGTTGTGACCGACTACGAGAATAGCCTCAGTGGCCCCGACTATCCCGACAAGATAGATGTGGCCTCATTTGCGGCTTGGTGCTTGGGACATGATATTGAGGGCACCCAAGACGCTGGCGGCGCCAATAGGTATTACTGCAAATATGACAGTACCGACACATCTAAAATCATAATGCCCCTGTTGTGGGACTTTGATATGGCCGAGCGCACCTCAGGCGCATGGTCCTTGAGCCATATCAAGCACTTCTCCAGTTTGTTTGACAATGAGAACCGCACATTTGTTGATGAGTATGTCGGCTTGTGGAGAAAGATGAAAAGTAGGTTTTTCTCAACCATGAGCCAGTTTATGACATCATGTTATACTTCCAGTGAGGGACGTGCCCTGAATGCTAGCCTTGAGCTCGAGGGAAGAGCAGGTGGCTACACACCAACAAGTTTACAAGATCACGCAATGGACCGTATCATCTGGTATAACTCACGTTACAGATGGCTAAACAGGCAGACTGATGCCATGAATCCAATCGGAGACACGAACATTGACGGAACGGTAAGTATCTCAGATGTGACTTACCTCATTGATATGTTGCTTGGTAGTGCAAGGGTTTATCGATATGCCGGAGACGTGAATGGTGACGGTGAAGCAAGTGTTATGGATGTCACTACGCTCATCGACATGCTACTCTCAGTCAATTAACTTAGAAGATAATGGCATTAATAAAAATAAGGCAGGATTCACATCCTGTCTTATTTTTTATTTGTGTTCTGAAGCCTAAAAACTTTTAACTAAACCCAAATGTCATGGTATTGATGAAAAACAAGCCTAAAAACATTTTTATTACTATTCTATTTCATATCTGATTTGGATAGCAAATTAAAGAAATGTTTTTTGACCGTCAAAATTAATTCTACCAATCGTCGGATTTTATCAATGAAACCATTGGAGACCCATTAGTCATTGAAAGTCTATGCTTTAGGCTGATAATTATGCCCAATCACTGAGCAAAGGAACCATCGGCTCAAGTATGAAGCCAAGATGCCGATTTTGTTTTTGGGCCTCACGTTATTGTCCAGCAGGCAATCAAGACGCAGCCGTTTGATGCCTTCCCAGCAGCGGTCTTGCAAAGCCTTGTGGTCAGCTGCCTTGTCCTGGTTGCTGAGTAGCAGGATGTTAAAATAGGCGCTCAATAGGCGGCTGCGGGCCGCTTTGGTGTATTGCGGGTCATTTGACATCATTTCCCTCTCCAGTTGTTCTCCGATGTCGATTACCGCTGCACGTTTGGGAGAAAATGTCTGCAGGATGCTTTTTTCTCGCTGCCTGTAACCATAAATCTTGCTGTCGGTTTTTACGATCTTGTGGCACTTGAGCAGGAGCGGATAAATGATGGCAAAGTCCTCATAGAATTTGCCCACGGGGTATCGGATGCCGTCAAACAGCGATGACCTGTACAGTCGTCCCCACGCCGAGTGGGTGAGCCCACGTTGGTATAGTATGGCAAGAATGGCATCGTGCTGGTTATAAACCGTCGTGGAGCCATGCCGAGGGGCTTGTTCAGTAAATACGGTTTGGCCGTCATAAAATGGCTGGTAGTCCCCGATGGCGATATCAGCCGAATGGTCTTGCAGGGCCTTTAGCAGCACTGATGTGCATTCGGGATGCAACACATCGTCGCTATCCACCATCATCACCAGCTCGCCCTGCATGATGTCTAGGGCCGCGTTACGTGCTGCCGATAAGCCACCATTGGGCTGATGGATGACGCGGATGCGTTCATCACGTTCAGCCCAACGGTCGCATATTTCACCGCTGCTATCGGTACTGCCGTCGTCAACAACGAGGATTTCAAGTTGGCGGTATGTCTGGCCCACGATGCTCTCCATGCATGGATCCAGATACTGCTCCACGTTATAGACGGGAACGATAACCGATATGAGCGGTTGGTCGTTCATGTCACTTCACTTTCCACTCAAAGCCGTCCTTGGTGTCCTTGACCTCAAAGCCGAACTCGCTGAGTTTGTCGCGAATCAGGTCGCTGGTCGCCCAGTCCTTGTTGGCCTTGGCCGTGCGGCGCATTTCCAGCAGCAGGTCCACTGCATGGCGATAAGGATCAAGATTGACACCTTCGCCGCCAGCGGCATCGTCACGCATGCCCAGCACGTCAAACAGATAGATCTGGAAGACGCTCTTTAGCTCATCGATGTCTGCCTGGCTGAGTGTGGCATTGCCGTCATTGACCTGATTGATGACCTTGCAGGCGTCAAACAGGGTCGCGATGACCGTCGGGGTGTTCAAGTCATCGTTCATCGCGTCGGCGCAACGCTGGCGGTAGTTCTCCAGTGTGACTGAGGACTGCGGCGCGGCAGTGAGCGTGTTCAGGCGATGCCAGCCGTCAAGCATGCGCTCGACAGCTTTTTCGGCTGCTTGGAGTGCCTCGTTGCTGAAATCGACTGTTCCACGATAATGAGCCTGCAGGATGAAGAAGCGGATTGTCATGGGCGAGTAGGCTTGGGTCAACGCGGGGTGGTCACCAGTGAAGAACTGCTCCAGGGTGATGAAGTTACCCAGCGATTTGCCCATCTTTTGCCCATTGATGGTGATCATGTTGTTATGCATCCAGTAGTGCACCATCTCGTCGCCCTGGCTAGCCACGGCCTGCGCGATTTCGCACTCGTGGTGCGGGAACACGAGGTCCATGCCGCCACCGTGGATGTCAAAGTGCTTGCCCAGGTACTTGCGCCCCATGGCCGTGCACTCGCAGTGCCAACCGGGGAAGCCGTCGCTCCAAGGCGAGGGCCAACGCATGATGTGCTCGGGCTGAGCCTTCTTCCACAAAGCAAAATCGGCCTGGTTGTGTTTCTCGCCCACGCCATCGAGCTCACGGCTGGCATTGAGGATGTCGTCAAGGTTGCGTCCCGAGAGGATACCGTAGCGGTGGTCGCGGTTGTAGGCCTCGATGTCAAAATACACGCTGCCGTTGCTCTCATAGGCGTAGCCATTAGCCATGATTTGCTTCACCAGCTCCTCCTGCTCGATGATGTGTCCCGTGGCATGGGGCTCGATGCTCGGGGGCAGTACGTTGAGTTGCTGCATCGCGGCATGGTAGCGGTTAGTGTAGTACTGGGCCACTTCCATGGGTTCGAGCTGCTCGAGGCGGGCCTTCTTGGCGATCTTGTCCTCTCCTTCGTCGGCATCGTGCTCCAGGTGCCCAACATCGGTGATGTTGCGCACGTAGCGCACCTTGTAGCCCAATTGTTGAAGGTAGCGGAACAGCACGTCAAACGTGATGGCAGGCCTGGTGTGTCCCAAGTGAGGGTCGCCATAGACCGTGGGGCCGCACACATACATGCCCACCATCGGCTCGTTCAGGGGAACGAAGTGCTCCTTGCGCTTAGTGAGGGTGTTATAGATAAAAAGTGGATGTTCCATCTCAGTAGTTAGTAGGTGAATATCCCTTTAATCTCTAATCTGGAATCAAGCCTGTCCCTTGGGCAGGGGGAAATCCATGATGTTGCTGTTGCCGCCGGCGGGACGGTTGATCTTGATTTCGCCGAAGTTGCTCTCATAGCGGTGGATATTCTCCTGCAAGGCGAGCATGAGTTCCTTAGCGTGCTGAGGAGCCATGATGATGCGGCTCTGTACGCGTGCCTGAGGCATGTTGGGGCCGCGCAGGATCATATCAATGAAAAAATCGTTGGGACCGTGGGCTATCATTGCCATGTTAGCGTAACGTCCCTGCAATTCCTCCTTGGGAATTTCGATTTTGATTTGGTTCTGGTTCTGATTTTCGTTTGCCATAATTTTCTGTTATGATAAATGTTTAATAATGATTATTTTATAAAATCGTAGTATTCAGTATCGGGATAAGTCTTGTCATTGAGGTGTATCCTCATGACTTTGAAAGTGGGCTTCTTCCACAACGCGCCCACATTGAAGGACGCATAGCAGTCGCGCCAAAAAGTGCCGCGCTCGCCCCTCAGGTCATGCACCATATAGCAGTGGACCGTGTCGTTGCCGAGCGTTTGGCCGTCGGCCACGAGCATGAAGGTGCGCGCCGTGTTGATGTATTCCACCTGGCAGTGCAGGTTGATGTATTCGCCCGTGCGCCACAGGCTGCGCAGTTTCACCTCATGCATGGGCAGGCTGTCGGGCGACGCGCCCGTTTGGCGCAGCGAGTCGCTAATGATGCTGTTGCAAGCGTAAACGTTGATGTTGCGGTGGTCGCCGGTGGCGTTGTCGGCAAAGTCATAGCGCAACAGCACGCGCTGGTTAGCCTTGACCTCATTGCTCAAGCCCACTCTTGACTGGAGCCTTACAGCCGCCGAGTCGCCATGCCCCAAGTACTCAAAAACCGCTCCCGTAGCGTTCTGTTCCAGGAACGTCACGATGTCATAGCGGTAGTCGGTATAGGCGCGGTCGATGTCCTCATCCTTGTCGCATGAGGCCAACGTGAGCAGCGCTGCAATCAGCGATATGGCCAGGTGATGCAGTTTCATAGCTTCTCGTTGCGGATGGTTTGGTCAACAATCATGCCATCACGCATGTGGAGTGTGCGGTCGGCTTGGGCGGCTAGGCCCTCGTCATGAGTTACGATGATAAACGTTTGGCCCAGTTCCTTGCGTAGTTCAAAAAACAACTGGTGCAATTCTTGCTTGTTTTGTGAGTCAAGGCTGCCCGACGGCTCATCGGCAAGGATAACCTTCGGACTGTTCATCAGGGCACGGGCCACTGCCACGCGTTGGCACTCGCCGCCACTCAGCTGCGAGGGCTTGTGGTGCAACCGGTCGCCCAGATGCATGCGCTCCAGCAGCCGTTGGGCGCGCTGGTAGGCTTCAGTGCGGTTGTCTCCGCCCAGTAGGGCAGGGATAGCGACATTCTCGAGCATGGTGAACTCGGGCAGCAGCTGATGGAACTGGAACACAAAGCCGATGTTGCGGTTCCTGAAGTGGGCCAGCTCCTTGTCCTTAAGTGCCAGCACGTTCTTGCCCTCATAATACACCTCACCCTGCTGTGGCATGTCAAGCGTGCCGATAATCTGCAACAGGGTCGTCTTGCCTGCTCCGCTCGGACCCACAATAGACACGATTTCGCCCTGGGCGATGTCGAGGTCCACACCCCGCAGCACCTCCAGGTCGCCATACCGTTTAACGATATTTCTTGCCTCAATCATCATAATTAGCATGCAAAGGTAGTGCAAGTCGAGGACAGAACAAAAAGAATTTATTCTTTTTTTATGTCGAGACGCCGCCTACCTTAGGCCGAAGGCCAACGGTGCATCAAGTCGAGCACAGAACAAAAAGAATTTATTCTTTTTTTATGTCGAGACAGGTCCTATAAGTCCTATAGGTCTTATAAGTCTTATAGGCCCTATAGGTGATCGCTGTGGAAAATTGCTGCTAACATGATTGTGTTCTGTTTTTTTGTATTATCTTTGCAGCCGATTTATTAATAACAGTGGACAAATTTGGCTGCTTGCAACCACTTGAAAAAATGCTAAAACTGCGATAATCAGCGATTTTTATCGGTTCATTTTAGCGTTCATGTTCCACAATTAAACAATTTAGGTACAATGAACAGTAAGAACTATCTTTTCACGTCCGAGAGTGTCTCTGAGGGGCACCCCGACAAAGTCGCTGACCAGATCAGCGATGCCATTCTTGACAAATTCCTTGCCTTTGACCCCAATTGCCATGTGGCATGTGAAACACTCGTGACCACGGGCCAGATCATCATTTCGGGCGAGGTGACAACTAACGTTTACATCGACCTGCAGCGCACCGCGCGCGAGGTGGTCAACCGCATTGGCTACACCAAGAGTGAGTACCAGTTTGACGGCAACTCATGCGGCATCCTCAATAGCGTTCACGAGCAGAGCGGCGACATCAAGCAGGGTGTTGACAATGCCGAGGACAACCATGAGGATCAGGGAGCCGGTGACCAGGGCATGATGTTTGGCTATGCCTGCAACGAGACGCCCAATTACATGCCGTTGACGCTTGACCTGGCTCACGCGCTCATGCGGGAACTGGCCGACATCCGCCACAATCATCTGGAGCTCATGCCTTACTTGAGGCCCGATGCCAAGGCCCAGGTTACCGTGGAGTATGACAGCGAGACTCATCGCCCCGTTCATGTCCACACCATTGTGGTAAGCACCCAACATGATGCCGATGTCGATCAGCCGCGCATTCTCAAGGATGTGCGAGAGATTCTTATCCCCAGGACTTTGCAGCACTATAAAGAGGACATCCGCAATCTGGTGGATGAGAAAACCGAACTGTTTGTTAATCCCACGGGCAAGTTTGTCATCGGTGGACCACACGGCGACACCGGTCTCACGGGCCGCAAAATCATTGTCGATACCTACGGCGGCCGCGGTGCCCATGGCGGTGGCGCATTCAGCGGTAAGGATCCCAGCAAGGTGGACCGCAGCGCGGCCTACGCTTGCCGCCACATCGCTAAGAACATTGTTGCAGCAGGCATCGCCGATGAGGCGCTGGTCCAGGTGGCCTATGCCATCGGCCGAGCCGAGCCCGTCAGCTTCTACATCAACACCTATGGGACGAGCCATGTGAACATGAGCGATGTGGAGATTGCCGAAATCATCAAGAACTTGTTTGACATGCGTCCCAAGGCCATCATCGAGCGACTGAAACTGTTGCAGCCCATCTACACCGAGACGGCCGCCTATGGCCACATGGGCCGCAAGTATGAGCTAAAGGTCAAGAAATTTGAATCCTTATATAATGAGACCCGCGAAGTCGAGGTTGAGCTCTTCACTTGGGAAAAACTTAACATGACCGAGACCCTCCGGGCAACCTTCGGCCTCTCGTAACGTTTTAGTCAGCAATTCAGCCGTCAAAAAGTGAGAACTTTTCATGGGGCAGAATGGAATCACCAATCAAGCGTGAAACCGTCCTGCCCTTTACTTAATGCTTTATGAGATACGAAAGCATCACTGTTCTTTTAAATTGATCATTTTTGATCTTGTTTGTTAAGAATTGATCTATTTCAGTTTTTTTCGTCCAAATGCTGTTTCTTTGCATGCTATATGAAGAAGTATTGCATTGAAGTAACAGAGGTACTAAGTCGCATTGTCGAGGTAGAAGCCATAGATGCAGATGAGGCTATCACGACAATCAAGGCAATGTATCGAAATTGCAGTATTGTATTGGATACTTCGGATTATGTGTTAACGGAATTTAGCGTAAAGGACGATAAATCACCCTAAGGTTTGCAGTTTTCAAGAATTAATCGCTAACTTTGCACTCGCTTGTGATTCATCGTCGTAAGCGCAATTGACATCGTGGGAAATTAGATAGCAGTATCTAAATTCGAAGAGGCTTTTAACGAGAATAGTCCACCAAACTAAAGAGTTACACAGAGTCTCGGGGAATGCGGATACGCCTATCCTGTATAGGCGTACCCCTTCCTTTTATCTCTGTGTAAGGGCATCTGTGGTGGACAGCCTTCGTTAAGAGATAAAAAGCGAAGGTGGTGCGCTTTCTTTTTGCCACGGCAAAAAGGACAGAACGACGATGAAAACAGCAGCAAAGCCATTTCTGAAATGGGCTGGAGGCAAGGGTCAATTATTGTCACAACTTGACCAACACCTCCCTCGTAACTTGAGTGAAGGTGAATTCACTTACATAGAGCCATTTGTGGGTGGTGGAGCTATGTTATTTTACATGCTTCAAAAATACCCTAATATCAAGCGAGCCGTCATTAATGATATTAATCTCTACTTAATTAAGGCCTATCAGGTCATTAGAGACACCCCTCAAGGCCTTATTGAGCGCCTCTTGGAATTGGAAAACCAGTATTATACTTCGTGTGGTGATGAAACCAAGAAAGCATTCTTTCTTAAAGCACGGACGATATTCAATGAGTCGGATCTTGACGATATAGACCGTACTAAATATCTGATTTTCCTTAACCGAACTTGTTTCAATGGCCTTTACCGTGTAAATGCCAAGGGGAAATTCAATGTTCCATTTGGCAGATATAAGAATCCCACAATATGTAATTCCGACATTATTTTGGCAGATAGCAAACTGCTGAATAGTGTAGAATTGGTAATAATGAATGGAGATTTTGAACACACTGTAGAACATATCGGCGATGGCTTCAATTTCTTTTATTTTGACCCTCCATATCGGCCACTAAATGCTACATCAAGTTTCAATTCTTATGCAAAGGAGGAATTTGATGATAGAGAGCAAATTAGGCTTCGTAATTATTGTGCCATGCTAAGTGAACTCCCAAATGTGAAATGGATGCTTAGTAATGCTGATTGTTCTGCCAAAAACCCAGAAGATACTTTCTTTGAAAACCTCTATAATGATTTTAGTATTAATAGGGTACAGGCCTCTCGTGCTATTAATGCAAATCCCAGTAAACGAGGAAAATTAACCGAATTACTTATTAAGAATTATGATTAAGGACTTTGATTCGTTTATGTCACAACTCCAAAAGACAAATCAAACGTTAGATTTCTTTTGTGATTTTGAGAAAATATCAGCCCATGTCGCTGAAGTAGAAATGAGCCTGAATACTTTAAATTATCTTATCGGCAAAGAGGATTTGGCTACAGCGGTCACGGAAATCTGGCAGCGTGATCCAAAAGCGTTTGAAGTGCTGGGAATTTTGATTGCTGTAAGGGATGAAGGAACGAAGCCTGTTGTCGATAGTCAAGGTGATGTCGTCATGCTCAAAAGTTATTTCTCTTCAGCAACAAAAGTCGTAGAATTCCTTAACGAAACAGGTTTAGCAGAAGTGTTTAATTCACGTCGTATAAGGAACCTTGTAGATTATGTTTTCGGTATAGAAACTGGGCTTGACACGAATGCCCGCAAAAATCGCAGCGGACATATCATGGAAAATACAGTGGCAAAGATTTTCAGTGACAATTGTATACAATTCCGTCAAGAAGTATATTCCTCTGAGTTCCCAGAGTTATCTGTTCTTGGAGCCGATGAAAAACGTTTTGATTTCTTTATTGAAACCAGTACGAAGATGTATCTCATTGAGGTTAATTTCTATAGCGGAGGCGGCTCGAAACTCAATGAGGTAGCAAGAGCTTATTCAGAGTTAGCACCAAGAGTTAATTCTGTTGATGGCTTTGAATTTGTGTGGATAACTGACGGAATTGGCTGGAGTTCTGCACGCAATAAATTGAAAGAGGCATATAATATTATTCCAAGTGTTTATAATCTCACAACCATCAGTGATTTTATTGAAATGATAAAAAGATAAAAGAGTGATAGTTCCTTATTACAAATCCCCTTCTCGCGATTTCACACTGTTGCATGGCGATTGTTTTGAGCTATTGCCGCAGTTTGATTTCAAATTTGACATGATATTTGCCGACCCGCCTTATTTTTTGTCTAATAATGGCATCAGTTGTCAGGCTGGCAAAATAGTAAGTGTTAACAAAGGAGATTGGGACAAGGGCGGAACAACTGAACATATTAGGGCTTTTAATCATGACTGGATAACCCTGTGCCGGGAGAAATTGAAAGATAATGGGACAATATGGATTAGTGGTACTTATCACAATATTTTTGCCGTCGCCAATAGTTTGACTGACTTAGGCTTTAAGATTCTCAATGTTATTACCTGGGCTAAGACTAATCCACCGCCTAATATATCTTGTCGTTATTTCACCTACAGCACCGAATTCATAATTTGGGCACGCAAATGGCCAAAGCGCCCCCATCAATATAACTATGAAATGATGAAACACTTGAATGGGGGAAAACAGATGACCGATGTGTGGCGCCTGCCAGCCATCGCGCCGTGGGAAAAGTCGTGCGGTAAACACCCAACACAGAAGCCACTTGCTATCTTGACCCGCATTATTTTAGCCTCCACCAATCCTGGAGCATGGGTGCTTGACCCATTTGCAGGGTCCTCAACAACTGGTATTGCGGCCAATCTAATTTACAGGCGGTTTTTGGGTATCGAAAAAGAGGAAGTGTTTGTAGAATTGAGCCGTAATCGTCGCTTGGAATTGGAACAATCAAATAATCGTTTGGCATATCGCAACAAGATAAAGGACATTAAGCTAAGTGATTCTTTTGAAACTACAGGTCTTGTTTGTGAGAATAGAATAATGGATGAGTTGCCTTTTTGATTCGTGATTAGTTCCCAATGGCGGCTCTTGTGGGTTGTTCAAATCATCGGTGGATTCATGCTGGCTGTAGCAAAAAAATGTTTTTTTGCTTGGCGTTGTATTCGGCTTGCAGTATCTTTGCGCTTGGTATGGACGAGGAATTTGATATCAGGAGAGAGTCGTTGAAGACCGATCAGGACTTTGAGCGGGCATTGCGACCCGTGCGCTTTGAGGATTTCGCTGGTCAGGACAAGATTATCGAGAACCTGCGCGTCTTTGTCGCTGCTGCCAAACTGCGCGGCGAGTCGCTTGACCATGTGCTGTTTCATGGGCCTCCGGGTCTGGGCAAGACCACATTGAGCAACATCATCGCCAATGAGTTGGGCGTGGGATTCAAGGTCACTTCGGGCCCCGTGCTCGACAAGCCGGGTGACCTGGCTGGCCTGCTGACCTCGCTCAACGAGAACGACGTGCTCTTCATCGACGAGATCCATCGCCTGAGTCCCATCGTCGAGGAATACCTCTACAGCGCGATGGAGGACTACCGCATCGATATCATGATCGACAAGGGGCCTGGTGCACGCTCGGTGCAACTGACCCTCGCTCCGTTTACTCTCATCGGCGCCACCACGCGCAGTGGCTTGCTCACCTCGCCGTTGCGTGCCCGTTTTGGCATCAACTGCCACTTGGAGTACTATGACCACAAGGTGCTGGAGGGCATCATTCGCCGCTCGGCACGCCTGCTGTCGGTGCCCATCGATGACAAGGCTGCTGTGGAGATTGCCCTGCGTAGCCGTGGCACACCCCGTATCGCCAACTCGTTGTTGAGGCGCGTGCGTGACTTTGCCCAGGTGAAGGGCAGCGGACGCATCGACCTCGATATTGCCCGCTATGCGCTCGAGGCATTGAACATCGACAAATATGGTCTCGATGAAATCGACAACAAGATATTGCTGACCATCATTGACAAGTTCAATGGCGGCCCCGTGGGCTTGAACACCATCGCCACGGCGATGAACGAGGACGCGGGCACCATCGAGGAGGTGTATGAGCCTTACCTCATCAAGGAGGGCTTCATCAACCGCACACCGCGCGGCCGCGAGGCGACCATGCTAGCCTATAACCACTTGAAGCGAGAGCATCCTGGGCAAGTAGGATCAATTTTTTAGTGAATAGTTTACAGTGAATAGTTTACAGTTGGCATCTGCGCCTACACTCTCAACTATTAACTGTTAACTATTAACTGTTAACTGATAACTGTTAACTGATAATATGGCTAATCTTAAATCGCTGGCAAAGGATACCGCCATCTATGGCTTGAGCAGCATTGTGGCACGTTTTGTCAATTACCTGCTCGTGCCGATACAAACATTGAAATTCGCTTCGACAGGAGGCGAATATGGCATCATCACGAATGTTTATGCTTATGTGGCTATTCTCATCATGGTGCTGACCTTCGGCATGGAGACCACTTTCTTCAGATTCATGAACAAGGAGGGCATGGATCGGAAAAAAGTGTATTCCACGGTGCTCAGGATGGTTGGAACGGTGGGTTTGGTGACTTCGGTGATCGTTCTGCTGTTCTGTAGACAAATAGCCGAATTGCTGGGCTATGGAGACCATCCTGAATATGTGGTGGTGATGTATATCACGGTTGCACTCGACGCCTTCACGGCCATTGCGTTCGCTTACCTGCGCTGTGAGCATAAACCCATCAAATTCGCTTCCTTGAAGATCGCCAATATTGGCTTGAACATCGTGCTCAACCTGATCTATTTCTTCGGGTTGCCGATGCTTCATCTCAACCCCTTCGGCATCTATGGCGAGACCTTCCACTACGACGTGGTATGGGTATTTTACATCAATCTGTTCTGTTCGATGTTCAACCTCGTTTTCCTGCATAAGGAACTGCGGGGCATCAACTTTGGATTTGACACGAAGATGTGCCGCCATATGTTGTCCTATGCTTGGCCCATCCTGGTCATGGGAATCGCCGGACAGCTTAACCAGAGTCTGTCACAGATCATGTTCCCCAAGGTATATCCGGGTGCCAACGCGTTGAGCGAGCTGGGCATTTATGGCGCGTGCATCAAGATCGCGATGATCATGATGATGATTACCCAGGCCTTCCGTTTTGCCTATGAGCCCTTTGTCTTCAGCAAGGTCAAGGACAAAGACAGCAAGGAGGTGTATGCCCAGACGATGAAATACTACATCATCTTCACCTTGCTGGCATTCCTCGTGGTGATGGCCTATCTAGACCTGCTCAAGTACCTGATTGGCGAGAGTTACTGGAGCGGCTTGCGCGTGGTGCCCATCGTGATGGCCGCCGAAATCGTGTTTGGCGTCTTCTTTAACCTTTCATTCTGGTACAAACTCACCGACCGCACCATTTGGGGTGCCTATTTCTCGGGCATCGGAGCGGTGGTGCTGTTTATCATCAATCTGCTGTTTATCCCACGCTTCAGTTACATGGCATGTGCCTGGGCAGGACTTGTCGCTTACAGCGTGTCGATGCTCTTGTCCTACTTCATTGGGCAGAAGTATTTCCCCATCCGTTACCCGCTGCGCGACATTGCCATCTATACCGTTGTGGCAGCCGTCCTGTTCGCTGGCATGATGCTGCCCGTTGAGAACATGTGGCTCAGGCTGGCTTTCCGCACCGTGCTGTTGCTCTTATTCGTGGGCTTCATCTTCCGCAAGGAGCACCTTGGCCCGATGCTTGCCAAGTTACCCGTCATCGGCCGCTACTTCAAGTAAAGGGATAATGAAAACTAAAAAAATGAGGGCACTCACAATTTGAGCACCCTCATTTTTAGTTTATTGTCATCAATGAATTAGTGGGTAATCATGTAGTCGATAATGTCGCTAATGTCTGAGATGTTCACCTCGCCGTCACCATTGCAGTCACCAATTGTTCCACCACGCAGGATCGAGTCAATCACCATGTTGATATCGCTGATGTTCACCTCGCCGTCACCATTGACGTCCTGGGGAATACCAGGAACAGGAGGAGTGGTGATGGGGATCGGATAGAGTTCAAGTTCGCCCCTATAGACGGTGAGGAAGCCCTCGACATAAATGTCCTCGGCAGTAGAGATACCAATATTGAACTTATCATACAACTTGATTTGACCAGTCTCATCTGAGATGAAGAAGTCGTCACCCTCCTGGATGATATCCACATGCTCAAAGCCCAGATACCAGTGAATCATATCTTGAGAAACCTCCTCGATGGGCATGACTTCGGGCTTAGCAGCATTGCCGTGGCCAGCCTTAACGAAAGTATCAGCTACGGGAGACAGCTGCTTAGCGTTCTGGTAGGTAGTCCAGCTTGCTTGTGCATCGTTGATAAAGTCACCATTGGTGAAGGTGCCAGCTACATTGCCGTAGGCCAGGCTATAGTCACCGCACTTGTCCTTCAAATACAAATTAGGACCAAACTGGAAGATAGCGGTAAGGGGCTTGGTGAAGGTGGCAATCACACCTTGGTTATACTGATAGAGGTCGCTAAAGCACTCAACCGTGATAACGGGTGGGGTGAAGACGACGCGAGTGGGCAGCAATTGATAGTTGGTCTTATAGGAACCGACGATAGCATAAACGTCGTAAGACTCATTCAAATCATCGGGCCATGCGATGCCAAAGCGGTCGTAATAACCGATAGAGTTGCCGTTAGCGTCGGTAAAGGTCTTGTTCTGAGTATCGATTCTTAAGTTCTTGATTAAGACGTAGTGTCCCCAAGTGTCATGTCCAACCTGAGAAAGCGTGATGGTCTCGGCCATCTGCTCAAGCTTGGCTTGACCGCCGATGTTGTCCTTCTTGGGCTGGAAACCGGTCAAGGTCTTCAACTCGGGCTCCATGTCATAGGTGGTCTTGGTGCCGCCGTAACCAGCGGGAATCACGTCACCGGGTTCGTAGGTCTGACCGCAGTCGCCGTAAGCGAGGCCATAGCCGCATTCGGTATCCTTCAGGTACAGATAGTAACCTTTCTGACCCAGAACGATAGCATCATTCTTAATCGTAACAACGGTGTTGTCAGCGATGTCGCCCAACTCACACAAAGCAACTGCATCCTGGGGAATGGGAGGCTCGCCCTCAACCTTGATAGGCAGCAACTGGTAAACCACGTCGCCATCGGCGGGCTTGTAAGCGCCTACGATAGCCCAAACCTTATAGGTAGTGCCAGCGGTCACTTGACCAGCGGTCACGCCCATGCTGAAGTAAACAGGAGCGGTGTTGCCGTTAGCATCGGTGAGAATTTTGGTCTCAGGGTCAATTTGAACATTCTCGAGATATACATAGTGTGCCCACATGTTGTGGCCCAATTGGTTGGGGGTAATGGTCTCGGGAGTAACATTTACATGGCCGCTTGCTGGCTGGAAATTGCTGAGGTCGGTCAGCTCAGGTTCTCCACTGTAAGTGGTCTTCTTGCCGGCAAAACCAGCGGGAATCACGTCACCTATCTGATAGGTCTGGCCAGTAGTACCATAGAACAAACCATAGCCAGAGTTGTCCTTCACATAGAGGTACTTGTTGTGCTGTGCAAGAACTGTGACAGGATTGTTGAACTTCACAACCGTCTCGTCGGCTGTTGCCGAGTAAGCTGCGATGTTGTTCACAGCGGTAGCGGTCGCGAACGCATAGTCGGCAGTCACCACATCGCTAGTCTCACCATTTAAGTAAGAGATGGCCTTCACAGTGGCGTTGTTGCTCAGGGCAAAGGGAGCGGTGTACTGCGTTGAGCTAGTGGTTGGATTGCTGCCATTGGTGGTGTAGTAGATCTTAGCACCAGGTGTTGAGCAGGTAATCTCTACCTGGATGGGATCATAATAAGTGCCAGCGGCGGGCTTGATCACGGGAGGAACAAGGCCAGCCTGGCCAACGGTCACAACCACCTTGGTGGCACGAACCTGTCCAACAGACGGATTCAAAGTGACGGTTGATGATGAACCGGTCCAAGTGCCGATTTTGCCCGAGTAGCTATAATCGCCAGGATTTACCGAGCCAAAGCCGGCGGGGCCATACTGTGCTTCATCATTGGCAACACAAGTAAACTCGATCTTGATGATGTCGCCTACTGTAGAAGATACGGTGACAATCTGGTTCTTGTAGAAGCGGTAATGCGTGCCGTTGGCAACACCCTGGGCCACATCAATCTTGACACCCTCTTTCTCAATAAAAAAAGCACCTGCAGTGCTGCTGCCAGTGCCCAAGTCAACTGTGGCGTCAAAGACGACCTCAGTAGCCCACGCTGAGCTAGCCAGCAAGAGCATGGTTAATAACGTAAAGAACTTCCTCATTGCAATGAATTTATTAAATGGTTAATAATGTAATGGTCGCATCACTTTAATTTCGCAAAGTTAATGTTTTTTTTCTAATTGATGAATAATAGGTATGTTAATTTTTATATCCAGATTTAAGATTTGGAAAAAATGTACAGTTGGTTAGAAAAAATGGCTGCTAGAGTCCCGATATATAAAGAAATGGTGCTATATTTGCAGTTTGGATTGGCAATTGTCTTAAGATTTAATTGATGTATAGGAAAAATAAACGATTCATTATCACGATATTAGTGCTTTGGGTGTCATGCATTGCATGTGCACAAGGCTTGTATGTCGGTGGCCATAAGGCTGTGAGAGATATTTTGTACAACAGGTGGCTGGTGAGTATTCCTAAGGAGAGTTTTGGCACCGATTGGACTACCCAGCTTACGTTTGATAGTACTTGTACCAAGGCGACTTTCAACAACGTCTCGATACAGAATGGTGCTACTGTCACCTTTGACTCCATCGCTGCTGAAAAAGGATACTCGTTCTCAGTGTTTTATCAAGGTTCTACCCATAGGGGCAAAATCATTTTCACGTGGCTGCCCGTCATGGAGTTAAAAGGCAATTTTGGTAACGACTATACTACTGGCACAGTATCCATCAGTGAGCCCGATGGCACGAGCAACGACGATATGTTGGCCAAACTCAAGTGGCGTGGTGGTATCACCAACCTTCCTGGGAAACAAAAGCACAACTACAGCATCAAGTTCCTGGATGAGAACGGTGACAAGATGGACAGGCGTTTGCTGGGAATGCGCAAGGACAACCATTGGAAGCTTGATGCGGGACAGGTTGACTTGTTGAGAGTGCGCAACCGTGTGAGCACCGACTTGTGGCTTGATATGTCGGTAGCGCCATGGTATGCCGATGCTGAGCCTAAAGTTGTCAACGGCTCCCATGGAAAAACCGTCGAGATGATTCTAAACGATCGCTATTTCGGCATTTACCATTTAATCGAGCCCGTGGACCGCAAGCAGCTCAAGCTGGTTAAGCATGATACCATCGACAATGTCTTCCATGGCCAGTTATGGTACAATAAGTCCTGGTGTAGGACGGGTACAATGGGACAGCCTGTGGCATGGGATAACAATTCCCCGAAGTGGGACAGCATCTATGTGGAGTATCCTGACTTTGAAGAAGTGCATCCTACCGATTGGAGCACGCTAGCCGATGCTGTCAATTTTGCTTATACAACTAGCACAACTCACAACGTGAGGGCATTTGAGGACTCGTTGGGCTATTATTTTGATCTGCCCGTCCTGATGGACTACTTCATCTTTATTGTGGCAATCCAGGCACTTGATAATGAGTCCAAGAATATCATGTACAGTTGTTATGACAAGACTATCGACCCGAGGGTAATGATGACACCTTGGGATCTTGATGTGAGTTTTGGAGCAAAACTGTACTCTACATGGGATGAGGATAGGGTAGGACCCGAGCGGTACATCTATTGGATTTCCAATGTGCCCATGTATAACATGTACTACAATTCCAGGTATTTTTATAGGAAGTTGAGGAAGCGCTATTGGGAGTTGCGCAAGACTTACCTTGATACCGATAGCCTGATTAACCGATTCAGGAGCGTTGTTAATGAGTTGGAGGAGAGTGGCGCTTCAGTACGTGAAGAGAGACGTTGGAGCCAGAGCATAGATATTGACAGGCGTGTCCTCGACATCAGCGCCGAGATGGATTATGTTGAAGATTGGATTCGCCGCCGCTTGGCCTACGTTGACTTGGATATCTTCCCACCAGTTCCTGACATTCCTGGCGACGTGAACGATGACGGAGAGGTGAACATCAGCGACGTGAGTATTCTCATTGACGTGATGCTGGGTGCTGACGTCAGTGACGAAATAAGTTCCCGGGTCGATGTGAATGGTGACGGTGAGGTCAACATTTCAGATATCAGTGACATTATAGATTATATACTGAAGTGATGAGGTGAAATCTTGCAAGAAAACTGAAAAAACCTTACCTTTGCAACTCATGTGAATTCAACCTTAAAATTATTTAAAGAAATATTATGGCAGAAGAAATTCTAAACCAAGAAGCAATGAACCAGCCGCAGCGCAAGGAAGTGTCTCCCGAGAAACTTAAGGCCTTGCAGGTGGCTATGGACAAGATAGGCAAAACATTTGGCAGTGGTTCGATTATGAAACTGGGTGATGACCACATCGAGGACATCGAGGTCATTCCTACTGGCTCCATCGGTCTGGACAACGCCTTGGGCGTTGGTGGTTACCCACGGGGTCGCATCATCGAGATTTATGGTCCCGAATCGTCAGGTAAAACCACGCTGGCCATCCATGCCATCGCCGAGGCTCAGAAGATGGGCGGTATTGCCGCAATCATCGATGCCGAGCACGCCTTTGACCGCTTCTATGCCGAGTCGCTGGGGGTTGACGTGAACAACCTGTGGATTTCCCAACCCGATAATGGTGAACAGGCATTGGAGATTGCCGATCAGCTCATCCGTAGCAGTGCCATCGACATCATTGTTATCGATAGCGTGGCAGCCCTTACCCCTAAGGCCGAGATTGAAGGCGAGATGGGTGAGAGCAAGATGGGTCTTCAAGCCCGCCTGATGAGCCAGGCGCTGAGGAAATTGACTGCTACCATCAGCCGCACTAATACGTGCTGCATTTTCATCAACCAGCTGCGCGAGAAGCTGGGCGTGATGTTCGGTAATCCTGAGACCACAACTGGCGGCAACGCTTTGAAATTCTATAGCAGTGTGCGTCTCGATATCCGTCGCATCGGCCAGATTAAGGACGGCGACCAGGTAACCGGCAGTCTTACCAGGGTAAAAGTTGTCAAGAACAAGGTCGCTCCTCCTTTCCGCAAGACCGAGTTTGAAATCCGCTTCGGCGAGGGCATCAGCAAGGTGGGCGAGATTATCGACCTGGGCGTTGAGTTTGGTATTGTCAAGAAGAGTGGAGCATGGTTCTCCTATGAGGGCACCAAACTGGGCCAGGGCCGCGATGCCGCTAAGCAGATGGTGGCCGACAACCCCGAGCTGGCCGAGGAACTCGAGGCCAAGATAAAAGAGGCGATGAAGGCAAAATAAAGCAGCTTCATCCTGCTGCAAATTAATAGAGCGAGCCGATCTCTCAAGTAGGTCGGCTCGCTTCTTTTATTAGTTTCTGCTAATTAGCAATGGTGTTTTTGTGCGTAGGGCCTCGCCTTGGCGTGGCCGAAGTGCGATTGATGATAAACTAGTAAATAGCCATCATCCCAAGCCGTTTTCGTGCTTTAAAGATATGAAATCTTGTGGGAGTCAGACAAAAATGGCCACGCCAAAGCGAGGCCCTACAGCATACCACAGACAGGCCCGTAAATGGCATAACCGAGGATGGCTGCGGACACTAATGATATTGTTCAAAAACAATTCCAGGAAAGCAAACAAGGTTGAGTGTCCATGATTAGACGACTCAACCTTGTTGATAGATGATCTGTGGTATATTACTTAACCAGCAACGTACCGGTCTTGCCCTGCAGGGCCTCACGGGCCTTGTCGAGCGAAGTGATCAGGGCGGTGCCGCCTGTGGTGTTCTCCACAAAGCTGATGCACGACTCCACCTTGGGCAGCATGCTGCCGGGGGCGAAGTGACCCTGCTGGATGTACTCGCGAGCCTCGGCGATGGTCATGCGGTCCAGATCCTTCTGGTCGGGCTTGTTGAAGTTGATCGAAACCTTTTCAACGGCGGTGAGGATAACCAGCATGTCGGCGTTCAGATCGAGGGCCAACTTGGCGCTAGCGCGATCCTTGTCGATGACGGCTGCTACGCCCTCATAGTCGCCAGGGCCATTCTCCACAACGGGAATGCCACCACCACCCACGGTGATGACCACGCTGTGCAGACCAACGAGCTGCTCCACGATGGGTAACTCAACGATCTTGACGGGAATGGGCGAGGGCACCACGCGGCGGTAGCCACGACCTGCATCCTCGACAAAGGTGTAACCAGTCTCGGCCACGATGCGGTCAGCGTCCTCCTTGCTGTAGAACATGCCCACGGGCTTGGTCGGCTTCTGGAAAGCGTCGTCGTTCTTGTCAACAACAACCTGGGTCACTACAGCGGCACAGGGCTTGTTCAAACCACGGCGAGCCAATTCACGCTCCACGGCCTGCTGCAGGTGATAGCCGATGTAACCTTGGGTCATTGCGCCGCACTCGGGGAACGGCATGGCAGGGGTGCCGCCACCGTTGTTGGCCGAGTACTCAAATGCCAGGTTCACCATGCCCACTTGGGGACCGTTGCCATGACCAATCACCACGTCATAGCCTTCCTCGACCAGGTCAACAATGGTCGAAGCGGTTCCCTTAACCAGGTCCAGCTGCTCTTGAGGAGTCTTGCCCAGGGCGTTGCCGCCCAAGGCGATAACAAGACGTTTGCTCATATTGTGTTGTCTTTGTTTTTTCTTTAAATGAATGTTGTTTTAGAAAGATTAATGATTAAAGTCTATGAGCTCTCACTCATTAATCTTTAACCATTAACCTTTAATCTCAAGTTCACAATCGTGAACTTCATTAAATTACTTCAAGGTAGCGTACATCACGGCCTTGATGGTGTGCATACGGTTCTCGGCCTCGTCAAATACCTTGGATTGCGGGCTGCGGAATACCTTGTCGGTAACTTCCATCTCGGGCAGACCGAACTTCTTGTAGATGTCGGCGCCAATGGTGGTCTCCAGATCGTGGAACGAGGGCAGGCAGTGCAGGAAGATGGCGCCGGGGTTGGCGTTCTTCATCACGTCGTCGTTCACCTGATAGGGGCTCAGGAGCTTGATGCGCTGTTCCCAGATCTCGTCGGGTTCGCCCATCGATACCCAAATGTCGGTATAGATGACATCGGCGTTCTTGGTGCCTTTCTTCACGTCGTCGGTGAGGGTGATGGTGCAACCATTCTCCTTAGCGATCTTCTTGCAGGTGTCAACCAGCTTCTTGTCAGGCATGTTGTCCTTGGGACCGCAAGCCACGAAGTTGATACCCAACTTAGCCGAAACAACCATCAGTGAGTTAGCCACGTTGTTACGGGCATCACCCATGAAGACCATCGTCAGGCCCTTATAGTAACCGAAGTTCTCCTCGATGGTGAGGACGTCGGCCAGCATCTGGGTGGGGTGGAAATCGGTGGTCAAACCGTTCCAAACGGGAACACCGGCATACTTGGCCAGGTCCTCAACGATCTGCTGGTCAAAGCCACGATACTCGATGCCGTCAAACATGCGGCCCAGCACCTTGGCGGTGTCCTCGAGCGACTCCTTCTTGCCCATCTGTGATGAACCCGGATCGAGATAGGTCACGCCCATACCCAGGTCATTACCTGCTACCTCAAACGAGCAACGGGTGCGGGTCGAGGTCTTTTCAAACAAGAGCACGATGTTCTTGCCGGTGAGGTACTTGTGGGGGGTTCCGGCGCGTTTCATGCGCTTGAAATCCTTAGCAAGCTCAAGTAAATACTGAATCTCTTCGGTGGAGAAGTCGAGTAACTTCAAGAAACTTCTTCCTGATAAACTTCTTGGCATAGTTGTAAAATTGTTTTTTGTTAAGTGAATATTGTTAATGCTAAATATAATTCTAAAATCAGTCCTCGCGCCACAGGGGCATGCTCATGCAGCGGGGGCCTCCACGACCGCGTGACAACTCGCTGCTCGGGATCTCGAGTACAGTGATGCCCTCGTCACGCAGGATGGCGTTAGTGACATTGTTGCGCTCATAAACGATGACTTTGCCCGGGGCGATGCACAGCGTGTTGGAACCGTCGTTCCACTGCTCGCGCTCGGCGGTGATGCGGTCGCCACCACCACACTTGATGAGCGTGACGTGCTCTAAACCCAACGACTCGGCGAGAATCTCCTCTAGGGTCTCCTCCTTGCGCTCCAACTTGACGTCGTCGCCCTCACCGCGGGTGAGTTTGAACACCTCAAGCGGTCCGAGGATGCCCGGATGTACCGTGAACTTGTCGTGGTCGATTTGGGTGAACACGGTGTCCAGGTGCATAAAGGCGCGAGTCTCGGGAATATGGATAGCCAGCACGGTGTCAATAGCGGCATTGCCGTTCTTGAAGATGTTTTTGGCAATCAGTTCGATGCCGTCGGGCTCGGTGCGCTGGCTGATGCCGATGGCGAGCGTGTGCTCGTTTAAATTCAGGATATCGCCGCCCTCGATGCGATAGGGAAGGGTGCGGTCATAGTAGTGCTCCACCTCCTTGAAATCGGGGTGATACTTGAAAATGTAGTCGCCATAGATGGTCTCACGGCAACGTGTCACCGAAAACATGCGGTTGATGCTCACTCCCGTGCCGATGCAGGCAAACGGGTCGCGAGTGAAGTACAGGTTGGGCATAGGCTTAACTACAAAGCGGCTATCGCCACGAACCTGGTCAACCAGTGAGTTCTCCACCTCGCGCGGATTGCGGGGCAAATCCTGCAGATAGATGCCCTCCATGGTCTTCAGCACCAGTTCCTTGCTTGACTTGATGCCATTCAAGTAATTATAAATGATGTCGTGATATTTTGTCGCGCAGATGCCAGCTTCCTCGATGAATTGGCGCAGGAAAGCCTCCCTGGTTTCAGGGCTGATGTCAAGGACGTCGGCCATCAGGTCTTCTAGATATACCACCTCAACTCCATTGTCGCGCAGCACCTGAGAGAAGGCATCATGTTCCTCCTCGGCCACTTTCAGATAAGGAATATCGTCAAAAAGTAGTTCCTCAAGGGTGTTTGGCGTCAAGTTGAGCAATTCACGTCCTGGACGGTGCAACAAAACCTTCTTCAACGGTTTTATCTCACTTGTAACATGAATACCTTTCATGACTTGGAAAATCTATCGTTTAGTTTATGATAATGGATGTTTTAATTTTGGGGCAAAGGTAAGCAAATTCCTACAACCCCACACCATTTTTCACATCTTTTTATTAACACGGGTAAGATAATGGCTATTCACCCTCCCAACTTGGCAATGAATCCTCCTCGTCAAGCTGGGAATAAAAGAAATCGCAAGCCCCGGAGTGGAGCCTGCGATCTCTTTTGAATCGTGGATGGTTTCAAGATTATTTCTTGAGCACCTTGAAGCTGCGCTGTGAGCCGTCGGTGTAACGAACGACCTTGACATAGATGCCACTGGTGGGGTTGGTTACCATGCGGCCAGTGAGGTCGTAGTAGATGGTCGAATCGACGATTTTGTCGTTGTCGTTGAGTTCGTTGACCGCATTGAATTCTCTGATGCCAGCCTTGGCTGCATTGAGTACCTTACCGGTAGCCTTTTCAACAACAATAGCCACAACATGGAGTTTGTCCTTGTTCTGGATCAAGGGCTCATAGCTCGTGTTGTAGATCTCGTCAACATTGAATGTGTACCTGAAGTTGTTGGGTGTGTTGGCAACAATCGATGTGGGAAGGCTCTCGTCGACTACGCCCGAGGTAGCCACGAGCACGTCGTTGAAGTGGTAGCCCTCGATGACTTCAGACATAAAGCACAGTTGGCCAAGGTTGGGCTCATTGGCATAGATGTCGGCCATGTCAGCATAGTAGTTGTGCTGGTCCCAATTAGATCCGGCGGGGCCATACATGTCATCCTCAACGAGCATGACCTCGATGCCGTAGTCACTGCCGGCGGCGTTCATGACGAAGTTGCTCTCGACGTTGGCCAAGATTTCTGTCATGGCTTCATTGGCCCATTTTGCATTGACGTTGATGTCAAGCGGAGCAAATTGGGTCATCACGTAGTCCACAAGATCCTTCATGCCAAATCCGCTTTGATCATAGCCGTAATAAGGATCGACGTCATGGTACCTCTCAACAAATGCGCTGGGGAAGCCTTGTACGGGACTGGGGAAGTCATACATGATCTCCATGGGGTCGGAGTTATGATAAGCGACACCAATGAAGTCATCGCCATAGGCCTCGGCGAGCAATTTCATGGCCACGAGTCCGCGGGTACACCATCCGCACCAGGTGCCGGTGTATTCCTCGATGAGAACACGGTGAACAGGCACAAAGTCCATGATGTTGACATTGCCCGTGCTGGACGGCGCCACATCCTTATTGTCGGTTCCGTTGACCTTGGTCAGCGTGATTGCCAGGGGATAGGTGCCGGCCTCGTCAAAGGCGGGCAACTCGAACGTGATGTCGCTGCTGCGTCCCCAGTGGTCACCCTTGATGTCGGAGGTGAAGGTTGCCGTGTAGGTCTCATCATCAATCTCATAGCTGTATTCACCTGCCGTGAGCGCGGCTGTGCCATGGTTGTACACGGTGGCGTTAACGGTGAAGGGTTCATCTATCCGGGCATAGGAGTTGGCGGGCAGGATAATGCTAGCCGCATTCTCTTGCTGCCCCTCAAGGATGAGCTCGATGCAGGGACTGCCATCGGTAGACTTGTCGGTCCAGCTGCGCAGGGCGCTAGTGGTGTGAACATACATACCACCGCCCATGTCGTCGCTGGTAACCATCAACGGATACATCGAGTAGCTAGGTGCCAATGTATAACCGGCAAAGAAACCGTTATCGCCAATCTCATAGGGTTCGTCAAACATGATTTCAATATGTCCTGAAACTAAATCTCCCACATTGCTGGCAATATCAGCGTCGGCAACCTTTACCCCGTCAACGAGCTTGAGTGCCAAGCCGTTGGACAGCCAGCCAGTGTAATGAGATGCGTTTGTGGCAGAAGCTCTGGTGATGCGCAGGCCCTTCACCTTCAGACCCTTCAAACTGGGATCGTGGACATACATAGCCACATCATAGCCCTGTCTCCTGCCGGCAGAGTAATCGGTAGAGCGTTTATGGTCATCACAGTAGCCGGCATAATGGTCGGCATGGCCAACAGGGGCGCTGCCATCGGTGAGTTGCATATAGACGATCTCGCTCACGTGCTCTTCACCGCCGCCGCGGAAGACGCTCTGGATGCCCACGCGCTGGAAGCCCGTCTCATAGAAGTAGACGGTCGCGCCGCCCTCGCCAAAGTCATAGCCCTCGGTGTAGTAGTAGGGCACGTCGGTCATGTACTCATTCACATAGGGGTACTCGTCGGGACCAAAACGGAACAGCTCGTCGTCATCAAAGTAGATGCGGTAGTACAGGTTGTTGGGGTCGATGAAGTTGCCTTCGGTATCAACTGTAGGCACATTGAACGAGCCATAGTTGTATCCACCTAGTTCGCCGTAGTCAACAAAGTCGATGACCTCGGGATTGGCGGGGGTTGCAGCATGGTCGGTGTAGGGTGCGAAGACAGGCTTGCAATACAGCTCCTGGACGTTAAAGCCAGTACCGGCAACGACACCCAGGTCTTCGTTAGTGGTCATGGTACGCGTTGTGGCATCGTATTCGAATACCATCCCATATAGATTCTCTATGTACGTGCCATCTGAGTCAATGGAAAGGGACATCATGTTCAGGAGCATGGCATTGCCCAATCCCAGATACTGGCAGTCAGGGAAAATCACTACGTCGCCATCGAAAGTGCCCTTCATGACACCATCAGGAACATTGGACGAGAAGCCCTGCACATAGACATCATTGTCAATCATGCCTACCTTGACCATCTTGCCGCCGGCATTGCCATACTCGTCAACATATGACATCGAGAAATCTTCCATAACTATGCCATCGGGCAGTTCCACCGGCGTGCCGTCAAACGGGGTGTAAGCTGACTCCCAGTCGGCATAGCCGGCCCATGACAGGTCATCGTCATAGATCAGGCCTAAGCCACTACACTCAAAGGTGTCCACGTCACCGCTGGAACCGTTGAGCGAGATCGTTCCGTCATCGTGGAGTGTGAAGGTCGCCTGATGGATGTCAGGATTGACCGTTGAATGGATATTGTCATTACCGTCAACCGTGATGTCGACCCAAGCAGTCATCAAGCCATAACCCATGTCATCATAGTAGATAATGAACTGGTTCAATGGCACCGTCAGGGTCTTGCCGTTGGGGCTCAGCGTGCCCCTAACCCACGCACCGCTGGCGGCATGTGAGATGGGATCCTGCATATAGACCGTCTTCCCGTCTGGAGCAAACACAATCTTCATGCCACCGCCGTCCTGATAGGTCGTGAACAGGTAGTTCATCATGTTATACATGGCGCCGCCACTGCGCTGATAGACCTTCAGCTCGCCCTCGGGCTGCTCGGTAATGATATTGACGCGCGCCGGAGCTTTGCGGCCTTGAGCCAACTGCAGCTTGCCGCCGCGCTCAGCACTCTTGTGCGTGGTGCTGAATTCATATTTGCCTTTGACCTGTTGGCCCGATTGCCGCGGACTCACATTGAGTCGTTGACCGCTGGCCGCCATGGTCAAGGCAAATGCTACAAGAAGAAGTAATGCTTTTTTCATCATGTGAACGTTTTTTGATTGGTTAATAATTCTATTTTGTTATGCAAGGTTAGGTAATGCTAATGTGTCAGATTATAAATAAAAAGGCGCTCAAGCCTATGGATTTGCAAATATAGTGATTATTTTCAATTAAAAAAAATAATGGCGTTTGATTCTTGTGTCTTTTTAAGAACGAGGTCCTGTTGAGTGGCACATCAATCAGGAATAACCATTTCTGCTTGCTGAAATCAATAGGACTCAGATGTTAAAAAGTAGTGTTAAAATTTGGTTCAACTCTTGCATTTATGGGCGAGAGTGTTTATCTTTGCGGTGTCGAAATGACAAAACGCTCATTGAAAAATTGACCACATCAAAGTAGATTGGGATACTCTTCAAATTTTTTATGAAATGCCGAGAAAAGCGCTGCTCGTAATGGCGGGCCTCGACCGAAAGGTGCTTTACAGCCGGAGGATTACAAAGCTTGTGGCGCCCTCAAATCCTGTATTTAGTCGGAGTTTCATCACATCCTTTGGTGTGGCTTCTTTATAAACGAGGAGCGAGATGTCTTACCAAGGCCATCCCGCTCCTCGGTTTTTTCATGATAATTTTGGTCACATGAGCGAAAAGATGTATATTTGCATCGCAAAAACAATTAAACGACGACTAAGAACAATGAAGGCATATTTATATAAGGAAGAGGAGCAGCCCATCGAGCCCATTGATGAGCACAAGCTCGCCATAGCCGACGAGAAGCCCGAGAAGTCAGATGTACCCAAGCTGTCGCTCTATGTGGTGAAGTACAAGCCCATTTGGGCCGCCACCATTATCGCGCTGGTGATTTTCATCGTCTGGGCGCTCGCAACCTGGCTGTTGAACTGATTCCTTGAAACAATGCTTAATTGACTGACATTGTGTAAGATAATGCCAGTCTTATAAACTTGTCGATAAATTTTTTTTAAAAAAGTTCGCAAAAACGCTTGCAGATTACGAAAATAGCAGTAACTTTGCAGCGCAAAAAACGAAAATGGTCCCTTAGCTCAATTGAATAGAGCGTTTGACTACGGATCAAAAGGTTACAGGTTTGAATCCTGTAGGGATCACTTGAAGAAAGCGCAATCGCTGAGAAATCAGTCGGTTGCGTTTCTTTTTTTTTGTGTTGTTGGTTGCTTTTTTTAGAGGCCAGGTGCTCGCTGATCTGTTTTCTGATGTCGATCAGCGCCAATAGCTGAGCCGCGTAATTCATAATTTTCAAAAGTTGTCTCATGATGTCGTTATTGTAATTAGTTATTAATAAAATTTTAGATAAATTTATAAGGTTGAAATAAATACAGTTTGTTTTTGATGTTTTTATTATTTTTGCTATATTTGCATCGAAATAATCCTTGAACCTACCCTATGACGAGTGAGAGAAACATAAAGATTGTAAAGAATTGGCTGGGAATTTGGATAATTCCCGAGATTTGTTACTCTCTCTTACTAACAGCCAATCTGACATTATACCGACGCGCCCGCACGGTCGGGTAATCTAAGGCTTTTTTTGCCAACGGGCAAGGGAGGCCGTTTTCATTGTTTATTACTTTTGTTCAACCATATAAATTACAAAATAAAATGAAAAAGATTCTTTTTACTTTCTTGACGGTGCTGCTGGCAACGCTGGCGGCACAGGCGGCCACCGACTATGGCTTCGAGGTGGCAGGAGTCACGGTGACCAGTGCCAACTGCAACAACATCGTGACCAACTACATCACGGGCGGAACGGTGTATTACGTGCCAAGTTCCAACACCTTGTACATGAACAATGTCACTATCACCATGACGGGCGACTACAACCGTGTCATCAACAACCTGGAATGCTCGGATCTGAAAGTCGAATTCAGTGGCACCTGCAACCTGTATGCTCGGGACGCTGCCGTGGTCCGCATCAGGAGGACTACCACGCTGTCTGCCCCGTCGGCAAGCACTGTCGTCAACATCACCGGTGTCAACGAGAACGGTATCTGGTTGGCAACAAGGAATGTTTTCGATCTTATTATTCAGGGTCCCGGAACATTCAATATCTCGTCCACCAATAATACGGCTATCGAGGATGAGGAAAATGGCTCGGCCTCCCATGTGGATATATGGCACAATGTGTATTTTAATAATGTGAATGCCGTTTTGTCGTCTGGAGGAAACAGTGTCGTCAAGCGTTTGCTTCTCAATTTTAAAGCAGGCAGTAGCGTGAGATTCAAGGCCACCAATAATTCCAGTTATCCGGTTATTGATTATTGTCAAAACTGGGATCTCTATGGGAATGAGGCCATCTTGGAGCCATACGGAGCCTATTATAGCAATGGCACCGTCTATGATTCCAGCGGTAACAAGGTCTATAATCAGGATGTTTATGTCAGCGACGACTATGTGGCCATCATCAACGCCACCAACTTCCCCGACGCCAATTTCCGCAACTATTTGCTCGGCCTCTATCCCAAGTGCTATATCACCCAGACCGATGTCAACAACTGCACAACGGAGAACGTTAGCGGCAAGAGCATTTCCAATCTCCAGGGCATCAAGTACTTCACTGCCCTGAAGCAACTGATCTGCTACAACAACCCGATGACATCGCTCGATGTGTCGGGCATGACCTCACTCACCTATCTGGACTGCGCCCCGACCGACAGCTACACCGGCACAAAACTGACCTCGCTCGATGTGTCGGGCTGCACTAACCTCGAGACGCTCCTGTGTTATAACACCAACATTTACTCGCTCAGCGTGGACGACTGCACCAATCTCAAGACGCTCAACTGCCACAATTGCCCCAATCTGACGCTCCTATCGGTAATCAACAAGTCGAGCCTTAACACGCTCAACTGCTTGAATTGCACAGCCCTAACTAGACTCTATTGTCACCAGAATGCCTTGATCTCGCTCGATGTGACGGGTTGCACGGCGTTGAAAACGCTCAAGTGCTACGAGAACGCCAACCTGGCGACCATCACGGGCTTGGCCGATTGCAGGGCCATCACCCATCTGGACTGCGGGGATTGCCAGATCACCAGCCTGCCTGGCGTGAACAACATGAGCGACATCGCTACACTGCTGGCCCGCAACAACAAGTTGACTGCGCTCGTAGTAACCTACAAGAGCAACCTGACAAACTTGAACGTCAGAGGTAATACGACACTGACCGCCCTTCATTGTAGTTCAAATGACTTGACAACGCTTAACGTGACAGGTTGCACTGCATTGAGTGATCTCTCTTGCTTTAGTAATGCTAACCTGGCAACCATCACCGGTCTAAGCGACTGCAAGGCCATCACCCGTCTGGACTGCGAGGACTGCGCCATCACCAGTCTGCCTGGCGTGAACAACATGACCAACATCGCTACACTGCTGGCCCGCAACAACAAGTTGACCACGCTTGAAGTAACCAACAAGAGCAACCTGACAAACCTGAGAGTTAATGGTAATACGACGCTGACCACACTCAAGTGCTTTAATAACGCCTTGACTTCATTAGATGTAACCTCTTGCTCAGCAATGACTTTGATGAGTTGCTATGGCAATCAGCTGACCTCGCTCAGTGTGGAGGGTTGCACTTCCCTGAAAGACCTCTACTGCAACAGTAACCATATCAGTGGCACGGCAATGACCAACCTGGTCAACAGTTTGCCCACACGCTCGGCTAGCGACCCCGGCAACTTCCGCGTTTTGAGCACCACCCAAGAGGCCAACGTCATTACCGCCGAACAAATCGCCATTGCCCGTAGCAAATTCTGGAATCCCATGATGTTGAACGGAGGCGACTGGGTAGACCTGACTGACTCGACGCGCGGCGACGTGAACGGCGACGGCAATGTGACCATCGACGACGTGACGGAATTGATCGACTACCTGTTAGGCTCCAATTCCAGCATCAACGTAGCCAATGCCGATGCCAACCAGGACGGCAACGTGAGCATCGACGATGTGACGGCGCTCATCGACTACCTGCTGAACGGCACTTGGTAACCTCATGCCAAGTCACTAAGAATTTTTGAAAACAACAGATACAGCAAATACAGTATAAATATATTTGTCATTGTTGTCTTTCTTGTCTTCAAAACTGGAGTATTGTCATGGCGCTGTGTCATAATTCAAGACCCAATTGTGTGGTCGCGCTTCGCGCGAGAAATTAAAGCAAAATTATCATTGAAATTAAGTAAAGATTATATCTCGTTTAATTTTTATGAAAAATTTTTGCTTAATTTCTCGGTCGTCAGGCCGATCAAAGTTCTAGGCGTGAATTATGACACAGCATCATGTCGCTTTTTAAGTATGTTTTAGGGGGACACGTGGCGCAATAGCCGTTAGTTGCCGCTTCTCAGGCCGCCCACCAGGTCGTCGTTCTCGACGGTGGTGCTGGTCTGCTTGACGTGTGTATTGCTGGAGCCGAAAGCGTAGCTCACCGAGAGTTGCGCGTTGCGTTGGTTGAAGTGACCCACGCCGTGATTCACATAATCGCCCTGCGTGATATATCCCTTGGACACATCATACTTGTGCAGGATGGAATTGGCAGTCAGTCTCACCGTCAGGCGGTTGTCCTTGAGGAACGAACGTGACAGACCCAACATAATCGTCGGGTCGGGCATGGAGCTGTAACCATACACATGACGCAGGTCATGGCCGATTTCGTACCACATGCAGGTCACCGTAGCACGCAACTTCCACGGCAACTGCTGCGTGAGTTGGGCATACAGATTGCCACCCCAGCCGCTGTTTGTCAAGTCCTGCGAGGGGTTGCGGTAACGCTTGTAGCACAATTCCCCGTTCATGTAGAAAGTGGTCTTGGATGTCATCATCCACTGCACGAAGCCCCCCACACCCGCCATCAGGTAGCGGCAGTCATTGCTGTTGGTCAAGTGGACAATGTCGTCCTGGACTGTGCGATAAGTGCCGATGAGGTTGTTGGTGATGGTCAAGGTGGGCTTGACATTGAAGGTCAAGCGGTTGCCCGTGTGCTGGAAGTTGATGCTCAGCATGATGTTGCGGGCACTCGACAGGTGCGGATTGCCATATTCTATTGTCGTGGTATAACGCCTGACTGCGGGGTTGAGATACTGAATGCCAGGGCGGTTTAGGCTTGTCGCCCACGACAGGCGCAGGCTGTTGAACGGCGACAGTTGCCAGTGCACACTCGCCGAGGGCACCACGTCATGCAGGTCGCGACCGAAAGGTTCCCCGTCGCCATTGGGATAACTGGCGCGGAAGTGGCTGTACTCATAGCGCAAGCCACCGCGCAGGGTGAGGTCGCCCACCTGGTAGCGCCATGATGCATAGGCGGCCCCCACGTGCATGTCGTGCTTGAAGCGGGTGTCAGTGTCCAGTTCTGCATCGCTGTTATACTGCATGCGGTTGTGGCTCTTGTTCAGGCGCAGGATGTACTTGCCGCCCACCTCCAGCAGGTGATGCCCCCATAGCGGCAGTTGGTAGTCGAGTTGCCAGGTGTGCTCGATAAAGCGTTCCTTGCCCCACTTGCTGTAGGCTGTGTAGTCAAACGGCGGATTGACCAGATTGATGAGCGAGTCGTACTGCTCCTCGTGCTGGCCCGTGGTCGAGAACATGTAGGAGGCGGTCAGGACTTCGTCTTTGCGGCTGGTGCGATGCTCCCAATCGGCACGGCCATTCCACGACATGAAGCCATACTGCGGCAGGTTAAACGGGTTATCATAGGACGTGAGCAACTGCCCTGCCGCGTCATGATACTCGATGTGGCTGTCACCGTAGATGTTCAGCCCGTAGCGGTAACCGCCAAAAGATGCAGTGATCAAGTTCAGCGAATCGATTTCCAGGCTGGCGTTCAGGCTAAGGTTATAGACCCAAGCGGGTTGCTCATTGCGATAGAGATTATACATCGTGGTGCCAGTGTCTTTATAGGTGGTCCATGTCTCGTCCTCACCGGCAAACTGGCGATGGGCCTGTTTCTGGTAAAATGCTGTCGTTCCCAGTGTGAACTTGCCAACCCGTGCCGCAACATAGGCACTGGCGTTGGGCGAACCGAAGGTGTTGATCGAAGCCGACACCGTGCCGTTCACGCCCTCGATGCGCACACCCTCGACGGTGACGATATTTAATATTGCCGTCGCTCCTTCGGCGTCATAGCGTGCCCCAGGCTCGGTGATGACTTCGATACGTTTGATCACGCTGGCCGGCATGGCGCGCAACACCTCGTGCGGGTTGGACGATAAGGACGGGTCGGGGTGCCCGTTCTTGTAAATCTTGAAGTTCCCGCCGCCATTGACGCGCACATTGTCTTGGCCGTCAACGCTCACCAGCGGCACCTTGCGCAACATGTCGAGCACGGTGCTCGTGCGTGCCTCGGGGTCGGCCTGCACATTGTAGCTCAAGCGGTCGTCCAGCGTCTTGACCAATTGGCGCATCGTCACCACCTCCACATCGTTGAGCGCAATGGTATCAATAACGCTCAATGTGATACTATCCTGTTTTTCTTCGACTTGCCCGGCAATATCCTGGGCCTGCACATTGGCGGCCATCGCCATGACCGCTGTCATTATCACGATAAATCTCGACATGTTCATTTTTTGTTTTTGATTGATTTCGGCGGCAAAATTACCCTCAACTTTCGGCTCGATCGCGTTTGCGTGACTTACCAAGTCTTAACCGAAAACTTATTTAGTCTTAACAGATTTGCCGGCTGACGGGAATATTGTGTATTTTTGCGGGTAATGAACGTGAGGCTGAAATATATCGCGGTTTTGGTGATTGCAGCACTGTTGGGTGTCGCTGCCTATCAAGCCTACTGGCTGGAGCAACTGCACTTCACCATAGGCGAACAGATGGATAACGACATCTACGAGGCCATGCGTGTCGCCGACCTCAAGGAGGTTTACCTGCGCCTCAAGAGCCTTGAGGATAACGGGCCTCATGGCGAGATGGATGTGAGCGCCGGGCTGGGAGAGGACGGTAGCATCATCGCCAAAACTGTCACGACAACCCAGGTCACACTTGATGGAGAGACGCTTGAGCAGAAGACCGGAGTGGTGCTGCGTTCAAGCCCCCAAGCCGAAGGCGACAGCACGGCAGATGAAGAAAATGCTTTCATGAAGATGCTGGAAGAGCAGATTTCGGTCACTGAGCTTGCCGCAATGATTCAACAAGGCCTTCACTTGGGCGTTGACCGTTTTGAGGGCACGAGGTATGAGACATTTGACACCCTGCTCACGTCAGGTCTACAGCAACTGGGGCTGAGCGGTGAGCACCAGTTGGTATGCATCAAGGCCGATACCGTCTTCCGGCACACGACGGCCGGGTACACACCAAGCAAGCGGGCGCGACAGTTTGTCTATAACTGGACTGATTATGGCCGCTATGAACTGACCATTGAACCGACCACAGGCCTGGTCTGGCGTGAGATGGCGGGAATCCTGACGGCCTCGGGGCTCATCGTGCTGCTGCTGGGACTGGCCTTTTACTTCTTGATCAGGACAATCCTCAGGCAACGCACCCTCGATGAGATGAAGAGCGACTTCACCAATAACATCACCCATGAGTTGAAGACGCCCATTGCTGTGGCCTACGCCGCCAATGATGCCTTGCTCAACTTCGGTGAGCATGCCGATGAGGCCAAGCGGCACCACTACCTGACCTTGTGCCGCCACCAGCTGGAACAACTGAGCGGCATGGTCGAGCAAATCCTGTCGATGAGCATGGAACGGCGGCGCCAATTCAAACTGAACATCGAGGCGGTGAATTTTGACGAATTGCTACAACCCGTTATCGAGCAACAACGTCTCAAGGCCGACAAACCCGTCAGCATCATCACCATCATCAAGCCCGAAGGACTGACTGTGCAAGCCGACCGTGCCCACTTGAGTAACATCCTCAACAACCTCATCGACAACGCCATCAAGTATTCTCCAGACGAGGCCCGCATCACAGTGAGCGCTTCGCCCGATTCCATCACCGTCACCGATTGCGGCATCGGTATAGCCCCCGATAAGTTGCCGCACATCTTTGACAAGTTTTACCGTGTTCCCACCGGAAATGTGCATGACGTGAAGGGGTACGGCTTGGGGTTGTTCTACGTCAAGACGATGGTCGAGAAACACGGCTGGGCCATCCATGTCACCAGCACAAGAGGCAAAGGGACGACATTCACAATTGAGTTGAAATGAGTGAGACCATCAACATATTGCTGGCCGAAGACGAGCGCACCCTGGCAATGATTATCAAGGACACGCTGGATGGCCAAGGATTCCTTGTCACTGTGGCCAGTGATGGCGAGGAGGCGTTGAGGCTATATGCCACCGATAAGCCGGATGTGCTCGTCGCCGACGTGATGATGCCCCGGCTTGACGGATACGAGCTTGTGCGCCGCATCCGCAAGACCGACCAGCAGACACCTGTCATTTTCCTGACGGCGCGCTCGGCGGTCAACGATGTGGTTCATGGTTTTGAGATGGGCGCCAACGATTACTTGAAAAAGCCTTTCGGGATGCAGGAACTCATTGTGCGCATCAAGGCGTTATTGGGAAGGGCGTGCACTGTCGCCTCCCAGCCTGAACATGCCACACGTTTCAACATTGGTCAATACCTCTTCGATGCGGTCATCCAGAGGCTGACTCATGTGCCAACGGGCACGCGAAGCGAGTTGTCCTATCGCGAGAGTGAGATCCTGAGCCGCCTGTGTCAGCGTCCCAGTGAGGTCGTGACGTCTCAGTCACTCCTGCTTGAACTATGGGGCGACGACAGTTTTTTCAATAACAAGAGTCTGCATGTGTTCATCACGAAACTGCGGCACCGCCTCGCACTTGATGCGTCGTTGCGCATTGTCAACGTGCGTGGTATTGGCTACAAATTGATTGTTGGTGAGTGAACAGTGGTGTTTGCTATTTGCCTTGGCGGGCACGCAGTTCCCACTCAAACTGGGGCTGTGTCTCACCTTGGATGATCACGGGCATGCCGACGTAGGCGAAATGCTTCTTCAGGGTGATGATGTCCTGGTCAAGCAGGCGGATGCAACCCTCGCTGGCGCGACCGGGAACAGATTTCTCATTGTTGGTGCTGCCGTGGATGCCGATGCCGCTGTGACCGGGCGTTTGCAGGCGCAAGAACCAATGTCCGTAGGCCTTGATGTTGCCGCGACCGTCCTTGAAGTCATGCCTCCATGTTGAGGCGTCTTGTATCATGGTGATTTTGAAGGGTTTGCCTGCGGGGGACTCGGGCGTGCGCATGTCACCGCGTTTCATCTTGTTGCCCTTGTTCTTGCCCATGCAGCAGGGGTATTCAGCGACAAGGATAGTGTCGCCTTTCTCGTTGCGGTCATATACCCTTAGTTTCAAGTCCAGTTTCGAGATTACAATGAATGCTGTGCCCGTGGCTTTGGCGGGCAGGGGAGGCATCTGCAAGGTCTCTTGCACGGTGGAGTCGGACTCATGCGTTTGGGCGATAGTGTTACCGGTCAGCGGTGAAAGAGCCAGTGCCAGTGTGGTCAGGAGTTGGATAATCATAGAAATCTATTGTGATAATGTTCTTAACAGTTGGCAAAGGTAGTGTAAATACTACACTTGAGCAAATCATGTCGCTTAAAAGGAACAAAGCCCACAATCTCGTCCGAGAACATGGGCCCCTGTGTGTTCCAATAAAAACTATAAACTTGTGGTTATGAAAATGTAACTGATGTCCTTTGTGAACGTTATCAAAACTGTTCACAGTAAATCAATTTTGCGAGATAAAAGTACATGTCTTTTAAGCGTGTATCCAAAATATTTAGACAAACAGGCTATTTTTCTCGACAAATCTGCAGTTGTGTGTGTTTTTATGAAAGTAATGACTGATATCAATCGGTTGCATGGGTATTTGTGATAAAACCTTCAATTATTTTTGCAAAACAACCGAATTTTATTAATTTTGCAGTCTCTAAAAGATTGCAGTTTTTTACAAACCAATAGTTTATATAAGATTATGTATATTGAAGAAATTCATGCCAGAGAGATTCTGGATTCGCGTGGCAATCCTACTGTAGAAGTTGAGGTAACCCTTGAGAGCGGTGACATGGGCCGTGCATCGGTGCCCAGTGGCGCATCGACAGGCGAGAACGAGGCACTGGAGTTGCGTGACGGTGACAAGAACCGTTACGGCGGCAAGGGTGTCCTGAAGGCTGTCAAGAACGTCAATGAGGTGATCGCTCCCGAGATTGAGGGAATGGATGCCTTTGACCAGCGCGCCATTGACATGGCGATGATTAAGCTCGATGGCACTCCCACCAAGAGCAAGCTGGGTGCAAATGCCATTTTGGGCGTTTCGCTCGCCGTGGCTCACGCTGCTGCCAACTACTTCGGCATGCCGTTGTATCGCTACATCGGCGGTACCAATGCCCACGTGCTTCCCGTGCCGATGATGAACATCATCAACGGTGGTGCACACAGCGACGCTCCCATCGCTTTCCAGGAGTTCATGATTCGTCCCGTGGGCGCCAAGACCGAGGTTGAGGCCGTTCGCATGGGTGCTGAGGTGTTCCACGCTCTGGCAAAGCTGTTGAAGAAGCGTGGTCTGAGCACTGCTGTGGGTGATGAGGGTGGTTTCGCTCCCGCACTCGATGGCATCGAGGACGCTCTGGACAGCATCGTTCAAGCTATCAAGGATGCCGGCTACAAGCCCGGTGACGATGTGAAGATCGCCATGGACTGTGCAGCCAGCGAGTTCGCCGTGGTTGAGAATGGCAAGTACTACTATGACTACAGCCAGCTCAAGAATGGCCAGCCCAAGGATCCCAATGGCAAGAAACTGAGTGACGATGAGCAGATCAACTATCTCGAGGAACTCATCACCAAGTATCCCATCGATTCGATCGAGGACGGTCTTGATGAGAATGACTGGGACGGTTGGGTGAAGCTCACCAAGAAGATTGGCAACCGCTGCCAGCTTGTGGGCGACGACCTGTTCGTGACCAATGTGAAGTTCCTGGAGAAGGGCATCAAGATGGGCGCTGCCAACTCAATCCTCATCAAGGTGAACCAGATTGGCTCCCTGACCGAGACGCTCGACGCTATCGAGATGGCACATCGCCACGGTTACACCACCGTGACCTCGCACCGCAGCGGTGAGACCGAGGACACCACCATCGCTGACATCGCCGTTGCCACCAACAGTGGTCAGATCAAGACGGGTTCGCTCTCGCGCACCGACCGCATGGCGAAGTACAACCAGCTCATCCGCATCGAGGAAGAACTTGACGAGGCTGCCGAGTACGGCTACAAGAAGCTCATCTGATTCTCCTCTTGCGAGGTTTGACCAACCACTACAATCGGAGCCGCTTATCCAAACAGCGGCTCCGATGTTGTTTTTTCTGCATATATGGTAAAGGCGTTTTTTTCTCTTGAGGCAGATTAAACTTTTGCGGTCATTTTTTATCTGATAACCGTAATTGAATGATTATCATGTGCTATAATGCACCAAAAAATCATCAATAAATGTTGTGAATTAAAAATTATGCTTACCTTTGCGGTGTTATCAAAAAAAGTAAATTCATTATGAAGAAAATCTTATTCTCACTCATTGCCCTGATGACGGTCATGACCGTGCAGGCACAATCCATCTGCGGCACTTGGCGCATGATGCAACCCGTTGTAGAAACCAGTGACGATGGCTCGTTCGAGGCCTTGACCGGTACTTACACTTTTAATGAGGACGGCACCTATTACAATGCCATCGAGCTTACCGAGGCTTCAGAACCCGCTCCGACGATGGCTCTGGAAATCGCTACGATGATTGAAATCAGAGGTACCTATACCCTTGAGGGTGACAAGCTGACTCTCACTCCCAATCTGGACACTTACAAGGCTGAAATCCTTAGCCTCTCGATGAATGGAAAGGTCGCTGACAACCCCATGATTAAGAATGAGGTCATGAACATGCTGAACAGTGCAGACTTCAAAGCACAGTTTGGCGAGGTAGAGACCAATACCGTTAAGATCGGTGACTCATCGCTTGAGATGAATGATGGCGAAAAGACACTCAACTTCGTTCGTTTCGCAACCATCAGCAACTAATTTCGTCACAGAATAAATCAAATCCCGCAGGCCTGCAGGCTTGCGGGATTTGTTTGTGTCAAGGCGGTCCCTAAACGTGTATCAGGTTGCGGCCAATCCACCATGCGAAAAAGAGGATGACGTAGGCCTTGAGGGTGATGGGGTGGAACGCGATGCGCTTGAGCCCATCAAGACGATGCCCATAGTTATACCACGACACCAGCACGGCAATGACAGCATAGGGCACTGACAACACAAAGAAATAGTTGTAACGCAATGCTTCAAGCCAATGCCCGTGAACCAACGCGTGCAGGGCGCGTTGTGAGCCGCATGCGGGACACTGTGTCCCTGTCAGCAGATGCCAAGGACACTGGACGGGATGCCCCTTGATTGTCGGGTTGATGAAATAATAACTGACGCCAAGCAGTACAAGAATGACCGGAAGGGCGTATGGCATTATTCTCTCAGCCCTGTTGAGCCTCATGATAATTAATTAAAAGCGCCTGATGATCCGGCTACTCCGAGCACTACAAAGAAGAGGATGTAAAGCACAACACCGACTATACCGGCGATGGCACCCCACATGGCGAACTTCTTGGCATTGTCAGCGGCATTCTGTGCTCCGGCATAGTCACCGGCGTTGTACAGACCGTCAACCTTTGATGAATAGACGATGGACACGATGCCGAGGGGCAGGCAACAGAACAGGGTGCTGAGGATGGCCCAAACGAGATAGTTGTCGGGCTTCATGGGACGCTGTCCCTGAGCATAATTAGGCTGATAATAAGGCTGCTGTTGCTGATTTGGATATTGATTCTCGTTCATAATGGAAAAATATTATAATGTTATTAAAAGATGTATTTGTCGCATTAAAGGTACATAATTACAATTGTAGGTGACAAAATTAATAATAATTTATCGATTACCAATGATTATTATTGATTTTTTTTAAGCAGTGGGTATTATTTATTGTGTGTATGGTGTTTTTGGCGTTGAAGGGAGCTTGTGGATGAGGGTGAGACCGTCGCGCAAGGGGATGATGACTTTTTCGACGCGTGTGTCCTGCTTGACGTGTTCGTTGAACTCGAGGATGCCTCGGGTTTGGGCTTCGCGTTGGGCTTTGGAATCCACCACCTTGCCGGCCCACAAGGTGTTGTCGGCGAGGATGAATCCGCCGTCGTTCAGGTAGTCCATCACCAGGTCGTAGTACTCGACATATTGGCGCTTGTTGGCGTCGATGAACACGAGGTCATAGCGCTCACCCAGCGTGGGAACGATGTCGCGGGCATCACCGATGTGCAGCCGCACGCGTTTGCCGTAAGACGAGAGGGTGAGATGCTCGCGGATGAAGTCTTCCTGCTCGTCGTTGATTTCGATGGTGTCCACAATGCACCCGTCATCGGCCAGGCCCTCGGCAAGACAGAGCGCTGAGTAGCCGCTGAAGGTGCCCAATTCGAGCACGCGGCGAGGCTTGATCATGCGGGTGAGCATCTTGATGAGCCGTCCCTGCAAGTGACCGGAGCACATGTGCCAGTAGTAGTTCTGCACATGCGTGTCGTGGTCGATGCGCGCCAGCGCCGCCGGCTCCTCATCGATATGCCCCAAAATATATTCTTCTAACTCCTCACTCATAACTGATTTGTTTTTTCTCAGACAACACGGACAACTTTAAAGACAATGAATGGACAACATGATTATAATTCTTGGAAATTCTTGATGATGTGTCCATCAACAGCGATGATGTTTTTGCTCTCCTTGTCATAGAAATAGCGCTCCACTACATCAAACTTTGGCAAAAAGTTGACCAAAATGCCACATGGCTTTTCGAGCAGGCGCATATAGTTGAACAGTTGTGCCCTGTGGTTAGGGCTCAGCTCGGGAACTGCCTTGCACTCCACGATGACGTCCCCTTTGCAAAGGAAATCAACCCGAAAAGTTGCATTCAGCTCTATCCCTCGATAACTCGGATGGAATGACATCTCACGTTTATAGGATATTGAAACATCTTTCAGTTGCAATTCCATCGCTTCTTGATAGCAGGATTCATTTAGTCCAGGCCCCAAGAACCGATGTACATCGTGGATGGCTCCAACGATGTCGTACATCTTCTTTTTCTCAATATCCAGATTTATCATATTATTGTTGTCCTTGTTGTCACATCAATGTTGTCTTAGTTGTCTGACGGAGGGAGGAGGGAGTGGAGGGCGAGGCGGTAGCTGTCGAGGCCGAAGCCGGCGATGATGCCCTTGCAGACGGGGGACAAAAGAGACTTGTGGCGGAAGGGTTCACGGGCGTAGATGTTGCTGATGTGGACCTCCACGACGGGGGCGGTGATGGCGGCAACGGCATCGGCGATGGCGACCGACGTGTGGGTGTAGCCGCCTGCATTGAGGATGATGCCGCAGTCGTCAAAGCCCACCTGCTGCAACCGGTCCACAATCTCGCCCTCGATGTTGCTCTGATAGACGTCGATGGTGTGCTGTGGGAATTGCTCAATCAGTTCCAGCAGATACTGGTCGAGCGAGCGGTTGCCATAGACCTCGGGCTCACGCTTGCCCACGAGGTTCAGGTTGGGGCCGTTGATGATGTGGATAACCATCTTATTTCTTGAAATAGTAGAGGAACGATGCGATGCCTTGCATTGCGGGCTTGCGCTGGCCCTCGATTTCCACCTTGATGTCAATCTCGGCCTTGCAGATGCCGCGCAGGTCGGCGATGTTGTGCAGTTTTGTAACGAGGCGCACGCGGCTGCCGGTGATGACGGGTTGGCCAAAGCGCATCTTGTCCATGCCATAGTTCACCTGCATCTCCAGGTTGTTCACCTTGATAATCTGATTCCAAAGGTGGGGGATGAGCGACAAGGTCAGGTAGCCGTGGGCGATGGTGCTGTGATAAGCGCTCTCAGCCTTGGCGCGCTCAACGTCCACATGAATCCACTGGTGGTCGAGTGTGGCGTCGGCAAACATGTTGATACGGTCCTGATCCACGGTGAGCCATTCGCTGGCTCCGAGTTCCTCGCCCAGGTGCGAGGCAAATTCTTCGTAAGAGTTGATGATAAGCATATTTCAGTCTTTAGTTTTTATTTCTTATTTCTTAGTTGATTTAAGGCGGCGCCGCATGATGAGGGCTGTGACCATGCTGGTGAGGAGGCCGACTGCAGCGACAAGTGCGAGGGTGACTAGGACGTCGGTCCACTGCACCTCGACGGGATAGGCGTTGATAATCATGTTGGCGGGGTCACCACTCAGGCGCAGCCAGCCGAATTGCTGCTGGCACAAGCACAGTACCAGGCCGATAACCACACCAGTCACGGCGCCAACCAGGGTGATGAGCCAGCCCTGCAAGACGAATATGCGCGAAATCTGACTGTCGTTAGCACCCATGGCTCGCAGTGTGGCGATGCTGTCGTCCTTCTCGATGATGAGCAACGAGAGCGTGCTGATAACGTTGAACGTGGCAATGACCAGAATGAAGGCCAACAGCAGGAACGCCATCCATTTCTCGATGTTGACGAGGCGATAGGCCTCGCGTTGCTGCATCAGTCGATTCTTGACTTGGTAACTGCCACCCAGGGCTTGAGAGATGCTTTGCATCACCTGCTGCTCGCTGGCTCCGGGAGTCAGCTTCAATTCGATTTGTGTGGCTTCGGTCTCGTAGTCGAACAGTTCTCGCGCCACATCGAGAGGCACATAGATGAGGTCGGCGTCGTAGCTGTTTTGTTCCAGTTGGAATATGCCCGAAACGAACAATGAGTCCTGCCGGAATGCTCCCATGGGGTTCGCGATGTTGACACGGCCCTGGCGTTGCGGCGCATACAGACGCACCATGCCGAGGAACTCGGGTCGCACGCACAGCCTTACGGCTGGTCCGGCACCGGCCACGGCAAATCTTGACACCTGGTCACGCAATTTCCAGATTCCATCGACGATGACCGAATCCATGTCGTTCATCGTGTTGTAGTCGTCGGGGACGCCTTTCAGGCGCACGGGCATCTGCAGTTGTGCATACATCGCCAGTGCCTGGTCCTCGATGACAGGGATGGCGCGTTCCACACCTGGAATGGCGCTGACGACATCGATGACACTGTCGGCATCATTCATTGTCTTGCCGACGGTGGCAGTGATGGCGATTTGCGGGTCAAGCATTGCCAACCTGCCCATGATGAGTCCGCGGAAACCGTTGAACACGCTCAACACGCAGATGAGCGCGGCAGTGGCCACCACAACGCCGCACACGGCGACAATCGAGATGATGTTCACTGCCTGATGTCCTTTCTTGGATACCAGGTAGCGCCACGCTATTTTCAACGGCAGGCTCATTTGCTCCTTAGTTTTTAGTCCTTAGTTTCAGGCTCGTCTTTGGGCTTGTCCTTGTTGAGGAGTTCGTCGATGTGGTCGATGTAGTCGAGCGAGTCGTCGATGTGGAACTTGAGCTCCGGACAGCGGCGCAACTGATAGCGCACCTGTTGGGCAAGTTGGTGGCGGACACTGCGCTCGCTGGCATTGATGTTGTCGATGATGGCCTGTGCGTTCTCGCTGGGGAAGATGCTCAGGCGCACGTTGGCCACGCTCAGGTCGGGCGACACGCGCACACTGCTTACCGTGACGAGCGTGCCACGGGTCTTGGCGGTCTCGCGGCGGAAGATTTCGCTCAGCTCCTTCTGCACCAGGCGGCTGATTTTCTGTTGTCTTGTAGTATCCATTTTGTTGATTGTTATTCGTTTTGTGGCTGCAAAGGTACAACTTTTTCTAGAAATTCTAGAGTTTCTAGAATATCTAGATGTACTAGATTAGCCAGATAAAAAAAAGGAACCGGGGATGAAGGACATCCTCGGTTCCGATTCTGGCGCTTGAGAGAGCGCTATTCAGTTTGGATTACTCCTCGGGGAGCATAACAACCTCAACCTTGTTGCCTGCGGCCAGGAGCTGGCGAGCAAAGGCTGCGATGGTCTCGGGGGTCTGGGCATTGACGATCTGCTCATAGTTGGTGTGATCGTCGAGGCCGCGGCCCACATAGGACATGAGGGTTCCCAGCCAGTAGCTGTTCTCCTTCAGCTCAGTGCTATGGTCCTTGATCATAAGCTCTTTAATCTCCTTCAAGGTTGTGGCATCGATGTTCTGACAAGCGGTGATGATTTCCTCATTCATGATCTGGAGGGCAATCTCACTCATCTCGGGCTTCATCGGGCAAGAGGCTACAACAACGGTGAAGGGACGGTCGCCATTGATGGTTGAGTAACCGTAGGCGCCAGCCGAGTAAGCAGCACCGGCGTCTTCACGAATCTTCTGCAGATAAATCTTACCCAATACCTGACCCAGCATGCTAGCCTTGATGTCGTTCTCCAAGCTGTAAGGAGTCTTGTCGTCATACCAATAAATCTGGGCATTGGCCTTGGGCGTTTCCATCTTGCGGGTGAAGTGGTTGATGGTCTGGCCTTGGGGATGCGTGTCGAAGTTCACCCAGCTGGAGAGTTTGCCTTTCTTGCCGGGCAGCGAAGCGATGTACTGCTCGATCAGGGGACGGATGACGGCCTCGTCAAAGTTGCCGACAAAGTAGAACGTGTAGTTGGCGGCATTGGCGGTACGCTCCTTGGCAATCTCGAGCACGCGGTCATAGTTCACGTTCTGCAGGTCCTCGGCGTGGAAGGGCTTGCTGCGCCAGTCATGGTTGCTCAACGTGTAGGATACTGAATCGCTGAACACGGCCTCGGGCTGCAGACCCTGATTCTTGAGAACGGTCTCGAGTTGGCTCATCAGCTGGTTGTAGCTCTTCTCGTCTTTGCGGATATCGGTGAACTTGAGATAGGTCAGTTGGAAGAGGGTCTCCAGATCCTTGACAGTTGAGTTACCGCTCACTTCGTCATAGTACTCGTCCATGCTCAGATTAGCACTGGCCTGCTTACCGGCCAAGGCCTTCTGGAGCTCGGTGGTCGAGAAGTTGCCCAGACCACTCATCATGGTAACGTAGGTGAGCAGTTGGGTGTTAGCCCAATCCTTTTCACCGTAGAGCGACTGCCCACCACGAGCGCGAGCGTTCATGCGGATCTCGTTCTCCTTGAAGTCGGTCTTCTTGAGGATGACGCGTGCACCATTGCTCAACTCAAGTTCCTTGTAGTCAAACTGGCTGTTATAGGTCTCCTTTGTGATTTTACCCTTCTTGGGCAGGTCGGTGATGAGGGGCTCTTGCTTCACGTTGTCCACAAAGGCCTCAACCTCGGCGTTCAAACCAGCATCAACGGCAGCCTTCAGGCCCTCTACAGTGGGATAAACGGCACCGTCTTTCTCCTGGTTGAAATTCATCACGACGAGGTTCTCGCCAGTGGTTGAGATCAAACTGGGCACGATTTGGTTGACAAGGTCAACGGGGATATTGGGAGCCAACATGTTCATGATTTGGTAGAGGTCCTCGATCGAGGGCATGGGCTCGTTATCCAAGAAGTTGCGATAGTATTGCGCAGCTAAACGTGCATTGGGAATCTTGTTGCGCTCGTTGTAGCGATTCTCAAGGGTGCTGATGTACTCTTCCTTGGCACGTTCATACTCGGTAGCGGTGAATCCGTACTTCGCGGCACGCATAACCTCGGTGATGGCAGCCTGGGTAGCGGCCTCGGTCATGCCTTCCTTGGGCATGATGGCCAGCGTGAAGGCATCCTTGGTGTTTGCCATGCCCAGATATGAGGCGTCGTAAGCATAGGCCTGGAGGAAAGGACAGTCAGGTTCTTGAGACTTTTCATTCAGTCGCTCATTGAGCATGCTGCTCATCATCTGCTTGCCATAGCTGATGAGAATGTAGGTCATGTCACCCTTAATTTCCTTGGGCATTGCCTCGTGCTTGAACATCACAGTCACAAGCGAGTACTGCTGTTCTTTGTCCTTATCCACCACGATGATGGGCTGCTCGTTGTCGGGCACGGGCTCGTCAACGACCTGAGCGGCACTGGCGTCAGGAGCGGGCAGGTCCTTGAAGAGCTCCTTAATCTGTGCTTCGATGTGATCAACGTCCACATCACCCACGATAACCAGAGCCTGGTTGTCGGGACGATACCACTTGTGGTAGTAGTCGCGCAGCTCCTGATACTTGAAGTTGTCCACAACCTCCATCAGACCGATGGGCATGCGGCGGCCAAACTTCGAGTCGGGGAACAGCGTCTCGAGCTGGTTCTCGAGCATGCGCTGCTGGGCGCTGCGGCGCAGGCGCCACTCCTCGTGAATCACACCGCGCTCCTTGTCGATTTCCTCGTCGGTGAGCAACAGGCCGTTGCTCCAGTCCTTGAGGATGAGCAGACAGGAGTCGATAGCGCTCTGGCGGGTGCTGGGCACGTCGTTGATGTTATAGACGGTCTCGGCAATGCTGGTATAAGCGTTCAAGTCCTTACCGAAAGCCACACCCAGTGAGCGGGTATAGTCGATGATGCTATTGCCCTCGCCGTTGAAGTGCTCACTGCCGTTGAAGGCCATGTGCTCCAGGAAGTGGGCGAGACCACGCTGGCTCTCCTCCTCCTGGATGGAGCCCACGCGCTGGGCGATGTAGAAGTTCACACGGTGCTCGGGATAGTCGTTGTGACGGATGTAGTAGGTCAACCCGCAGTCCAACTTGCCGATGCGCACATCCGGATCAGTGGGGATGGGCCCCATCTGCTGAGCCTTGGTAACATTCACGCTGAATGCCATGATCATCATGAACATTACAGCAAAGATTTTCTTCATCTTCATGTGATTGAGAATAGTTTTATTAAATGATTGATACAATTATTTTAGTAGTTAGACGTATTGAATAATGGTTTGGGTTGCAACACATGGTGTTAAAACTTCCAAACTAGCCTGCAAAGTTACATTTTTTTTGATAATGAGGTCGTTTTACACTTGATTTTCTGATTCTTCCTGCTCCTTTTTCTGCTCTTTTTCTCTGGCTTTTACCCTCCGAAATCTCTTTCCATTCAGGATGAATGCAATGATCAGGAGAATGCATCCAAACACGATTCCTGCTATAATGGGAGTTGTGAAGTGATTGATGCGATCTATCCAAAGAAGTACCAACACGCCAAAGCAAAACCAGCCGCAGCCGCCGGTTTCATCCTCTTCTAATGTCAGTGATTTGAAGTAATCACCGATGATGGTAAGTGAAATGCCATACATCATGCACACTCTGAACCAGTCGTTTTGGGGAACGATGCTGTCGGGGAAGAAATCTAGAATCGTCCCTCCAAAGAAGATCAGAACTCCAATTGCGGTCAGTACACGATATAGTGTCTTATTTGTCTTTTCGGTCAGCATAGTCGTAGTGTTTTATTGTTATTCACCCATCATGACGCAGCAAGTGATCAAATAACTATAATAAACTAGATGTGTGGTTACTGTTCGCGGGTGAGTTCGTTGATTTGGTCGATCATCTCATCGTTGGCACGTTGCATCTTGTTGAAGATGCGCAGGCCGATGAGACCGCCGATGATGGCACCGACAAAAATCCCGACAATGCTTCCCCAAGCGGCCGCGGTGCCGTAGGGCAGATTCAGCATGAAGTATTCGTAACAGAACCATGCGAGCCAGAGGATGGCCACTCCGATGCCGATGCGCTGGCCGATGACGCGGTTCTTCTTCATTTTGATGAGTTTGTTGGCTGTCTCGACCAAGTCGTCACCCATGTGTGACACGTCCATGCGGTTGATGAAGTAGTCAGATGTCAGCGATGCCAGCATGAAAATAATGGTGAAGATAATGAGTGGCCATGACAATCCCACTTGATATTTCATCATGATGTAAAGGGGTATGCAAGCGACGGCGACAAAGCCAAGCTTGAAGATCATATTGTGCACACCTTTCATCTTGCCCTGGATGGTCTTTTTCACCAGGTCCTCGTTCAGGCGTCCCTGCTGATCCACTTTTTGCTTGAGATCATTGATTTGGCGGCGCAGGTCGTCAAGTTCGTTGTAGTCGTTAAAGTTGCTGTTCTGGTTTTCCATATCGATTGTGTGGTTGTTTAGTTCATCTGTTTAAGTTGCTCCTTGATGCGGTAGAGGCGAACTGACACGTTCTTGACGTTGATGCCCACAATCTGGGCAATCTCGTCATAGCTCATGTTTTCGAGCCACAGCAAGACGATGGCCCGGTCAAAGGGTTGAAGCCGCTGAATGCGCTCGTGCAGCATGTCGGTCTGGCGGTTGTCGGCGTCATTCTTGTCGAACAGGTCGATGCCTTCCATGAGCGGTTGAGTCTTGTGACTCTTCTTCTTGCGGTCGATGGAGATACAGGAGTTCAGGGTCACCTTGTAAATCCATGTCTTCAAGTCGCTCTTGCCCTTAAAGGAAGCACAACCTTGCCACAACTTGATGAGTGCCTCCTGGAAGAGGTCATCGACCTCCTCCTTGTCCTTGGAGAACATGTAGCACACGGTGTAGATGGTGCCCTTGTTCTCACGGATGATGCGTGCAAATTCGGCTTCGTTGATTTCCATTGTTCAAATCATTTTACCCTTTAGACGCAAGCTTGAACTAAAAAACTACACAATATCTTGATTATTTTCTTTTTTATCCTTCTCTACTGGAAACTGAGGACTAGGGACTGGAAACTAAAAAGTTTGCATGTCCACGAGGTGCTTATAGGCTCCCTCACGGGCGATGAGCTCGTCGTGGGTGCCGCGTTCGATGATGCGGCCGTCCTGCATCACGCAGATCAGGTCGGCATTCTTGATGGTGCTCAGGCGGTGGGCGATGACCAGCGTGGTACGGTTGCGCATGAGCTTGTCGAGCGCGTCCTGCACGAGGTGCTCGCTCTCTGTGTCGAGGGCACTGGTGGCCTCATCCAGGATAAGGATGGGCGGATTCTTCAGGATGGCGCGGGCGATGCTGATGCGCTGGCGCTGTCCACCCGACAGCTTGCAGCCGCGGTCACCGATGTTGGTGTCGAAGCCCTGCTCGCTCGCCATGATGAAGTCGTAGGCGTTGGCGATGCGGGCTGCTTCCTCAACCTGCTCGCGGGTGGCGCTCTCGACACCGAAGGTGATATTATTATAGAAGGTGTCGTTGAACAAGATGGCCTCTTGGTTCACGTTGCCCATGAGGCTACGCAGGTCGGTGATATCGAGCTGGCGAATGTCGGTACCGTCGATGCTGACGGAGCCCTCCTGCACGTCATAGAAGCGCGGCAACAGGTCGGCCATCGTCGTCTTACCGCTGCCGCTTTGGCCCACGAGGGCGACGGTCTGGCCCCGCTTGATGTCTAGAGTCACGCCATCGATGACCCATGCGTCGCCGTAGCGGAACCGCACGTCCTTATACTGGATGCCTTGTTCCATCTTAGTCAGGGGAGCAGGGTTCTCAGGGCTCTTGATGGGGTTGTCGGCAGCGAGGATCTTGTCGATGCGTTCCATCGATGCGAGACCGCGCTGGATGCTGTAGGCGGCTTTGGACAGGTCCTTGGCGGGATTAATGATGTTGTAGAAGATCACCATGTAGTAGATGAACTTGGGCGCGGTGAGGCTACCGCCATGGCCACCCAGGATGAGCGTGCCGCCGAACCACAGCACGATGGCGATGGTCAGTGTGCCCAGGAACTCGCTCATGGGGTGGGCGAGGACGTAGCGGCGGTTCATCCGTGTCTGGATGGAGCGGAATTTCTCGTTTTCGCCCTCAAAGCGGCGATTCACCTTATCCTCGGCGTTGAAGGCCTTGACAATGCGCAGGCCGCCGATGGTCTCCTCGATGTTGCTCAGCAGCACACCCCACTGGTTCTGTCCCTCGAGCGAAACGCGCTTCAGGCGCTTGCCCACACGGCCCATAATCCATCCGGCAATGGGCAACAGCACGAGCACGAACAGGGTCAACTGCCAGCTGATGACAATCATCATCACCAGGCAGGCGATAATCATGATGGGGTTCTTGAACAGCATGTCGAGCGAGGTCATGATGGAGTTCTCGACCTCGGTCACATCACCGCTCATGCGTGCCATCACGTCGCCCTTGCGCTCGTTGGAGAAGAAGCCGATGGGCAAAGAGGTGATTTTGGTGTAAATCTGGTTGCGGATGTCACGCACCACGCCGGTGCGTATGGGAATCATGTAGAAGAAACTCAGGTAACTGCTGCCCGTTTTCAAGCCGGTCATGAACACCAGCGCCGCAGCGATGCAGGCCAACGCCGTCGATTGTCCGTAGCGCTCGATGATGCACTGCACATAGTAGTAGAAGTCGTTGACCACCACGTCCTGCAGGCTTGCTGATCCAAGGGCCATGAACTCATAGTGGTTGGTGTTCAGCCCGAACAACATCTCCAGGATGGGGATGATCAGCGCGAACGAGAACAGCGTCAGGAACGCGGCCAGCAGGTTGAACAGGATGTTCAACACGATGTATTTCTTGTAGGGCGGCACAAACCGCTTCAACAGTTGCCAAAAACCTTTCATAACTGCAAAATTACATAGATTTCAAAGATAATCAGTTACCTTTGTTGAAAAAACACTCGAAACGGGTTTACATTTTCCTGACCTGAAACGTCTATTAAGTGTAATTGACCCACGACTATGACAAAAAGTGAATTGGAAATACTGTTCAAAACGCACTACGCGGCGATGTACCGACTGGCTGTGTCGTTCCTCTATGACGAGGACGAGGCACGCGATGTCGTGAGCGACGTTTTCGCCTCGTTGCTCGGCGGCGGACTGGCCATCCGCACCGACAACGCCCGCGGTTTTTTGCTGACGTGCGTGCGTAACAGTTGCATCAGTGTGATTCGACACAAGCAGATGCGGGAACGCTTCATCAAGCTCTATTCAACAAAAGCCGAACCGTTAGTCGATGGCCCCGATGATTCGATGATGCTTGCCGAATTGCGTAACTTCATCGACAATCAATTGCCGCCGCTCACACGCCGCATCTTCACCCTGCGCTACCTGCAGGACATGACCTGCCAGCAGGTCGCCGAGGCCGTGGGCGTGAGCCGCGTGACGGTCCATCACCATTTGTCACAGTCGCTGGAGAAAATCAACGCTTATTTCAACAATCAAAAACAATAGACATTATGGAACAGAACGATAAAATCCGTCTCTTGCTCGACATGCACGACCATCCCGAGAATTACAGCGACGAGCGGTTGGCCGCCATGCTTGATGACGAAATGCAGGAGCAACTGGCCACCGCCAAGCGCGCGATGACCGATATCCCCGAGCCTGATGTGGATGCTGAGTGGCAATGCTTCGAGCAACAACATTTCGCCCCGGTGAAAAATCGCAGCTGGCTCAAGGTCGCCGCCATTCTCCTCGGTGTGATTATGCTCTCAGCTTTCACCTATGCCGCCATCCATGCCGTGCGCCATAGCACCGTTGATAAAGCGAAAGAACCCACCGAGGATGTTGTTACTGCAACGCAGCCCGAATCAACCGTAGGGCCTCGCCTTGGCGTGGCCGACTCCGCAACCGTGGCCGTGGAGCCGATTGTCTTTGACAATCTTCCCCTTGACCAGATGCTGGAAAAGATTGCGCCCCACTACGGCATGCAGGTCGAGTTCCGCAACGAGGACGCTCGCGTGCTGCGCTTCTACTTCGTGTGGCAGCCCGATGAGGACTTGGATGCGGTGCTCGAGCGCCTCAACCTGTTCGAGAGTGTGAATATCAGTAAGGAGGGCAATACAATCGTGGTGGAATGATGGCAAGACGCATGATATTTATCGTGGCATGCCTGTGCATCGCCACGGCAGTCTTCGGGCAGCGGGTGACGCGGACGTTCAATGACGTGTCGATGAGCGAGGCGCTCAAGTGGCTTAACGAGCGGGGTGGGGAATACAACATCAGTTTTCTCTTCAATGAGTTGGAGGACTTCAGGGTGACGACGTCGGTCAAGAACAAGTCGGTGCCCGATGCCATCCAGCAACTGATCGGCTTCTATCCCATCAAGATGACCGTGCAAGGCAAGGAAATCGCCGTCGAGTGCCCGCAGAAGGCCTCCACGCGCTACAAGGGCACCGTCCTCGACGAGACGGGCCAGCCGTTGCCCTATGCCAACGTGGCCCTGCTCTCGCCACGAGACTCCACACTCATCACCGGTGGCGTGACCAACGAGAGCGGTCTGTTCGTCATCCCATGTGACCAGAGCGGCGTCCTCGCCCGCATCACCTACGTGGGCTACCGCCCCGTCTATCGCCACTGCAAATCATCCCACCTGGGCACCATCAAAATGCAGCCCGACCAATACACCTTGGCCAGCGTCACCGTCAAGGGCGAACGGCCGATAGTTAAGGCTGAAAACGGACACTTGACATACAACATGCCGCAACTGTTGGAAATTCTGCCAGCCGATGATGCCTACGAAGCCTTGACTCGTATTCCGGGCGTGACGGACGGCGGCGACGGACTGTCCTTCGCAGGGCAATCGGCAACACTCATCATCAACGGCAAGCCAACAACGCTAAGTGCCGAGCAAGTGGTGGAGCGGTTGAAGCAGATGCCTGCCGCGCAACTGTCCAAAGCCGAGGTGATGCCGTCGGCTCCAGCCAAGTACCATGTGCGCGGGATGGCTATCAACATTGTAACGAAAGATTTCGCTGGCACAAACCAATTTTCAGGACAGCTGAAGGGCGGTTGGCAGCAGAGCAAATATGGCACAGGTTTTGTGGGCGGCAGCATCATCTATAATCATGGAAAGTTGGGCATAGACGCGTCTTACAAGTTCACCGATGGCACGGGCTATGGACAGGTGGAGCACGAGGCCAACCATCCTCTCAATGGTCAACGTGTGTACTACAGTGACAAGACCCGCAACCGCAGCGAGGGCTTAAGCCATGATTATCGCATGGGTATAGACTATGCCATCGCGGCCGATCATCGCCTGAGCCTGGCCTACACGGGGCAATGGAATTCCACCCGTTCCACCAACACCACGACAGGCACGGCGCAATCCGTACAACACTCCCGTCAACACGAGTATCTGCACAACGTTGATGCCAGTTATTCGGCTCCGTTCGGCCTGCAACTCGGCGTTTCCTATACCAACTATCAGGAACCCCGGACACAGAACCTTGACGGCGAGTTGTATGACATCAGCCGCAACCTCTATGTCGATAGCCGTCAGAAGGTGAGCAAGTGGCTCTTTACAGCAGACCAAACCCACACCTTGCCGAAAGGTTGGGAACTGAGTTATGGCGGCAAAGTGCAGTTCACCAATAACAACAGCTATCAGACCACCCTCGATGCAAATCGCCAACCCCTGCCCGATGCCACCTCACACGTTAACTATGACGAGCGCATCATGAATGGCTATGTGGGAGTGAGCAAACAAATTGGCGAGTCGTTAAGCCTTGAAACATCGGTGACAGCCGAGCAGTATCACGCCACCAAATGGAACGAGTGGCGCATCTATCCGCAGTTCAATGCCATGTGGAATATCAATGACAAGAACATGCTCAACTTTGGTATCAGCAGTCAAGCCATCTATCCCAGTTACTGGAGCACGATGAGCAGCATCTACTACGCATCGGCCTACAGCGAGATATGGGGTAATCCCGACCTGAAACCGATGTCAAAATATGACTTCAACTTGATGTGGCAACTCAACCGCAAATACACCTTCTCGGCCTTCGCCATGTTGGAGCCCGACTATTTCGTGCAGATGGCCTATCAGCCGTCAGACCGCATGGCCGTTGTGATGAAGGAGACCAATTTTGACTATTCCAACTACTTCGGCTTGCAAGCCTCGGCGCAATTTCGTGTTGGTGGCTGGCTCAACGGCAACGTCATGGCTACGGCCCTCTATCGCCACGATAAAACGGACAGTTTCTTTGACCTGCCTATTGACCGCACCTTCCTTTCGGGAATATTGGGTGGTATGGTTGCGGCTAAACTGTCTTCGCGGCACAATATTCAGTTTATCCTGAATCCGTTTTTCCAGACGAAGGCCATCCAAGGTGTCTATGACATCGATCCGCTGCTGCGGCTCAATGCGACCCTCCGTTATACCTCCGGCAACGGTAAGTGGAGTTTTGTTGCGCAAGGTGACAACATCCTGAATGCTCACATCAACACGCACTCCTGCATAGCCAATCAGGACTATGCCATGCGTCTATGGATGCCCTACACCACCTACTCGTTAACCGTCATCTACCGTGTCGGCAACTTCAAGGAGAAGAAAACCAAGGCTGTTGACACCTCGCGCATGGGATATTGAACCCCATGCCGCGACGGCAACGACGAGAAATCCCGCCTGTAAGTGAGAATCTCAATTCACCCGCATTGTAGAGACGCAAAATTTTGCGTCTTAAGGGTGGCATTTAGGTGAAGCCTAACGATTAGAGACGCAAGATTTTGCGTCTCTACAGACCTTCAGAATGATTACTTGTTGAAATGCTAAGGAGTATTTGTAGCATGTCGAAAAAAAGACGGTCGCGGGTGAATGCACCTGCGACCGTCAACG
>JAEETL010000056.1 GCA_016290325.1 Muribaculaceae bacterium
AGGCACGGTTGGCACCTGTTGAATACACATAGAATGCGGGACAATTGGAACTAGGGCTCACATAAGACCCCGTATTGTCGTCCACGCCGATGATAAGGTTGTCTGTGCCGTTATAGGTGAAAGGCGTATCAAGGGTGATGGTGGTCCACCCAGAAGCGCTGAAAGCGACTTCGCCGCTGAACACTTTGTTGCTGGCCGACAGGCTTACCCAATCTGAATTACCAGAGAAAGCGGTCTTGGTGGTGTGTACCATATAGAGGTCAAGGGTGCGTGCGGTCGACTTGGAGTTCGAAACCTTGAAAGCGATGGCCGTGATGGTGCAAGCTTGGCCTATCTCAGTCGCAGTATAAATCTGTTCCGTTAATGAATAGTTATAGTACGCATAAGTGGGCAGATAACCGTTAGTTGACGTGCCGCTTCCAATGAGGGTTTCGACGATGCCTGCGGTCGTGTTATACGTACCGTTCGTCGCGAAATGGTCGGCGGTGAGGGTATAGCTGAATGTGAGTGCCGAGCCATAGGTGACACTAGAGGCCACATTCACGTTCACGGTGATGTTGGTAGTGGCACCTGCAGCAATGGAACTGACAGTGACAGGGTTGGTACCAAACGTGATGTTGCTGTTGTTGCAACTGAGCGTCAGCACGACGTTCTGTGCTGCTGCGGAACCGCTGTTGGTGACAGGGAAAGTAATCGTGCCACTTTCGCCAGGAATCAGTTCGGAGTCGGTGATGGCACCTACGACGAGGTCAGGTGCGACAGCGGTGATGTTGGCCGTACTTTCCCAAATGTCGTTGCCATTGGTGATGGTGACGGTGATGGGGATGACGGTGCCGTCAGCCACACCTTCAGCAATGGTAAAGCTGAAACCACTGACCGTAGTGGTGGCATCAACAGCCAACGAGCTGAAGTTCTTGGTGAACGTTCCGAAGGTGACGTTGCTGTTGTCGCAACTCAAGGTGACCGTGGAGTTGCCAGAGGTGGCTTGTGTGCCTAAGTTCTTGAGAACAAGTGACAGGTTGGTCTGCACGCCGACGTTGGCAGTAGTAGGTGTATAGCTGTTCACAACGATATAAGGGCCTTCGCTGGCGATGACTTGAATCGTTCCTAAATAGGTCACCTTATTATAACCGAACACACACAGGGTCAATTCCTCGCCTGGAGTGAAGGTGCCAGTAATATTGATTGTTGCAGTGTTGTTGCTGACCGTAGCTTTGCCAAGAATCTCATGGTTGGCATTGGTGATGGTAGCCAAAGCACCGTTGCCGTTGGTAACGTTGACTGTATAATTGGTTACTGCCGGTTGGATGGAACCATTGTGCGTGACCGTCATGGCCTGCGGGGTCTTGGTACGGAGCACCTGGCTCGGGTCACCATAGTGGATCCATGCTTGGTAAGTGCCTACAGCGGAAGTCTCAGTGGTGCTGTAGTTGTCGAAGATGGCCATCAAGCCATTAATGGCCGCACCACCAGATGTGCGTTTGATATTGTTAGAGTAGCTTTCCACCAGAATATCCACAAACTCGTCCTGAGCCCACATGGGCGGAATCCAAGGCTGCGAGATGTAAGAAAACATACCACCTATGGCACCTGTAGGAGCACCCGTGGTATTGTTTGTTGCATGCATCCAAGCCTCACCAAAGCAGTCACTGGAATGGTCGTATTTGCCGTTCAGGCAAGCAACAGAGAAAACAAAGGGTAACTTGTTGCTGTTCGTCAAAGCGTTGACATGGCTGTTGCTGTAACCATGAGATCCCCATGAAGTTTCTGAACCGTGGTTACAATAATTGATGATACCGACACCGCTGTTGATGTGATTGCTGATGGTGGTGGTGGAAGATGAAGGATACCCACTGACATTGTAGTAATCTTGATATACCGTATTATAACCATAGTTCAAAAGGTCGGTACGCAAGTTCTCGATATGTTGATAGTCATCTTCATTGTAATGTCCACCAGATCCTGCAGTGGTACTGACGCCCAAACCATTTTGGCACCACGTGTCAGAAGCGGTGAGGTCGCGCTCGTAAGTGAGAACTTTCTGCACCTGGTTGTTCACTTGTGCTGCCGAGGAAGCAGAAAAACGACCGATAAAGATGTCGTTATAAACATCATTACCAACTACTTGTCCATAGGCATTGTCGCCAAGTCCGGAATATGAACCGCCGCCACCTGTATAGGAATAACCGGGAATCTGCGCCACATCGCCGACAAGCAACACAAAAGCCAGGTTGTTGTTGGCATTGTATTGGTTCTGGATGTAGGTTTTAATGGCTGAAGAGGTTGTGCCAGCCGTGCTGGTTCCCACGATGGTGGTATTCATGCCACGGGTCTTCTTCCAGTTGACGAAGTCAGTCATGTTGCTGATGAAGTTGTCGTAGCAGATAATGAGCAGATCACCGTCCTCATCCACAGGGATGTATCTATTCATCGCAGCCTCGAAGTTGATGAAATGACGTTGGTAGAGGCTCTTAAAATCAGGATCCATCTTCACAACGTTGCTCCTGCGGGTTTCCATAGTGTTGGTGCCGTTGTCATCCACTTTGTACATTTCCACCGTCATGTCATAATAGACACGGAGGGTCTTGGTGACAGGGTTGTAGGCAAAGGGATAGACAGCCATATTCTGGCCGCGGAAGTCGCGGATGATGTATGGCTCATAAAGACCTACATTGTTAGCGGGGAAGAAAGCGTCCTGACTATAGCAGTCGCCGTAGGTGTAAGGCACCGTGGCAGGATCAATGGTACGCGGGAAATCGCCTTTGGAAGGGGCGACTTCAATGCCTTCGTAGTCAGTGTACTGGGCATCGATAACACGGACGTCCATGCGGGACTTGTCACCAATCATCACCGGGATACCGGTCATTGGCATGTCAGGTTCGCCGGCATGTGCCGTACTGACAGACTTTGGCAGCGAAATGACATAGGCCTCACCTCTCGGAGTGGCCACGGTAGTAGCATAATATCCAGGCACTTGAACATGGACCTGAATCATGCTTTCTGTGGAGGAAATCAGTTCCGTCTTAATCGTTGACGGGACATTGCCGTTGATGCTTGTCCATTCTTGTGCAAACACACTGAATGTCAAGCAGGCAAGGATAATAGTAATCAGTGTTCTTTTCATATTTGAAACAATAAATGGTTAATCATACGAATGTTCTTTCTAGAGAAGAAAAGAGACAGCAAAATTAGTGTTTTTTGACTAATAATCCACTCTTATGATTCAAAAAATCAACATTTTTGGTTTTAGAAGCAGAAAAAATGGGTATAAAAAGAAGGCCTGCATAAGAGGCTTTATCGCTATTTGCAAAACATCCTTCTATTTGCTCATGGAGATGTACAACAGCGTTGAGATGTCGTCGATGGAGATAACCCCATCACCGTTGACATCGGCATTGAGGAGCGCCTGTCCTGTGAGATGGATGTTGCCAAGGACATGACTGAGAAGAACAGACACGTCATCGATGCTAATCACTCCGTCTAGGTTGATATCACCATTCAAACTTGGTGTTGAATGGACTTCCATGGTGAAACAGTGCGGTTCGAGGTCGGCGAAGACGGGCTGCGTGTAGCGGTGTCCAGATTCATCGGCGCCGAACACATAGTATTTGATGATCGATTCGCCCTGGTAGCCTTTGATGTAGCCGACATACTCGTCGGGGTTGCTTGTGGCGGTCATGTGGGCCACCTGATAGGCGCCTCCGTCGATACTATAATAAACAAGGAGTGAGTCTTGCTTGAGATTCGCACCGCTGTAAGCAATGAACTTGGAAGTGATAGCGATGGAATCTTGCCAAGCTTGCTCCCCAAAGAGCACGTTGCGGTGGTCGACGAAGAGCATATCGAAGTCCATCACGCCACGGGTGCGGCAGTGCAAGGCATCGGTGTTCTCCCAGCTAATGCTGGAGCTGTTGTTGCTGACGCCAACAATCTCGTATCCCGGCATGGCATTTTGATAAACGGCAATGGCATCTTGGTTGTATTGGCTATTTGTACCGAGGGGGACATAAACCGTCTTATTCAGAATCAGACTATTGGTATAAGGAGCCAAGGTGCTTCCTCCAGGTTCATTGACACGATAGACTTTGTAAGGATAACCCCAACAACAATCGGTGTTTTCGAAATATTCTGCCACTTGCTCGTAGTACTGATAGCGGGAGTTGCTTTGCGGCAGCTTTGCAATTAAGACCTTATCGGGAGCGAGGTACTTGCCCCAGCAGTCCACATGGGCGATGTAGTCGCCTTGCGGGTCGATGGTGATATGATACGGGTCGATGCCGAGATAGTCGCGCATCTTGTTGCGGACATTGGTTTCGTCGTTATTGTTTTCGCTAACCACCAAGTCGTCGCTCACGCCATGGCCGCGTCCGTCTTCCATCATGTTACCCCCCGTGTGCACAAGGTTCATGCCGTACATCGGGATGCCCCAATAGTTGGCAAAGACACCCGAAATGGCATCATCATTCTGACGTGGACGGTTATAGATGTTATCGACAATGGCGGGCTGACGGTCTTCGAAGATATACCACGGACCGTAGTCACGAATCCAATAAGAATCCGTGGTAGCAGTGACAAAAGAGACATTGTTCATGTTGACACCAGCGCTTTGGAATGAAGAACGCGCAGAGTTCTGCTGTGAACTTGAAACAACGCAATAAACCCGGCAATTGTTTGACAGCTGAACCACCAAGCTGGTAGGGATGCCCAAGGGGTAACGGATCATCACGCCTTGCATAGGCTCGAACTCGGCCACGAAACGCGGCTCACCTGTAGGCGCGCCTGTCTCGACGAAGTTGGTGCCGCGTGTCTTATCGGACATTTCTGCTTCGGAGAGATAGTGCCATCTCGCCCAATCAGGTTTCTTCTCCTGAGCATGCATGGTGGCAGCCATCAGGAATAATAAAATGAAAATGGATAGTGCTTTTTTCATAGGTTTCAAAATGAGTTTGCAAAATCAATGGATAACTTGGTTTACATGAGCTTTTGCTATGACTGCCTTCATTAGTCGGACAGTTCGTTAACTTTGGCTAGTTGGATTGGATATCTATTTCAAAATATAGCAAAATCTCTTGCAGATTCAATTGAATCTGCAAGAGATCAGCATTTTATTCTATTTATTCATAGACATGTACAACAGGGTTGAGACATCATCAATGGAAACGACTCCGTCACCGTTGACATCGCTATTAATGAGCTCTTGTCCCGTAAGAGTGATGTTGCCAAGGAGATGGCTGAGAAGGACGGACACGTCATCGATACTGACCACACCGTCTAAGTTGACGTCGCCAGTCAGACCTGCTGACGGCACACTGATGGGCGGGAACTCGACTTCGTCAATCCAAGCGCAGTCGCTGCCGCTATTGACGGATACGTCTTTGGTATAAGACCATTTGAAGGTATGTTCTCCTGGGGTGACGGCATAGGAGGCCTGAGTCCAAGCTACAGTGCCAGACCATACACCTTGTTCAGCATCATCGATATAGAAAT
>JAEETL010000057.1 GCA_016290325.1 Muribaculaceae bacterium
TACCATCTTTCAAGTCCTTCAAGTCTCCCAGGGGATACTTGGCGAACATATTCTCTTCCATCCACTTGTTGGCCTTCTCGGGAGTGAGTTTCCAGCCAGTGTTACATGCACTGACAATCTCAACAACCGAAGTACCCTTGCAGTTGATGCTGTTCTCAAACGCCTTCTTCAAGGCGGCTTTGGTCTTGCGGACGTTAGCGGCAGTGTGCACGCTCTGACGAGTCACGTAGCAAGTACCATCGAGTTGTGCCAGCAGCGGGGTGATGGCCAGGGGATAACCATTGAGGTCCGGACGGCGGCCGTAGGGGCAGGTAGCGGTCTTCTGGCCCAGCAGCGTGGTGGGAGCCATCTGACCACCGGTCATACCGTAGATAGCGTTGTTGATGAAGATGATGACGATGTTCTCACCACGGTTGCAAGCGTGAATCGACTCGCAGGTACCGATAGCCGAGAAGTCACCGTCGCCCTGATAGGTGAATACCAGGTTCTCGGGCCAGAGGCGCTTTACAGCGGTAGCCAGTGCGGTAGCACGTCCGTGGGGAGCCTCTTCCCAGTCAACGTCGATATAGTTATAGGCAAATACTGCGCAACCAACGGGCGAAACGCCAACGGTCTTCTCAGCAACACCCATTTCCTCAATGACCTGTGCAACGAGTTTGTGTACAACGCCATGGCTGCAACCAGGGCAGTAGTGCATGTGAACCCTGTTCAATAATTTAGGTTCAGAATATACCTTATTCTCAGGTTTAATGATATCGTTAAGTTCCATTGCGTTCTTTACTTGTTAATGAGTTTCTCTTTAAGTACATTCAGCAGCTCGTCGGGAGTGGGCACGTTGCCACCGAAACGGCCATAGTGCTCAACCGGCATCTTGCATTCAACAGCAAGCTTCACATCCTCGACCATCTGGCCAGCGTTGAGCTCAACGCAGAGGATACCCTTGACGTTCTTGGCTGCTTCACGCAGTTGCTTCTCGGGGAAGGGCCACAGAGTGATGGGACGGAACATACCAACCTTGATACCCTCGGCGCGGGCCAGCTCCATCGTCTTCATAGCGACGCGGGCGGTGGTACCGAAGGCGGTGATCAGGTAGTCGCAATCCTCGACGTCAATGAGCTCGCAACGGGTCTCGTTCTTCTCGATTTCGCGATAGCAAGCCTGGAAACGCCAGTTGTTCTCCTCCATCTTGTCGTCGTCGAGCTCGAGGCTGGTAACGACATTGCTGGGGCGCATACCCTTGCGACCGTTAACGGCCCACGGGCACTGCTGACGGATCTCATCGTCGGTGCGGCGCGGACGCTGCTCGGGCAGGACGACCTTCTCCATGAGCTGACCGATGGTACCATCGGCGAGAATCATCGACACGCAACGATACTTGAAAGCCAGGTCAAATCCCAGGGCAACCATGTCGGCCATCTCCTGGACACTGCTCGGAGCGAGCACAATCATGTGGTAGTCACCGTGACCGCCACCCTTGCAAGCCTGGAAGTAGTCGGCCTGCGATGCGTGAATGGTACCCAGACCGGGGCCACCGCGCTGCACGTTGATCAACAGAGCGGGAACCTCGCTGGCAGCGAGATAGGAAACACCCTCCTGCATCAGACTGAAGCCAGGGCTGGAAGTGGAGGTGCAGACGGCTTTACCGGTCATTGCGCCACCATAAACCATGTTGATAGCAGCGACCTCACTCTCGGCCTGCAGCACAACCATACCTGTAGTTTCCCAAGGCATTTCTTCCTCGAGTTTCTCAAGCACCTCACTCTGCGGAGTGATCGGGTATCCGAAATATCCGTCGGCGCCGTAGCGGATCATCGCCATGGCGAGGGCTTCGTTACCCTTCATCAATGTTACTTTATCGTTCATATTGTTCGACAGTAATTTAAATGGTTAATCACAATTAATTCTCGGCCGCACGATAAACCTCGATGCAAGCATCGGGGCAAACCATTGCACAACTTTGGCAACCGATACAGAGCTCCGGTTGCTCCATGTAAGCGAAATGATATCCGCGGTCATTCACCTCTTTCTCTTTGAGGTTCAGCACATTGCAGGGACAAGCCACAACACACAGGCGGCATCCCTTGCATCGTTCCGTATTTACTACTACGGCTCCATGAAATTTTGCCATAAAAAGAAATAGTTTAAAGTTTAAAAGGTTATTAATCTTGAGTTCGTTTAATTACCCACAAAAATACTTCTTTTTGGGGACATAGCAAGCAAAATCGAATGATTATTTACCAATAAATGATGATTTTTTCTCGCCCCTACAAAAAAACACAGCACAACTTCTATTGACACAAGTGGAAGAATTGTCGGTAGTGGGAGATATCATCCGTTGCTCATGGATGAAGTACCTAAGGGTAATTCTAATGGTATTTGTTGTGAAATTGAAACAAAGTACAAAAAGTATCAATATTGCAGTTAATTAATTGGAATTTTTAATATCTTTGCGAAAAAGTATTATAAAAATATAGGATTATGAAAACGTTTGTTTTACTTCTCGTCTCATTCATGCCATTTGTTTTGTTTTCGCAAAGCAAATCCAGCAACGTGAATATTAAAAAGCCCATGCCCTCAAATAATATAGTTATTGCTCCCGAATCTTCTGAGAATGTACTTACACAAAACACTCTTAACTTAGAAGTACAATTAATAGATGAGAACAAGAGTAGTGATCAACTATATTCTATCAGATTGTCCGGATTTCGCACCAGATCTGATAGAAGTAGAAGGCTGCTTTTGGTGGAAGCACAGCCCATTTTACTGACATTAAGTAATGGTAAAGTCTTGGAATTTAATACTGTTGGCGCGGGCATTAAAGAAGTCAACAATTCACATTCAGAATCCCACGGTATTGATGACGACCTTGTCTTTTTGGTTTCCCGTGAGCAAATCAACGAAATCATACAAGGTAAAATAGTAAATGTGCGTTTTGCGCTCAACGGTACAAGAATGATCGACTACAAGGTCGAGAATAATCGTTTCTCGGAAACCCTGAGTCAGCAACTTGATATCCTTGATGGCAATGAAAACCCAATTCCTGGTGACATTGACCGATACCTTGTGCCATTACAAGCCATCACCCCCTGAAAGGTAACCGACCAAACCAGCTCTTGTTGACATCAATTATTTGTCAAATATTTTGCATTTTATCCTGTTTGTTGTAATTTTGTGGATTAGTATTACTATTAACTTTTAAATTGTTGTGAATATGGATTTCTTTGCTGTCTTATTATCAATTATCTTATGGGGCATTTATCTTGCCGTTGCCTTTTTCGTTATTGTCTTGCTATACAAGTTATGGTTCATGTGCAATGACGTCAGCAGTATCAAGAAACAACTCGTCAAGAACTATGATATCGAAACCACTATTGAGTTCTTGCTGCGCATCGGGGAAAAAGAAAAAGCCAAGGAGTTACTTCTCAACCGGATTCTTACCAATGAATCGATATTCAACCGTGAGGCCGAGATGACCCAGGATGAAAAAATCGAAAACGTCTTCAGAGTCTATGAAGAGGAGCTAAAGAAACTCGGGTATGATGTTCCAGCGGCAACGCAAGACAAAACGCCAACTGCAAACTAAGGAACAAGAAACCTTTTCATCTGCAACAGCCTCTGCAGGCCGTCGATCTGCTCAAACGCACTTGAAACTCACGGCGTGTCCCAATGCAGAAACATGAAAACTGAATCATCTGAATAATAGCAAGGCGGCTGGACCTGGATGTGGTCTCGCCGCCTTGCATATTGACGGGGGCTCGCAAAAAGCCCTTAATGGGTCTACAATCTGGAGACGCAAGATTTTGCGTCCCTACAAGAGCGTTTAGTTACTTCTTGTTGTAGGCGTTGATGATGTTGTCGATGGTGTCATCGATGCGCATCTTGTAGAACGAGCGCCAAACGAAGAAGATAGCAACGAGAACGAAGATGATGCCTACCCAAGGAGCAAACTCACGGAAGTTCTCGCTGATGGCCATTTCCATGGCAAGCAGACCGAACAGAGTGGTGAACTTGATGATGGGGTTCAAGGAAACTGAAGAAGTGTCCTTGAAGGGGTCACCCACGGTGTCACCGACAACCGACGCGTCGTGCAGGTCGGTACCCTTGAGGTCAAGGTCAACCTCGACAACCTTCTTACTGTTGTCCCAGCTACCACCAGCATTGGCCATGAACACAGCCTGGAACAGACCGAACAAAGCAATCGAGATGAGGTAGGAAACGAACAGCGAAACGGCATTGTTGCCACCCACGCTACCCGGCGATGCCAAGCAGGCGAAACCGAGGGCGAAGAAGAAGATGGCCAGGAAGATGTTGAACATACCCTTCTGGGCATACTGGGTGCAGATCTTCACCACCTCAACCGACGACTTGGTGTCGGCCTTCTTGGGGGCGTTAGGATCGAGCTTGATGTGGTCCTTGATGAAGGCCACGGCACGGTTGGCACCCACGGTAACGGCCTGGGTCGAAGCACCGGTGAACCAGTAGATCACACAGCCACCCAGCAGGAAGCCGATGATGGTGTAAGGATTGAGCAGGTTCAGCAGAGCAGCGGGATCGACGCCGAGGGTCTTTTGGATCACGAGGATGATCGAGAAAATCATCGTGGTAGCACCAACAACAGCGGTACCGATAAGCACGGGCTTAGCGGTTGCCTTAAAGGTATTGCCGGCACCGTCGTTCTCCTCGAGGTAGTGCTTTGACTTTTCCCAGTCGGGCTTGAAGCCGAAGTCGCGCTCGATTTCCTCGTCCTTGTTGGGCACTTCCTCGATGAGGGAGAGCTCATAGACGCTCTGGGCGTTGTCGGTCACGGGGCCGTAGCTGTCGACAGCGATTGTCACGGGACCCATGCCCAGCATACCGAAGGCCACCAGACCAAAGGCGAAGATGGCGGGATAGGACATGAGCGTCTCAGGAATATCGATGGAGAAGGCATAGCCGACGAACATCAGCAGCACAAATGCCAAACCAGTCCAGAAGCCCGAGAAGTTACCTGCCACAAAACCACTGAGGATGTTGAGCGAGGCGCCACCGTGGTGGGAAGCCTTCACAACCTCCATGACATGGCCGCTCTTGGGCGAGGTGAAAATCTTGGTAATCTCGGGGATAAGGGCAGCGCCCAGGGTACCCATCGAGATGATGCTTGCTAATTGCCACCACAGGTTGGGCTGTCCGTCGATATTGCCCAGCTGCATATAGGAAACAATATAGGTCACAGCGATACTGAGCACGCTTGCAAACCAAACGAGTGAGGTAAGGGGTTTCTCGAAGTCGAGGCTGTCCTTGCCGGCATATTTAGCCTTGCAATAAGCCTTGTTCACCCAGTAAGCCACCACGCTGGTGATGACCATGAGGATACGCATCGAGAAGATCCACACGAGCAGGTTCTTCTGCATCTCGGAATCTTTAACGGCAAGCAGGATAAACGATACCAAAGCGAC
>JAEETL010000040.1 GCA_016290325.1 Muribaculaceae bacterium
AGGAATTGAAAAATGAGTATTTTGACTGAAATACAGAAAACAGCAGCCAATGCCTTCAAACGCGACCTGCCCAATGCTGAGATACACTTCGTTCCCAGCGGTCACTTTGCTCTTGAGAGTCACCACATGAAGATTGCTCAACTGATGCGCGAGTTTCTTGTGGGGGTCGTCCAGTAAATTCCAATTTATCGGTCACGTCTTTTACAAGCATCAAGCGGTTGAGCAACTTTTCCAAAATTATAAAAGTCAGGATGAGTACCAGCGCCTCATGAATAATAAATCACCGAAATCTAAAAGAAAATGAAGTGTTTAGCGAACTTTTCTCTACCTTTGCAATCTAGTTCAGGTCAATAAGAAGAATAAGATGAAGAAGACGAAGAAATCATATCTGTTGCTGTTTATACTGGCACTTCTATCTTATGTCGCATTAATGCCAGTCAGAAGCTATGATCTTAAATTAGCTGCAGGATTGCATAGTGCAGCATTTTTCGCCTTAACGTTCTGGGCCTTGTGGAAATATAACTCAAAATTGAATCCATGGGCTATTGTATTCATGATTGTTTTGCCATGGTTAGCTGATTTTGGGCTTCGCATTTATACGCCTGAAACAACGCTTCGGTCTTTGCCACTAACAGCATTGCCTTTGCAAGCAATCTTGGCGGCTGTCATCATCTATTATAACCGCAAGATTTGGCTGATTCTCTTGTTAGCTGCAGCATTTCTTTATAGTGTGACCGAGGGGCAAAACCAATGGTATGAGTGGGCCAATTATGGAATGAACAAAGCGAGACCTGCAAGCCTTGCCACTGCAGAAGTCTTTACAGGTGGGCAGTCAGTCGCCCTAAGCGACATGAATGAAGAATATCTTGTCTTTGATGTATGGTCATCCACATGTGGATCTTGCATCAATGCATTACCCGAGGTGCAGGCTTTGCATGACCAATATAAGGATAACCCAAAGGTACAGGTCGCCTCCTTGTTCGTCTGCTATAAGGACGAGACCATCGAGACAGCCCTCAATATTGTTAAGAAACGTGGCTGCGACCTGCCAGTTTATGCAGTTGACAAATCAAGTGTTATCCTTGCTGAATGCGGCATAACCGCATATCCCCGTGTGCTCATTCTCGACAAGAATCGCAATGTTGTTTTCAACGGCAGCCTGGCATTTGCCAAGCGCAAATTGAAATCCCTTGATATATGAGATAACGTCTTTTCACGTCATACGCGGTTGAACAACTTTTCCAAAATTATAAAACTCTGGCGAGTACCAGCGCCTCATGAAACAATCAGTCACCGAAATCTAAGAGAAAATGAAGTGTTTAGCAAAATATTATCGCTAACTTTGCCGTGTCAATTATAATATCCTTTTTAGTCTATGATGTTATTTGTCAATATCCTTTTTATTTTAGGTTTTGCCCTCCTTCTGGCATGGCTGTTGGGTGTCATTGGTGGACTGATGGCATATGTGCTAGGTGGAAAACGCAAAAGAAAACGCAAGGTATTTCTTGCAGCCATTTCACCAGCGGTAGCCATAGGCATCTGGATTGTAGGCAGTTTTGTAACAATGCTGCTCACATCGGTTATCTGTGATATAGACCTAGGAATAGGGGATTCATGGGTTGCCCATTTACCCAATGGGTACAAATTATACTCAATTGATGATAATACATGGCATGGCTACATTACTTGTGATGATCAGAAAGTGATGATTTCTGATGATGAATTAAGATTTGATGTTAGTGCCGACGTGACAAATATCCAGGTGGTTGGTGACACAGTTATAGGCATCAATCAAGATAATTGCGTAAATTTCGTTCTCAATACAAGTAAAAAATCTATTACTCTTCTTGAAAACGACAAGCGCATATCTACCATGATTGATAACGGGCAAATCAAAATATTGACGTTAAATGAATTCTATTGGGAGTCCAGAAAGATACCGTATATGATTGGAACTGTTATCACACTAATTGTCATCATTCTAGCCTTGTTCTTATTATGGAAGATAGGATTGTATTCTCTCAAAAAGGAGTCTAATGATCCATGAAAAGTGATGATCTAGATTAGATAACGTCTTTTCAAGCCATATGCGGTTGATTTACCTTTGTGGCAAATCAACCGCTATTCTTTATGATACTGACGATAAATGGAAAACAGGCAGCGCTGAAGAAGGGGTCTTCGATAGAATATGTCTCGGAGAACCGCATCTTCACCGACGCCGATGACTACAGCATGGAGATTGAACTGCCCCTGGCAGACTGTCCGCAGAAACTCGACATCTACGCCATCGCCAGAAAAGTTGACCAGGGTACTCAAGGAATTGGGAATCCTTTAAAAAGCCAACGGACGTCCATCGAGGTCGTCCGTTTTGGGGGCAGTATGCGGGGGCATTACCTCCCTCACTCATTCCGCACTGCAAAAGTAATACAATTCGATGAAACGCACCGCCGACATATCGGATTTTTTGCAACCGTTGAGAGATAAACCTTACTTGACTCTCTGTGAGAAAAATGAATGGTATTAATACAAAAAGGCGCGGAATTTCTTTGGTAAACCGCAGAAATCCAGCGCCTAAATTGGAAGCGTGATCCAGCTGGGACTTTCGAGCGGTACTTTAAGAATCGTTATGATACGTTAAAGTATTGTGATTTTGTGATTTATGTGTAGCTGCCATCCCGTAATAATCGTCTAAAACCATTGTTATACCACAAAAGGGGGGTACATTGTATCCCCCAATAATCCGCCATTTATCAAGTTGAATTAACTGCCCTAACATTATAGTTTCACGGCATTGATGTCTACGAGGTCGTTGACGATGGCATATATGGTTAGTCCTGCCGGACTGTGTATCTGGAGCTTTTGGGCGATGTTGCGGCGGTGAGTGATGACGGTGTTGACCGAGATGCCGAGATGGGCGGCAATTTCCTTGTTGGCCATACCTTGAACTAGGGCAATAATCACTTCCTTTTCGCGGGCAGACAGCGTTTCATGCCCGGGGATGCCATCCTTGAAAACCATGTTGGTGATGTTTCGGGTCACGTCGCCGTGCTTGACGAGTCGCTCAAGGCGGCGGATGGCGGGGACAAAGATATGGTCCTCGACCAATGCGTGCTGGGATAGCCATTCCTCGTTCTCATAGATGTCGTGCAGGGCGGCAGTCAACTGATTGTTGTGCAGTCCGTCTTGCGGCAGATACTTGATGATGAGGATTTTCAGTTCTCTCAACTGCTGGTCGGTGGCTCCATGATGCTTGGAGAAGGTTTCCACGTTGTAGTCGCTGGCGGGTTGCCCTTCAAGGAGCTTTTCCACGTAGGGGAACAGCGTCTTTTGTTCATAATTCATGTGGCGGCGTATCTCATGGGCATATGCGTCATAGAGTTTCATGATGAGTTGAGCCAATGAGTTGTTCTCGTTGAGCGATTCCTCCAGCTCGCGGCGGATGTAGGGCAACTGGAAGTCGATGAAATAGGCATGGCTGGCCTCAAGATAATGCAATAGGGTGGAGGCTGAGATGTGCTCATCGTCCTCGGCGACACCTATGCCGTTGATGGTAAAGTTAACCACTGCCAGAAACGTGTGGGTGTCCACACCGTTGCTCTCACAGGTCTCCTTCACTGTCTTGTCGCCAAAGCCAAGGCTGATACCAAAAGCACCTAATGCTTGAAGCAAATTATAGTTATCGCTGATGAGCGATATCATCTTGTCGTCTGCTTCATATATCTTTTGCTCTTTCATGATAATTGATGATGCTATTATCGGTGTTGCAAAATTAGCCAGCAAAACAAGGATGCGCAATCCTCATTTTTTGGTATTTATGACAAAAAATGCCCCCAAAAATGATGGGGGCACAAGTGCCGTCAAACGGCTGATGCTTTAATGGGTTAATCTGACAGCATGGTGACCTCGATGCAGCGTCCCGAGGCCAGCAAGCGCTGGGCCATGCGTTGCACGTCGCTAGCGGTCATTTTCTCGACCATCTTGCAATAGTCACGGTCAAAATCCACGTCGTCGTCAAGTTCGTGCCAGATGATGTAGCTCCAATAATCGTTGGTAATCGCCATCTGGGCATACTGCTTAGTAAGGTATAGTTTTACCTTGTCCATGCTTGATTCGAGGGGCCCGTTGTCCGCAATATGCTGCAACTGTTGGTAGATAATCGGGTTGAGTTCCTCGTATCGGCTGGGATCGGCGTTGTACGAGATTTTGAAAGTGGCATTGGGCTGATCATCCTTAGCCAGTTCAAAGTCCACGCTAACCCCGTAGGTGCCACCTTTCTCCTCTCGCACCGAGTCAGTGTAGGCAATGGAGAGGCATCGCTTCAGGAAGTCCAGTTCTAGGTCGCTCTGTGCGGTAAACGGCACGTCGGCGGTGAAGAAGATGCTGACATTAGCCAGCGGTGTCGCCATCTTCTTGGTGAACTTGTGAACCGACTGACCTCCAACAACTTGCGGAATATTGCTGTAATTGGTCTGCTCGTGCTTGCCTGTTGAGGGCAGTGTCGCCAGATATTGGCACAACAGTTGGCGCAGTTCTGTCTCGTCATAATTACCAATAATGACCGTCTTGAAATTGGATGCGTCGCTGAATCGCTCCTTGTAAATCTCAAGAATGCGGTCATAGCTCACATGGTCGAGTGTGGATTGCACGACAGGCTCCATGCGCGGATGATGACCGTAAAGGATGGCACGGATGGAATCGTTGTAGTCTACCTTGGGTGAGGCATTCCTATTGGTGAGGAATGAACGGTTTCGGCTGATGAACTCGTTGAACGCCGTGGTGTCACGTCGTGGCGAGGTGAAGTACAGGTGTGCCAGTTCAAACAAGGTCTTCATGTCTTTCACTGAGGAGGAACCGTTGATGCCTTGGCTCTTGGAACCGACAGATGGACTGACGCGTACCGACTTACCCATGAGCATCTTGCGCAGCGTGAGGATATCGAAGTCGCCCACACCTGCCTCGCTCACGCAGCTGGAAATGAGGCTGAAGTTGGGGATATCCTCATCGCCGTAGAGCGAGGTGCCGCCTTCACCCTCCATTTCCAGAGAGACAACGTCAGCGCTGAAATCAGTCTTGCGGGTATACACTTTCATGCCGTTGGACAGGGTGAACTCGGTAAAACCATGCTTATATGGCTTCTCGCTGACTATCGTACCGGGTTGAGGCAGTTGGTCAATCAGCCTGTCGGCCAACTGTTGCTCGGTGTAAGGCGCGTAGTTTAAGCGCTGGGCAGCCAGAATGACCTGCTCAATCTGGGCCTCATTGGGCAGGACGACTTCCTTCTTGTCGGGGGCATACATGACCACGACTTGGTTTTTGTCAGTAATCAGGTCTCGGGTAGCGGCATTGACCTCATCAAGGGTCACTTCGCGGTCCAGTCTGCGGGTATTCTCCAATTCATACTCTACAGAGACCAGTGGCTCTCCCGTCAGGAAGTGACTCACACAGGCGTTGACATAGTGCGAGTTGCGGTAGTCATCGCGCATGTTATAGCGACGTTCGGCGGCATTGAGATAAAGTTTCTTGGCGCGTTCCAATTCGCCTTGGGTGAAACCATGCTGGCGGGCCTGTTCAGCAACGCCCACAGCGGAGATGATGCCGCCCAAGATATTGTCCTGCTTGCAGCTGATGCTCAAAGCAAAGGCCTCCTTGGTACGACTGATAAAGAACGTGGAAGCGCGTCCTGTAGCGCTTTGGACGGGTGAGCCAGGCTGCTGGCGCAGTTCGGCAAAACGGTCATTGAGCATGGTGCTGATGAGATCGTCGATGTAGCTGTCGCGCAGGTAGGCCTCGTTGTCTTTCTCGCTGTCGGGCGTGGCGTCTCGTTTCTGATACAGGTGACACAGCACGATGGGCTGCTCGGCATCCTTCTTGATGGCGACAATCATCTTGTCATTATCACCCACTGGATAATAGACGCGCTCGGCGGGCTTCTTGGGCATGGGGATGGACGAGAAAACCTTCTTGATTTTCTTCTCCATCTTGTCCACATCGATGTCACCCACGACTACGATGGCCTGCAGGTCGGGGCGATACCATTTCTGGTAATAATCACGCAGGTCTTGGTAAGGGAAATGGTCAACGATGTCCATCGAGCCGATGGGCATGCAGTCCTCATATTTTGTACCTTGATAGATGATGGGCAGGACATCCTCCTGCATGCGTTGCACGGCCATTCCTGCCCGACGGGTGCGCCATTCCTCGTGGATAACGCCGCGCTCCTTGTCAATCTCCTCGTCCTCGAGCAGCAGGTAATGGCTCCAGTCGTGGAGTACCAGCAGGCAAGAGTCGATGATGCCCTCGCGGGAGAGCGGAGCCGAGCCGATGTGATAGACCGTCTGGTCGATCGAGGTGTAGGCATTGAGGTTAGCACCGAATTTCACACCGATGCTCTCGCACCAGGGCACGATGCCGGGCTTACCGTTCTTGCCTGGAAAGTTCTTGGTGCCGTTAAAGGCCATGTGCTCCAGGAAATGAGCCAAACCACGCTGGCGGGGCTCCTCAAGGATGGAACCGACACGCTGCGCGATGTAGAAGTCGGCCAGGCCAGCCTCTTTGGCATTGTGGCGGATGTAGTAGGTCATTCCGTTCTTGAGCGTGCCCTTTCTCACATCTGGGTCTTGAGGCAACTGGGCTGCCACCCACGAGGGCAGCAGCACCAGTGCGATAAGAAATAATAAATACTTCTTCATTGATTTTAATTGTTGAGCAGCGAAGCGGGAGCCTCGGGAATGAAGTCGTTGGTCGAGTTGTTGGTGTCGATGTACTTGCCATTGGCATCCTGCTTGCGGATTACCGACTTGTTGAAGCGAGTCTCGTCACGGTCCACCTTTCCACAGTAGGTCCAACCGGCATCAATCGAGGCATCGAGCACGTTCCACTCGCGTACCGATTCCACGCTCAGGTTCACGCCGTCGAGAATCCACTCGTTGGGCACCTTGTAGATACCGCTCTTGGTCATCTCCCTCGAGAAGTCACCGAACACAAACAGATAGGTGGCGTCATAAACGTAGTTCTCCAGCCAGTCTTCCTTGCCGGTCTTCATCTTGGCGATGGCCATCGAGTTGAAGCCACGGCTGTGGAACTGGTAAACGGTAGCCGTGTAGCAATACCATTTGTCGAGGTTGGGGGCCTCACCGTCGGGATCGGTGAAATTGGGGTTGGATGTCTCGTCATAGAACTCAAAGTCAGCGTTACTCAGGTCAATGGAGTTGGGCTGCTCGGTTGTATGATTGATAGCATTGACAGCCAGTTTAAGGCTCTGACCAGGCTCAACAGGAACACTCTTGCCGTTGCCGGGAATCATGTAGCAGGCCTGTACCGAGAAATGGGTAGACATGATGTCTGGGGTATAATCCTCCTTGGTTGTGGTCAGGAAGGCTGACTCAAGCACGGCGATGCTGTCGGCATACAGGGTGACGTCAGAGTTGTTGGTGATGATGATGTACTGGTCACCGCTGTAGGTCCTTCCCTCGGGTGACATTGTGCCAGTAAAGAAGATTTCGCTGATGACGAAACCGCCCTGGGCCGTAAACGTGGAGACAACCATTTTCAGGTCGTGTGAAGTCTCGCTGAGAACAACATTGTCTGACGTTACCTCAAAGTCTTTCTGACCAGCAACGCCGTTGAGTGTAAAGTCGAGATGACCTGTTACAACAATGTTATAGGTACCGGCCTCCAAGTCATTGCACATGATTTTATAACCGTTGCCGTCCTTTAAGAATGCGGCTCCTTCAACGGTGGTGACCTGATTGGTCTGGACGTTGGTCAGCTTGGCGACTGCATTGCTGAGTACAGCGTTCTCTAAGTTGGCAGGGATCTCCAGAGTTACCATCGAAGTGGGGATGACGGGAATGGGGTCATCACTGCTGCAAGATGTTAAACACATGGCTGCGGTGAGCATCACGATGATGCCGTTCAAGATAAACTTTTTCATTCTTTTCTTTTTGTTTTAATGAGTTGATTGTTAATTATTTGTTATTAAAATGTGATTCCTATTGAGCAGTGCAGTGCCGTCTGGTGCTCGCTGGCCGAGCACAGGGTCATGCCGCCCCCAGCCTCGGCAAAGAGGCCATAGCGGGACTGATTCATGGCGTAATCGGCACGCACCTTGGCGCCAAAATCGGTATAATTGGCTGTCGCATATTTGTGCTTGTGCTGAATCAAGCGGGTAAAAGTGGCATCCATGTTGGCCAGCGGCATGTTGAGTTTGTCACCGGCTTTTGCATAGTAGGAGGCATGGGCATCCACCGTCAGCAACCATTTATCTTCAGGACGGATGAAACACTGTCCCTGCAGTTTGCCATAAACATGGCTTGCATCCATCTGACGATGCGGATAGACATATTCCTCACTCACTTCTCGATATCCCGCTGTTATGTTGGCGTTCCAGTTGCCTCGGCCATAGAGCGCTCCGGCATAGGTGTCTAGTATATGGCCTTTATACATTGTCAAACAAGCGATAACAGGGAAGTAGCGGGCATCGGAAGTGCCGCCAACGTGCTCATTGCCCGTGCGCCTGATATAATCAGCGTGTCCAAACACGGCTAGACGGTGATTCTTTTCTTGTTTCCAGCCGATTGTCGCCCCCACGTGCTCGTTATAATGGTCGGTGAGCGGCATGGAGTTAAATTCAGCGAGTTTGCGGTGATAACGGTGCTCGTCTAGGGTGACGTCGGCATAGGGACCGCTCTTGCTGATTGGGGAGGCATGTAGCATGACGGCCACACCACCTCCGTCATAATAGAGGCTGCGCTTGTCGCCCGAGAAACGGCTGTACTCTGTGCCAAGGCCTGTCATCTGATACTCAGGAATAACACCCTCCTCACGGTAGAAGGCTACACTATTGGTCTGCTTGTAAATATTGCCCTCCACGGCGGCACCTAGGTGGTAGTGACCTAAATCATAACCGCCGCCCACACGCAAAATCAAGTCGGTCACGATACCCCTCATGCGAGGGTCATGGCTACGGTATTCCTGCTCAGCACGGACGTGCATCTCGGCTCCTAACAGCCATTTTTTGATGCTGGTAGCATATCCACCCGAGACGCTGTAACGCTCCCGTCGTGTGTCTCCGCCCAGGGTGTCGGCGAGAATGTAGGGTTGCAATAGGTCGTAGTCGCTGGTAGAGTTCCACCTGATGTCGTGCACCTTGCCAGTCATGTAAGAGGCCTCGCCCCACACGGTGGAACGCCCGTTCAAGGGATGAAAAGTATTCACTTTGAGATAGGGCAGGGTATAGCCGCTACCTTTCTCAGGGACGAAGGCTTGGTTCTGGTGCTGAAGGTCGATGCCTATTGCCAGCTGCGAGTATGGGGTCTGATAGCCCATGCCATGCAGGGCAGGGTTGCGCATGGCTTCTAGCATGGGCAATCTAGCTAACGAGGTGTGCTCGACCAGTGCCGAGTCAGCATTGGATGCCATAGCTGCCCCATGGATGACTATAAGGATGAGTATGAGCAAAAATTGGCGTTTCATGTCAGTCGAGAAATATGGTTTTTAATGTGACCTCATTGATGTCGTGACTGATGAATTCCACATAGTCGCTCTGGCAGCGGAACTGGCGCATGCGGGTGACATTGTCGGGCGACAGGCAAGTGGCAACGCCTTCAATGTCTATCTGATAAGCGCCACGCAATAGCTCCACCGTCGCGCTGGTACCGTTAAAGTCGGCTACTGTCGTGACTTGGCGCGTATTCACATTGGTCAGCTTCACCTGCGCCTGGACGCTGGTAATGGATACGTCGCCCTCAGCTGTGACCGTGATGCGAGCAGTGGTGAAGATGTCGTCTTCCACTGGGGCGCAGGCGGTGAACAGCATGACAAGTGTTATCGATATCAGGAAAATAATGTTATGTTTCATAGCTTGATGTTCATTTCGAGTCCGAAGTAAGGTGTCACATGGCGGCGGATGGTTGTACCGCGGCTGTCATAGTCGGGCGTGTAGTCCCACAGCTTGTTACAGAACATGGCGACGTGGAGACGGTCGTCAAAGAGTTTCTTGGTGACCTTCATATTGACATTCATAGCAAACGGGACACGGTTTTTCTCGAATAGCGAGGGTGTGTAGTCCCTGACGAGCCAGCGCAGGTACATGTCGTCAGCATCGCTCTCTTGCCAATCATGAATGCTGCCGTCGGGGGCGATGTACTGGACGGGATAGTTGTTGACCTCCTTGCGTTGAGACGTGGTGAACCACATGCACTGGGCTGAGATAGAGAAGCCCAGTTTGAGGCGAGGTACGTCGGTGTCGAGCGTGAAGTTGGTGTTGAATGACTCCCTCACCGAACCGTCGTCGTTGGCATACAGTCCCACGTACTGGATCTGGCGATTGTCAATCACCTGACTGGGACGGTAAGAGTCCACGATGGAGTTGTCGTAGGTCGTGCGAAAATAGGCACCATTGATGGTCAGGCGCGTCAAGATGACGGGGAATCGCTTGGTCTCAAGGGTGTACTCGATGCCCTCTTTCAGTGTCATGCTGCCGTTGGTGTAATTGCCATAGCCAGCCAACTCGTTGATAACTGTGAATGGCAGGTCAATGAGACTGGGCTGCCCGGTGAGGCTCGCGGCATTGATGCCACTGGCGTCATATTGCTTGTATTGAAATGTCCGATAATAGGACTGCATGCGGAATCCTGAGGTCATCTTCTCTCGGAATGCCGTTATCGCCAGCCTGTTGCCGCCAATGTTGATATCAATCGATACCTCTTTCTTGAGGTTGCGGGCAGGCTCCAGGGCAGTGTTGCGCGGATTGACGATATAGGTCATCAGGTTGATGCGGCGGTAGTCGGGATTGTCGTGGTAGTAGTTTAACTGGATGAAGTCGATGTATAGCAAGTCGGGAAATAACTGCTCCATGGTGGGCATCTTGGTGTGCTGGCCGATGCCTCCAGCAATGCGGATGAAGGTGGGTTTGCCGAAGATCGACAGCCTGGGCAACGTGTAGCCGATATTCACGCGCGGGTCCCAATAAACTTTGCCGTTCATCTTGTAGTCATTATCCAGGTTGAGGAGCATTGTGCCTCGGATGCCTGCCGTGGCTTCAAGCGTTCCAATAGAAGTTGGCCACTTGAGGTTCTCCTCGGCATAGGCCGACATACGATGATTGGCGGGAATTTCCTTGAGGGAACGAGCCCGTGACGAGATGCTGGTATATACTGGCGTGTGTGGGTCAAACACCTGTCCGCGCCCCAGGTTCTTGTCCAAGTTCCAGTCAGTACCCAGCAACAGTGTGTTGGATAGTCGGTTATTAGGTATCTGCAGTCGGGCATTCAGCTTGACATAGGCATTCACGGGTTTGCCTTCCACCTCATGATGTCCCATATATTTAAATGGTAAAATATAGGCATCGTTCTCACCTTCTTCTTTTGACAGGGGAGCGACGGTCATGCGTGACAGTTGCACCAGGCGGGTACGTTCAATCAGGTCGTTCTCGAGCGATGCTGAAACCGTCAACTCAGCCGATTTGAGCCAAGAATTCTGCTTGCTCTTGTATTGCAAGGCGTTCAACAGGGCATAGCGGTTATAGCTTGACCGATAGGAGTCCTCAGCGCTATAGGTTTGGTCGATATCTTCCTTGTCATTGTCTAGCGATTTGGAAAAGTCAATATTGGATGAGAGAGTGAGGCTGTAATCTTTGTGCTCCCAGTTTTTTCTCAATCGGGTGGAGAATGTTACTCGCTTGTAGTTCTCCAATCGGTTTCGAGGGTCTGCTTTGGCATCCAGGTAATCGGCACTCAAGTTAAGGGTCAAGTGGTGTTTTTCCCATTCAAAATCTTTAGCTGCATAAAAGAGCTTGGAACCCATATCGGCCTTCAGACGGAATTTCAAGTCATGGCCACCGCGGCGGCGCTCAATTTTCACCAGTCCGCTAGTCAGGTCTCCATATTCCACCGAGGGGATGCCTCGCACGATTTCGACACTCTCGATGTCGTCAGTCGAGATGCCACGCATGTCAACACCGGCATTGGTGTTGTCACGGCTGGTGGCCATATCATCCCAAGCACCGGCAAGATACTGCATGTTGGCACCTGTCGAGATGGGGGCTCCGTCAATGATGAAGCTTGTGCCCAGCGAGGAGGTGGCATAGTTGCTGTTACCTGTGGAGATTTCGCGTATGTGGATATTGTTAGGTGTGCTCAGTGAAGGGTCAATGCTACGTCCGCCGGGTATCAGCTCCAGCAGGTCGGAGAAACTCGATGGCTGCAGATGCTCCATCGCGTGTTTTTCAATTTTTGACGATGTGGTCAATCCACGGTTCTCTTGGGCTGTCACCACCACTTCTCCTAACTGGCTCACCTCGGCATGCAGCAGGTAACGACCGTCGGCAGTGGGAGCGGTCACCAGCGTCTTATAGCCGATAGAAGAAATCCTCAGTTGGACCTCATTATTTTTAGGTATGGCAAAGGTGCCGTCAGCCTGAGTGACAGTAAGAGCTTTGCCCTGCTTCACGTCGGTAATGGTAGCGCCGATGACGGGTTCCAAGGTCTCGGCATCAAGCACTGTTCCACGTATCAAAGCCTGTGCATCAGCTAATTGCGTGACCAATACCAACAAGGATAGTATGATATGTCTAATCAGTTGCATTTCAGTGATTTTGGAGTATAAAATTACTTCCAATCACCGAGAAGCACAATACCTAAAAATGAGGTAAGACCTAAGGCCTGAGAAGCTATATCGATTGAGATCCTTTCCTTAAAAGTATTTTGTGATGTGTTTAGAGCAATATAAACGCTACCTTTGCTGCAATGACAGAAAGATAAATCGGAATAACCCCATCGCTTGAAATCCTGTAGTGCGAAATGGTGATGATGTCCATTTTTTGTTATATCTTTACTGCCTGAAATTGAACATCAATCCACCAGACGCGTATGAAAAGATTATTGTTGTTTGCTGTCCTGATACTTGCGGCCATGCAAGTGTCAGCACAGTTGCAGGTACTGAAGAATGGCAAGCCGCGTGCATCGATTGCCATCGTTGAAGAGAGTGAGGTCAACCGGGATGCGGCCATGCTGCTCAACAAGTTTGTTGAGCGCATGAGCGGCGTGAGGTTGCCGATATCATTATCTAAGGACAAGAAAAACCTTATCCTCATCGGCGGCACGACCGACGAAGTCGGCGAGGACGGCTTTGTCATCGATTGCCATGACGGACGCCTGTACATCAAGAGCGGTGGCGGTAAGGGTGCCCTCTATGGTGTGGCAACGCTGCTCGAAAACGAATTGGGCGTGCGCTACTATGCCGCTGGCGCATGGACCGTGGAGCAGCGCACCGACATCTTGATTGCTGAGCAGCACCATGCCGAGACACCATCGTTCCGATATCGCCAGACGCAGTCCTATGGCACCGAGGATCCCGACTATGTGGCCTTCTACCGACTCAAGGAGCCTAAAGAAATCTTTGCGGCCAACATGTGGGTCCACACCTTTAACCAGATCTTGCCTGCAGCAGTCTATGGCAAAACACATCCCGAGTATTATTCCTTCTTCAACGGCGTGCGCCACCCTGGCGCCCACAGCCAGTGGTGCCTGACCAATCCCGAGGTGTTTGAATTGGTTGCAGCCAAGATCGACAGTATCTTTAAGGCCAATCCCGGCATGAAACTCATCTCGGTGAGCCAGAATGACGGCAACGGCACGCAATGTGCCTGCCCCGAGTGTAAAGCTGTGGACGAGTACGAGGGCTCGCCGTCGGGCAACCTGGTGCGCTTCATGAACAAGTTGGCCCAGCGTTTCCCCGACAAGGAGTTCTCGACGCTGGCCTATCTCTATAGCATGCAGCCTCCCAAGCACACCAAGCCGTTGCCCAACGTGAACATCATGCTGTGCAGCATCGACAGCAAGCGTGAGGTCCCCTTAACCGAGAACGCCAGCGGGCGCGACTTCGTGCGTGCCTTGACGGGGTGGGGAAAGATATCGGACAATATCTTCGTTTGGGACTACGGCATCAACTTCGACAACCTGGTCACCCCTTTCCCGAATTTCCATGTGCTGCAGCCCAATATGAAATTGTTCAAGGAGAACCATGCCACGATGCTGTTTGAACAGGTCGCCGGCTTCAGGGGCGTGGACTTCAGCGAGCTACGAGCTTATATGCTCTCCAAACTGATGTGGAATGTCGAAGCCGATACCGACAGCCTGATGCATACCTTCCTGGACGGCTACTACGGCAAAGCGGCCCCCTATCTGTACCGTTACCTCAAGATGCGCGAGGGGGCCTTGTTGGGCAGTGGCAAGGACCTGTGGATCTATGACTCGCCTGTGTCGCACAAGGAGGGCATGCTGCGGCCCTATCTGCTGGCGCAATACGATGACCTGTTTGATCAGGCCGAGGCGGCAGTTGCCGGTGACGAGACGCTGCTCAAGCGTGTCCATGCGGCACGGCTACAGCAGCAGTACAGCAAGCTGGAAATCGAGCGCACCTCGACCGAGGGTGACCGCGAGGAGCGCATCCGTGAGGTGGAACTCTTCCGTCAACGCGGCTATGAGGCTGGCATCAAGTCCTTGACCGAGCGCAAGAATTCGGTGGATGATTACTGTGACCTGTACCTGGAGCGTTACTTGCCTGGCATCAGCAACAACCTCGCCCTGGGAGCCCAAGTCAACTACAAGAACCTGCCTGAGTACCGATTCGTTCCCATCTCAGGGACGGCGCTCACTGACGGACTCTTCGGCGGATCGACCTATGGAGAGAGTTGGGTCGGCTGGGTCGGCGAGGATGCCGAGCTGGTGGTCGACCTCGGTGACGAGAAACAGTTCACGACCGTGCGAACCGACTGCCTGCACAACCTGGGCGCATGGATTTTCTTGCCCAAGAGCGTGTCCTATTCCATCTCGAGCGATAACGTGAACTTTACCGACATCGGCAACTTTAACTTTGATGAGGACCGTGACATGTCACCCAAGTACCGCTGGGCGACGGTCACCATGCCACAAGCCGTATCGGCCCGCTATGTCAAGGTGAACCTGAAGACTATCGGAGCCTGCCCCGACTGGCACTTCGGAGTCGGTTATGACGGCTACTTCTTCATCGATGAGATTCAGGTGAAATAATTCAAGAAAATCGTCACTTTTGTGTGGCTTTTGAGTGCACCCGTGCGTCTAAAGGGTGAAGTTATTAACCGATTAAAATGAAACATGATGGAAACTGAAGCATTAAGTAACCTTAGCAGAGACGAGATGTTCGAGGTGCTCAAGGACAAGTGTAAATCAAGAGGCAATACCACTATCTGCAGTATACTGATATTCTTGCTTGCTGCAATATTGGTTATGATCGACGTTTGGCAAAAACTGGATGATATCAAAGGCATTATTTCCTTGATACTTTGTATAGCTATTGGCTGCCTGGCGGTATGGTCATTTCTGTACTTCTATCAGTATAAAAAGAAAATTGGCAGCCTTACCACTCCAGATCAGTTATTGTCTTTGTTTAAAAAGAGTAATCGGGTCGAAATATTCACTGCGAGTACCGTATGGGTCCTGATAATTCTCGAAACGTATGTTAGCGGTAATATCCGAGCATCTATTATGATGCTGGTCGCGTTCGTAGTGGTTTTAGTCTTAACCATTAGACGTTGGGGCAGTTGGTATCGCAGAGGAGATGAAATTACTGAGCAACTACAAGAACTCATCGGGGAAGAGTAACCTCATTTCCCCTCTTTTCAAGGTCTAATCGGTTGGATTGCTTTTGTCTGGTAAACCAACCGATTTTACTTTGTGATACTGACGATAAACGGAAAACTGATGCCAGCAAATGAAGCAATCTTTATTGCCTTTGGCTTGCACAAATTTTCGGAGAACCGCATCTTCACCGATGCCTACGACTACAGCATGGAGATTGAGCTGCCCTTGGCAGACAGTCCGCAGAACCTAGACATCCTCGGGATGATCACCCGCAAAGACGTGGACACGGGCGATATCTTCTTCGATGCCATGCTAAAAAAGTGAAACCCCTCAAGTCAGAAAAACCGACTCGAGGGGCTTCGTTTGGAAGCGTGATCCTGTTGGGACTTTCGGACAGTACTTTAAGAGTCGTTATGATACGTTAAAGTATTGTGGTTTTGTGATTTATGACTGACCGCCATCCCATAATAATCGTCTAAAAACCCTGTTATACCACAAAAGGGGGGTACATTGTATCCCCCCAAAAATCTATCTGTTAATCAAGCAGAATTACTGCTCCAACACTATGGGTTTTCGGTGTTTTTTTGTAAATTTGCAGGTTCTATGGGACATGGATTTTTGATAGCAGCGCCGAATAGTGGCTCGGGCAAGACGACTGTTGCTCGGGGGCTGATGGCATTGTTTGCCCGCAAGGGGTATAAGGTTCAGCCGTTTAAGTGCGGGCCTGATTATATCGACACGAAGTTTCATGCGGCGGTATGTGGACGGCCGAGTATCAATCTGGACACGTTTATGGCCACGCCTGAGCATGTGCAGGAATTGTTTGACCGCTATGGCGCGGATGCCGATATGCGCGTTGTCGAGGGGATGATGGGCCTGTTTGACGGCTATGACCGCGACAAAGGGGCATCGGCTGAAATCGCACGCGTGCTGGACCTGCCAGTAGTGCTGGTGGTTGACGCTAAGTCTGCAGCTTACTCGATGGCCGCACTTTTGTCAGGTTTCATCAACTTCCGTAAGGATGTGCACATCAGCGGCGTGATTTTCAACCGCGTGGGGTCGGCAAGACATTTCAAAATGCTGCAGCAGGTGTGTGACGACCTAGGGATGGAATGCTATGGCTATCTTCCCAAGAAAGCGGAACTCGAGCAAGGCTCCCGTTACCTGGGGCTGGATTTCAGCGAGAAGACCGAAAGCAATCTCTTAGTTGAACTGCTAGAACAGCATGTTGAGTGGCAAAAGCTCTTGAATTTGTCAGCAACCAATGCAGCAAGTGCACCTGTATGCGCAATTCCAGGCAAAGATAGTAATCATTTTAGTAAAACCCTGATAGCGCGTAACGATGAGTCGTTCTCTTTCATCTATCAGGAGAATATCGACAGGTTGGAGAATGTGTCATTCTTTGATCCCGAGCGTGACATCCCTTGCCTTGACGATGTGGAATTGCTCTATCTGCCAGGCGGTTATCCCGAGAAACATCTTGATGAATTGGTAAAAGCCGAGGCTACACGACGTGCCATCAAAGAATATGCCGAACACGGCGGACGCATTATCGCTGAATGCGGCGGCATGATGTATCTGTGCGAAAGAATCGTCACCGACGAGGGCGAATATCCAATGTGTGACGTGCTACCTTACACCATTACGGCCCGCAAAACTGATCGTAAACTCTCGCTAGGCTATCGCCGCTTTACCCTCGATGGCCAGGAATACCGTGGGCACGAGTTCCATTACACGCAGTTCCTGGGTGATGTGCCGCCATCGATTGTACAAGTCTATAATGCTAAAGGAGAGCCAGTGTCAACGCCTGTCTTCCGCTACAAGAATGTATTGGCAAGCTACACGCATATATATCAAGTTTGGAACATGTTCCAAACTTGAGTTTAGAGTTTAGGGTTTAGAGATGCTATCGGCAATAAATAGAGATTGAAGAATGAAACAGATATATACCAAGACAGGTGATGAGGGCATGACAAGCCTGCGCGATGGCGTGAGGGTTCCGAAAGATGACCCGCGCATCGAGACCAACGGCCAGATTGACCAACTTAATGCCCATTTGGGTGTTGTGCGGTCGACGTTGCATGACGATGATGAGGACAGTCGTCTCATTCTTGCCGTGCAGCGCGAGCTGATGGTGGTTATGAGCCACATCGCCACACCAAACGGCAGCGTCAATCCCCGCGAGCTCCATGCTGTGGAGATTACCTCGCAGTTGGAGCAAGCCATTGACCGTGCCGATTATCAAGGCGGTTTTGTTGTGCCTGGCGGCGGCTCGAATTTGTCTGCGTTTATCCATCTTGCCCGTACTCAAGCGCGCACCGTGGAACGTCGCCTGTGGTCGCTGAATCGTGAGCATCCCGTCAATAATGATATCCTAGTGATGATGAACCGCCTGTCTGATTATCTGTTTGTCTTAGCCAACGAGAAAGAATGAAGCGATTACATCCCATAATGTTCGCAGGGACGGGCAGCGATGTGGGCAAGAGCATCGTTGCCGCTGCCTTTTGCCGCATTTTCAAGCAAGATGGCTACAGTCCAGCCCCGTTCAAGGCCCAAAATATGGCGTTGAACTCCTACGCTACGCCCGAAGGCTTTGAAATCGGTCGCGCCCAGGCAGTTCAGGCTGAGGCTGCCGGCATTCCTTGCCACACTGATATGAACCCGCTTCTGCTGAAACCACAGTCTGACCATACCTCGCAAGTAATCCTGCACGGCAAGCCCATCGGCAACAAGAATGCCTATGACTATTGGCGTCGAGGCACGTCAGACATTGACTATCGCCGCGAGGTGTGTGATGCTTTCGATCGTTTGGCATCCCGTTTCAATCCCATCGTGATGGAGGGCGCTGGCAGCATTTCGGAGATTAATCTGCGTGACACCGACTTGGTGAATTTGCCCATGGCGCGCCATGCTCATGCCGATGTGATTCTGGTCGGTGACATAGATCGTGGCGGTGTGTTTGCCTCGGTATATGGCAGCATTGCCTTGCAGACGCCCGAGGACCGCAGCCTCATCAAGGGCATCATCATCAACAAGTTCCGTGGCGACATGCGCTTGTTTGACGAGGGCCGCAAGATGCTGGAGAATATCTGCGGTGTTCCTGTGCTGGGCGTTATCCCTTACTATAAAGACATTTACATTGAGGAGGAGGATAGTGTGGCTTTGGCGCAAAAGTCGATGCAGGCCGAACGTGGCAAGGTCAATGTGGCCGTTGTCATGTTGCGGCACCTGTCAAATTACACCGACTTTGACGCGCTGGAGCGTGACCCGCGTGTTCACCTGTTCTACACCAACAATACCGAGGACATCAAGAAGGCCGACATCATCATCCTGCCAGGCACTAAATCCACCTTGCACGACCTGTATGAGCTGCGCCGCAACGGTTGTGCCCAGGCCATCGTTCGTGCCCACCGCGAGGGTGCGGCCGTGCTGGGCATCTGCGGCGGTTATCAGATGATGGGCATGGAAGTATTGGACCCCGACCATGTTGAGGGCGACATCGAGCGTTTGCCGGGACTGGGCCTGCTGCCCACGACTACTACCATGAACGGTGACAAGCAGACGCGCCAAGTCACCTGTCAGTACGGGGGCGGCTACGAAATCCATCAGGGCGAGACGCGCCCCTTAGGAGATGCCAAGCCGTCACCTTTGCTGCATCTCGATAGCGGACGCGAAGACGGCTATCTCGTTGATGGCAAGTGCATGGGCACCTATGTCCACGGCATCCTTGACAATACGCCATTTGTGGATTTCCTATTGGAACCGTTCAAGGACAAAATCACTGAGGGGAATCAGCCGTTTGACTATGCGGCTTTCAAGGAGGAACAATACGATAAACTGGCGTCCCATGTGCGCCAATATGTCGATATGGAGCAAATCTACAAAATCTTGACAGACCATGATTGAAGGACACGGCGACGACCTGTATCGTTACGAGAATATCAAGATGAACTTCAGTTCAAATATTTATGCCGGAACTGATTTAAGTGCGTTAGAATCCTATTTGAGCTCTCGCATGGATGTCGTGCGCTCCTATCCTGAGCCATCAGCAGCTTCGCTAGAACAGATGATTGCTCACGAGTGTGCTATCAGCCCCGACGAGGTATTGGTGACCAGTGGAGCTGTCGATGCCATCTATCTGATTGCCCAAGCCTACCGCCATGAGGGCACTTGCTGCATCCTTCAGCCAACCTTCAGGGAATATGAAGACGCATGCCGTGTGTTTGGCTATCGCGAGTGCGGGGATGGCGCCCTGTGCTGGCTGTGCAACCCTAATAACCCGACTGGTGACGTGATTGGAACCGACGATGTGTTGGCGCTTGCCGAGCGCCATCGCCTACTCATTGTTGACCAGTCCTACGAGGACTATACGATGGCTCCCTTGCTACAGCCCGCCGACGTGGTCGGTCGTGACGATATTATCCTGTTGCACTCAATGACCAAACGCTATGCTGTGCCCGGCCTGCGCTTGGGTTATGTCACTGCCTCATCGTCGATTATAAACCGCTTACGGGAACAGTACCGCCCTTGGGCCATCAACGCCCTGTCGCTGGAGGCCGGCAAGTGGCTGGTACAGCGAGGCGAGACGGCCATTCCTGACCTATCCACCTATTTGGCCGAGACGCAACGCCTGCGCGTGATGCTGAACGAGATAGATGGCATTGAGGCTCAACTGACACAGACCAATTTTTTCCTGTGCACCATCCAACAGGCCACGGCTGCCGAGCTGAAGGAATACCTGGCGAGGGAGCATGGCATCCTCATCCGTGACGCCTCTAACTTCACAGGCTTGACGGCTCATCACTTCCGCATCGCCACCCAGTCGCCCGCCGAAAACGACGCCCTAGTCACCGCCATCCGTCTCTTTCTAAATTAACAACAATAAATACAACAAATACAAATGTGGGATTTTTCGTCATCGATTGTTTTTATTGTACTTATTGTTTTCTTTTTTTAATTCAATGATCAATACGCTATTACTCATATTGCCGTTACTGCTGGGTTGGTTGCTGGATTTTATCTTCGGTGACCCGTCACGCCTGCCGCATCCCATCGTGTGGTTCGGCAAAATGATTTCGTGGGGGGAACACCGCCTGAATAAAGGCAGTCACCGCATGGCCAAGGGTGCCGTGATGGCCATCATCCTGATTCTGATGGTATTTTTTGTCGTGTGGTGGCTCAAGCGATTTATTCCCAACACGGTTTTGTGGCTCATCCTCGATACCATCATCATTTTCTACTGTTTGGCAGGGACGACGCTTATTCGAGAGGTGCGAGAGGTGTTTTTGGCGCTTGACCGTTCGCTTGACGAGGGTCGTCAGCAGGTCGCTCGCATTGTGGGGCGTGACACCTCGCAACTGTCAGCTCAAGAGGTGCGTACTGCCGCTCTAGAGACACTTGCCGAGAATCTGAGCGACGGCGTGATAGCCCCTCTTTTCTGGTTTGCATTGTTGGGCACCCCAGGCATGTTGGCCTACAAAATGGTCAATACCCTTGATTCGATGATTGGTTATCGCACCGAGCGCTACAAAGACTTCGGCTGCTGGGCTGCCCACACCGATGATGTGGCCAATTATATCCCTGCTCGCCTGACTGCTTTGCTAATGGTCATCGCATCTGGCCAGTTGTCACTCATGAAATTCGTATGGAAAAATGGCCGTAAGCACGCTAGTCCCAATAGCGGTTACCCTGAGGCTGCCCTTGCCGGCATCCTCAACTGCCGTTTCGGCGGGCCACACTATTACTTCGGCGAACTCTTCGACAAACCCTTCATCGGCGAGAACGACCGTGAACTCAACACCCAGGATATGCACACCGCCGTCCGCATCAACCGAACGGCTGAACTACTTATGCTCGCCTTGACGTCTGTCGTAGTGTTATTTCTTTAGAAGTATTTAGTAATGTGGGCGGTGTCGAAGTTGTTAATTTCGTTGATCATCCTCACTGCCGAATCGATGATGGGGTAGGCACACAAGGCTCCGGTGCCCTCGCCGAGGCGTAGGCCCAAGTTGAGGATGGGCTTGGCGTGGACGATGTCAAGCATGCGCTTGTGCCCACTCTCGTCACCACAATGGGTGAAAATCATGTAATCTTGTGCCGCGGGATAGAGTTGAATAGCCGCGATGGCACAGGCCGTCATGATGAAGCCGTCAACCATTACTACAAGATGCTTTTCGGCTCCACGCAGCATGGCTCCGATGGCCGTTACCATCTCAAAACCACCGAAATAACGGATGGCGTTCTCGGTTGTGTTTTCCATCGTTTCATTGTAATGCTTTAGTGACTGTGCGAGGACTTCGCACTTGTGCTGGATACCAGGACTGTCAAGTCCCGCTCCCGCACCGATGCACTCGTCGAGGGGGATGTTGCCGAACAGGCTCATCCAGATGCTTGACGGCGAGGTGTTGGCAATGCCCATTTCACCGACGCACAGCTCTTGGCACCCTTCGGCAATGCAGTCATCCACCAGATCGCAACCCGTCTGGATGGCGCGGTCAAATTCCTCCTGGCTCATAGCAGGCTCGTGCAGGAAATTGCGGGTGCCTCGGGCAATTTTGCGGTCTATGATGCCCTCAACATTGCTGAGGTCATAATCCACACCTGTGTCCACGATGCGTAACTTGAAACCGTGCTGGCGGCAAAACATATTCACGCCGCCACCTCCACGGGTAAAGTTGATCATCTGTTGCCAGGTGACCTCGCGCGGGGATACACTCACGCCCTCGCGCTCGATGCCGTGGTCCCCGCCCAACAACAAATGGCAGGGATGGTTAAGGCTGGGCGTCAAGGTCTGCTGGATGAGGCAAATCTGCAAGGCCAGTTCCTCCAAGCGACCCAGCGATCCTTTGGGTTTGTTCAGGTGGTCGATTTTCTGCTGGATGGCATCAGCCATCGATTTATCGGTGTGTTGTATATTGAATTGCTTCATTTTCTTGGTTCTTAGTTTCTAGATATTCTAGATAATCTAGATGCTCTAGAACTGTTAACTAATCACTGTTAACTTTTAACTGTTACCGGGATTCCCGAGACCATGAGGATGACTTCGTCGGCACGGCTTGCAACGTACTGGTTCATCCAGCCTTGCAGGTCGGTGAATCGCCGTTGCACGGCATCCACGCTCACGCCGCCGCTGCCGATTTCGTTGGTCACGAAGATAAAGGTGGCATCTTGGGCCGTGAAGCGGATAAACTCCTCTTTGACCATATCTAAAACCTGCTGTGTGTCTTGACTTTGATTCTCAAAGAAGAAATTAGTCAGCCACAGGGTCACGCAATCGATGACCGCCACACGGCCTGTCAGGTCATGGCGGCTCAGGTATTTTTCCTCCTCGATGTTGGTCCATTGTGGTCCACGGCGCTCCTGATGGCGGCGAACACGCTCACGGAACTCCTCGTCCCACACATGGGCTGTCGCTACATACGCTGGGTTATCAGCTAGACTCAATGCCAGTTCCTCGGCATATCGGCTTTTGCCCGAGCGTTGTCCACCAGTAATCAATATGATTCTGCTCATTGACTTATCTTTGTTTGACGGCCACGCCAAGGCGAGGCCTAACATTTTAAATCGTAATTACAATAAAATCCCCGTAATCGGCCAGATTGCTCCAAGCATTGTCCCAAGAATAAAGACCTGTATGAATGCCGGCGCTGATGAGTACCCCGGCATGGGCAAAGATGGCCACTCGCTGATAGGGCTGGCCCTTGAGCTCGTCAAGAAATGCCGCCACCCGCTGATATTGCTGCAAAAAGCTCTCGCCACCAGTTGTGGGTTGATGGATATAGTCGTCGTACCATTCCTGAAGGTGAGGGTCCTTGATTTTGTCATACAGCTGCATTTCCCACTCGCCCATATTCATCTCCAGCAGTCGTTCATCGGTTTCGGCATCTGGGTAACCGCAATAAGCCGCGAGTTTGCGGGCACGTGTCAGCGGCGACGAGTACACCTTGTCAAACGGCAGAAACGGCACGAGAGACTGACGTGTCAACTCGGCTTCTTGCTCAAAGGTGTCACGCACATGCACGTCGGTCTGGCCGTAACATGTCCCCTTTGGAACATCAACGCTGGTATGTCTAATCAAAACAACTTCCATCATTAAAAAGAAAACAATAAGTACAATAAATACAAAAATTGAATATCGATATTTATCATTGTACTTGTTGTATTTATTGTTGTTGATTTATCTTACATCAATTGTTGTGAGCAGGCAACCAGATAAATTGCCAGTTCCACTAACAGGCACACGGCACCGCAGCAATCGCCCGTGTAGCCGTGAATCTTGCGCAGAATGAGCAGATACAGGAAATACATCACCAG
>JAEETL010000011.1 GCA_016290325.1 Muribaculaceae bacterium
CACTGCTGGCCCGCAACAACAAGTTGACCACGCTTGAAGTAACCAACAAGAGCCAACTGACAAACCTGAGAGTTAGTGGTAATACGACGCTGACCACACTCAAGTGCTTTAATAACGCCTTGACTTCTTTAGATGTAACCTCTTGCTCAGCAATGACTTGGATGAGTTGCTATGGCAATCAACTGAGCGAGCTCAGTGTGGAGGGTTGCACCGCATTAAAAACTCTTTATTGCTACCAGAACAAGATCAGCGGCACGGGCATGACCACCCTGGTCAACAGCCTGCCCACGCGCTCGGCATCTGATAAGGGCGAATTGAATGTAATCTTCAATACGGACGAGAACAACTCGATGACTGCAGCCCAGATCACGACTGCCCGCAACAAGTACTGGCTGCCCAAGAAGTACAACGGCAGCGCCTGGGTAGATATGACGGCCTCGACGCGTGGTGACGTGAACGCCGACGGCAGCGTCAACATCAGCGACGTGACGGCCCTGATTGACCTGTTGCTGGGCAGCGGCACAGCAAGTCCAAGTGCCGACTGCAACCAGGACGGCAGTGTAAACATCAGCGACGTGACGGCCCTAATCGACTACCTGCTGAGCGGCACTTGGAATTAAACTTCATCAAAACCTAAGTTATATCCCTCATGCTCATCGCGGGCGTGGGGGATTTTTCTATTCATGGAGCGAAAAAAAGCCATCACCATTGTTTGAGATGCGGACGGTAGTTGCGGCAATCATACTAGAAGAGGGACTTGCTCCGTCGCTTTACAGGGTGAAGATTGAACATGAACAGCTTGAAATGGGCAAACCGATGACGAGAATTGGAAATAATTGATTACTTTTGTGGGTCAATTTAAACCAATGTTTTATCAACCGTTATTTAATTTCTAAACATTCTGATTATGAGACAATTTATCAAAACCACCATCCTGTTGCTGGCCATCCTGTTTCCCGCACTCGCCGTGGCTCACGACTTCGAGGTCGATGGCATCTGTTACAACATCAACGGCAACGAGGCCACCGTGACTTCCAAAGGTCTATATTATGATATGTTTTTCGTTGGGTATTCAGGCTCTGTCGTCATCCCAGCCACGGTCACCCACAACGGAACCACCTACCCGGTAACTTCAATCGATGAAATTGCCTTCTACTGCTGTGATCGTCTGACCAGCATCGACATCCCCAACTCGATAACTGAGATCGGTAACTTTACGTTCGGGTGCTGCCCTGAGCTGGCCAGCATCGTGATAGAAAGTGGCAATCCAAGATATGATTCGCGCAACAATTGCAATGCAATTATAGAGACAGCCGATAATACTTTAATTGTTGGCTGCAAGAACACGATTATCCCCAACTCGGTAACCTCAATCGGTGGCTGGGCGTTCTCTTACTGCTACGGCCTGACCAGCATCACTATTCCTAACTCGGTGACTGCTATCGGTAACGGAGCGTTCGAGGGCTGCATAGGACTGACCAGCGTCGACATCTCCAACTCGGTGACTTCTATCGGTAGATATGCGTTCTACAACTGCCAAGGTCTGACCAGTATCAATATTCCTAACTCGGTGACTTCAATCGGTAACTATGCGTTCTTTTGGTGCACTGGGCTGACCAGCATCGTCATCCCGAACTCGGTGACTTCAATTGGTAACGAGGTGTGCAAGAATTGCTGGGACCTGACGGATGTGTATTGCTACATTGCAGACCTCTCGGGCGTATCGTGCGGGAATGAACTATTCGATAAGGATTTCAGTAGTGATTACTCTGGTCGTACGCTTCATGTGCTGAAGGGGACGGCTGATGCCTACAGGGCTGATGAGAACTGGTATCCTTATTTCGGTCAGATTGTTGACGACTTGATGCCTGTGCATGGAGACGTTAATGGCGACCGTGAGGTCAATATTGCAGACGTCAATGCCGTCATAGATCTGATTTTAGCAGGCAATTATACAGCGATTGGTGACGTGAACGGTGATGGCGAAATCAACATTGCCGACATCAATGCTGTCATCGACATCATCCTGGACAATTGATACTGGAATATATGTCTATAAGGAAAAGGCGGTCCTCTGACCGCCTTTTCTATATCTGCTCATCACAAAGCGCATCATTATTAAACAAAGAAATGTTTAATTTTCCATGAATAATCGGGCTGTGTCATAATTAATCTGCTGGAATTATAACCGCCCTTCGGGCGGGAAATCAAAACAAATTTTGTATTAAAATTAAAATAATTATAATTTTATATCAATTTAGTAAATAATTTGTATTAATTTCCCGTGCGTAGCACGGTTAAAAATAGCGACATTGAATTATGACACACCCTCAAATCTACTGTTGATTGCACCTGCTTACAGAAGCTTACATATTAGCTGTGTTGTAAATGGCTGATAAATAGGGGACTATTATTTATGTTTTTGTAATGTGCTGTAATAAAATCAAACTTGTAGGGATTACTTAAAAGAAAACCAATCGGTTGAAACTCAATCGGTTGGCTTTTGATTTTATGGATGTGTATCACAACATTGTCACAATTCTTCTAATCATCTCAACTTTTCTGCTCGGTTATTGTGGCTTTTTCTATGGCTTTTCGTTTTTTTTGTTTAGTCATAGTAGGTGTTTATGATCTCTTGTTTTGGCTTTGCCACCTTGATGTACTCGTCAAGGGTATCTCTAAAGGTGTATGGGTCCCACTTGGATACATAGGCAAACACCATATTGTGCAAATCATCTTTGGGATTATCTTTGTTAATTGATTGAATGAAGTAGGTGCACGTCATCATCTCGGCAGCCCAGAGTCGCGCTTTGATAGTGTCACTGAATGGGCATTTATCCTCATCCTCGCCACGGTAGTAGTGGCATAGTGCAATCAGGTCTTCTTTTTTCATGTTTTCAGTTCTGTGGATTATCGTTGCAAAGATATAGCATCTGATTAAATCGCCAAATTCATGTATATATAAAAAGTGAGAGGCATCCTTTGAGGAAACCTCTCGGTTGAAGCACGGAGTCAATATACCGCTTTTAGCTTCGGGTGGTCAAAGACCTTTTTCTGTTCTCTCATGAGAGCGACCAATAGCGTTTCTTGACTATTGCGGCTCTTTTAAGTCTAGTTTGTGCTTGGCCTTGCGGGTATAGGTCTTTTTGGACCGGTGCACACGGTTTGACGCGTGAAAGCCGGGACCGAGCAGTTCTTGTTCGCCCTCGCGGTTTCCGCGCCTCATGGCCTTAAGCGCGTCAAGGTTAATCGGCTGCTTTTTCTTCTTCTTTTTCATCGTCGATAGCGCGCCTTAGCCCTCAATGGCTTCGACAAACTCCTTGGGCAAGATGATATTTTCCTTGTCAATGGCCGTGGCAAACAGTGGGGCAATCTGCTCATCCCTGAAGCCGGCGATGCCACAACCGATGCGGGTAACAAAGAACTTGAGTTCGGGATGTGTCTGGGCGAACTCGATGAATTCGTCAACATAGGGCTTGATGGTTTCCACACCGCCCTGCATTGTGGGGATGGCATAACTCTGTCCCTGCAGCCCTACACCCTGGCCCCACACGGCCCCAAATCGGTTATAGGCGGCGCGGGCAGCACCGCCGCCGTGCATTCCACCCAAGTTGCTGCCAAAGACAAAGATTTCGTTCTCTTTCAATGCCGAAATCATGCCCGGCGTGAATTCTCTATTATACATATCAATTGTATAGCTGTCGTTATTTGTTGGTTGCGTTGCGGCCGGCCTCAAGGATAGGCAGGTTGCCCTCGGTGGGGATGTAGATGATGGTCTTGTTGTTGAGGTTGGTCTGCTGCCTTACCCACAGGTATTGGATGTAAGTGGGAGTGAGGCTGCCGTTTTCGATCTCAATGGCTTTGGCGGCACCCTTGGCGCGCTCGATTTCGGCTTGGGCATTCAGCTTTTCGGCCTCAAGGTTGGCACGTGCTTCCTCGATTTTGATTTTTCGGTTTTGCTCCGCCTTGGCGAACTCGGCCTTGCCGTCCATTTCCTGCTGCCATACCTTGTACCTGGGATAGCCGAACATGATGGTGGCGATTAACGCCAAAATAAATATACCGATGGCACACGATGCGATGATCGTGGATTTGGTTTCTTCTTTAGTCATTTGATTTTTTTTAGTCATTTGATTTTTCAGTTTATTGGCTATTTCTTCTTGTGGGCGATGAGGTATTGTCCGATCTGCACGGCATTGAGGGCAGCACCCTTCTTGATTTGGTCACCGCAGAGCCAGAACGTCAGGCCGTTGTCGCTACTGGTATCAACGCGGATGCGTCCTACATAAACGGGATCCTTGCCCGAGCAGTCGATGGGCATGGGGTAGCGGTTGCTGCGTGGGTCATCAACCACGACAACGCCGGGAGCAAGTTGCAGGGCGGCGCGGGCTTCCTCGGGGGTGATGGGATTTTCACACTCGATCCACACGGCCTCGCTGTGGGCACGCATGACGGGCACACGCACGCAGGTAGCGCTCACGCGGATATCGCTGTGCATGATTTTGCAGGTCTCCTTGACCATCTTCATCTCCTCGCGGGTATAGTCATTTTCTTGGAAGATGTCGATGTGGGGGATGACATTGTAGGCCAGCTCATGCTGGAAGTGGCGCACGGTAAGTTCCTCTTTGCCCACGGCAATCTCACTGGTCTGCAGCGCGAGTTCATACATCGCCTCCATGCCGGCACCGCTAGCGGCCTGATAGGTGGCTACCTGCACATTCTTGATGTGTGACAGGTTATCCAGCGGCTTGAGTGCCACAACCATGATGATGGTCGAGCAGTTGGGGTTGGCAATGATGTTGCGCGGGGTGTTCAAGGCGTCCTCGCCATTGACCTCGGGCACTACCAGGGGCACATCGTCGTCCATGCGGAAGGCGCTGCTGTTGTCAATCATGATGCAACCATGCTTAGTGATGGTCGGGGCAAACTCGCGTGCCGGACCGGCACCCATAGCGACAAAGGCAATGTCGATGTCCTTGAAGTCATCGTTGTGTTGCAAGAGTTTGACCACATGGTCCTTACCGCGAAAAGTGAAAATGCGTCCGGCGCTGCGTTCCGAGCCAAACAGCACTAGTTCAGTAACGGGAAAATTCTGTTCATCAAGGACACGCATGAATTCCTGTCCCACTGCGCCGCTGGCGCCAACAATCGCAACCTTCATTTTGTTGATAAATATTAGTTATTTTTGTTTAAGAATAATATACTGTGGCCACCTCTAGGGTGGAATATTATACACTAGATGAGTTGGTGCAAATCTCGTGCCAACATCATCAGCCCTTGATGTGGGTGCCCTTGTCCGGGTTGCCCATCTGTGACGGGCAGGTGATGATGACCTCCTTCACGCCGTGGTCAATAGCTTGGAAAGCATTGTCCAGCTTGTTGACAAACCAGTCCTTGATGATATCCATGTCACGAAGCGACTTGTACTGTGTGCGACGCAGATTGGCCACTACACTGTCGGGGTCGTCAGGGTTGAGCAACACGCCTTTTTTCTCAAAGCAGTAGATGAGCGTGATGTTATACCTGAGCGCTAGGGCCCGAGCGATTTCGGCTGCCATGGCGTCGGTTTCGTTAAAGAGCAGGTTGCCACGACCATCGTGGGTGATGGGGGCCAACACAGGAACGATGCCGTTATCGAGCAGACGGGCGATGCCCTCGGTGTTGACGTGGCGCACCTGTCCCGTGTCTCCCAGATTGCTGTTAGGCAGTTTGACACTGGTGATCAGGTTCATGTCGGCTCCGGTCACGCCTAGGGCGTTTACCTTGTTGCCCTGGAGCAGTGAGACGAACAGACGGCTCACGAGTCCACCATAGACCATGGTAAGCAGTTTCAGCGTTCCAGCGTCCACCACGGGTCGGTCGTCGATGAGTTTGGTCTTAACTCCCAGCTTGTTGCCAATTTCCTGGGCCATCATGTTGCCGCTGAAAAGAAGCATCTTTTTCCCTTTGATATTGGCAAATGCCTTGACAAAGGTTTTCAATTCGTCGGCTTTCTCGACAATCTTTCCGCTGACCTTGACGATAGTAAAGTTCTCGTTCATCTTTCTCGATTATTTAGTCGCAAGTCGTTTGTACTACTACCTATTCTCTAATCCTAAAACCTAGAGCCTAAAGCCTAAATCCTACCTTAGCTCTCGGCAAACTCCATCAGGTAAGCCTTGATGAAGTCATCCAGGTCACCATCCATCACGCCGCCCACGTCACTGGTCTGGTGGTTGGTACGGTGGTCCTTAACACGGCGGTCGTCAAAGACGTAACTGCGTATTTGGCTGCCCCATTCGATTTTCTTCTTGCTGTCCTCGACCTTGCGTTGCTCCTCCTGGCGATGCTGCAACTCCTTGTTGTAAAGGATGGAGCGCAGGTTGCGCAGGGCGTTCTCGCGGTTCTTGGGTTGGTCGCGCGTCTCGGTGTTCTCGACCAGGATTTCCTCCTCCTCGCCGGTGTAGGGGTCCTTGTACTGGTAGCGCACGCGCACACCCGATTCCACCTTGTTCACGTTCTGGCCACCGGCACCACCGCTGCGGAAGGTGTCCCACGAAATTCTCGCGGGGTCGAGCGTGATCTCGATGGTGTCGTCAACGAGCGGTGTCACGAAAACCGAGGCAAACGAGGTCATGCGCTTGCCCTGGGCGTTATAGGGCGAGACGCGCACCAGGCGGTGCACGCCGTTCTCGCTCTTGAGATAGCCGTAGGCAAAATCGCCCTCGATGCTGATGGTGACGCTCTTGATACCAGCCTCGTCACCGTCGATAAGGTGCTCGATGGCTGTCTTGTAGCCATGGCGCTCACACCAGCGCAGGTACATACGCATGAGCATTGACGCCCAATCCTGGCTCTCGGTGCCACCGGCACCCGAGTTGATCTTGAGGATAGCATCCATCTTGTCCTCGTCGTGGCGCAGCATATTGCGCAACTCGAGTTTCTCGAGCAGGGCCATCGCCTTGCTGTACAAGGCATCAACCTCGGCTTCCTCGACGAGACCTTCCTTGACGAAGTCAAATCCCGTGGCCACCTCATCGACAGCGAGCTCCACTTCCTCACAGCCGTTAATCCAGTTGCGCAGCGACTTGATTTTCTTCATCTGTGCCTCGGCGGCTTTTTGGTCTTGCCAAAAGTCGGGTACATGGGTGCGTAGTTCCTCCTCCTCGACCTCGATTTTCTTGCCGTCAATGTCCAGATAGCGCTTGAGGTCATCTTTGCGTTGTTGTAACTCTTTGAGTTGTTCTTGTGTTATCATCTATATTTGGTCGCTTATCTCTAATCACTTATCATTAATCATCAGTCGATTTGTCGGCTGGTTTCTTTTTGCGGTAGTCGGCGGCGTACATGGCATCAATCAGTGGCCTGTAGCGCTTGCTGATGACGGCACGCTTGATTTTCAGGGTGTTGGTCAATTCACCATTCTCCATGGTGAAAGCCTTGGGCAGCAGCACGAAACGCTTGATTTGCTCATAGCTGGCCAGGTCCTTTTGGTAGTCGTTGATGCGCTCTTCCATCATCTTGTGGATGTCGGAGTTGTTGACCAGTTCCTCGATATTGCGGTACTCGATGTGCTTCTTGTCGGCATAGGCCTTCAATTCCTCAAAAGCGGGCACAATGAGCGCCGACACATATTTTCGTCCATCACCAATGATGGTGACCTGCTCGATGAATTTATCCTGCCCCAGCATGGTCTCGAGCACTTGGGGTGCGATGTACTTGCCGTTGCTGGTTTTGAACAGGTCCTTGAGTCGTTCGGTGAGGATAAGTTCACCGGTGGGTGCGATTTCACCGCAGTCGCCGGTGTGGAACCACCCGTCGGCATCAATAGCCACGGCCGTTTCCTCGGGCTTGTTGTAATATCCCTTCATCACGGTCGGCCCCTTGACGAGAATCTCGTTCTTGTCGCCGATTTTCACCTGAATGCTCGAAATGGGCATGCCGATGGTTCCCAGTGTCCACTCACCGGGCTTGAAGAAGCTCACCGAGGCATTGGTCTCGCTCAGACCGTAACCAATGCAGATGTTGATGCCTATGGCATGCATGAACTCGGTAATGTTATCGCTCAGCATCGCGCCGGCAGTGGGGAACATTTTGCCGTCGATCACGCCAATGGCGCCGCGCAGCTTCTTGAAGACTTTCTTCTCAAAGTATTGGTATTGCTGCTCGATGAAAGCTGGCGCTTTCTTGCCCACGCGGGTATATTTCATGTTGCGCGCCTTGCCCACGCGGATGGCTTGCTTGACCAGCATGCGCACCACGGGCTTGGCATTGGCCAGGTTGTCATTGATGGCGGTATAGACCTTCTCCCAGAAACGGGGCACACTGCACATGTAGTTAGGTTGTACCTCCTTGACGGCGCGCTGGATTTCCTTGGGATTATAGTTGATGGCAACACGGATGCCGGTTGTGAGGCAAACCATCGTCCAACCCAACTCAAACACATGGCTAAAGGGGAGGAAACTCAACGACACGTCGTTCTTGTCATCGATGATGGCATCAAAGCGCTCAACGTGGGCATCCATCGCGGCGTTCATGTTGCTGTGCATGAGCATCACGCCCTTGGGCACGCCGGTGGTGCCCGACGTGTAGATCAAGTACATGATGTCAGAATCCACGCCCGACTGCTTGCGTTCTTCGATCTGATTGAGAACCTCCTTGCCTAACTTGTCGCCTGTAACGAGAAATTCTTCCCATGTGAGAGACGTCTTGTCGTCGGCATCGTGCTTCACACTGGGGTGCAGGGTGACGATGAACTTGAGGGTAGGGCACTCGTCGATGATTTGGCGTGCGATATCATATTGACCTTGATCGCCTACAAACAGGATTGTGGCACCTGAATCGTTCACGATATAGGCGGCCTCATCTTTGCTGCTGGTTGCATAGATGGGTACCGGGATGGCACGGTTATAAAATGCGGCAAAGTGGGTGATCAATATCTCGGGGCAGTTTTGGGTGAACAGGCACACCCGACCTTGAGGCTCAACGCCACCGGTGAAAAGTGCGCCCGCCGCGCGGTCAATCAGCTCGGCAAAACCTTTCCAGGTAATGGATGACCACACCTGGGTCTCGTAGTCACGGAAACGTAGTGCCTCACGCTCGCCATATTTGACGCACTGTTTGGGGATAAGTTCTACAAATCTGTTCATATCGCCATGTTGCTTTTGTTACTAATCGGCAAAGATAATCAAAAATAGTGAAATGACCATAATGGAAAGCGGCAAAACTATGATATTCTTCTAAACATTTATACATTTTTAGGGCCGATTGGGGAGTTGGCTGAAATTGTTGATAAATATTTTTGCCGAAATTTGTGTTATTAAATAATTAAGTATTAATTTTGTAAGTTATATTAAATGGCAATGGCAGAACGATAGCAATCTGCATAATGTGTGGAATAACTAATATCAATAAATAAATTACATTAGAAAAGATGAAACTGACTACGCTTTTTTCGTTGATTTTATTATCAACAGCAGTGGCGCTGGCAGGACCGCGTCAGTATTCGAGCAACATCGTGGGCGATGTGAACGCCGACGGTGATGTGAATATCGCAGATATCAATGCGGTAATCAACGTGGTTTTAGGCGCACCCTATGACTCCAAGTGTGATGTGAACAATGACGGTGATATTAATATCTCCGATATCAATTTCTTGATTGATATCATCTTGAGGGGTCCCGTGGTGCCCACTGTCGAGACCGGTATGTACATGGGCTTGATGGGTTACAACCAGACATTAACCACTAAGGAGATTTCCTTGCTTGATTCTACAACGGTATTCCAGTTCAATGACTTTGTGGCATCGTTGACGACTCAGCCTGGTCGCCTGCTTTACTATTCGGTTGACAAGGCGCTCGACGCGCTCAATGCCGCCCAGTATCCCGAGAATTTGCAGAATGTGGCCATCGTTACTTTCACCGAGGGCTTGGACCAGGGTTCACTGATGATGACCGACAAGTATGATACCGAGGCCGAATATGCTCAGGCTATCAAGACCCGCATCGCCGATGAACGCGTCTATGGCCGCTCCATCAAGGCCTACACCGTTGGTCTTCTCAACGATAACGTGATTGACGCCAACAAATTCCGCTCCAATCTGTATGCTCTGTCGAGCGATTCAACCAAGGCCATTGAGGTTAACAACATGACCGAGGTGAATACCCGTTTCCAGGAGATTGCCGACGACTTGGTAAGCCGCAACATGTCCGAGACCCTGACCCTGATTTTCCCCGGTGTGGGTTCTGGTACCCGCATCCGTTTCACTTTGGATGAGGTGGATAATGAGACCGTGAACGATTCCCAGGTTTATATCGAGGGTACCTTCTCGCTCAAGACACGCAGCTTGACCGACATCACTTATCAGGGCATGACATGCACCGCTGGCGACAGCGTGGCCGCATCAAGTGTCGATGGCATGTTTGTGACATTGGTATTCGACGGCATTCAGCTTGACAGCGAGGAGCGCATTGTGAAGAAGAACATCAAGGAGTGGTATTGGGTTGAAGACGCCCAGACATGGGCACTCAGCACCGAGTTCTCGGCTAGCATGCTTCCTGAGATCGAGAGCACCTATTCCAGCGCTCTGGTGATGCTGTTGATGGATTGCAGCTCGGTTATGGATGACAATTTCACCGATTTGCAGGCTGCTGCCAACTCATTTATTGAGCGCATGCAGAACTACAACACCATTCCTGGTGAATTCACCGTTAACGGCGTTTCGTTCCAGATGGTAGCCATCGAGGGCGGCACGTTTACTATGGGTGTTGACAGCGCTGCTGTTGAGAGCGGCATGGCCAACGTAGACGAGCTTCCCGCTCACGAGGTGACCGTTTCGAGCTACTCAATCGGTCAAACCGAGGTGACTCAAGAGCTCTGGCAGGCTGTGATGGGTTCCAACCCGAGCAGCTTTACTGGCGACCTGCAGCGACCTGTTGAGCAGGTGAGCTGGGAAGACTGCCAGGAGTTTATCGCTCGCCTCAATGCAATTACCGGCAAGAATTTCCGCCTGCCTACCGAGGCCGAGTGGGAATATGCTGCCCGTGGCGGTAACAAGAGCACTGGTACCATCTATGCTGGCAGCGATGAGCTGGAGGATGTGGCATGGTACTACGGCAACAGTTATGCTGTAGGTCCTTACAGCGCTGACTATGGTACTCACGCTGTTGGCACCAAGCACGCCAATGAGTTGGGTCTCTACGACATGTGCGGTAACGTGTTTGAGTGGTGCTCCGACTGGTATGGCGAGTACAATGAGGAAGCTCAGGAGAATCCTGTTGGTCCCGAAATGGGTGTACGCCGCGTGACCCGTGGTGGTAGCTGGTTCAGCGTTTCCCGCGACAGCCGCATCACCTTCCGCGGCAATGAGGCTCCCACAAGCCGCAGCTATTCTCTCGGCTTGCGTTTGGCACTGTAATTTGATGGTGCTTGACCGATAACCTGACAATGCATCCGATGAAGGTGGCTTTCCTTCGTCGGATGCATTTACAATAACAATAAATGTAAAACATTATGTTGCTTATCCTTATCACGGCGCTCATACCAGCCGTTATCTTGGGCTGGTGGATCTACAAGAAGGACTCAGCGCAGCCCGAGCCTCCACAAATGCTAGCCAAGGCCTTCCTTTATGGCGTGGGCTCTACTTTTGTGACTTTAGTCATTACCTCGTTCATGTCTATGATGGGGGTGATGGTTTATGAACTGGGCTCATTTGCTGGAGCGGTCTCGACTGCCTTGTTTGCCGCCGCTCTGCCTGAGGAAATCGCCAAATTGCTCATGCTGTGGCTGTTCTTGCGCAAGAATCCTTTCTATGATGAGTACTTTGACGGCATCGTCTATGCTGCTTGTGTGGGATTGGGCTTTGCGGGTACCGAGAACGTCCTTTATCTACTCCAGAGCGAGGACTGGTTGGGCACCGGTATCGTGCGAGGCATAACGGCTGTGCCTGCCCATTTCGCTATCGCTTGTGCCATGGGTTACTTCTACAGCAAGCGCCACTTTGGTGACCGCAGCAGGTTCACGGCCTGCTGTGTGCTGGCGGTGCCTGTTTTGATTCATTGGGTCTACGACGCACTGGCCTTTAGCGAGGGCATTTTCCCCGCGCTCTCGGTCGTTATCAATGTGCTGTTTGTCGTGCTCATTTGGATTGTGTATAAGCGAACCATGGGCCGAATCGATGACTTGCAGCGCATGGACAACGCCCGCCGCACTCCACCGCCTCTTCCCGGAAGCGGCCCAACCCTGCCTCCACCTCCACCGCCATTTCAGCAATAATCATGTGAAACCCAATATGTTTAGGGCTATAGGTCAATATTGAAGCGACCTATAGCCCTAAAAATGTCTCGTTCAAGAAAAGCGGCTGTTACTGCTATTTGTCATTGCGCTTGACCAAGCGCTCATATTCGGGATTGCCCTCGCGCAGCAATCGGTCATAACGCTCACGGTCATTGAGCACCTCGATGGCGGCCTTGAGGTCGCGGTTGCGGTGGTTGATGACCACGCTATAGGCGCTAGCGCTGCTATACACATCGCGGGCGATAAGTCCCTTGATGATGTCCTTGAGCAGAGACTCGCTCGTGCGGAATTTCTCCTCGTCATACTTCACGCTGTCTTTCTCGCCCAATGCGATGAAATCACGCATCATCTCGTCGGTGACGATGAAGTTTTCGTCAAAGTCCTTTACGGTTTTGTATTTCTTGGCTATGGACTTGCGGTTCTTGTCCACATAGCTGATGGCAAACTGGTTGGTGATACCCTTGGCGACAAGGTCGCGGTAATAAATGGTGTACTCGGTCGTGTCGATGGGCACATACACGTCGGGCATCACACCGCCGCCACCGTAGATGGTGCGGCCATTCAGCCGTGTTGTGTAGCGCAGGGTATCATTGAACTGGATGCTGTCCAGGCTGTAGTATTCACCCTCGTTGGCACGGTCGAGCAGCTCTTTCTCATAGGCTTTCTTGTCGCCACGGTCATAGGGCTTCTGGATGCAGCGTCCGCTAGGCGTATAATAGCGGGCTACGGTCAAGCGCATCATTGAGCCGTCTTCAAAGCGGAACGGCCTTTGCACCAGCCCCTTGCCGAATGTGCGGCGGCCGACGACAACAGCGCGGTCCCAATCCTGCATCGCGCCGGCAAAAATTTCGGCGGCCGATGCCGAGTACTGGTTGACCATGACCACCATGTGCAGGTCTTTATAGTCGCCCCAGCCGTTGGCATTGGCCTCGTTGCGGGGTGAGTGCTCGCCCTCGGTGTAGACCATGAGTTGACCACGCTCCAGGAACTCATTGCACATGTCGATGGCGGCATTCAGGTAACCGCCTCCGTTATCGCTCAAATCCATGATGAGCTGGGTCATGCCTTGCCTTTTCAGGTCTTTCAAGGCATCGATCATTTCCTCGTGGGTTTTGGCACCGAAACGCGAGATGCGTAGGTAACCCGTCTGCTCGTCGAGCATGTAGCTGGCATCGATGCTGTTCAGCGGGATGTTGTCGCGCGTGATGCGGAAGGTGATCAACTCCTTCACGCCAGCGCGTTTCACCTGCACGGTGACGTTAGTCCCCTTCTTGCCGCGCAGCCGTTTCTGGATGTCGCTGTTTTTCATCTTCACGCCCGCTATGGTGGTGTCGTTTACCGTGATGATGCGGTCTCCGGCAATGATGCCCACGCGCTCACTGGGCCCGCCCGGAACGGTTTGGATGACATAGAGCGTGTCCTTGTTCATGTTGAACTGGATGCCCACGCCACTGAACTCGCCCTGAAGGGGTTCCTCTAACTCCTTGGTCTCCTTTGCATCGGTATATGACGAGTGGGGGTCCAGGCTTTCCAGCATGCCCTTGATGGCTTCCTCGATGAGTTTATCCTCGTTGACTGTGTCCACATACAGGGTGCTGATGGCATACTCGGCGTTGAGCAGTTTCTGCATCGCCTGGGGCGAGGAACGCTGTGCGGTTGTAGTCAGCGAAATGGCTAAGCACAGAGGCAAAGCTAACAGTATCTTTTTCATTCTCGGATTTGGATTTATTTATTGGTGGCCGGGAGCAGGGTGATATCGGCTCCCTTGGGTAAATATGAGCTCACGTCCTGACCATAGAGGTATAGCTCGCGAACGATGCTGCTGCTGATGTGGCTATACTCGGGCAGGGTGTAAAGCAGGATGGTCTCAATGCCGCTCAGGTCACGGTTGACCTCGGCCAGGTGTTTCTCGTTCTCAAAGTCCTGGATGAGTCGCACGCCGCGCACGATAAACTGCGCACCGACGGCATGGGCGGCCTCGATCGTCATGCCGTTATAGGCGATGACCTCGACATTGGGGTCGTCCTTGAAGACTTTTTCAATCCACGCTTTGCGTTGCTCCATGCTCATGAACGACCGCTTGTCGGAGTTCACGCCGATGGCGATGACAAACCGGTCAAACAACGGCAGGGCACGCCTCACGATGGATTCGTGGCCACAAGTAAAAGGATCAAATGAACCGGGGAAAATCGCTACGCGCTCCCCTTTTTTATCATCAGTGCACTGTAATGTCTTCATCGTCTTCGTTCACTAGGTTGTCAATAATAAAGCCCTGGCGCTCCATCGTGTTCTTGCCCATAAAGAAGGCAAGCATCTGGTTCACCGAGTCCTCCTTGCGCAGCTGTACGCGGTCCAGACGCATCTCGGGGCCGATAAAGTCCTTGAACTCGTCGGGAGAAATCTCGCCCAGTCCTTTGAATCGTGTGATCTCGGCATACTCGCCCAGCTTGTCGAGAGCGGCCATGCGCTCCTCATCATTGTAGCAGTAGTAGGTTTCCACTTTCTGAGGCTTGGCCTCGCGCTTGGTCGAGCGTGACTTGCGTTTGGCTTCCTTCTTATTGAGCACGCGGAAAAGCGGCGTTTGCAGGATATACAGGTGACCAGTCTTGATGAGCTCGGGACAGAATTGCAGGAAATAGGTCAACAGCAACAAGCGGATGTGCATACCGTCAACATCGGCATCGGTGGCGATGATGACCTTGTTGTAGCGCAGGCCGTCGATGCCGTCCTCGATGTTCAGCGCGGCTTGCAGCAGGGCAAACTCGGTGTTGGTGATGACCTTTTTCGGGTCGAGCCCGTAGGTGTTCAGCGGCTTTCCGCGCAGCGAGAAGACTGCTTGGGTCTCCACGTCGCGTATCTTGGTGATGCTGCCGCTCGCGCTCAGACCCTCGGTGATGAAAATCGAGCTCTCGCTGCGACGGTCATTATCCTTGGGAGCACGTGAGTCGTTGAAGTGGACACGGCAGTCGCGCAGCTTGTCGTTGTGCAAGGCCGCTTTCTTAACATTCTCGCGCACCTGCTTGCTCACGCCGGCGATGGCCTTGCGCTCGCGCTCGTTGTCCTGGATTTTCTTCAACAGCACCTCGGCGGTCTCGGGCGCCTTGTGCAAGTAGTCGTCAAGTTCCTTCTTGATGAAGTCGTTGATGTACTTGTAGATGGTGGGGCCACCTTTCCACATGATGCTGCTGCCCAGCTTGATCTTGGTCTGGGACTCGAACACGGGTTCCTCAACCTTGATGCTGATGGCGGCAACGATACCGTTGCGTATGTCGCTGTACTCGAAGTTCTTGCCGTAGAATTCCTTGATGGTCCTCGACAACGCCTCGCGGAAGGCACTCTGGTGGGTGCCGCCTTGGGTGGTGTGCTGGCCGTTGACAAACGAGTAGAACTCCTCGCCCAGTTGGGCGGCATGAGTGATGACCACCTCGATGTCGTTGCCCGTGAAGTGCATCAGCGGGTAGAGCGGGTCATTGGTCATGTTCTCTTTTACCAAATCGCTCAAGCCGTTGCGTGAATGGTACTTCTTGCCGTTAAACGTGAGCGTGAGGCCCGTGTTCAGGTAGGAGTAGTTCTTGATCATCTGTTCGATGATCTCCTCGCGGAACTCATAGTTCTTGAAAATGCTCGCGTCGGGGGTGAAGCGCACCAGTGTGCCGTTCTCCTCGCCCTCATTGGCGGCGACAACGCCACTCTCCTCTTTGACCACGCCCTCGCTGTAGGTCACCGAGGCGCATTGACCGTCACGCACGCTACGGATGTAGAACTTGGTGGACAACGCGTTCACCGCCTTGATACCCACGCCGTTCAAACCCACCGACCGCTTATAGGTCTGGGTGTCATACTTCGCACCGGTGTTCATCTTTGACGAGGCGGCTTTGACCTGGTCCAAGGGGATGCCGCGACCGTAGTCACGGATTGAGACAGTGCCGTCGGCCACGTCAATGTCAATCGTCGGCTTGGCATAGCCCGTGTTGAACTCATCGATGCTGTTGTCGATTACCTCCTTGATGAGCACATAGATGCCGTCATCGTTCTGTGAGCCGTCGCCCAGCTTGCCGATATACATGCCAGGGCGCAGGCGGATATGTTCGCGAGGGGTGAGGGTAATCAGCTGGTCATAACCGCCAAAGTCACTACCGCTTTGCTGCCCAGTGTTTACCTCAGGCTCCTCTATGATTTGATTCTCTTTGTCTTTTGACATACTTTACCTTTGTTTTAACCTGCAAAGATAGCATTTTTTTTTGAGTTAACAGTTAATAGTGAACAGATAAAAGATGCGGAGCTGAACTGGAACACTCAAACAAGATAGGAGAGTTCAGTTTTTGTGGCCGTCGAGGTTTGTTATTGACAGTCGATGATGGGGCGACTTACCTTTGCATGGGGAATGAGATGGAAATAAAAAATAATCCCGCAAACTCCCCGTTGCTTTTCAACGGAAAGTGTGCGGGATCAATGCGTCAACGTGATAAGGGTCAGAACTCGGTAAAGGACAGCGGCATGGTGTCCTTGAAACTGTCGAGGATGTAGATTTTTTCCTTGCCGGCGAGGATGAGCTCGATGGGATGCCCGTTTTTCTCAAACTCGAGGAAGGCCTGGCGGCACACGCCACAGGGGGCGGTGGGCTCCTCGACAAAGTCGCCGCGGGTGAAAGAAGTGATGGCGACGGTCTTGACGGCAACACCCGGGAAATTGGCACCGGCAGAGTAGAGCGCGGCTCGCTCGCCGCATATGCCGGCAAAGGCCGCATTCTCCTGATTTGCACCGATAAACACCTCGCCGTTATCGAGCATCAGCGCGGCTCCAACCTTGAAATTACTATATGGAGAGTAGGAGTGTGAAGTGGCCTCGCGAGCAAGGTCAACTAATTTTTTTTGCTCCTCGGTGAGTTCATTATAAGAATAAACCCTTACCTTTGTGGTGATTTTCTTTTCGGTCATAACGAAATTATGAGTTTGAACTTTGAACGCAAAATTATAGATTTTTTCTCGATAAACAAGCAAATCTCGCATTTTTGCTTGATTTTTATGGTGTTTTGCACCTTTTCGGCCGCTTCTCAGTCCCGTCAGGCGCAATATTTGGATTACATTGAGCGCTACAAGCAGGTGGCGCTGGAGCAGGAACGCGAGTTTGGCGTGCCGGCGAGCATTACCCTAGCCCAGGGCATCCTGGAAAGCAGCGTGGGACAAAGCAAGATGGCCCGCGAGGCGAACAACCACTTTGGCATCAAGGCCTACCACTGGAGTGGCGAGGTGTATGGCGGTGATTCGCTCGGTACAGTGGGCTATCGCAAGTATGGTGCCCCCGAAGACTCGTTCCTTGACCATGCCAAGTTCCTCAAGGGGCCGCGCTACAGCGTGCTCTATGAACTCGACGTCACCGACTATCGCAGTTGGGCTCAGGGCCTACGCGACTGTGGCTATGCCGAGGATGTCAATTATCCGTCAAAGCTCATCAGCATCATCGAGAAGTATGAGCTATATGCCCTGAATGGCGGCAAGCGCCTTGATGGCCGACCCACCGAGCAGGTCGAGGAGGAGAGCGAGGACACGGGCAGCTCGCGCTGGTATCACCGCAAGCGCCGCAACCGTACCAACCAGCAGGAAGCACTAGTGGAGCACAGCACCGAGCATCAGGAGTCGTTCACTCCGTTGCGCCAGGGGCGCGTTTCGGCCAGTGCTGATAATGACTAGTCCTTAGTTGGCTACCGCTAAGCGCTAAAGCCTAACTAGTCACTAGTTGGCGAAAAAGCAAAAATAATTCTTGTTTTTTCTCTCGGCTTGCACTATCTTTGCGGGCAATTAGAATATACTATTAATGTCAAACCTTTTAATATAGATTTTTATCATGTTCGGAAAATTCCAAGAACACCTCCAGAAGGAGCTTGCCGACATCCAGGCTGCCGGTTTGTACAAGAATGAACGCATCATCACCACCCCGCAACGCGCCGACATCAAGGTGAAGCCCAACGACGAGGTGCTGAACTTCTGTGCCAACAACTATCTGGGTCTGAGCGACAACAGCCGCTTGATCAAGGCCGCTAACGAGACCATGTCCCACCACGGCTATGGTATGTCATCGGTTCGCTTCATCTGCGGTACCAGCGATATCCACAAGGAACTTGAGGCAGCTATTGCCGACTATTTCCACACCGAGGACGCTATCCTTTACGGCTCATGCTTCGATGCCAACGGCGGTCTGTTCGAGGCCCTGTTGACCGAGGAGGACGCCATCATCAGCGACTCGCTGAACCACGCATCGATCATCGACGGCGTGCGCCTGTGCAAGGCTAAACGCTACCGCTATGCTAACGCCGACATGGGCGAGCTCGAGGAGTGCCTCAAGCAGGCCCAGGAGCAGCGCTTCCGCATCATCGCAACGGACGGCGTCTTCTCGATGGACGGCAACGTGGCTCCCATGGACAAGATCTGTGACCTGGCCGAGAAATATGATGCCATGGTCATGGTCGATGAGTCGCACTCGGCAGGTGTCGTTGGCCCGACCGGCCACGGTGTAGCCGAGCAGTACAACATCTACGGCCGCATCGACGTCTTCACCGGCACGCTGGGCAAGGCCTTCGGCGGTGCTATGGGCGGTTTCACCACCGGTCGCAAGGAGATCATCGACATGCTGCGTCAGCGCTCACGTCCTTACCTGTTCAGCAACAGTATCGCTCCCGGCATCGTGGGTGCCAGCATCGAGATGTTCAAGATGCTCAAGGAGAGCAACGCCCTGCACGACAAGCTGGTGGACAACGTGAACTATTTCCGCGACAAGATGATCGCTGCCGGCTTCGACATCAAGCCCACCCAGAGCGCCATCTGCGCCGTGATGCTCTATGACGCCAAGCTGTCGCAGGACTTCGCTGCCGAACTGCAGAAGGAAGGCATCTACGTTACCGGTTTCTACTATCCCGTTGTTCCCAAGGGCCAGGCCCGCATCCGCGTGCAGGTATCGGCCGGTCACGAGCGTGAGCACCTCGACAAGTGCATCAACGCCTTCATCAAGATCGGCAAGCAGATGGGAATCATCAAGTGAGTTAATAGTGAATAGTGAATAGTTGCATCCGCCAACTAAGAACTGAAGGACTAAAACAACAATAAATACAATAATGACAATGTCATTTAGCAACACTTAGCAAATTGTATTTGTTGTACTTATTGTTTTCCTTTTTGAAATAAGAGACTAACAATCTTTTTTCACCCAGAGAAAAAACCTCATGTTGACGGTCGCTGGTGGATACACCAGCGACCGTCACTTTTCTGACCTATAGGTCTAAATAGATTACAAATATAAACTAGAAACTGCCTGTATCAGAGTCCTTATTTCGGAGTTTACGATCTATCTTAATATTCTTTCCTGTAGAGAAATCGTAACTGAAACCGAGAACAAACATCGACTTATTGTCGTCAATCCAAGTTTTATATGTATTTTGCAGAATGCTGGTCGGCATGCTGTAGCCTGAATAACGGGAGCAGGTGAAGAGCCAATAGTCAGTGGCAAAGATTCGCAAATTCTTCTTCTGCCAGTAAACCTGCAAGTGCGACTGGTTTTCCCCATCATCCAATGTAGAGCCGTTGAGGCGTTTTGAAACTATGCTCCCTACATAGGAGGCTCCCCAGTTACCCTTCCGGAACTGAACGGCATAGTAGAGCGGTGCCCACGTGTGATGGTAGTGCCCGATAATGGGGCTGCTGACGGTCTGATGAGACACATAACCTTGCAAAGTCAACGTCAGAATCTGACTCTTAAAGGGGCTAATGACCAGCAGGTATGACCCTCCCAGCTCACTGCTATAGTTGGCATTTTCGTTCGTGCCCACTATATATTGCTGGCCGTTAATCTCTTGCTGCGTGTAGTAGCGGTTAATAGGAGAATCGGAATATGAATAGTATAGTCCAACATGGGTCTGTAGCCAGCCGAGGTTCCATTTGTGGATAAGTTCCGACCGATAAGTGTTATAACTCTTCAGATACGGGTTGCCAATGCTCAGCACTCCAGGAATGACGAGGCTGGCATTGTTGCTGAGTTGTGAGATGAGTGGTGTATAGGATTTTGACGAGGTAACCCACTGAAGGCTCATCGTCTTCGATAGATTAGTACTCAGGATGAGCTCTGGTGTGAAGAGCCAGTGGGAGTCGCGGGCATCGGTGTTGTCCTGTGTCACCTGTGTCGCCCCAGCCCCGATACGGTACATCAGTTTTCCAAGATTGCCACTATACTCGGCATACATGTAATGCTGATAGCTGGCTGAAGAGTACTCATAGTCCTTATAGTCGGAGAGCACATTACTGATGGTGGCGTTCGAGCGTCCGAACGATCCGCGATAGCCCAAGCTTAGGTTGCTCTTTTCCCATTTCTTCGTATAAGCCAATTCACCAATAAATGAGTACTTGTTGTTCTGCTGCTCTTGGTTGTCTGCCAGCCATACCTCACCATCGCTGACAGCAACCTCCTCAGCCCAGTTCTTGCTGCTGTTGTGATAATAGGTACCCACAAGGTCGATCGAAAGTTCCTGATTCTTAGGCAGCGTTTTCTGGACATACACATTTAGGTCTGGACCGAATGTGCTCATACGGCTTCCAAATTCACCTTTTCCTGCAATAGAAGTGTTAAGTGTTGATGTGTTTTGGATATCACTCTGCCCATCGCTATGACTATGATTGAAATGAGGTGTTGCCACAATCTGCACTACTATGTTGTCTTGTTTGTTGTAGGTGTATTTAATGACGGGATCGTTCCAGGTATAGCCGAATTTGTCATGGGCTTTTTTTTGATAGTTGTAATGAACAGGATACGCTGGTGCAGTTTCGTTGGTAAGGTACCTTTGCAGTGTATAGTCGTAAGTCTGTTCGTAAAAACGTTTCGTATAGTCGCGCAAGCTAAACGAATAAGAGAGTGAAAGCTGATGGTTGCCTGAAGTCAGGTTCAGGTAGGCCTCATCGTCTGTGAAGCCTGTCGTGAAGGCTGTCCTTGCTTCGATGCCTGCGTTGATGCCAGTTTCCATCCGCTTGGTAATCACGTTGATGAGTGTTCCGGCATCGGCATAGCGGGCAGGAGGAATGTTGTAGTATTCTACCCTTGAGATCTTGTCTGCAGGAATGCCTTTTAAGTCAATGTCTGAAGCTGCTACGCCATTGATCAGTATTTTCACGCTGCCGCCGTCCATTCGCTGAATCTTATTGCTCACCGGATCGATTTTCAGGTCTTCAACATGCTCCAGCAGGTCACGGACATCGCGGGCTTGCCTTATTTGCTCAATAGTGAAGGTATGGACCGACTTATCCACATAGTTCATGATACGGTTACCCTCTACTGTCACACCGTTGATGATATACTCAGCAGGCCGCATCTGAATAGTGCCCATATCACCTGCCACGCAATTACGATAGTAGGTGCGATAGCCGACAAAACTGCACTTCACGATGACGCGTTTGGCCTCAGTAGGAATCACGAAGCGGCCGCCCTCATTGCTGACGCCTCCTGTGAGCAGCGTTGAGTCGGCAGGATTAAGAAGAGTAATGGTTGCATATGCCATGGGTTGGCCTTGTTCGTCGACGATGGTGCCCTTGTAGCGCGTGGAGGCCTTCTGCGGGCACTCGACGGCGATTTCCTTGCCCTGCACAGTCATCTTGATGGGATAGAAACCGATCATCTGCTGGATGGCATCGGGCACCGACTTGTTCTTGACCGACGTCGTCACCCTGAAGTCCTCCAACTCATTATAGAGAAAACTGATGTTGTATTCACTGCTTTGCTCGTTGAGCCACCTTAACGCCTCGCTCATCGATACGTCATTGAACAACCGCGTCACCCGCTGCCCAAAGGCAGCCGTGGCGATGCAAAGGCACGCCACGAGAAAAATCATGCGCCTTGCCATCATTCCACCACGATTGTATTGCCTTCTTTACTGATATTCACACTCTCGAACAGGTTGAGGCGCTCCAGCACCGCATCCAAGGCCTCATCGGGCTGCCACACGAAGTAGAAGCGCAGCGCGCGGGCGTCCTCGTTGCGGAACTCGACCTGCATGCTATAGTGGGGCGCAATCTTTTCCAGCATCTGGTCAAGGGGAAGATTGTCAAAGACAATCGGCTCCACGGCCACGGTTGCGGAGTCGGCCACGCCAAGGCGAGGCCCTACGGATGCTTCGGTTTGGGACGTTGTAGCGACTTTCTCGGTCGTTTCTATGGATTTCTCATTGGTGCTGTGGCGCACGGCATGGATGGCGGCATAGGTAAAGGCCGAGAGCATGAGCACGCCGGCAATCATCGCGGCAACCTTGAGCCAGCGGCGGTTGTTCACCGGGGCGAAATGTTGTTGCTCAAAGCGTTGCCACTCGCCATCGACATCGGGCTCGGGAATGTCGGTCATCGCGCGCTTGGCGGTGGCCAGTTGCTCCAGCATCTCGTCGTCGAGCATTGCGGCCAACTGCTCGTCGGTGTAATTCTCGGGGTGCTCGTGCATTTCGAGCAAGAGACGGATTTTATCGTTCTGTTCCATAACGTCTATTGTTTTGAATTGTTGAAATAGGCATTGATTTTCTCCAATGACTGTGACAAGTGGTGATGGACTGTCGTGCGGCTCACACCCACGGCTTCTGCGACCTGCTGACAGGTCATGTCCTGCAGGTAGCGCAAAGTAAAAATGCGGCGCGACAGCGGTGGCAAGTGGTTGTCGATGTAATCACGCAATTCGGCAAGCATCATCGTGTCGTCGGGGCCATTGGCTAGCGGTTCGGCATTTGTTGAAAAGAGCCTGATGAATCGTTCCCGCATGTGCTTGTGACGGATCACGTTGATACAACTGTTGCGCACGCACGTCAGCAGGAAACCCTGAGCATTGTCGCTGCGAATGGTCATGCCGCCGAGCAGAGAGGCGAAAACGTCGCTCACGACATCGCGCGCCTCGTCGGCATCGTAGAGCAACGACACCGCCAGGCGGAACATCGCCGTGTAATGCGTTCTGAACAGTATTTCCAATTCACTTTTTGTCATAGTCTTGGGTCAATTACACTTGATAGACGTTTCAGACCAAGGAAATGTAAACCCGTTTTCTTTATTTTTCAACATAAAAAAAGCGGCTGCGGGTAGCACAATCCACCCGCGGCCGCTATGGTTATGCATAGGTCTTAGAGGTTATTGAAGCGGTGCGATGGAGGCAGCCTTGACGGTAAAGAAGTTGTTACCGTCGGATTTTAACAGGTTATACTCGCTGTGGTTGCCCCAAGAGGCAGGCTTGTCCTCGATGGAGGTGTCCTCGCCCGTGTCGTTGTCGATATAGGGGGCAATCTTACGGTGCCAGGCGCGGATGCGCGCTTGTGCCGCTTGACGATCCATCATGGCGTTACCAGTGGTGACCAGGAACTTAAGGTGCTTGATGTAGATGGCCTTGAAATCGTCAAAAGCAAGAATTCTGGAGATGAGCCTGTTGCTGCTTACGCCCCAGTTGAGGGGATCCTGACGCCCGGCGTCACTCTGGTTGCCGCAGCGCAGTGTCGTGCCCAGCGTGTTGTCGTAGTCGAATGGGATGAGGAAGAACTTGTAGTCGTGCAAGTCCTTGCTGTTGAAATACAGGTAGTAGTTGTTAGCGTTATTCCAGTAATCATCCCACATGCCGACAGCGACGTTTACAGCATAGGTCTTGAGCAATAAATCGATGTCGGTAACCTGTTGAATCCAGGTGTAGAATTTGCTGTCGCTCAAGCCGTTGATCATGTTCATGAAGTTCTGAAGCTGCAACTTGGCCGTGTCAAATTCCTCGACCTGGGTCTGGAGCGTGTAGGCATGGCGGTCATCGCTATCGTCGTCATACCAGATATCGCCGTTAGGATTGTTGAGACCTGCGGCTGAGTTGCGGCATTTCCACAGGAAGCCGTTGTTGGAGCCGAAACGGGTCTTACGGTCCTTGAGGTAGCGCTTGTCGATGGGCTCCATCATCTCATAGACACCAAAATAGGCTTCCTGGCTATCGCCTTCGACATGGATCCACAGGCGGCAGTAATTATCTCGGACAGCCGTCCATACGCCAGCCCTGCGGAACAGCTCAAAGCAGAACATCTCGCGCACGTACATCGGATCATCCTTGAACCACTTGAGGTACAGTTTGCGCACGCCTTGAATGGTGTGGGCGTCATCCTCTTCATACTTGTACAGGTTGATGCCAAAGTGGGCATGGTGCCAGTCGGTGTTTCCCGCTTGATGCATCTCGCCTTTCCGTCCCTCGGGGCGTCGGCGCGATGTGTTGCCCTTGATGCGGATGCCGATATTGTCGATGACCGATGTCTCACCATCCTTGACAAAGGTGATAGCGCCCGTGATATACTGAGTGGTATAGATGTTGTCGTCATAAAGCGACAGCAGCCTGTTCCATTCGCTTAGGCTGACCTCCAGATGAATCTCGGGCAAAGCCTCGTCATCCCATACATAGTCATAACCTTCCTTGACATGCTCGGGGAACTGGCCGTTAAGGAGGTAGTCGATGAGCGTGCTTACATCCGCGATGTTGACTTCGCCGTCAAAGTTGACATCTGCGCGCTTGCGTGTATCATAGTTTGCCCAACTGCCCAAAATGATGTCGATGATGTCATTGAGGTCTGAGATGTTGATTTCGCCATCACCGTTGACATCGCCTATCTGTAAGGTCGAGGGGTCGGGCAGGGGCGGTTCCACATACTCCTGGATGTTGAAGGTGAGGTTGTTCAGGTTGAAGGTGAACTTGTAGGAGCCATCGCCAGTGAACTTGTAGGAATGGTTGTTGTTGCTCTTGCGTGTCGAGTAATAGGCATTCAAAACGACGGTCATGGTGCCGTTCCCGCTTGGACCGTAACGATAATTGGCGTTAAAGTCGGTCCAGTCGCTCGTGAGCCCGTCGGCAAAGACGAACCACACCGTGCCGTTGATATAGGTCGTGTAGGTGTAAACCCCATTACCGTTATCGGCCATCTCGACACCGGCTGCGGGATTCCAGTTGCCAAAGGGGTCATTGCCCACGATATAGATTGACGCCTGTGCTGGCAACGTAGCCAGCACTGACGTCATGAGCATCAATATGAGATGAAAACACTTCTTCATTCTTATGAATTATGGTTATGGTGCATGATGGGATATTATTCTGCAGTATTCCTCAAACTGTTGATGGCTTGGGCCTTGACGTTGAAGAAGTTGTTGCTGTCATCGTTCATCAGGTTGTATTCTGGATGAGTGCCAAAAGCGGCGGGTTTGTCCTCGATGGCCATCTCCCAGTTGGTGTCGTTGGTGATGAAGGGCGCGATGCGGGAATACCAGCCATTGATACGGGCCTGGGCCGATTTGCGGTCCATCAGGCCATGCTGTTCATCGACCGCTTCGAGAAGATACTTCACATAAATCTCCCTGAAATCCTCAAATTTAATGATTCGGTAAATGAGGGGATTTCTTGGCAGGCCCCAATTAATCGGGTTTTGACGGCCGGCATCAGTTTGGGCACCGGCTGTTGTGCAGGTTCCCAACGTGCTATCGTAGTCATAGGGGATAAAGAAAAACTTGTAGTCATCTAATCCCTTGCCGCTGAAGTACAGGTAATAGTTGTTGGCATGGTTCCAATAATCGTCCCAACTGCCCAAAGCCACGCTGATGGCATAGGTGTGCAACAGCAGGTCCACGTCGGTGACTTGCTGAATCCACACATAGAACTCCTCATCGTTCAAACTATTGAGTTTGTTCATGAAGTCAACGAGTTGCACCTTGGCGGTGTCAAATTCCTCGGTCTGAGTCTCGAGCGTGTAAGCGTGGCGGTCATCGGTGTCGTCATCATACCAGATGTCGCCGTTAGGGTTGGTGAGACTCGTGCCACTCCTACATTTCCACAGGTAGCTGTTGCTGGAGCCGAACTTATCCTTGCGGTCTTTAAGATAACGCTTGTCAATGGGCTCTAAAAGCTGATATACACCGAAATAGACTTCGTTGGCATCACCCTCGACATGTATCCACAGGCGGCAGTAGATGTCCCTGATGGCAGTCCAGATGCCCGCCCGGGTGAACAGATTGTAGCAGAACATTTCCCTCACATAGCTCGGGTCGGCGCTGCAGCACCTGAGGTGGATTTTGCGGATGCCGTCAATCGTGTGGTCATCATCATCGACATACTTGCGCAGGTTGACGCCGAAGTTGACACGCCGCCAGATTTTGGTATCGGTCTGATGGGGAACGCCATACTGGTTTCCTTCAGGACGGTGGCGGGAAGAGTTGCCCCTAAGCCTTAGTCCCACACTGTCGACCCTTGTGGTGTCACCCTCTTTGATGAAGATGATATTAGCCATGACATACTGGGCCGTGTATTTGTTGGCGTCATAGAACGCAAGCAGCCTGTTCCATTCATCCACGCTCACATTCAGGTGGATTTCGGGTATTACCTGATCGTCCCATACGTAGTCATAGCCCTCCTTGACGGGCTGGGGTAGTTCTCCGCCAAGCAGGTAATCGATGAGCACTGTCACATCCCCGATAGTCACGTCGCCGTCATGATTAACATCGGCCCAGCGTCTCGTATCATAATTGGCAAACTGGCCCAACAGGATATCTATCATCAAGGTAACATCGGCTATGCTGATTTGGCCGTCGGCATTCACGTCGCCAACCTGAATGCTGAAAGGATCCACAGCACTGGTTGATTTGAATTCAACCGCACTTGTGAATAAATCAGCCTCGGATTCACTCATGAAGTTGGCAGCTTGAGCTGGCACGAATGTCGATGCTATGAAAGCGACAATCAAGTAATATACATTTTTCATATCAAGTTGGATTAATTTACAGGGGTGGTTTATTCTTCATCCTGGTTGTACCAAGTGGAGTACATCAGGTAGTTCTTGGCAATTTTCACGTTGATTTCGCTGGCCTGTGAGGGGTCAACCATCTTTTTGAATTTTGCCGGACTGCCTGCCCACAACTCGTGGGGACCCACTTTGGTACCGCCCAGCACGACACTACCGGCGGCAATGATAGCGCCCTCGCCAATCTCGGCGTGGTCTAGGATGATGCTACCCATACCGATGAGTGCCATGTCGCCTATTTTTGCGCCATGGACGACCACATTGTGACCGATAGACACGTCATTACCGATTTCGGTGACCGATTTCTCGTACAGGGTATGAATGACACTATTGTCCTGAATATTGACGCGATTACCGATGGTGATTGTGTTCACGTCGCCGCGCAGGACAGCGTTGAACCAAATGCTGCAATCGTTACCCATGGTAACATCGCCCACAACGACTGCGCTGTCAGCGAGGAAGCAGTTCTCTCCGATTTTGGGGTCAAATCCCCTTACTTTTTTTATGATAGCCATATATTATTTTTAGAGTTTAAAGTTTAGAGTTCTTGGGTTTTGGCGGCGAGCCATGCGGCATCGTCGGCATTGAGCAGCGGGGTGACGCGCTCGCGCACCATGCGGTGATAATCGTTGATTTGAGCCACTTCCTCGGCAGTGAGCATCGTGCGGTCGATGAGTTGTTTGTCATAGGGGAAGAGCGTTAACGGTTCAAAAGCAAGAAAATCGCCGAATTCATCGGTTTTTTCGGCCTCGGTGACAAGCAGCAGGTTCTCGGTGCGGATGCCGTATTCACCCGTCTTGTACAGGCCAGGCTCGTTACTCAGGATCATGCCGGGAGCCAGCTTGACATCGACCAAGTTGGTGCGTATGCTTTGAGGTCCCTCATGGCAACCTAGGAAATGTCCCACGCCGTGACCTGTACCGTGACCATAGGTCATGGCCTCCTGCCACAGCGGCAAGCGAGCGAGCACATCGAGTTGGCAGCCCGTGGTGCCCACGGGGAACTTGGCACGTTGCAAGGCGAGATGTCCCTTGAGTACAAGCGTGAAATCGTGTTTCTCTTGCGGGGTGGGGTTGCCTAGGGTGATGGTGCGGGTGATGTCGGTGGTTCCGTCAAGGTATTGGGCGCCGCTGTCCACGAGCAGGATGCCCTCGCCGTGCAGTGTTGAGGCACTCTCGTCGGTTGCCTCATAATGCACTATCGCGCCGTGTTCCTTGTAGCCGCAAATCATGGCGAAGCTATCCTCGCGATACAAGTCCTGCTGGGCGCGGAATTCCTGCCCCTTGGTCCACACGTCTACCTCGTTGATGGAGCCCGAGGGGGCCTCCTGTTCAATCCATCGGAACAAGCGCACGAGGGCGGCGCCATCACGTTCCATGGCGTGACGGAAACCCTCAATCTGGACATCGTTCTTGATGCATTTGAGGTCGGTGATGGGCGAGCGGAAGTAGACTTTGGCACAGGGTAGGGCATTGGCCATCGTGTCGCTCACGCGGTTGGGGTCGATGAGGACCACCTCGTGCTCGTTCACACGCTCCAGGAAATGGATGATGTCGTCATAGTCTCGTACCTTGATGTCGCAATCCTTGAAGTGCTGCCGCACCTCGTCGGTAACCTTGTTTTCATCGATGAAAACGACTTTTGTCTTGCGGGAAATATAGGCAAAGGCGATGGCGACGGGAGTGAATGGGATGTCGTTGCCGCGCAGGTTGAGCAGCCAGGCGATGTCGTCGAGTGCTGTGACCAGCATGGCGGTCGCCTCGTTGCGTTCCAGCACATTGAGCAAACGCTCAATCTTGTCATTGGCCTCTTCGCCCGCATATTGCACATCGTGCACAAAGGCAGGTTCGCTGGGCCTTTCAGGGCGATTGGTCCAGATGACGTCGGCAGGATAAAACTCGGTGGCGAGCATGAAGCCGTTCTCGCCGCAAAAACGCTCCAACAGGTTAGCCTCCTGGGCGCTATACAACCGTCCGTCGATGGCGATGACCGCGTCTTCCTCAAGGTTGTCGCGCAACCACTCGTGGATAGTGGGGTCGTTACCCATGTTCTCTTTCATCATCACGAAACCACTGTCAGCCAGCTCGATGTTGGCTTGCAGGAAATAGCGGGAGTCGGTCCACAGGGCAGCTTGATCGAGGGTCACAACGGCCGTGCCATTGCTGCCGGTGAAACCGCTGACCCAGTCGCGGAATTTCCAGTGGTCACAGATGTATTCACTCTGGTGGGGATCGGTGCCGGGAATAATCACCGCATCGACATTCAGGCGACGCATCTCATCGCGCAGTGCCTCAAGATGAGGATAAGTCTCTTTACTCATAAATCGTTATCTATTGTTTTGTTCGTTCTTGGATTACTGACCTGCAAAGTTACAATTTTCTCTCATAAGAAATTGCAACACGAGGAATTTTTCATGCGAGTAAGGAGTGATAAAGAAAAATGTAGAAAAATTTTCTACAGTGAAGGGTTTGGTGATTCAGGAAGAAAAGTGTATTTTTGCAACGTTGAAAAAGCTGATACAAGCATCACATGAGTTTTTGAAGGAAACATATTGGAATAGTATGAAAGACGATGTTGCAACAATGTCGAAAGATATGGTCGTAACGTATTGAAAATCTTATCGCTGGAACAAAGTGTAGTAGGGTGAACTATGTCCTTACGGATCATCCGCCTCTGATGCTAAAAGGCATCAGAGGGAGGGGGAGAGGTAAGACCTCTAGATAACCCACTGGGCTCCCACACTCAAGTGTAACCTAAAGGGTCGCTACAAGGGAGCCGTTGCGGCTGATGTTTGTACTGCTATGCCAATACACATCGGTAAAGAAATTGAAGCTGAGCTGCGCCGTCAAGGGCGTGGCGTGATGTGGTTTGCCCGTCGCCTCCACTGTGACCGTACTAATGTGTATAACATCTTCAAGCGCGAGGGAATCGACACGATACTGCTGCAGCGCATCAGTGACGTGTTAGGGCGTAACTTCTTTCTGCTCTATTGCCAGGAAGATTTTGGGTGTGTGGAAAAAGTTTCAACGGATGTGTAGTACTATATGCAATACTCCAGTATAACCCATGATTATGATAAGCAGTAATTTTGCATTTGCCAATTGAAACGGATCCATATCGGCTCAATGGCGTTAGCGTCTATCATTGTTCATACGACTATAATATAGAAGAAAATGAGTACAAGAAGAGGTGAAATGAACTGTTGGCAATATCCTCGTGAGCCGCCTGTGCAATCTTGACATCGCTGCATATTTCGAGTTTTTTATGATTTTATGTTTATTATACCCTAGCTAAGTATAGATGGGGCCCGGGGCCGCGAGATTTAGAAAAGAGAATCAACACAACGTCGCTCCGGCAAATGCAAGAGCCCCCCTCTTGTCCGATTGACCTATGGAGGGGGGCATTTTTTGATTAAAGAAGGCTCGCCATTAAGGGCGGTTACAGGGAAATGCCAATACACATCGGTAAAGAAATAAAGGCGGAGTTGGAGCGTCAGGAGCGTGGAGTGACATGGCTCGCTGACAAATTACATTGCGACCGCACCAATGTGTATAACATCTTCAAGCGCGAGGGAATAGATACCCGCCTGCTCGAGCGTATCAGCGTCATCCTTCACCGCAATTTCTTCGCCTTGTATTGCCAGGAAGAGAGCATCAAAGATGAAAATATTTCTACAGATGTGTAGAATAATGCACAACACACAAAGCCTATAGGTTTTGGCTTTAATTAATACTTTTGCGATTAGTTGCTATCTCAGTCATTCTGACTGGTGCTATCACGACAGCTGAACTGTTTATTAATTAAAAACTAAATACTTATGAAGAAGTTATTATTATCAATTGTGCTTATTTTGTTGTCAAGTTTGAGTGCGAGTGCTATCTATTTTGACGATGATGGCATTCAGCAGGGGTATCGTGGTTTTGCCGATTTCTCTTATACGTTGGGTGTGGGAGACTGGGGCAAAAATCATGACCGCATTGGAATCATGACATCACATGGCTATCAGATTGCACCGCAATTCTTTGCCGGTGTAGGTGTGGGCTTCAATTACTATTTCAATGGGCACGATGAGTTGTGCAGCCTTCCTGTTTTCGCTCATTTCCGCAGTGATATCCTCGATGAGGAGATTACGCCCTACATCGACCTTAGGGTGGGTTACTCACTGATTGATGTCAAGGGAGTGTATATCAATCCTTCGGTCGGTTGCAGGTTTGAACTTACAGATGACATCGGTCTCAACGTTGGCGTTGGATACACGATGCAACAGGCAGAGTATATTTTTTATTATGGCAGTGAAAAGAAGAACTGTGGCGGTATTGACTTTAGGGTAGGTATCGATTTTTAAATGATAGATTCAAGGAGATTGGTATAATGAAAAGGAAGGTATTAAAACTGATAATTGCTGGCACACTAACAATGTTATTTGCGTGCGTCTCACCCACTCGTCTTAATTTCTCGTGCGATGATCCCACTGTCGAGATTTATATTGATGGAGAGTATGCCGGTAAGGCATTGGTGAGTTATGTGTTTCCCAACTCAAAGCAAGATGTAGTGGTGAGTTGCTATGAAGACGGCAAGGAAGTGTATCACCGCACCTTCAGCAAGGAAGGTCGAGTCAATAATGAGTTAATCGACTTGCAGATCGAGAGGAATCTGCAGTATTCATCAGGTGGTAGAAAAGCAAAGACTAACTAATTAAAATTGAAAATAGACATGAAAAAGAGAGTATTATTGACCATGTTACTAGTGCTGTGCACCGTTGTCTGTGCATCGGCATTTGGAAAGACTAAGATCGTCAAGATCTCGGTGGAACCACGTGAGGCAGCGATCTATGTGGATAACACTTTTGTGGGAAACGGCTATGGTGAGTTTCCTTGTCCCAAGAAGAAAAATTCAGTAGCTGTTATCCGCGTTGAGTGTGATGGCTATCTTACTATCAACACCAAATTCTATGGTGGAGATAAGCGCGAGAGTTTACATCTAGTGATGCAGCCCGACGGTTTTATCAACGGAACCGAACCATCGGGTGCGGTAAACAAGTTCTTCACGATAGAAGTTGATAAGAAGTTCTTTACCAAAAAAACTGACGGAACTTACGACACCAAGGCCGCTTGGAAGTTGCTGCACCAGGTCTTGCTGAATTATTTTGATGAAATCGAGACCACTGATTTTTATAGCGGTTATGTGCAGACCCCGTGGCACTACACTGATTTCACAATGAGTGATAAACAGTTGCGCAATCGAGTTATTATCAGGGATGTCTCTAATCCCGAGCTGGTGGCATTTCAAATCAAGGTGTTGAGCGAGGTGGCCGCTACTAAACTGGGTAAACACGGCGAGTTTGTCGAGATTGATCGCATCCCTAGGGAACTGGCTCCCCTTATCCAAGAGCTGCAGACTCGAGTAGGTAAATTGTATAGTTTTTAATCCAAGATAATCGGTCAGATGAATAAAAAGATTTTATTTAATGTATTTTTGATGGCTGCATTAGCACTTGTTGCCAGGGCCAATGTGATTGTTGATGATTTTAGCGCCAATATTTACAGCTGGAATGAAGGTGAGATAGACGGAGATATCGGCGCCATCGCTATTATCAATGGTCAGCTGGACATCAAGTCAAAGCACGATGAAGTCGCTCTTAAGACCCACTGTTATGCCCCAATAAATGTCGAAAAAGACTTCAGGATTACGGCTCATGTTGTAATTGATAAGCTCAAGGACGACAAGCAGGTGGGACTCATCTTTAACTATCGTGATGACGGTAACTTCTATTGCTTCGCATTCAATGAGTATGCTGTTAGCTTCAGGCGCTATGAGAATAACGTTGAAGTGGGGAGCTATCATCAAGGTATCAAGTGGAAAAAGAAGAAAAATCTTGAGCAGGACTGGACTCTGGTCAAGGAAGCCGATGAGTTGGCTTTTTGGGTCGATGGTCAGGAAATTATCCGCATCAGGTATATGCCTCTAGCCTATTGTGGCGTTGGCTTTTACACCATCAGCAAACAGAGGCTTATTGTGGACAAAATAGAATATGAACAATAACTTGTCCGCCACGTTTAGATAAATAGAAAAACGGGTCGATGCTTACCAGCTATCGGCCCGTTTTTTTCGATGGAATCAGGGTATTTACTCGAAGATGGGGGTGCCGATGCAGGCGTTGGGTGCCTGGATGTGGAGCATGGCGCACACGGTGGCGGCGATGTCGGTCATGTGGGTGAGGCGTGAGGTCTCACCAGGGGTGATGTGCCATCCCATAAAGATGAGCGGGATATGGGAGTCGCTCTGGCTCCAGGTGCCGTGGTTGGAGCCGGCCCATTCGGTTTTTCCGGCATAGACTCCTGTGCGGGGTACAATGTATATCTCGCCGCTGCGACCGGGGAAATAGCCCAGCTTGATGCGTTCCTTGAGGATTGTAGGGATAGGATAAGAATCGAGGTGGGCAACGTCGAGGGCCCACTGGATTTCCTCGGGCACCTCCAGCGCAGCACATGCGGCACTCATCACTTGGTCATAGTCAAGTCTATTGGCTTTGATGACCTCGTGGTTGAGGTAGAAAGTGTACTCCATCTCGGCTTTGAGCAGGCTGTCGACGCCAAACTGTTGTTTGAGCAGTTTATTGGCCTCGATGAGAGCGTCGGGGTTGTGCCAGCAGCCGCTGGGCAATCCGTGGTCGGTCATTGTGGGATAGCTCCATGTGCCGCCGTGGTCGGCGCTAAGGAACAGTAGGTAGTTGTCGCGCCCGATGCGTTGGTCGAGTACCTCGATGAAATGGGCCAGTTCCTTGTCCAGCTGCCAGTAAATGGAGTCCACCTTGGGCGAGTGCACACCATAAGAGTGGGCACACATATCGGTGTTGGAAACGCTGATGGTGAGCATGTCGGTTACCTCACCCTGGCCCAAATTCTCGTTCATGAGCGCCTGCTCGGCGAGGGCAAAAGTTAATGTGGTGCCAGTGGGCAGGTTATAGATGTCGCTGGCTAACTCGTTGCGATGGCCCTTGTTGAAATCGGCAACCCATTTGGGGAGTTTATTCATATAATAGGTGCTGGTGACGAATGACTTGCTGCTACCGTCATACCAATAGGCGCCGACGGGATGATGGCCCGCTGGAAGGACGGCAGCGCGGTCCTTGAGGGCAACACCCACGGTACGGCTCTTGAAGTTGGTGGCCAGTTGCAGTTGGTCGGCAATGGTGGTGGTGATGAGGTTGCGCGGTGATTTGCCGCGGGTCTTCTCATTACCGCCCACACCGCGCTCAGTATCGTCTTGGACGCTTGTCACGTTCTTGCCGTTAAGCATGAAATTGTTGCCGGCGATGCCATGAAAGGCGGGTGTGGTGCCCGTGTAGATGCAGGAGTGTCCTATAGCGGTCACGGTGGGCACATAATCGATGATGGTGTTGTTGCAGGAGTAGCCATCGTTGAGTAGCGTTTTGAAACCGCCCTCGCCCCAAGTGTAGGTGTGAAGATAGTCCCACCTCATTTGGTCGACAACAATACCCACAACCAATTTGGGCCTCTCCACTTGGCTGCTGGCGCATAGCGCCACAACAGCCATCATAACAACCAATAATCTCTCCATTCTCTCCATATCCTAAATTGTTAAAATACAATGCTTTATCTAATTATTATAAAAGGAAAACAATAAGTACAATAAATACAATATTAATTTCTGTATTTATGGACAATTCGTCCATCAACAGTGAGGATATCGCGTTTCTCCTCATCATAAAAATATCTCTCCACTAAAGCTTTTTTTCCAGAGAAATTCACAATAATTCCGCTAGGACATTTAAGGAGCCTCATATAGTTAAATAGTTGAGCTCTCATATCTCCATTCAAATCATCAACAGATTTGCACTCGATGATAATGCTTTCTTTACATAAAAAGTCAATGCGGTAAATGGCATCCATCATCTTTCCGTGGTAAGAAGGGTGAATGGTTAATTCCTTTTTGAATGGAATTGATTGCTCTTCTAGTTGAAGCTTTAGTCCTTCTTGATAGCAAAACTCATTTAGCCCAGGCCCTAATTCACTGTGCACTTCATATATGGCACCCACGACATCAAAGACGTGCTCCTTTAACTTTTCTAGGTCAATCATTATCAATGATTTGTATTTATTGTATTTATTGTTTTCTTATTAGTTTATGATTTGATGATTGTAATAGTTGTATAATCGAGGGGGTTAGAGGTGGCGGGTGGTGCCGCGGACGACGAGGCGGGTCTTGACGATGCGTTTTTCGGCGTGGTCATGCGGTAGGGTACCCTCTACAAGTCCGATGAGGACATCGGCCGCCTCTTTTCCGACCTGGGTGCCGCGTTGCTCTACTGTCGTGAGCATAGGATCGCAAACGGTGGCGCGGAAGCCGTTAGTGAAGCCACAGATGCTCACCTCATCAGGGACGACATAGCCCAACCGTTTCACCACCGCAAGGATGCCGATTGCGGTCTCGTCGTTGACGGCAAAGAAAGCATCAGGACGGTCATCCATTTGCATCATCGCGGGCGTAATGCGTTCGGCATCAGCGCGGTTGTCACATATGCGCACGAGCGACTCGTCGAGTGTGAGGCCGTGCTTATACAACGCGTCACGGTAGCCGTTGAAGCGGTTCTTGCCGATTTGGAGGTTCATGGATGTGCCATAGAAGGCGATGCGCTTGCAGCCAGTGGTGATGAGGTGGGAGACCGCATTGAACGTTCCCATATAGTCATCGACGACGACGCGGCTGGCGTTGAGTGCGGGGCAGATGCGGTCATAGAAGACCAGTGGCACGCCCGACGCCGTGAGGTGCTCAAAGTGGTCATAGCGCTCGGTGTCCTTGGCCTGGGAGACAATGATGCCGCAGACCTTGTTCTTGAGCATCGACTCACAGATTTGTACCTCACGCTCATAGCTCTCGTTGCTTTTTGCCACGATGATATGGTAGCCACGCGCCGAGGCCTCGGCCTCGATGCCATCAAGAATTGACGAGAAATAGTAGTGTACCAGTTCGGGTACAATCACGCCAATGGCGCGTGACGGGTTGCGACGGCTGTGCCTTAACTGCTCGGCAATGACGTTAGGGAAGTAATTGTGCTCACGGGCATATTGCTGGATAGCCTGCCTGCGTTCTTTGGAAATACTCGGACTATCGCTTAAAGCTCTTGACACAGTGGCAACCGATACGCCCAATTCCCGGGCGATATCCTTCATCGTCATGTGTTGGTTATGATTCATACTGTTTGCTACATGAGATGGTTATTAATTAAGTGCGAAATTATAACAAAAAAACGGATTGCGCAAACGATTGCATTTAATTAATTATAAAATTAACATTATAAAAAAAGAAAAGATTACTAAAAATATTTATTTTTGCCCTGTTTTAATTGCCTTAAAACGGCCATTTAGAACCATGCGGCCAAGTGCGGTCATCAACAAATGATATTAATTGTTTGATTTAAATACTTAATTATCAACATAATATTAACTTTAAAAATTAAAAGATGAAGCAGGTAAACTTCAGAATTCCTTTTAGGATTCTTACCCTTGTGATGGGACTGTTCCTGTCACTGGGAGCCTATGCACAGATTACTGTGAATGGCTTAGTGAAGGATGCAACTGACGAGCCTGTCATCGGCGCGAGTGTTCGTGTCGTTGGCACCCAGCAGGGTACTGTGACCGACTTTGACGGTCTGTTCACCCTCGAGGGCGTGCCCCAGGGCGCCAAGCTCCTGATCACTTCTGTAGGCTACGAGGACCACGAGGTCACCGCAGCTAGTGACTTAGTTATCACCTTGGCCGAGAGCACCCAGATGCTTGAAAATCTGGTGGTCATCGGTTATGGTGTAGTAAAGAAAAACGACTTGACTGGTTCGGTAACGGCACTTAAGCCCGATGCCAAGAACAAGGGTGTCGTTGTCAGCGCTCAGGACATGCTCGGCGGTAAGGTAGCCGGTGTGAGCGTGACCAGCAACAGTGGTGAGCCTGGTGGCGGTGCAACCATCCGCGTGCGTGGTGGTTCGTCACTGAACGCCAGCAACAACCCCCTCATCGTTATCGATGGTATCGCCATGGATAACAACGGCGTGAGCGGTCTGTCCAACTCCCTGTCACTGGTTAACCCCCAGGACATCGAGAGCTTCAACGTGTTGAAGGACGCTTCGGCCACTGCTATCTATGGTAGCCGTGGTTCTAACGGTGTCATCATCATCACCACCAAGAAGGGTCGCCGTGGCCAGAGCCCCAGCGTATCCTACAATGGTAGTGTGACCTGGAGTATGAAGAAGAAGACCATCGACGTGATGGACGGTGACGAGTATCGCGCATTTGTGAAGGAGATCTTCGCTGGTAACACCCGTGAGGAGAACGCCCTGTCGCTGCTCGGCAACGCTAACACCGACTGGCAGAACGAGATCTACCGCACGGCCCTCAGTCATGACCACAACCTGACGGTTGCTGGTTCGCTGGGCACTTTCTTGCCCTACCGTGTATCGGCAGGTTACACCGATCAGGAAGGTATCTTGAAGACTTCAGACTTCAAGCGCTACACCGTTGCTTTGAACTTGAACCCCTCGTTGTTTGACGATCATCTGACCTTCAACCTGAACGGAAAGATGGCTTGGACCAAGTCACGTTGGGCCGACACCGGTGCTGTGGGTAATGCCGTTCGCATGGACCCGACCCAGCCCATCTACAGCAATGACCCGAAGCATGCGGGCGTGGGTGGCTACTTTGACTGGATGCAGGTGAATGGTTCTGATGATGCTTGGCCCTACACCAAGAACACCAACGCTCCTTACAACCCCGTGGCTATGCTCGACAACCATGACAACAGTGGTAAGACCCACTCGTTCATCGGCAGTGCTGACATCGATTACAAGATCCACGGTTTTGAGGACTTGAGGCTCCACCTCACCTTGGGTGGTGACTTCACTAGTGGTCATGGCCACAACATCAGTGCCAACATCTCCAATACCTCGAACTACTGGGGTAACACCAGCTACTATCGTCAGACCAAGGAGAACTTGCAGTTGAGTACCTATGCTCAGTACTACAAGGACTTCAACGATAAGCATCACTTTGATATCATGGCTGGTTACGAGTGGTCACACAACTGGCGCAAGGAGTATAACGAGTCATGGGGTACTTATCCTGCAAACTCTGCTCTCGTCTTCATCGAAGCCGACAGGGGCGTTCCTGGTGCACTTAATGTGACTCCTGGTGAGTGGGTTCCTGGTGCCACTTACAATGTGGGCGACAGCAAGGCTGGCGCTATCCGTGGCGAGGCTGCTTATTACCAGCAGAATGGTTTGGGTTACCGCACCGAGAACTATCTGGTATCGTTCTTTGGTCGTATGAACTACACCTATGCTGACCGCTACTTGTTCACCTTCACCATCCGTGATGATGGTTCATCACGCTTCAAGAAGCACTGGGCATTGTTCCCCTCTGCAGCATTTGCATGGAAGATCAAAGAAGAGGCTTTCATGAACGAGAGCGCCTTCAGCGACCTCAAGTTGCGTCTCGGTTGGGGTAAGACCGGTCAGCAGGAAGGCATTGGCGACTATAACTACTTTGCCACCTACGTAATGAGCAACGGTAGTGCAGGTTCATTCTATGACATTACCGGTGACGGCTCCAAGGCTAAGCCCAACGTTTACAATCCCGACCTCACTTGGGAGACCACCACAACGACCAACATCGGTTTGGACTGGGGTATCATGAACCAGCGCCTGAGCGGTAGCATCGACTGGTACTATCGCAAGACCACCGACCTATTGAACTGGGCCACCTTCTCGGCCATGACCAACTTCCGCAACGCGTTCTACAAGAACATCGGTTCGTTGCGTAACACTGGTATCGAGTTCTCGTTGAACTGGAAGGCCATCTCGACGACCGACCTGTTGTGGACCATCGACTATAACTTGACCTACAACAGCAACAAGGTTACTGAGCTCATCAGCGAGGATCCCAGCTACTTTGTAACCACTGGTAGCATCGGTATCAATGGTCCTGCCCAGGCACACGTTGTGGGTTATCCCTCTAACAGCTTCTATGTATACCAGCAGGTATATGACCAGGCAGGTAAGCCCATCGAGGGCCAGGTGGTTGACCGCAATGGTGACGGTATGATCAGCGAGTCTGACAAGTACCTCTACAAGTCACCTTGGGCTCCCGTGACCATGGGCCTGGCTTCACGCCTGGATTGGAAGAACTGGGACTTCGGCTTCAGCCTGCGTGCCAGCATTGGCAACTACATGTTCAACAACGTGATGCAGGGCTATCACAACGTGAGTCCCGCCGCAGTGTTTGAGGAGGTTTCAGGTTTCTATCTGAACAACCGTCCCCGCAAGTCGGTCGAGATGGGTTGGCAGACCTATGACAACGAGACCATCTTCAGCGACTATTGGGTACAGAACGCTTCGTTCCTGAAGTGTGACAACATCACCCTGGGTTACAGCTTCAACAACCTGTTCAAGCATGGCAACTACCACGGTGTTGGTGGCCGTCTCTATGGTACGGTGAGCAACGTGTTCTGCATTACCAAGTATGATGGCATTGATCCTGAGGTCTTCGGTGGTATCGGTGGCGACATTTTCCCGCGTCCCATCTCATTCATCCTAGGTCTGAGCCTGAACTTCTAATTATCGACACATTTAATCTATATTGGAACTATGAATAAGTTTTTCAAATATATACAATTTGCTGCTGTGGCTCTGTTGATTGCGGGCGGATTCACGTCATGTGTCAACGACCTGGATGTGGAGCCTATCGATCCTGCATTGCAGAGCGATGTCACTCCCGAGCAGTTGTTCAACAAGTGCTATTCGGTGTTTGCCACCTCGGGTAACAACGGTGGTGACGACAACGTTGACGTTGACGGTCTGGACGGAGGTTTCCAGCACAAGTACCGTCAGATGTGGAACTCTAACGAGTTGACCACCGACGAGGCCATCTGCGGTTGGGGTGATGAGGGTATTGCATCCTATTGCCACAATTCCTATGATGCTAGCCACCCGATGCTGCGCGGTTACTACTATGGCCTTTGTATCGGCATTACCTTCTGTAACCACTATCTGGACGTGTTCCCCGACTATGATGCTACGATGACTGCTGAGGTTCGCTTCCTGCGCGCCTTCCAGTTCTACCTGTTGACCGATGCATTCGGCAACATCCCCTTCACCACTACCATCTCGGGCGAGAATCCTGAGCAGTACACCCGTGCTCAGGTGTGTGAGTTCATCGAGAGCGAGCTTAAGGCTATCGTTGGTGAGAATGACGCCGACAATGCCTATGTCCTGAATGATCCTAGGCCCAAGAAATATGGTGAGACCGGTTATGGCCGCATCGACAAGGCTGCTGCCTGGATGCTGCTGTCACGTCTGTACCTGAACAGCGAGGTTTACACTGGTACTCCCCGCTGGCAAGAGGCTGCCAATTATGCCAAGAAGGTGATGGATTCTGGTTACAAGCTGCACACCGAGGGCTATGCTGCCGAGGGTAAAGATGGCGTTTACCGCGAGTTCACCGCTTACCAGATGCTGTTCATGGGTGACAACGGTACGACCGACGCCGCCTATGAGGCTGTCTTCCCCGTCATCCAAGACGGTTTGCGCACCACCTCGTGGGGGGGCACCAACTTCCTGATTTGCTCGACCGTTGACGCCGATGTTCATCCTTATCCCTATGATGAGACTGAGGTGAACGGCCTGTACAACAACAGCACTTGGGGTGGTAATCGTGCCCGTCCCGAGTTGATCCGTTTGTTCTTCCCCAACGATGACGCTCCGTCAGAGCACGCCTATGCCGTGGCTATGGCCGCTGGTGATGACCGTGCCCTGTTTGAGACCGAGGGCCGCTTCCTGAACGTGGAGGATGAGTCTAACTTCAAGTATGGTTATGCCGCTGCCAAGTTCAACAACTTCAAGTGTGATGGATCAAAGGGTAGTGACAACACGTTTGCCGACTCACACCTGTTCTACATGCGTGTGGCTGAGGCTTACCTGAACTATGCTGAGGCACTCACCCGCATGAATGGTGGCACCGCACCTGCTGAAGCTGTTGCAGCCATCAACGCCATCCGTGGCCGTGCACACGCCACGCAGCGCACGTCTTACACCATCAACCAGATCCTGGACGAGTGGGGCCGTGAGTTCTACTTCGAGGGCCGTCGTCGTGTCGACCTGATCCGCTTTGGCAAGTTTGGTGGCACCACCGACTACAAGTGGCAATGGAAGGGCGGTTCCTATGCTGGCCGTGACTTTGAGGCCTTCCGCAATGTGTTCGCCATCCCCACCGATGACCTGATTGCTAACTCCAAGCTGCAACAGAATCCCGGTTATTGATGCTACAGTAATGTCTAACATTTAATAATGACAATAAGAAAATGAAAAAGATATTTTTATCATCACTGATGCTGCTGAGCATGGCACTCGTGTTCACGGCATGCGAGGATGACCGCGATTCTAACCCCACGCTGGTGCAGCCTACCACATTCACGCTCAACAACCCCGTGAACACGCTGGTTGACCTGGCTGAGTCTGTTGGTATCCCCTTTGCTTGGTCACAGCCCGATTATGGTGGCTGGCCCGCAGCGGTAGAGTATCAGCTCGAGGTTTCTCCCTACAGCGACAGATGGAGTGTATCCACTGATGAGGCCGCTCTCGACGAGACTGGCGCCACCATCGCCGACTATGCTATCCTGCCCACGGTGTATGGATCGTGCTCGGGTAATATGTCGGCCGTTGAATTGGCCAAGGCCCTGATCAACATTTGCCATTGGGGCGAGGGTGAAGTTCCCGAGAAGCAGACTGTTTATGTTCGTTGTAAGGCTTCCACTCCCGGTGCCGAGACCATCGTCTCTAACGTGGTTTCCCTGGAGGTAAATCCTTACTACATCGAGCTCGCCGACGCTCCCATCGAGATCTGGTACCTCGTTGGTAACGAGATCGGTTCTGCTAGCTGGGACAACAGCGCTGGTGGCGTTGCTACCGGTGGCTTGATCCCGATGTATCCCATCATGGGCAATGAGTATGACGCACGCACCGGCCAGGGTGAGATCCAGTACATTGGCTACTTCCACGCCGACCAGGGCTTCAAGCTCATTAAGGTGCCCGGCAGCTGGGATGACCAGTGGGGTATGGGCAGCGATGGCGCTCCCGTGAAGAATGATGGCGGTAGCAGTGACTTTAAGCTTGAGGCTGACGGTTACTACCGCATCACGCTCAACACCGCTACCGATGAGCTCCTTATCGAGCCCTATGACGGTGCTGTTGGTGTTTACACCATGATTGCTATGCCTGGTGCATATCAGGATTGGAACACTGGCGAGAACGTGATGAACGCCATGAGCACCGCCGTCGAGAACCATGACTGGTACTTGATGAGAGTGACCTATGACGACACAGAGCTCAAGTTCGCAGCCGACAATGCTTGGGATGTGAACTGGGGTGCAACAGACTTCCCCTATGGCGTTGGTACTAATGGAGGTCCCAACATTCCCGTCAGGGCCGGTACCTACAATGTGTTCTTCAACGATATCCTTGGTATCTACAACTTTGTTGCGGTAGAGTAATTATCAACCATTCGACCGGGCGGGCTAGAACCCGCAGGCAATAGCCCGCCCTATTAGATATAACAACGACAAACAGTTATTATGAAGAAGTTTTTATATATTGCCGCAATGACCATGTTGCTGGCAAGTTGTACCGAGGATTTCAAGGACTGGGCTAACCCCCAGAGTAATCCTCAGGGCGAAGCTGTGACATTTGGCACGGGCTCGGTGGCTCCTGTTGATGTGATTGACTTCACTCAATTGCCCGCTGACATTGAGATGGTCAAGGTGTGTGACATCACCGCTCCCGCTTCCAATGACACGACCTACAAACCCGAGTATATCATCTACTTGAATGACCAACCCTTCGTGCTGAACATGGATGGCACTATGGATGCCAAAGAGTTGCAGTTGTTCGTGGTTCAGCAGTTTGGCCAGGCACCCGAGGTGCGTGAGCTCACTGCCCGCGTGAAGAGCGTGATGTCAAACGGCACCACCGCTACTACCATTATGAGCGGCGAGTTCCCCGTGAAGGTGATTCCCAATGCTCCTAAGATCTCGAGCGCTTACTACTATGTGGGCACCAGCAATGGCTGGACTCCCTGTGATGAGACTTACAAGTTGGATAACGGCGGCGGCGACGTTTACGCTAACCCCGTGTTCACCGTTGTAGTTCCCGCCACTGGTGAGGATAACTGGTTCAAGATCTATTCTCAGGAAACCATGGACCTTGGTGTTGATGGTTTCTGGGGTGGTGACTTCATCGGTTATGCCGTGAACGGTGAGAACGAGTTGACGGGTAACTTTGTTGAGGGTGCCAACGACCAGGTGGCCTTCGCCTTCATGATTCCCGCCAGCATTCGTGCCGACAAGTATCGTCTGACCTTCGACATGATGAACCGTACGTTTGAGTTCGAGCCCATCAAGGAACTGGGTACTCCCGACCTGTGGTATCTCGTTGGCTCATGCATCGGTGACGGTTCGTGGGGCAATGCTGCCGACGCCCTTGGCACGGCACTCATTCCCATGTATCCCGCATCGGACAATTACTCGATCCTGTCTTACATTGGCTACTTCCCCGCTGGCCAGGGCTTCAAGCTCATCCACACCCCGGGCAACTGGGATGAGCAGTGGGGTATGGGCGATGGTGCCCTCGTCAAGAATGACGGTGGCAGCAGCGACATTAAGATGGACGAGGACGGTTACTATGAGATCGTCTATGACATGGAGTATGACGTTGTGACCATCACCAAGTACACTGGTGCTGTTGGTGTATTCAACATCATGGGTATGCCTGGTGACTATCAGGATTGGAACCCCGGTGGCACACTCATGTCGCGCATGAGCAGCGTGGTTGAGAACCACGACTGGATCATCAAGGGTGCGACCTATGCTACCGATACCGAGCTGAAGTTTGCTGCCGATGCAGGCTGGAACAATAACTGGGGCTCATCAACGTTCCCCGTGGGTGCTGGTGTGAACAACGGTCCTAACATTCCCGTTGCTGCAGGCACCTACAACGTGATCTTCAACGACATTTTGGGCAGGTACTATTTCATTGCTCAGTAATGCCTATCGATTGAACATAAGACGACTGGTTGCTGCCCACCGATTGGCGGACGGCAATCAGTCGTTTTTTTCAAAATTGGAAAGTTTCACATTATTATATTAGTTATTAACCAATTTATTTAATTAAGGTATGAAAAAATTCTTTACTCTTTTTGCAATGGTTGTAATGTTCGCCTTCTCATCCCAGGCGGCTTACTACATCGTGGGAAACGATCCCTTTGGAAACTGGGATCCGGGAAACGGTGTCGAGATGACCGACAATGGTAACGGTACTTACAGCTATAGTGCTACCATCAACGGTTCTGTTTGGTTTGTGTTTGCCAGTGGCCTTGACTCAAACTGGGACGTGTTCAATGCTAACTATCGCTATGGCCCCTCGGGCAGCGATGTTGAGGTTGGTGTTGACCAGTGGGTATCTACCCCTCAGGGTGGTGACAAGTCCTACAAGTTCACCGGTACCGGTAGCGTGTATGTATTTACTTTCAACCCCGCTATCCTTAAGTTCAAGATTGAGGGTCATCAGGATCCCATCATCATCGACACCTATACCGTAGCAGGTACTCCCGCATCGGTATTTGGTACCGAGTGGGATCCCAGCAATGCTGACAATGACATGGTTAAGTTGGCCGATGGCACCTTCGCACTGACCAAGTATGGCTGCCAGCTTGCAGGAAATGAATTGGCATTCAAGGTGGTTGGTAACCGCGACTGGGGTAATGCATGGCCCAACGACAACGTAGTTGTTGAGGTTGAAGAGGCTGGCCTCTATGATGTGACCTTCACCTTCAATCCCGAGGGCAACGAGGTTGGTTACAGCTATGTGAAGAGCGGCAGCTTCGACCCCCGCACCGGTGAGTTGTATGTACTGGGTGAGGCTAACGGCAACGGTTGGGCTCCCAACGTGGGCGTGCCCATGGAGACTGAGGACGAGAACGTCTTCACCGCAACCATCACTACCGATGGCGCTAACATCGACGAGGCCGACGGTATTGGCTACAGCTACTTTGCTTTCACCTCCAAGCTTGCTGAGAACGCCGACGATTGGTCAGGCATCGCAGCTTATCGCCTGGGTGCTCTTGAGAACGACTACCTCCTGAGTGAGGATCAGTTCGGCATCGAAATTGGTCTGGCTCCCTTCGGTCAGCAGAACAGCTTTAAGATTCCCGCCGGTACCTATAACCTGGAGGTGAATCTTGAGGCTAACACGCTGGTTGTGACCAAGGATAATGGTGGCGTTGATGAGCTGAGCAACGACGTTAAGAAGATTGCTTCTAGCGTTCGCTACTACAACATCATGGGCCAGGAGGTGAACGAGATCAATGGTCTCACCCTCATTGTGACCACCTACACCGACGGTAGCCGCAGCGCTGCAAAGGTGATCAAGTAATGAAAATTACTCTTGCTGAAATCAGCAGATGAATCAAGGCGGTTCCCATACTCTTGGGAGCCGCCTTTTTAATTGCTCTACCAGGTTATCATGTAGTTGTAAGCGATTACACGTAATTATTCTATGCATTATGGCGGTAGCGCTGTTGACGCTGAGGATATATGGCTAAATTTGCATAAATTAGGTAGCGATTCAACAAAATCAACTTTTTTTTTGCTTTTGTGCTTGACTTGCACTAATTTTGTGAGGAAAATAACCACTAAAATATACTGACTATGAAAAAGATTGTTACTAGTGCACTTGTAGTGATGTTGCCATTGCTGATGCTGGCTCAAGGCTGGCCTTCACGCTATGATGGCGTGATGTTGCAAGGCTTTTATTGGAATTCCTATTCCGATTCCCGTTGGACCAAACTCGAATCACAAGCCGATGAGCTGGCCGAGTTTTTCAAGCTCGTGTGGATTCCCCAGAGCGCCAACACTGGTGGCGGAACGTCAATGGGCTATGATGACCTGTACTGGTTCACCGACTATAACAGCTCGTTTGGCAATGAGTCACAGCTGCGCTCAATGATCAACACCTTCAAGAATAAGAACATCGGTACCATCGCCGATGTGGTGGTCAATCACCGCAAGACTATCAACGACTGGGTGACCTTCCCCACCGAGGTGTATAAAGGGGTGACCTACAAAATGCTTTCTACCGATATCTGCAAGAACGATGACGGCGGAGCCACGCTGAACTGGGCCAACCAGAACGGCAAGTCGCTGAGCAACAATAACGACACCGGTGAGGACTGGGGCGGCATGCGTGACTTGGACCATAAGAGCACTAATGTGCAGAACATCGTTAAAGCCTACTTGAGAATGTTGCTCGACGACCTGGGTTACACGGGTTTCCGTTATGATATGACTAAGGGTTATGCCGCTTCTTTTACTGGTATGTATAATTCTGATGTCAATGCACAATACTCGGTAGGCGAGTTCTGGGATGGCAATCAGACGACAGTGAAAAACTGGATCGACGGCACTAAGGTGGATGGCGTTGTGCAAAGTGCCGCCTTTGACTTCCCCTTCCGTTACGTCATCCGCGATGCGGCTAACAACAACCGATGGACTAACCTGGGCACCAGTGCCAATAAGGGCCTGTGCAGGGAAACGAACTATTGCCGCTATGCGGTTACCTTTATCGAGAACCACGATACCGAATACCGCGATGCCGGTAATCAGCAAGACCCCATCCGCAACAACGTGGAGGCCGCTAACGCTTACCTGCTCTCGATGCCCGGCACACCCTGTGTGTTCCTCAAGCACTGGATTGAATATAAGGAGCCCATTAAGCAGATGATTTATGCCCGCCAACTGGCCGGTATCCACAACCAGAGCACCAGCTTCAACCAGGCCAATAATGCATCGAGCAACTACTATGTGCAACGTACCGTGGGTACCCGTGGCACGCTGATGGCCGCTATGGGTAGCACCGCCTATGAAATCCCTGCCACCTATGTTGTGGTGCTTAGCGGCACCAATTATCGTCTGGCCTTGAGCAAGAACACCGAGACGGCTTGGGCCAGCGTTCCCAGTGGCGAGTATAACGAGGCATTTGACGTGAAACTTACTGCCGTGAGCCAGACCGATGGCGCCCGCCTGGTCTATACCCTTGATGGCAGCGAGCCCACCGCTAGCAATGGTACCAAGGTCAACGATGGTGCCACTATCAATATTAACGGCACCAGGACCCTCAAGGTGGGTCTGCTTATCAACGGCGCCGTGAGTGGAGTGATTACCCGCAACTATATCATCGACACCAGCGTGTTTGAGCCCTATGAGATTACTGTATACCTCAAGGATCCCACCGTGGCTCCCAACAACTGGTCGGTAGTGAACTTCTACACCTGGGATTCGCCTACCAACAGGCAGTTCAACGGTAATTGGCCAGGCCAGAGCATCACCGATTACAAGACGGTAAATGGCGTGAAGTTCTACTACTGCAAGTACATGATTACGGGCAAGGACTATTGCATGAACTTTGTGTTTAATCAAGGCCCTAGCAACATGCAGACGGTTGACGTGACCGACGTGAGACACTCGTCAGTGTTTGAGGTGACCACACAGACTAACAAGTACAATGTGAATGATGTGACCGAAACCTATCTGGCCAGTCTCGAGGGTGGTACTGACATTGTAGGTGACGTCAATGGCGATGGCGAGGTGAACATCTCGGATATCAATGCGATTATTGACGCTATCCTCATGGGATCCACGACTAATCCCAGGTGTGATGTGAATCGCGACGGCGAAATCAACATCAGTGACGTGACTGCCGTGATTGAAGCCATGTTGGCCTCATAAGCATCTAGACGATGAGAAGGATTGTTTTAAGTATTAGCATGGCGCTTGCGATGGTTTTGACCAATGTGAGCGCAATCGCTGCTGTGCGTGGCGATGTGAATAACGATGGTGAGGTCACAATCAGCGACATTAACATGGTCATTGATTTTATCTTGTCGGACAGCGCCGACCTAACTGGCGATGTGGATGGTGATGGCGAGATCAATATCAACGATATAAATACCGTGATAGACATCATCCTGAGGGGCGGTGAGGAGCCTGATGGCCCAGTTGTGGGTGGCGACATCTCCATGTTGACCAAATATGAGGCCCACCAGCGCATGGCGCTGGGCTACGGCGTGACCTCGGCCTATTACCGTGACATCAATAACCAGCGCATCAATGACGTGATCACTTGGGTCAAACAACAGGGTTGGAACGCTGCTCGTGTGCGACTGTTCGTCAATCCCGAGAACGCCTCTAATACCGATAGAGGCCAGGGCGTGATTCAGAATTTGGACACTGTAAAGGTGCTGGGTCGCCGCATCAAGGCTGCCGGCATGAAGTTTATGCTCGATTTCCATTATAGCGACAGTTGGGCCGATCCGGTCAAGCAGTATACGCCTGCCGAGTGGGCCAACCTGGATGACGAGGCATTGACACAAAAGGTGTATGAATACACCCGTGACTGCCTGCGTGAACTCAAGGCAGCGGGTGCGACACCCGATTATATCCAAACGGGTAACGAGATCAGTTACGGTATGTTGTGGGGACCAGTGGGCACTCCGGCTGCCAATCTCAAGAAATGCTACATGGGCAGTGATGACAACTGGGACCGTTTCACCAACTTGCTTAAAGCCGCTGGTCGCGCTTGCCGTGAGGAATGCCCCAATGCTAAGATTATCTTACACACCGAGCGCGTAGCCAAGGTCAACATCCTGCTCAATTTCTATAACAAGATGAGGAACAAGCAGGTGGACTATGACATCATCGGGTTGAGTTACTATCCCTACTTCCATGGCGATTTGGCAACTTTGGCCAATGCCCTCAACAGCGTGTCCAACGCTTATCAGGACAAGGACATCATGATTGTGGAGACGGGTTACTGTTACCATTATGCCATTTCGGGTGACTATGACCTATCGTCAACATGGCCCATCACTTATGAGGGACAGCGCAAGTTCACGTCTGACCTCATCGCGAAACTCAAGCCGTACGACAAGGTGAAAGGCCTGTTCTGGTGGTTCCCCGAGGCCAACGAGTATGGGTTGGGCGGTAACTATTGGAGCGTCCTGCACGTGAATGATAACTGGTACAACGCGGGCTTGTGGGATCATGCGACAGGAAAGGCCTTGCCGGCCCTGTATGAGCTTAAACACTTCGTCGAATAACCACAACAAGGGTAAGTGTTAAAGAAAACGTGGCAACAGAGAATGATCTCCGTTGCCACGTTTTAATTTGTTCTGATACCTTGTTGCTGGGTTAATCCTTGTTTGGCTTTTTTGCCATGACGCAGATGAAGCGACGCTTCTCGTCGTGGCGGGAGTTGATATCGGTAAATCCCAGTTCTTTGAGTTCCTGTTCGATATCGTCGATAGTATAAATGCGAATGCCACCGATGCGTCTCTCCATATCGCGGTATTCTTGGCCCTCGCCGTCAAGCTCATTTGCAACTATAAATGTTCCGCCAGGTTTCAGCACCCTCAAGGCCTCAGAAAAGCCCATTTTTATGGTGGGCCAATAGTAGATGGTCTCAAAGGCCATCACGATGTTATAACTGTCCTTGGCAAGCGGTAATTGAGTCGCGCTGCCGCCAATGACGAAACATTGTCCATCCTTGACGGCTCTATAATTCAATTCGGTGGTGTATTCCAGCGACTTCTTTGATAAATCGATGCCTCTGACCGTGCATTTGGGGCATTTGGTCAATATGCGGTCAATATTTGCACCGCCACCACAACCGATGTCCAGCACATGGTCTCCAGGGTTGACTTCAAGTTCGGCCAAAGCCCATTCAGGCATGGCGGCATGTTCCTTGCCGTTCATGGCCGTTAAGACTCGTCCGCCCCAGAATCCCTTTGGGTGGCGTCCACGTCGATAATATCTGTATAGTTTATTCATTCCCTAGGACGTTTTCTCTTATTGACTGCAAAGTTAATTCTTAAACCACAGTTTTGCAAGAGAACAATGATTAAATTCTGGATAATATATGTTCCTACAGGATATATCTTTTTGTTCTTGATGACGACAATTTCAAGGTTTTATCAGAATTCCAGCACGAGCGTTGCGCGTGGCTCTAACGGCACGTTGCTGGACAGGTCATACTGCTTGCCGGTGATGACGTCGGTGGCCATGCGATTGTCGCCCTCAAACAGCTCGGCATAGCGGTTTACTTCGAGCGTGGCGGGTTTTGTGGTACCATTGATGATAGTCATCACGGTATTGCGGTGCCAGCGGCGGGTAACTACATACACGCCCTTCCAGGGGATGAACTGGGTTTGATAGCCTCGTATGATGGTCTCGTTGCCGTTGCGCCAGTGCAGCAGGGCACTCAGCCAGTTGAACATTTCATTCTGTTCGGGAGTGCGCCCCTCGGCGGTGAACGCGTTTTGCTTGTCGCCAGGGAAACCACCAGGGAAGTCCTTGCGCACGTTGCCGTCGGTGATTTCTTTAGTGCCGTTCATGAGCACTTCGGTACCGTAATAAAGCTGCGGAATGCGCTTGATGGTCAGCAGCAGGGCTAGCGCCTGCTTGAGGGCTGCCATGTCCTTGCCGTTGCCCAGGAAGCGGTCGGTGTCGTGGTTTTCGATAAACGCCATCACGCTCGACGGGTTGGGGTAGAGGTAGTCAAAGCACAGGCTGTTGTAAACGCGGTTGTAGCCACGCCACCAGCCGTCGGTTTCCTCCTTCTTGGCGCTATCGACTTTCTCATAGAATGAGAAATCCATCACCGTGGGCAGGTAGCTCTCGGGCTTACCTACCTTGTTTCCTTTTTGCCAAGCGGCGGTATAGGCAGGATGCTCCACCCAGGTCTCACCCACGACGTTGAAGTTGGGGTACTCGGCATCGAGGGTCTTCATCCAACGTGCCATCGCGTCGGCGTAGGCATAGGGGTAGGTGTCCATGCGGATGCCGTCAATTCCCACGGTCTCAATCCACCAGATGCTGTTCTGGATCAGATAGTTCATCACGTGGACGTTATGGTGGTTCAAGTCGGGCATCGAGGGAACGAACCAGCCTTCGACTGTCTCCTTGAGGTCAATCTCGCTGGCATAGGGATCCATGACGGGTGTGAGCTTATAACTCGTCTGCAGGTAGTTGTTCTTGTAGTCGGGCTGATTGAACCAGTCATGGCTAGGCATATCTTTTAGCCAGGGATGGTGAGCGCCGCAGTGGTTAAAAATCATGTCCATCACCACCTTAAGGCCATGAGCATGGGCCTCATCGACCAGGCGACGGTATTCCTCGTTGGTGCCAAAGCGCGGGTCCACTTTATAGTAGTTGGTGGTGGCATAGCCGTGATAGGTCGAGTGGCCATGGCCGTCAGGCGAATTGTTCTCCAGCACGGGGGTGAACCACAGGGCCGTGACGCCCAATTGGTTAAAATAATCCAGGTGCTGGCGAATGCCCTCAATGTCGCCACCGTGGCGCAGGCTGGGCTGCGTGCGGTCGTTCTTGTAGGCTTCCATCCCAGCTAGCTGGTTGTTGGCAGGGTTGCCGTCGGCAAAACGGTCGGGCATGAGCATGTAGAGCACATCGGCGTTAGTGAAGCCCTGTCGCTTGTCGCCACTCATCTCGCGTGCCAGCAGGTCATATTTCACTTTTTTCTTGCTGCGGCCCTGCTTGAATGTGATGTCCATCGTGCCGGGTTGTGCGCCACGGGTGTTCAGATATATGAGCAGGTAGTTAGGTGAGTCAAGGCGCACCAGGCTGTCGATGGTGACGCCAGCGTAGTCGATTGTTACCTCGGCGTCACGGATGCCCTCACCATAGACCATAAGTTGCACACTGGGATTTTTCATGCCCACATACCAGTTGGTGGGCTCGATGCGGTCAATCTTGACTGCAGCTTGGACGGTGAGCATTCCGGTGAGCACCACCGCTATCATCAACAATAGTTTTTTCATTATTTCGGTCGTTTTTAAGTGGTTATTCAATTATAATAGTTCGGGAAGTTGGAACAACTTAGTGCCGTTAGAGCCCTTGATGAGGATGTAGTAGCCCTCGGGGCGGTTGGCGGTAATGGCAGCTTTGACCTGTTCGACATCGGCAAATTTGCGGTAGGGGCAGTCAATGTCGGCAAACTCTTTGCCCACGAGCCATACCGTGTCAAAGGGGCATTGTTTCAATTTCTCCACCACGCGGACGTGTTCCTCGTGGCTGCTGTCACCCAACTCGCGCATCTCACCCAGGATAGCCATCTTGGGGGCGACCTGCATCACGCTGAAGTTGTCGAGCGCTGCTGCCATCGAAGTGGGGTTGGCATTGTAGGCATCGACGATGAGGTGGTTGTGAGTTGTCTCGGTGAGTTGTGAACGGTTATTGGAGGGCACGTAGTTTTCGAGCGCATAACAGATTTGCTCGGGTGCCACGCCGAAGTGCAGTCCCACGGTGACGGCGGCGAGCGCGTTGTCAAGGTTGTAGCTGCCGATGAGGTGGGTCGTCACTTCGTGCCAGTTGTCGTCGCCTTCTCGCCAGCGCAACCTCAGGAAAGGATCACAAGCGATGACCTCGCCACAAACGCGTGCCTTGTTGTTACCCGTTTGGCGGGTGTAGAGCTCGGCGCGCTGACCTTGGGGCAGGATGCCCATCAGATGCTCGTTATCGGCGTTGATGAAGATGATGCTTCCCTCACGGCTGGCGAGGTTGTCATAGAGTTCGCCCTTAGTATGGATGACGCCTTCCAACGAGCCAAAGCCTTGAAGGTGTGCTTTGCCCACATTGGTAATCAATCCGCAGGTAGGCTCAGCGGTTTCGACAAGCGTCTTAATGTCACCCGGGTGGCTGGCGCCCATCTCAACGACGGCGATCTCGTGCTCGGGGGCGAGACGCAGCAGTGTCTTGGGTACACCTACGTCATTATTGAAGTTACCCTCGGTCGCCATCACGTTATATTTCTCGGCGAGGACGGCACGCAGCAGTTCCTTAGTCGTGGTCTTGCCGTTGGTGCCGGTGATACCGATGACGGGGATGTCAAACTGGCGCCGATGCTCCCTCGCCAGGTCTTTATAGGCTTGCAAGGCGTTGGGTGCGAGCACCATTTGCTTGTCACCATGATAGTTGTTAAATACCTGCTCGTCGTCGACCACGGCTAGGGCACAGCCCTTTTCGAGTGCCTGGACTGCAAATTTGTTGCCGTCAAACAGGTCACCTTTTAATGCGATGAAAATGCTGCCCTCGGGGCAATCACGGCTGTCGGTAGTGACGACAGGATGTTGCTGATAAAAAGCGTAAAGTTTTTTAATATCCATAACGATTGAGATTTTGCCACAAAAGTACACAAAAAATCCACTATTTTATGTACTTTTGTCCCCGATTTTTGGGCTATGTCCTATATAAACGAAATTGATAATGAACTCAGAGAGAAAAACCATAGCCATCGTGTGTGGTGGCGACTCATCAGAGCACGAGGTGTCCTTGCGCTCGGCTCAAGGCCTTTATAAAGCCTTCGATCACAACCGTTACAACGTATTTATCGCCGTTCTGCGATTCCAGGACTGGCATGTGAATCTTCCTGAGGGCGGAACTGCCCCCATCGACCGTAACGACTTCTCGTTTATGTACCAGGGAGAGAAAGTGCGTTTTGACTACGCCTACATCACTATCCATGGCACCCCTGGCGAGAACGGTATCCTGCAAGGCTACTTTGACCTCATCAACCTGCCTTACTCGACCTGTAATGTGCTAGTCGAGGCGCTGACGTTCCACAAGTTCGCGTTGAACAACTACCTGAAGGCATTCGGTTGCTCGGTGCCCGATAGCATTCAAGTGCGTCGCGGTGTGCCTCATGGCTGGACCGCCGAGAAGGTGGAAGCCTATCTGGGCATGCCCTGTTTTGTTAAGCCAACTGCCGACGGCTCGAGTTTCGGCGTGACTAAGGTGAAAAGTTGTGACCAGTTGGACGAAGCCATGGAGTTTGCATTCAAGCAGTGTGATAACGTGATGATAGAGCGTTTCCTTGATGGCACCGAGGTCACCGTGGGTTGCTACAAGACACGCGACAAGTCGGTTGTGTTCCCCGTTACCGAAGTGGTGACCGATAATGAGTTCTTTGACTATGATGCCAAGTATAACGGTCAGGTCGATGAGATTACACCGGCGCGAATCAGCGATGAGTTGACAACAGCGCTGCAAGAGGAAACATCGCGCATCTATGACATCCTGCACTGCAACGGCATCATCCGCATTGACTACATTATTACAAAGAACCCTGATGGTACTGACCACATCAACCTGCTGGAGATCAATACTACTCCCGGTATGACCGAGACGAGTTTCATTCCTCAGCAAGTGCGTGCCGCGGGCCTCTCACTTACCGATGTCCTTACCGACATCGTCGAGAACCAGTTTTAAAACAAAAAAGGAGAGCAGCTGCTCTCCTTTTTTGTTGATTAGTGATTAGAGGTTATAGATTAGTGGGGTAGTTGATTGGTTTTGCTTGAACGCAAACCGCTAATCAATTTTGATGTGTTGTAAATGAGGGGCTTTATTTCCCTGAAATCCTCATCTGAAATATAACCGAGATCAAGAGCTAGTTGCAGATTGCAATAAACCTCCATTACAGATCCATAAGCTATTTCAATGAAATGGATTTGTTCCTTAATGGCTATCCTACCATTGCCTTCAGCAATATTAGATGGTACTGAAATCGCAGCACGGCGCAACTGGTCACAAAGCGCAAATCGCTCCTCATTTGGGAACTTCTTTAAAAGCTGATAGATAGCAATTACCATCTTTCTGGATTCTTGCCATGCATTTAATTTCTCAAATTGATATTCCATCTGAAGAAGTAATATTTCTCTAATCACTAATCACTAATCACACGCATGTGTTAATTGTGGAGGATGAGGGCGCTTTGGGCGGGGATGGTGACCTTGCCGCCCTTGACAGTGGCTAAGCCATCTGCGTTGCAAGCGATGTTGCGGCACACGACGGTATAGGTGCCCTCGGGAATTTCGATGGTGCGGGCGCGCTTGTGGGAATTGAAGGCCACATAGATGTCGCCCCACTGTTCACCGGGCACACCATGGCCATTAATGTGGTAGGCCACGAGGCAGTTTTCGGTGGGCAGGAAGTCGAGGTTGCGGCGCACCATGTCAGCACTACCCATGTGGAAGGCGGGATGTGCCTTACGCAGGACAATCAGATTCTTGTAATACTCCATCACTTGAGGATAGCGTTCCAAGTTGTCCCAATCCAGGTGATTGATGCAGTCGGGACTCTCATAACTGTTGTGGACACCCTTCTTGTCACGCAGCATCTCCTCGCCGCTGAGCATGAATGGTACACCCTGTGAAGTCATGACTACGGTCTGAGCCAGCAGGTCAAGGCGAATGAGCTCCTCGGTGGTGACCCCCTTGACGCTTGCGCGCAGGCGGTCAACAAGGCACATGTCGTCATGGCAGCTGACGTAGGCAATCATCTGGGTGGGCTCATTAGCGTAGGGTGCCTTGCTGTAGTTCACCTTGCTGTAGTCCACACCCGGGTGCTGGATAGCGCCCACGATACCAAACTTGAGGCTCTCCTCGTTGCCCTTCACACCGCCCAGGAAGGCAGCCTTGCTATTGCTGTCCCACGGGCCGCGCAACGCGTCGCGCATCTCGTCGCTGAAGGCGGCGATACCCGGCATCTTGTTGATGTTGGCCTTCATGGCCAGCTCTCCTGAGTAAGCGCAACTGCCGGCGCTCCATCCCTCGCCATAGATGAAGATGTCTTGAGGAACGGCTGTTCGGATGGCATTCATCGTCTCGATGTCATGCACACCCATCAGGTCAAATCGGAAGCCGTCGATGTGGTATTCATCCACCCAATATTTCACGCTTTCAACCATGAAATTGCGCATACCTTCACGCTCGCTGGCCGTCTCGTTACCGCAACCGCTGCCGTTACTGTAAGAGCCGTCGGCGTTCTTGCGGTAGAAGTAGTCGGGACGTGTCAGCTGGAAGTTGCTCTCGTCAATATTCCAAGTGTGGTTGTACACCACGTCGAGGATAATTTTAATTCCAGCATTATGGAGTGCCTGAACCATCTGTTTGAACTCGTTGATACGCACCTCGGGCTTGTAAGGGTCGGTAGAGTAGCCGCCCTCGGGCACGTTGTAGTTCACCGGGTCATAGCCCCAGTTGTACTGCGGTTCATTCAGTCGGGTCTCATTCACCGAGGCATAATCAAACGACGGCAGGATGTGCACCGCGTTCACGCCTAGCGCCTTCAGGTGCTCGATGGCGCGAGGCTCGGTCAAGGCAAGGAATTTTCCCTTGTTGATAAATCCACCCGACTCATCTATCGAGAAATCACGGTGGTGCATCTCGTAAAGGATCAGGTCCTTGGCTGCAATGCTGGGCCGCTTGTCGGCTTGCCAGCCGGCAGGATTGGTTGCCCCCATATCGATGATGGCGCCTCGCTTGCCATTCACGCCCACGGCAGTGGCCCAAATACCCGGACACTCGCCACGGAACTTGCCGCCATATTTCACGTCAAAGGTGTAGAACTTGCCTTTCAGGTCGCCCTTGACGGTAGCCTGCCACATGCCAGCCTTGTCGCGCTTCATGTTGACGGTCTTGACGGGTTTGCCGCCCAGTCCGTCCTTGTAGATGCGCAGTTTTACTTGCTGGGCATCATCGTTGGTCTCAACAGAAAAAGCGCTCGCGCTGGGGCTATAGTTGACCCCAGTGCGTGCGCTGATGGATTGTGGTACGAGTAATGCCATGATTATCGTGACCAGTAAAATGAGTTTTTTCATTATCGTCCGCTTTGAGAGATAAGGTCTTTCAGGCGGCCGTTGAACTCGTCGGCCTTCATCAGTTGCTCGATGGTCATGTGCATGCGGTAGCGCCAGTAGTGGCGGGGATTGGCGGGGATGTTGATGCGCTCGGCATCAGCATCGGCCAGGCGCAGTTTCTCATCGATAGCGAGCCAATCCTGCAATGAGAGCAGGCAAAGCATCGACGGACAGGTGAGATGGGCGCGCACGATGTCGTCGGCCAACCAACCGGGCAGCGGATGAGGAGCGGCGTCTCCTCTCCACAGTGCCGAGTTGTAGTACTCCTGGGTGCGGTCCCAGTCCTCGTCCCACCATTGCCTCAACGTGGGCATATCGTGGGTCGAGATGGTGGCCACGCTGCGATAAGGATTGGCGTTCAGGTTGCCGAACTTGATGTGGTTGTCCTTGGGCATCGACTGGATCTCGAGGCTCAGGATACGTAACTCGTTCATTACCCATGCCACACAATCGGGCACCATGCCCAAGTCCTCGGCACACACGAGCATGCGGGTTGCCTGCACCAGTTTGGGCAGTTTCTTCATCGCCTCGTGGTACCAGAAGTCGTTGTTGCGGTGGTAGAAATACTCGTTATAGAGCTTGTTGAAGGCAGCCTTGTCGTTATCGTAGAGTGCCTCATAGACAAAGTCGAACTGCACCGAGATGCGCGGGTGGTACAGGGCGGGATTCTTGCGGTCACGCACGAATAGCACGTCGCTGATGAGGGCATACAAGCCATCGCGTATCCACAGGTCATCCTCGCTGTTCTTACCAAGGAAAGCTGCTTCCACCTTGCGCTGGGTGTCATACTCGGGTTTCATGCGGTAGATGTCGTCATGCACGCGCTCGACATATTTCTCACGCACGGTGTCGGCCCACTTGCCAAAGACGCGGTCCAGTACCCAGTCGGCAATGAAGGGCTTGGTCATCAGCTCTTCCTGGAAATTCAGGCCGTAGCTCCGGATTTCCTGGGCGCTCATACCCTGTGAGGGAGAGAACTGGCCAAGCAATCCATGTACGGCGTCGATGGGAATCTCCCAAATGCGGAAGAAGCCTAGCACGTGGTCGATGCGGTAAGCGTCAAAGTACTGTGACATCTTGCGGAAACGCTTTACCCACCACTGGCAGCCATCAGCAAGCATCACGTCCCAGTTATAGGTTGGGAAGCCCCAATTCTGGCCGTTGGTCGAGAATGCATCGGGTGGAGCACCCGCCTGGCCATTGAGGTTGAAGTACTTGGGCTCTACCCATGCCTCAACGCTGTCGCGGCTGATGCCGATGGGGATGTCACCCTTGAGGATGACGTGCTTGCCCTGGGCATACTCATGGGCACCACGCATCTGTTTGTCGAGGTAGAACTGCACATAGTACCACAGGCTTGCCTCCTTGTACAGCTTGGTGCGGGGATTGGCCATGGCAGCGCGCTCCTCTTTATCGAGCGTGTGGTGGTCGGGCCACTGGCTGAAACTTGCCGTGCCATACAGGTCGCGGTAGTGGCTGAAGGCAGCATAGGGTACCAGCCAATCCTCGTTGGCGGTAAAGAATGCCTTGAACTCATCGCTCTTGAGCACCTGAGAGCCCTCCTGCTCAAACAACAGCTTCATGTACTCGCGCTTGGCGTTGTTCACACGCTCATAGTCGATCTGCGGCAGCGCGTTCAGTTCCTTGCGCAATTTCTCAAACTCGGCGGCACGTTTCTTGTCGGCCAGTTTGGGAAGCTGACGCAAATCCATGTATTGCGGATGCAGGGCATAAATGCTGATGCTGTTGTAAGGGTAGCTGTCGCTCCAGGTGTGGGTGATGGTGGTGTCGTTAATGGGCAACACCTGCAGGGCGCGCTGTCCCGTGCTGGCTACCCAGTCCACCATGAGCTTGAGGTCGCCAAAGTCGCCCACGCCGAAGCTGCCCTCGCTGCGCAACGAGAAGATGGGAACCACAGTTCCGGCCAACTTGATGGGGTAGAGCGGGAAATAAGCCTGCTGCAGCTCATAGACGATGTGCTCTCCGTCCTTGACAACGGGTAGCAGAACCGTGCGGTTGTCGCCTGTCTCCCAAATGACGGGTTTACCCTTGCCGCCCACAATGACAAACTTAAACTCAATCATCGCTTTCTTGAATGCGTTAGCATCAAGAGTGATGACCCACTCGTTGTGGTTGTGCTCGGTCATCTTGAGGGCCTTGGCCTCGTTCCAGTCGCCTAAGGCGGGCTCGTTGCCTACAACGCCCAGAGTCTCGCCCGTGCCTAGCTGCGGTGCACGCACCTTGAGTTGAACGCAAGTCGCAAATTTGGCCTTGGCCATCGCCTGATGCTTGCGCAGGGCTACACAGTCGGTAAATGCCGAACTGTAGAGGTAGCTGTCGTCGGGCAGGTCGTTCCAATGGTCATAGGTGATGTATTTTGTTGCCTTGGAGGCATTTAGGTCCAGACGATGGGGAATGACCATCCACTCGTGTCGCACCTCCTTGCCGTCACGCTCAATGTTATAGTAATAATCGATTTGTCCTGCTTTGGCAGGAACATCGATGTCGCATTTCCATGATTTGTCGTTAGCGGGCTTCATGGCTTGGCGGACCACCTTGTCGGGTGCCGCACCGTCGATAATATTGAGCACGACGTTTTCACCGTAAACGGTGCTGTACTCTAGATTGAATCTTACTTTCATAGTCTCTAGTATTATATTTAGGGGATTTTTAGTTCTTGTGTTTCTTGTCCTCGATAATGAACACGCAAGCGGCACCCACGACGAGCAGGATACCTGCAAGGATAAGCATGTTGCCCTGAACGCTGTCCATGACATACTTCAGCAGGACGCCACCCAGTGCGGCAGCGACGATCTGCGGTATGCAGATGGTGCAGTTGAACAGACCCAACGCTGTGCCCATGCGGCTGCTGCCCTCAAAGGCGTTGGTCACCAGCGTGAAGGGCATGGCCAGCATGGCAGCCCAAGCGAAACCGATGAGGAAGTAGGGCACGAACAGCATGTACTGGTTGTGGATGTAGGGAACCATGGCAAAGCCGATACCACCAATGACAAGGCTCAAGGCGTAAGCCACCTTGAGATTCTTGAACTGAGGAAGAACGACGGCCCACAGCACACTGCCGATAGCTTGAACGGCGAAGAGGATGCCTACCCAGTTACCGGCAAGCTGATAACCCTCGCTAGACGCGTCGGTAGTGTTCCATACGGTATCAGCGATGGTGCCGTTGGTATAGGTCCACATGTACATGAAGGCAGCCCAGCAGAAGAACTGTACCAAGCCCACCTCAAAGAATACCTTGTAAGCGTGCTTTTTCTGAGCCGAGCTCATCTCGGTGCCAGTCTGCTCGCCTTGACCCTCAGCATTGGCGGCAGCGTTGAACTCGGCCATCTGCTGCGGGGTATATTCCTTCACATGGCTAATGGTGTAGATGACGCACAGGATAAGGATGGCTGCTCCCACATAGAAGGACCACTTCACGCTATCGGGAACGACGCCCTCGGGGGCCACATTGGCAATGCCGATGGCTGTGAACAGGAACGGGAAGATGTAGCCTACCAGCGAGCCTGCGTTGCACAGGAACGACTGGATTGAGTAGGCCTTGGCCTTCTGTTTCTCGTTGACCATATCGCCCACCATCATTTTGAAAGGCTGCATGGCCATGTTGATGCTCGTGTCGAGGAACATCAAGGCAATTAGGCCGAAAATCATTGCGCCAGAGATGGTCAGACCTAATGATCCAGCGTTAGGTAACAGGCACATCACGATGATTGCTGCCAGTGCACCAATCAGCAGATAAGGGATGCGGCGGCCCCATCGGCCCAGCCACGTCTTGTCACTGAAGTAGCCTACCAACGGCTGAACAACCATGCCCATCAATGGGGGCAGGATCCAAAAATAACTCAGGTTGTGCGGGTCGGCGCCCAATGTCGCGAAAATGCGGCTAATGTTTGCACTCTGCAGTGCATAAGCGATTTGCACTCCAAAGAATCCAAAGCTGATGTTCCACAGCTGGTTGAATTTCAAATCCGGTTTAGTTCTCATAATGATATATTTTTAAGTGTTAAGTGATAATTTCGTCGGTAAATTGGGTTAGCACCTACAAAAATAACAAAATATCTCCCAAAATTATTATGAATAATGTATTAAGGGCTGAAAAAATCAATGCAACCGATTGCATTACTAAGCATGAGGCACTAGTGGGCAGCCAATCTTGTGTTGAGATGTGAGTATGTGAATAATTGGTCCGATGGGATTTTGGTGGTGTGGAAGTAAATATGTACCTTTGCGGGCTGAAAATAATTAAAACTAGATAAAGACATGTCATTACAATGCGGAATCGTGGGCCTGCCCAATGTGGGTAAATCCACTCTGTTTAACTGTCTGTCGAATGCCAAGGCGCAGTCGGCCAACTTCCCGTTCTGCACCATCGAACCCAACGTGGGAGTGATTACGGTACCCGACGAGCGCCTCAATGAGCTCGCCAAACTGGTGAACCCGGCGCGCATTGTGCCCACTACGGTCGAGATTGTTGATATCGCAGGACTGGTCAAGGGCGCGAGCCGAGGCGAAGGCTTGGGTAACAAGTTCTTGGGGAACATCCGCGAGACCGATGCCATCATTCACGTGTTGCGCTGCTTTGACGATGACAACGTGACCCACGTTGACGGCACCGTCGATCCCGTGCGCGACAAGGAGGTCATCGACTTGGAGTTGCAGTTGCGCGACCTGGAAACCATCGAGAGCCGCATCAACCGCGTGCAGAAACAGGCCCAGACTGGAGGCGACCGCGAGGCCAAGGCCCAATATGAGGTCTTAAAGCGCTACAAGGAAGCCTTGGAGCAGGGTCGCAGTGCCCGCACGGTTGAACTCGTTAACAAGGACGAGGAGAAAATCGCTCACGAGCTGTTCCTGTTGACCAACAAGCCGGTGCTGTATGTGTGCAACGTCGATGACAAGAGTGCTGTGAACGGTAACGCCTATGTTGACGCCGTGCGCGAGGCCGTGAAGGACGAGAATGCCCAAATCCTGGTGGTTGCTGCCCAAACCGAGAGCGAGATCGCCGAGTTGGAGGATTATGAGGAGCGTCAGATGTTCTTGAGCGAGATCGGACTTGAGGAGAGTGGTGTGAACCGCATCATCAAGGCTGCTTATGCGCTGTTGAACCTGGAGACCTTCCTCACGGCTGGTCCCAAGGAGGTTCGCGCGTGGACTTTCCGTCGTGGCAGCAAGGCACCGCAGTGTGCTGGTGTCATCCACAGTGATTTTGAGCGTGGATTCATCCGTGCCGAGATTATCAAGTATGACGACTATATCCATTATGGCAGTGAAGCCGCTGTGAAAGAGGCTGGCAAGATGCACATCGAGGGTAAGGAGTATGTCATGCAGGACGGCGACATTGTGGTCTTCCGTTTCAATGTCTAATGACTGACTCCCTTTTGAAGTAGTTGGGTAAGCATCTGAAAAATGGCTAAACGAGTACTCCTGGTCAATAAGTTCTATTATCCTCGTGGCGGCGATTGCATCGTTGTCATGAATACCGAGGCGCTGCTCCGTGAAAACGGTGTGGATGCCCAGGTGTTTGCTATGGAGTATTCCCAAAATCGTCCTGCCAAGTTCAAGGAGCAGTTTGCCAGCCGAGTGGACTTTAGCGGCAGTTTTGCCAACCTGTGGCGTGCTTTGAGGCGCACCCTAGGCATGGACGATGTGCGCCAGAGCTTTGCGGCCGTTCTCGACGAGTTCCGTCCCGATGTGGTTCATCTGCACAACATTCACAGCTATCTCTCGCCCGTGGTGGGCCAGATCGCTCATCAACGCGGCATCCGCGTCGTGTGGACCCTGCACGATTACAAGCTGTTGTGTCCCCGATATGACTGCCTGTTGAATGGCAAGCCCTGTGAGCAATGTATCACAGGTAGCAAGAATGGTGTCCTTGAACACCGATGCATGAAGGGGTCGTTCCCTGCCAGCGCAGTGGCAAAGATGGAGGCGCTGAAATGGAATCGCCGTGTCCTGGAGCAAAACACCGATCTTTTCGTCTGCCCCAGCCAGTTCATGGCCAGCATGATGAAAAAGGGTGGATTTGACCCTTCAAAAACGGTTGTGCTCAACAATTTCCTTGATCCTGTCAAACTTCAACAATACCAGTCGTTGAGCGATGGCGTTCAGCGTGAGGACTATTACTGCTATGTGGGCAGGCTGTCATCTGAGAAAGGTATTGAAGACTTGTTGGCGGTTGCGTCGCGTCTGCCTTACAAACTCAAGGTCGCAGGCGGTGGACCCTTGGAGCCAAGTTTGCGCATCAAGTATGCTGGCAATGCAAATATCGAGTTCCTGGGCATCATCGACGCTGTCGATGTCGCTAAATTGCTTGCCGGAGCGCGTTTCAGCATTGCTCCGTCGCAGTGCTACGATAACAATCCGTTGAGTGTGGTAGAGTCGTTGTGCGCCGGCACCCCAGTCGCCGGTTCTCACATCGGTGGCATCCCCGAGTTGATTGCCGATGGCTGCGGCCTCACTTTCACACCTTTTGATCAAGATGCGATAGCAACAGCCATTGAACAGGCGATGTCCCGTGAATGGAATCATGCCGAGGTAGCCCGTCAAGCCCTCGACAAGTTCGGTCCCCAGACCCACTTGAACGTGCTGACCAAGGAAATCTATGGTTTTTGATTTCATTTTTCGTTTTTTTTTGTCATGTTTGCACAATATTTCACAACTCATCTAGTTTATTAGTTGTAATAGCTTATTGACGATAGCGATGAAGAACGTGATTCAGGGTAGTCTGATCACGACTTTCAGGTGCAATGCCCAGTGTAACATGTGCAACATCTGGAAGTTCCAGACAAACCCGAATGAAGAAATAGATGCCTCCTACTATGAGAAACTGCCCGCGGGGTTGAGAATCAACATCACGGGTGGTGAGCCTACGTTGCGTAAGGACATCGACAAAATTTTTGAAATTCTTTATCCTAAATCTCGACTTCTTGAGCTCAGCACCAACGGTTACAACACCCAAAAGATCGTTGAGCTGGCTAACAAATATCCTAACATTCTCATTCGCGTCAGTGTCGAGGGTCTGCCCAAGATCAATGATGCCAAGCGCGGCATCAAGGACGGTTTTGACCATGCCCTGCGCACCATGTTGGAGTTGAAGAAGACCAAGTGCAAAAACATCGGCTTCTCGGTGGTGATCTCGCCCGATAATTACATGGACCTGCTCCACCTCTACGACTTGTGTGTCGCACTCGATGTGGAACTTGGCAACTCGGCGGTTCATAATTCATGGTACTTCCACAAGGAGGATAATCAGATTGAGAGCGAGGAAGCCCTGCGCCAGCACGAGCTATTCGTCAAGGCATTGCTCACCAGCAAGCGCCGCCACTTCAAGGACCGCTTGAAGGACTATGGCCGTGCCTATTTTAACCGTTCTATTCACCGCCGCCTGCGTGGTGACACCGACGAGTATCGTCCACCCTGCGGCGCGTTGAGCGACTTTTTCTTCATTGACCCGTGGGGTAACGTCACCCCCTGCAACGGCAGTGGCGAGGAGTGGAAGATGGGCAACATCAAGGAAGATACCTTAGAAAACATCCTGGCCAGTGATAAAGCCAAGGCTGCGATGGAGAAAGTGCGCAACTGCAAGCGCAACTGTACCTTTATTGTCACCGAGCGTCACGACATGGTGCGCCGTCCGTGGGTGCCCATCATGTGGATTATCAAGAACAAGTGGCGCACATTCAAGGGAAAAGACATCTGCTGGGACTAACTCTTTCTAGTTAATAGTTAACAGTTAATAGTTGGGCATCCGCATTCAACTTTCAACTTTAACCCTTAATCTTTAAACTGAAAATGAAGACGGTAGCGGTAATCGGCACGCGCGGATTCCCTGGTATCCAGGGCGGTGTCGAGGCTCATAGCTATCACCTTTATACCCGCATGAGTGACGTGCACGTCAGGTTGTACCGCCGCCGTGCATATCTCACCGCACAATCCGCTCACACCTTTCCCAACATCGAGTACATTGACTTGCCCTCGACGCGTGTCAAGGGCTTTGAGGCGGTGTGGCACACGCTGCTGAGCGTGTTTCACATCCTTTTTCATCGCCCCGACGTGGTTCACATCCACAACATCGGGCCTGGCATGTTCGCACCGTTGCTACGCCTGTTTGGCTTGCCCGTGGTGCTGACTTACCACAGCCCTAATTATGAGCATGCCAAGTGGAGCGCTCCCGCCCGCTGGCTCTTGCGCCAGTGCGAGAAACTCTCTCTGCGGTTCAGCAACCGCGTCATATTTGTCAACAAGCATCAAATGGAGAAGTGCGGCGCGTTGGAAAAAAGTGTCTTTATCCCCAATGGTATCGATCCCGTCACTCGTAGCGAGAACACCTCGTTCCTGCAGAGCCATGGTATCCTCAAGGGCGAGTATCTGCTGGCTGTTGGGCGACTCACGCCCGAGAAAGGTCTGCAATACCTTGTCGAGGCGGCTAACCGCCTGCCCCAGGTCACTCAGGTGGTCATTGTCGGCGCCAGCGACCACGACGACAGTTACCGCAAGCTGCTCGAGCAGCTCGATAAGGGTCATAAAGTTATTTTTACCGGATTTACCACGGGTGACGACCTGAATCAACTTTACAGCCATGCCCGCGCCTTTGTGTTACCCTCGGTCAACGAAGGCTTCCCCATGGTGTTGCTCGAGGCGATGGCCCATGGCTTGCCCATCGTGTGCAGCGATATCCCCGGCACCCGCCAGGTGGATCTTCCCGAGCAGGACTATTTCGCCGTTGGTGATGCTGATGCCCTTGCTGCGACCCTATCTCGCCTGCTTGCTGGCCCTGTCGAACGACAGCATTACGACCTCAAACAATATGACTGGGACGACATCGCCCGTCAGGTTTTCAAGCAATACGACCTTGCTATTTCCTGAAAACTAACCGCTAGGAACTTACTCCCCATTCCCGTTATCTCCCCACTGGCTGTTGAGCCATGCAATTTTGCGGTGGATAAATGACTTGAAGTCGGCCTTTTGGATGTCGATGTCATATCGTGGCCAGATGACACAGTCGGCGGCAACGGCAGGTTTAATGGATTCCACAAACTCATCAGCAAAACTATCGATATCCAAGCCATTGAAGCCCGAGCCATAGAACTCACGCCAATGCTCCCGCAATACTTGCTGGAAATGTGGGAACTTAGCGATTTCTTCAATCCAACTAGAGTTGAAAACTGATGGTTGTTCATAGATGAAATTGTTGAATTCGGTATCTCCATAGATGGCCCAGCGCTGGAAGGCGCTACCGAAGTCCCACACGGGACCGAATACCAGCTTGGAATTGTCACCATAGCGCTTATACATGTAACAAGAGCCGGCAAAGCCTTCGATGTCATCCATGATCTCGCGCACGATGTAGTACATGGCCAGCGTGTCGATGTCGATATAGCGTTCCCACTCGGTACTGCTCTTGTCGTCGGTATAGATGGCAGCGTTGGTTTCTGAAAGGTATTGCTTGAGCCATTGCTCCTGGACATCGGAGAGCGCTTCGGGACATAGATAGGTGACCGCCATTGAGTCAGGCTGATTGAAACTGTCATATTTCTCAGCGATATAGACATGCACACCCGGATTGGGGTTATTATCAATTTCGAGCAACCAGCCGCCCGTAATCCTGTCGGGGTCGGTCTCATAATCTGCTTGCTCCTCAATGTTGACACGATGCTTTCCAGTGCGTATTTTCTCAGTGAGGAAATACAGACCCATGTATTTGCCGTTAATCACCAGCTCGACGGGCTCTTGGGCTGGGGTGTAAGGAAAACCGATGCGACGACTCAACTCAAAACCCATGGTGTTCTTGAGACGAGCCAAATAGTCATCATAATGAGCGAGCAACACAAAGTGGCGGTTTTTCGGCATGCCCATCAACGGTTCCTTGGTATCCAGTTTCAGGCGATAGGATTTCTTGGGATAATGCCTCCATGTGTAATTGCCGTGTCCCTTGATGAGGGTAGTCAACGGCGCATCGGGCGACCCGATGGACTCATAACCCTCAATGCCCATGTTGTCAAGCCACCACTCGGCTTGCAAGTAGTCTTCCTTTTCACGGCTGACGATGTCGCGACCTCCCTCGGTGTTGATGAACAGCACCGGAAGGGTCCCCGAGTAGGTCATTGTATCGACAGTGACAACACTATCGGTAGGTACGGGCGGCTCTGGAGGTGTGGGTGGCACTGGCTCGTCATTCTTGCAAGCCATCATTGCTAAAGTAAGAACTAGAAATGATATATAGTAAAAAGACTTGCCCATAATAGTATCAATAATATATTATGTTATCTAAATTTGGGTATTGTTCCAGACTGCTAAAGCTTTACAGATTTGTACCCCATTGGGTGTTGAGCCAGGCGACCTTCTTGTGGAATGAGGGACGGGTATACAGATTGAGCTTCAACGTGTTATTATGGCTGGAGTATTGTGGCCAGCGCACATAATCGTATTCACAGGCTTGCTCGATTTTGGCGGCAAACTCGTCTATATAAGCGTCCATCGTGGGGTATACTTCCTCATAGAACCGCTGCCAATGATAGCGTACCCTTTCTTGGAAATGTGGGTATTTGGCGATTTCTCCAATCCATTTGGCATGGCAGTAGCTGGGCAGGTTCTCATAAATGAAATCGTTGAACTCATAGGACGGGGTATAGCGCTGGAAAGAACTGCCGCAGTCCCACATCGGGCCGAAGATGAGTTTAGTGCTGTCGCCGCGTTGCTTGTGCATGAAACAGCTGCCCGAGAATGCCTCGGGGTTGTCCACCGCCTCCTGGACAAGATAAAAGACCGCCAGTGAATCGATGTCAATATACTGTTCCCAAGCATGGCTCAACGTGTCATTGCTATAAATGGAATCATTGGTCGCGTGTAGGAATGCGAAGATATACTCACGCTGGACATCGCTCATCACTTCGGGGGAATGGGACGTGAACTTGATGGTTTGTCCGTTGCCCTCGATGATCTTGATGCTCCCGGGTTCGCCATAATTGTCGATTTCGAGCAACCATCCCCCAGAAATCTTGTCGGGGTCGGTCTCGTTGTCGGCCTGTTCAATGATGTTCACGCGATCTTTATCAACCCTGATTTTCTCGGTCAGGAAGTAAAGGCCGATGTACTGCCCGTTGAGAACCACCTCGACGGGTTCCTGGAGCGGATTCCAAGCCATGTCCATCCGTCGCCCGATTTCAAAGGGCAGGGCATCGTTCATCTTCCCCATCCAGGTATCGGCATAGGCCAGCAGCGTCCAATGCTTATTGGACGGCATGCCCAGTACCGGGTGTTTCTGGTCAAACTTGAGCCTGTAAGGTTTTTTGTCCATATTGGTCCAAGTGGCATTGCCTCGCCCCTTGATTTGCATCCCCAGGGGCTCCTCAGACGACCCGAGGGACTCATAACCGTCGATGCCCATCGCGTCAAGCCACCAGTCGGCGTGCATGTAGTCTTCCCTCTCCTTGCTCACGATGTCGCGATAGCCCTCGGTGTTGATATACAGCACTGGTAGCGTTCCCGAGAAAGAGGGCATGGGTGGTAACTGCTTGCCCAGAATGGCATCAATCACCATGTTGATGTCGGCGATATTGATTTCCTTATCGGCGTTCACATCGGCGGCATAACTATAAAGAGAGTGGTAGGCAACCCCTTTCATCACCGAATCGGCCAGTGCATTCACATCGGCGATGTTCACTTCCCAGTCGCGGTTCACGTCTCCGCGGGGGCGCAATCCCGATTGGGCATGGGCAGCAAGGCTTGACATGGCCAGCACTGTCAATGCGCAAAATAAAAGGTATTTGTTTTTAAGTCTTATCATAATTGGGGTCTAGTGGAATTGTGAAATCATTTATACTCCAGTGGTTCAGAGGGGTAATTAAGTCCCCATTGCTGGTTGAGCCAGTCGATTTTGCAGTGAATAAATCGCCTGAAATCCTTCTTTTGGATCTCGATATCATACTGCGGCCAGCGAACGACATCGGCATAAAACGCCGGCTTAATCGATTCGACAAACTCATTGATGAATTCATCTATGTCCAATCCGTTGAAACCGCTCCTGTAAAACTCGCGCCAATGCTGCATTACCACTCGCTGGAAATGGGGATATTTGGCAATTTCCTCTATCCAGTGGTTGGCAAAGTCGGTGGGTTGCTCATAGATGAAATGAGAGAAACTGACGTCACCATAGATGGCCCATCGCTGGAACGCGTTGCCAAAGTCCCACACAGGTCCAAAAATGAGCTTGGTGGAGTCCCCGCGATGCTTATACATGTAGCAACTGCCCGCAAAATACTCCAGGTCATCCATGATTTCGCCCACGATGTAGAACATCGCCAGCGTGTCGATGTCAATATACTTTTCCCATTCCCTGCTGGTCTTATTGTCGGTATAGATGGCATTGTTTGCCTTTTGAATATAGTTTCTGATATAATTCTCCTGTTGCCAAGATAGAATCTCTGGCGATTCAGGAGTGACCGCAAGCCAAATGTCGTTTTCCTGCAGCTCGACAAAGTACATGGTATTGTCCTCATGCACATTGGTAATCTCAAGCAGCCAGCCACCCGTGATAGTTTCGGGGTCGGTTTCCATGTCATTTTGCTCCTCGATATTGACACGGTGCTTGTCCACCCTGATTTTCTCGGTGAGGAAATACAACCCGATATACTGGCCATTGAGCACGACCTCGACCGGTTCTTGGGCAGGCGTGTAGGCCAACCCGATGCGGCGGCTCAGCTCAAAGCCCATCGTGTTCTTGAGGCGAGCCAAATAGTCGTCAGGGTGAGCCTGCAGGCAAAAGTGGCGGTTGCTGTGCATCCCCATCAACGGCTGCTTTTCATCGAGCTTGAGGCGGTAGGATTTCTTGTCATAGTGCGACCAGGTGAAGTTGCCACGGCCCTTGATCTGCATCCCCAGCGGTTCCTCGGGGGACCCGATGGAATCATAGTTGTCGATGCCCATCGCGTCGAGCCACCACTGCGCCTGCAGGTATTCTTCCTTGCTCACGATGTCTTGATACCCCTCGGTGTTGATATAGAGCACGGGCAGAGTTCCCGAGAACGAGGGCATGGGAGACAATTGTTTGCCCAGAATGGCATCGATCGCCATGTTGATGTCGGCGATATTGATTTCCTTATCGCCGTTCACATCGGCGGCATAGCTATAAAGAGCGTGGTAGGCTGCTCCCTTCATCACCGAGTCGACCAGTGCATTCACATCAGCAATGTTCACTTCCCAATCACAGTTCACGTCTCCGCGTGGGCGTAGCCCCGACTGGGCCTGTGTCACGAGCCCGGTCATGGTACATAAAACGAGAACGATGAGTGCTATGTTTTTTTTCATGACATTATTCTGGTAAGCGGGGAAAAGATCCGGTCCTTGAAGAAAATGAACGGGCTGAGGCGCAGGCGGTCACACAACCAGGCACAGGCCAGGCAGCAGACCACCACAAACGCCACCGCTATAACCGCGAATGAGATAGCCGTGGGGTCAAAGGCGAAATAAGGCGCTACCACCTTGGTGACAAGCGTGAAGATGGGCGAGAACACCACGATGGCAAGTGAGTTGCGACCCAGACAGCACAATGAGCTGCGAACGACAGCACCGCAATAGGGATAAAGGGCCAGCAACAGGCTCATCATGAGCACAGTGATGGCTACGCCGGCCAGTGACCCGTTATGGAAGTTCTCGCGTGAGGCGAATAGCACGATCAAGGGCAGGATCGCTATGAATGACGGTGTGATTACTTTTGTCAAGGAGTTGCCGCTGCGCATGACCGCTAAGCCCAACAGGAAATAAATGACATAATCCCAGTTGAGTCCCTCGATGACCAGCGACAGCCCATACAGCACCAGTCCCGTCAATGCCAGTCCCGAAATGCCTTTAAGGCGAAGCAGACGGTAAACGATGTAATAGATAATGGTGCTGATGACCAGCGTGTGGAGGTACCAGTAGGGGCCGGTGGGCTGCGTCGCGATGCGCGTCACGAAATCCAGTGGCGTGAGGCGCTCAATGGCGTTGTGTGCATGGAGGGCGTTGCCCATGAAGTACTGCAAGAGAATGTAAAGCGCCTCGAACAGCAGGTAGGGGATCAGGATGCGCAACAGGCTCTTACCGAAAGAGCGCGGCTCCTTTTCCACGTTGGCCAAATAGCCCGAGATGATGAGAAATGCCGACATGTGGAACGTGTACACCGCCTCGCGCAGCACGGGATAGGTCTCCTCGATCAAGGCGAGGTGAAACAAGACCATCAACACGATGAAGATGCCCTTGAGATAATCCAGCTGGTGTATACGTTCATTAGCCATTGGCAATGGTGTTAACGGTTATAGCTATTGTGGCCTATTTTGCGTTTGCGAGCGTTAGTGACGTTCTTTAACAGCTCCTTCTCGTTAGCCACGCCGTGGAAGACATTGTACTTCACCTCCAGGCGGTCAAAGCGATAATTCTTGGTCGAACTTTTTGACCAATGAGTCATGAATTGGCCGTTGCCGCCGTTCACCGTGACATCATTGTTTTCAAACACGACCGAGCCGCTAGGTGCAAATTCCACAAGGAAGAAGTTCATGTTGCTGCTGCGGAACGTGTTGCTCTTGAAGTTGAGGTTCATTTTCTTGATCTTGTGGCTGTAGATGCGCGTGTCGCCCTCAAAAACGTTGTTGCTGGCGTTAAGAGTAAACAAGTCGGTGCCTTCGCCACCGCCCACATAGGCTACACTCTCAAGCCCCTTGCACACATTGTCGCGCAGCGTCACGTTGCCGCCCTCATACTGGCACCAGATGAGTCTCATGCCATAGGGTTTGCG
>JAEETL010000058.1 GCA_016290325.1 Muribaculaceae bacterium
ATGATGTGAAGGTGAACTACGAAGGCCGGCTCATCGACGGTACGGTGTTCGACAGCAGCTACAAGCGCGGCGAACCTAATACCTTCAAGGCCAACCAGGTGATTAAAGGCTGGACCGAGGCACTCACCATGATGCCCGTTGGCAGTAAGTGGGAACTCTATATCCCCTACGACCTTGCTTATGGCGAGCGTGGTGCCGGCAACGACATCAAGCCCTACGAAACACTTGTCTTTACCGTTGAACTGCTTGACATCGTGACGCCGAAGAAAGAAGCAGCACCCGCTGCTCCCAAGACGGCTGCCCCCGCAAAGAAAGTGGTAAAGAAGAAAAAATAAAGCTGTTTTTAGCAGAAATTCCCGAAATATGCAACTTTTTGTGTCAAATTGTTGCGTATTTCGGGAAAAGTTACTATTTTTGTCACAAAATCTAATTTAAACAAAAATAGTATTATCCTTAAACGATGGAAAAGATAGACAATCTGGACAGAAAGATACTGAATATCTTATCTAAAAATGCCCGAATTCCTTTCAAAGACGTAGCTGCCGAGTGCGGAGTCTCGCGCGCAGCCATTCATCAGCGTGTTCAGCATCTGGTAGAAGACGGAGTAATCACCGGTTCTGGATTTGAAGTGAACCCCAAGTCGCTGGGCTACAGCACCTGCACCTATGTGGGTATCACGCTCGAGCGCGGCTCTATGTACAAGCAGGTGGTGGAGCGACTGGTGCATATCCCCGAAATCGTGGAGTGCCATTTCACCACGGGTCCCTACACCATGCTGGTGAAACTCTTTGCCCGCGACAACGAACAGCTGATGGACCTGCTCAACAACCAGTTGCAGGACATCCCGGGTGTGGTGGCCACCGAGACGCTTATCTCACTCGAACAGAGCATCAAGCGAGGAATTCCCATTTCCACCGACTGAGCATCCATGTGATCCCGTTATCATAAAACTTACGCCAAAGTGTTTAATCTGCAAGAACATCTCGACGGCATCTATCAGCAAAATCCCGAAGGAGAACCGCGACCGCTCATCGGTATCACGGCCAACTACGAGGGGATGGATGCCACGCTGCGCTATGCCTATTATAATAAGGTGGTGGAGGCTGGCGGCATTCCCGTCATCATTCCGCCCGTGAACGACCGCCACGTGTTGGTGAATACCCTCGACCGCCTCGATGCGCTCATCCTCACGGGAGGAGCTGACATCAACCCCCTCTGGTGCGGCGAGGAACCTTCGCCCAAACTCGGGCATATCAACAATAAGCGCGACCTGCCCGAACTGCTCATCACCCGGCTGGCCTACAACCGCCAGATTCCCATGCTGGGCATCTGCCGCGGCATCCAGACGCTGGCCATTGCCCTCGACGGACATGTGGCACAGGACATCCCCTCATCCACCATCAAGCATTCGCAGGATGCCGACCGCGGGGAGCTTACCCACAGCGTTACGCTCCATAAGAACAGCGAGATATACCGTCTCTACGGCACTCAGAATATCTTTGTGAACTCATTCCATCACCAGGCCGTCAGTGCTCCGGGCAAGCGGTTCTGGGTGACGGCAACTGCCCCCGACGGCACCATCGAGGCCATCGAGAGCACCGAACAGAAAAGCATCCTGGGTGTGCAGTGGCATCCCGAATGGCTCGACAGCGGACTGCCCGTCTTCAAATGGGTGGTGCGCAAGGCCAACGAGTTCCACATGGCAAAAGACCTGCACAGCCGCATCATCACGCTCGACACCCATTGCGACACCCCGATGTTCTTCCATCAGGGCATCCATTTCGAGCAGCGCGATCCCCGCATCCTGGTCGATATGCACAAGATGCAGGAAGGGCGCCAGCAGGCCGTCACCATGGTGGCCTATCTGCCGCAGCCCAAGATTGGCGAGACTTTCAGTCAGAAGGTTGACACCTCGTGGATGAAGGAGACCGAGTCGGTCACTCCATTTGCCTATGCCAACGCCATATTCGACAAGATAGAAGACATCGTGAAGAGCAACAGCCGCAATCTCAGCATTGCGCGCACACCACAGGACCTCTACGAAGACCAGCGCAAGGGCCGCCGCAGCATCATGCTCGGCATCGAGAACGCACTGGCCCTGGGGCATGATATTCAGAACGTGAAGCACTTTGCCCAGCGCGGCATAGTATATATCACCCTTTGCCATAACGGCGACAACGATGTGTGCGACTCTGCCCGTGGATGCAACACCCACAACGGCGTTAGCCAGTTCGGCGAGAAGGTCATCAACGAGATGAACCGCTGCGGCATCATGGTCGACGTTTCCCATGCCGGCGAGAAGAGTTTCTACGATGCGCTGCAGATTTCCACAACGCCCATCGTGTGCAGCCACAGCAACTGCCGGGCATTGTGCGACCATCCGCGAAACCTCACCGACGACCAGTTGCGGGCCTTGGCCCAGGCTGGCGGCGTGGCCCATACCACGCTCTATGCCGGATTCCTCCGCACCGAGGGCGAAGCCACCATCCTCGATGCCGTCAGCCATCTGGAGCATGCCATCGACGTGATGGGCATCGACCATGTGGGAATAGGCACCGATTTCGACGGCGACGGTGGCGTGCGCGGCTATGCCGATGCTTCCGAGGCCATACAGTTCACCCTCCAGCTGCTCCGCCGCCACTACAGCGAGCGCGATATCCAGAAAATCTGGGGCGGCAACTGGCTGCGCGTCATGAGTCAGGTGCAGCTTAGTAAGTGAGGAGTGAGAAGTGATAAACGATAAGTGATGACTGATAAACGATAAGTGATAAGTGAGAATGAAAGAATCCTATAAAATTTTGTTTTGTCTTTGTGTTGCCTTGCTGCTTTTCGCTGCCTGCAAGAGCAAGCAGGCCACGAACGACATTTCGTCGCTTACCCCCGTGGGACCGGCCTTTGTGGCCGATTCCGCCTTTGCCTTCTGCGAGGCACAGTGCGAATTCGGGCCGCGCACCATGAACAGCGAAGCCCACGACCGTTGTGCCCAGTGGATAGTGAAGAAATTCCAGCAATATGGCTGCCAGACCACGCTCCAGGAAGCCACGCTGACCGGCTACGACGGCACTTCGCTCCGGGCCACCAACATCATTGCCTCGTATCGTCCTGCCGCCTCCGATTCAACTGTAGCAGGCGAGAAGATACTGCTCTGTGCCCATTGGGACAGCCGTCCTTGGGCCGATAACGACCCCGATTCCACCAACTGGCGCAAACCCGTGATGGCTGCCAACGACGGTGCCTCGGGTGTGGCCGTCATGCTTGAGATTGCCCGACTGTTGCAGCAGGCCGATTCGCTCAAACTGGGTGTAGATTTCATCTGCTTCGATGCCGAAGACTGGGGCACGCCTCAGTGGGACACCACCACGCAGGTGCAGGGCGATCCCTGGGCGTTGGGCGCTCAGTACTGGTCGCAGCAATATGCCGCTGCGCTTTCCAATTCAGCTCAAGGTGTTGCCCGTTATCGTTTCGGCATTCTGCTCGACATGGTGGGCGGTCAGGGAGCCCGTTTCTATAAGGAGCGTTTTTCTAAGCAGTATGCCTCGCAGGTTGTAGAAAAGGTGTGGGCCGCCGCCCGCGTGGTCGGTTATGGCAGTATGTTCCCCGACAGCGATGGTGAGCACATCACCGACGACCATGTCTCGGTGAACACCGTGGCCCACGTTCCTTGCATCGACATCATTCCTTTCTATCCCGAATGCGAGCAGAGTGGTTTCGGTCCCACGTGGCACACCGTCAACGATGACATGCAGCACATCGACCTCAACACGCTGCAGGGCGTAGGCCAGACGGTCATTCAGGTGCTTTTCTCTGAGAATTGAGTTTCTTATCAACTACAAATTTAAAAATATCTTGTACAGGTTTCGCTACAAAAATCGCACTACTCGCACTACTCTGTGCCATAACCTGCTGATATTCAGTGAAAACACGGTAGGTCGATGGTTGATTATTGCACTACTTTGATACTACTCTGACCCTACTCAACGCCGGAGAGAATATCCTTCAGAAATGTTTCATTCCTATAGTCGCAATAAGCATTCGCGGGGTTTCCTATCTATGAATGCGGGGTAAAATCCCTATGAATCAGGTACTTCCGATGACTCTTTGCACCGTGCGCCTACAGCCGAAAGACCTTACGGCTATAGGCAAAAGACCTTACGGCTATAGGTAAAATGGTTTCATCGAAAAAATGCAGTAGGTCGTCAGTAGTGCCAAAGTAGTGCAATAATCAACCATCGACCTACCGTGTTTTCACTGAATATCAATAATTTACATCACAGAGTAGTTCAAGTAGGCCGATTTTTTTTGATAATCTATAATTAGGGTGTTAGGTTGTGGGTGTTGGGTGTTAGTGGATAGTTAATGGCCAATAGTAAATGAACGGGGGACGGTTCTGTGTTCACTCTGACCTTAACTGAAAAAGGTTTCGCATTAATTTGAAAAATGATCACTAGAACCGACCCCATGATACTCAGCCTTTTCCTTTAAACGTTGGTAATCATACAATTTTGAGACGTTAAGAAGTATTTATACCTAACGCGATTTTATCGCATCAGTAGTATTTCGCGAAATTTTCTCTTGAGTAGAAACAAAATGATGCCAATTGTTAAAACTGCCGTAAAATGTCTCACAAAGAAATTTGCATACCAACATATCATGCCTTGCCTATCATCTCTTTTAAAAGTGCCAATATGGCTTAATATTTCATTTTCAAACAGGGTCATATACTTATAGTCTCTTGTCCTACTACCGCCCAAGTTGATGCCGAATCGAAAGTCTTCTTCGTTTGGACTTTGTATTGACAGCTTTATTCCCCATAAGAGAATCTCCAGCGGCCTCATGTCCCACACAACGAACTCCATCAAAGCGTGTTCCCTCTCTGAATAAAATTCACAATCCATACATGTTTTTCTTTCACTAAAGACAAATCGTACGTTCCTTTTCTCACCATGATAAGGAGATATATAATATTTAGAGACGGAATCGTTAGAACACAAACACTCATACTTTTGCTTGAATGAAGCCATATCAAGGCTGTCCATATAATACCACTACCCATTCCATCTTTTCCTTTCCCCATCCCAATATTGATAACACCATGCACATGCAGAGGACAGGAAAAAGAAAACATAGATGCAGATTAATGCTCGTAGTATAATAGAAAAGACCTTTTTCATTTGAACAACTCCCTCGTCTTTTTAAATGTTGCAAGTGGACCAAAAAGCATGGAC
>JAEETL010000059.1 GCA_016290325.1 Muribaculaceae bacterium
ATAGCAACCGATGTCCATCAATCGCTTGATGTTCATCTGGACCTCGCTGCGCAGGTCACCTTCTACCTTGTATTCGTTACCGATCACCTCACGCACTGCGGCTGCCTCGGCATCGGTCCAATCCTTAACGCGGGTGTTCTCGTCGACACCGGCCTTCTTGAGGATCGTAGCGGCTGAACTGCGCCCGATACCAAAGATGTAGGTCAAAGCGATGACGCCGCGCTTGTTTTGGGGTATATCAACCCCGACAATTCTTACTGCCATATATTAATTCAAAAATTTTTGCAAAGTTAATACTTTTTTTTATCCCTGACGCTGTTTGAACTTGGGATTTTTTTTGTTTATCACATACAGGCGCCCTTTGCGACGTACAATCTTGCAGTCCTCGTTGCGCTTTTTGATAGATGCTCTAACTTTCATAATGTCTATGCTGTTTTGTTATTTGTATCGAAAAGATATTCTTCCTTTAGACAAATCGTAGGGGGACATTTCCACTCTCACCTTGTCACCGGGCAGGATTTTGATGTAGTGCATCCTCATCTTGCCGCTGATGTGAGCGGTGATCTGGTGACCGTTCTCGAGTTCCACACGGAACATCGCGTTGGACAATGCCTCAACGATCGTGCCGTCTAATTCAATTGCTGTCTGTTTTGCCATATAAAATCTAAATTAACGTTTTGTTGTCTTTAAAAATAGTGGTGTTTCAATCAGATGAACCTCTCTCCCAACACTTCCTTGATGGGTTCAAAGGATGAAAGGATATCGGGCTTGCCATGATGGATGGCAATCGAGTGCTCAAAATGAGCGCTAGGCTTGCGGTCGCGGGTGCGGGTGGTCCAGCCGTCATGCTCGGTGACGATGTTCTTGCTGCCCATGTTGATCATGGGCTCAATAGCGATCGTCATGCCGTTGCGCAACAGGGGACCGGTCCCACGGCGGCCGAAGTTGGGCACTTCGGGATCCTCGTGCAGCTTGCGTCCCACGCCATGGCCACACATCTCGCGCACGACGCTGAAGTTGCGGCGCTCGCAGTATTGCTGGATGGCGTTAGAGATGTCACCGATGCGGTTGCCGGGCACGGCGTGCTCGATGCCGACATAGAGCGACTCCTTGGTGGTGCGCAGCAGCTGCAGAACCTCCTCAGCGACTTCTCCCACACAGAAGGTGTAGGTGCTGTCGCCGTTGAACCCCTCGGGGGTGACGGCACCGCAGTCACAGGACACGATGTCGCCATCCTCGAGCACGTAGTTCGACGGGATGCCATGAACCACGACCTCGTTGACCGAGGTGCAGAGCGTGGCGGGAAAGCCGTACAGCCCCTTGAAGCCGGGCGTGCAGCCTTGAGAACGGATATACTCTTCAGCGATTTGGTCCAGACGGCGCGTGGTCACACCGGGGGCGACACACTTGGCCACCTCGGCCAGTGCGCCTGCCACGACCAGATTAGCCTTGCGCAGCATCTCGATTTCTTCGTCTGTCTTGAGATATATCATGTGATTGAAATTCCTTTTAAAGGCAGTAACGTTGATTTAACGGTTGCGACCCTTGATTTTACCTGACTTCATCAGACCATCATAGTGGTGCATCATGAGGTGAGTCTCAATCTGCTGCAGGGTGTCGAGGACGACGCCCACAGTAATGAGCAACGAGGTACCACCAAAGAACTGGGCAAACTGCTGGTTAACGCCAAAGAAGCGGGCAAACGCGGGCAGGATGGCGACAATACCCAGGAATATTGAACCCGGGAGGGTGATGCGCGACATGATCGAGTCAAGATACTCGGCGGTCTTCTTGCCGGGCTTAACGCCAGGGATGAAACCGCTGTTCTTCTTCATCTCCTCGGCCATCTGGGTGGGACGCACGGTGATGGCAGTATAGAAATAGGTGAAGAGGACAATCATGATGAAGTAAATCACATTGTACCACACGCCGTTCATGTCACCAAAGTTGCGCGATACCCAACCAGAGAAGCCAGAGGCATCCTGATTCTGACCGAAGCCGGCAAGGGTGATGGGGATGAACATGAGCGCCTGGGCAAAGATGATAGGCATCACGTTAGCAGCATTGACCTTCAAGGGGATATACTGGCGAGCGCCACCATACTGCTTGTTGCCGACAATGCGCTTAGCATACTGCACGGGGACCTTACGGGTACCCTGGGTGAGCATGACAGCACCAGCGGTAACAGCAAAGAGGAGGATGATCTCGACCAGGAACATCACCAGACCACCTTGAGCAGTGTTCAATCGGTTGGTGAACTCTTGAATGATAGCTCCAGGGAAGCGGGCAAGAATACCCACGAGAATGATGATCGAGATACCGTTACCGATACCCTTGTCGGTCATCTTCTCACCGAGCCACATAATCATCATGGCACCCGCAGTGAGGACGATGGACAGGAAGATCATCATCCAGAACGAGATGTCGGCATGACCGCCGGCAGCCTTGACCTGATACTGAAGGTTCATCAGATAGGCAGGAGCCTGAACGATAAGGATGAGCACGGTCAAGTAACGGGTGTACTGGTTGAGCTTCATGCGGCCACTCTCGCCCTCGCGCTGCATCTTTTGGAAGCTAGGCACTACCATACCCATCAATTGGATAACGATAGAGGCGGTGATGTAGGGCATGATACCCAACGCGAAGATTGAAGCCTGACCGAATGCACCGCCCGAGAACATGTCGAGCAGCTGCATCAGGCCGCTACTGGTGAAGTTGCGCATCGCTTGCAGGTCGGCGGGGTTGATTCCCGGCAGTACCACATGGCATCCAAACCTATAGATAAGGATGAACAGGAATGTGGTGACGAGGCGGTTGCGCAGGTCCTCAATCTTCCAGATGTTTTTTATTGTTTCAATAAGTTTCATCGTAGGGTTAGAGTTTTACGATTGAGCCACCGGCAGCGGTGATGATCTCCTCTGCCTTTTTGGAGAAGGCGTGGGCTTCAACCTCAAGCTTGTGGTTGAGCTGACCCTGGCCCAAAATTTTAACAAGTTGGTTCTTACGCACCATACCAGCCTGGAGCAGGTCGGCAACGGTGATTTTCTCGAGATTGTTCTTCTCGGCGAGGGCCTCGAGGACAGCAACGTTGATGGCTTTATACTCCACACGGTTGATGTTCTTGAAACCACCCTTGGGGACGCGACGCTGGAGAGGCATCTGGCCGCCTTCGAAGCCGACCTTCTGCTTGTAACCCGAGCGTGACTTTGCACCCTTGTGACCACGAGTAGATGTACCGCCCTTGCCCGAACCGGGACCACGGCCAATACGAGTTTTCTTCTTATTTGAACCTACAGCAGGTTTTAAATCATGTAATTCCATAATGTTGTTTCTCTTTTTTTGTGTTAAGAATTAATCAACATTGGTGACTTCCACCAGATGACGAACAGCGTTTACCATACCCAGCACCTGAGGGGTAGCCTCGTGGGTGACGGTGTGGTTCAGTTTCTTGAGACCAAGTGCGTCGAGGGTTCTCTTTTGACGAGCCGGACGATTGATGCGGCTCTTCACTTGCTTAATCTGAATCTTAGCCATAACTAGTAAACAAATTTTTAACCGTTAAACACCTTGTCCACAGTGATGCCGCGATAGTGGGCCACGATGGCCGGGCTGCGCATCTCGTCGAGAGCCTTGAGCGTGGCCTTCACCAGGTTGTGAGGGTTGCTCGAGCCCTTGGACTTACAAATAACATCGGTCACGCCGACAGTCTCAAATACGGCACGCATAGCACCACCAGCCTTCACACCGGTACCGGCGCTAGCGGGCTTCATGATGATGCGGGAGCCGCCAAACTTAGCGACCACCTCGTGGGGGATAGTACCCTTGTGGATGGGGACCTTGATCAGGTTCTTCTTAGCCACCTCGGTACCCTTGGAAATAGCTGTGGTGACCTCATTGGCCTTACCCAAGCCGTAACCGATAACGCCATTGCCGTCGCCAACAACGACGATAGCGGCGAAGGTGAATGTGCGACCACCCTTGGTAACCTTGGTGGTGCGGTTGATAGCCACGAGACGCTCCTTAAGTTCAGCGTCGGCAGCGATCTTTACTCGATTATTCTTACTCAACATAATGATTCTTAAAATTTAAGTCCGCCTTTGCGTGCGCCGTCGGCCAACGATTTAACTCTACCATGGAACAGGAAGCCATTGCGGTCAAACACAACGGTGTTGATGCCAGCCTCAAGGGCTTTCTTGGCAACGGCCTCGCCCACCTTAGCGGCGATCTCGCTCTTGTTGCCCTCGGTGATTCCCTTAGAGGAAGCCGAAACGAGGGTATTGCCAGCGATGTCGTCGATGACCTGGGCATAAATCTGCTTGTTGCTGCGGAAGACACACAGCCTGGGACGCTCGGGCGTGCCAGAGATGCGACCGCGGATGCGGGCCTTGATCTTGTTTCTTCTATCTGATTTGGATATCATATCGTTTCCTTTCTACTTATTTACTTGGCAGCTGCCGTTTTACCAGACTTGCGGCGAATAACCTCGCCAACGAACTTAACACCTTTACCCTTGTAAGGCTCGGGTTTGCGGAAGGAGCGGATCTTGGCACAAATTTGTCCCAGGAGCTGCTTGTCGCACGATTCGAGAGTGATGAGCGGGTTCTTGTTACGCTCGGTCTTAGCCTCAACCTTCACCTCGGGCGGCATCTTCAAGTAGATGGCGTGTGAGTAACCGAGAGCGAGCTCGAGCACCTGGCCGTTGCTGGTAGCACGGTAACCGACGCCGACAATTTCCAATTCTTTCTTGAAACCCTCGCTCACGCCAACAACCATGTTGTTGATCAGCGCGCGGTACAGACCGTGCTGAGCGCGTGACTCACGCTCGTCGTTGGGGCGGGTCACCTTGATTTCGTTATCCTCCACCTCGATGGTGATGTTGGGGTTCAGGGTCTGCTTGAGCTCGCCCTTAGGGCCCTTCACGGTGAGGATGTTGTCCTTTTGTTCAACAGTTACGCCAGCGGGGATGGCGATGTGCAATTTACCAATTCTTGACATAGCGTTAATCCTCCATTAATAAACGTAACACAAAACTTCGCCACCAATCTTTTGGTTCTTGGCTTCCTTGTTGGTCATAACGCCCTTGGAAGTCGAGATGATGGCAATACCTAAACCATTGAGCACGCGGGGCATGTCCTTGTAGCCAGTGTACTGGCGCAGGCCGGGCCTTGAAACGCGTGTGAGGCACTTGATGGCGCTAACGTGGTCAACGTTGTCATACTT
>JAEETL010000012.1 GCA_016290325.1 Muribaculaceae bacterium
ATAAGATTACCATATAAACTATCTTTAAGAACAACAAAGACATAACGCAAAAGTATAAGAATCACTAATGCTACTACATATAATATAACTGAATAAACCAATGTCTTTTTATATATTTCCATAACTAAAAGTCAATTAAGTAAGTGTACTATGCAAAGTTATGTTATTTTTCTGAAATATCCATTTTTTGCCGCAGAATTATAGGAATTTTATGGTGATAACCCGTGTACAAGGTAAAGACTGAATTAAGAAAAAAAGGGACAAGGTGATGAACCTTGTCCCTATAAGTTGCTTTTTGTGCTGATCATTCTGTTTGGCCAAGAAGTGTATCAATCAGTGAAGTGACATCAGCGATGTTTATTATTCCATCGCCGTTGACATCAGCATTCTTCATAGTTACTGAAGTTTCATCACCTCCGAGTAAGTAATCAATCAAAGAAGTCACATCACCTATATTAACAAAGCCATCGCTGTTCAGGTCGCCCGGCTCAGTATAGACAGTTACAAGACAAGTAGCAGGCATAGCATAACCATCAGTAGAGCCTACAGTTATTGTTGTAGTTCCCTCCTTGATACCGACGACTTGAACAATGCCACTGCCCAGTACTCGTGCAGCTGCAACTGTTGGATTGCTGGAAGACACAGTATAAATATTAGATGCTATAGGTGTGGGAGTTAGCGTCAATATATGGTTGGGAAGCAACATAGCCTCCTGCTGATCAAGTGTAATGCGATTGGCTACTATAACATGGCAAATGGCCTGCATTCCAAAACAGGATGCTATGATATCACACTCACCATAGCCAACAGCAAGCACAACACCATTATTTACTGTTGCCACAGTCGTATCAGTTGAAATCCATGTGATTTCTTTATTAGAAGCGTTGTCAGGTGTGACTGTAGCCATTAATCTTATCTGTTCGGTCAATTGAATTACAACAGAGTCATTATTGATGATTATTCCTGTAGGAGCTATGGCATCTCCAATTATATTCTCAAAGTTTTCCCAGTAAGGTGCAGTGAAATAGGTTGCCAGGGAGGCAGCTGGTACATGGAGTGTGGCAGAATAAGTATCAAAGGTGTTCTCTAAACATGTTGGTGGATTTGTTGCATAACAATAGATATTCGTCAACTTATTGCAGGCATTGAACGCGAAATCTCCTATGTTTGTGACAGAGTTGCCGATACTGATACTGGTCAGTCCATCACAGCTTTCAAATGCTTCATTTCCGATGCTTGTAACCGAGTTGGGAATCTCAATACTCGTCAGACCGTTACAGTCACAAAAAGCTACTCTTCCGATGCTTGTAACCGAGTTGGGAATCTCAATACTCGCCAGGCCGTTACAGCCCCAAAAAGCAAAGGGGCCTATTGAAGTGATAGAGTTGGGGATAATGGTTTTTTTACAACCAATAACTAATGAATTGCTTGCTGTTTCTATGATGGCATTGCAATTGTTGCGAGAATCATAGCATGGGTTGTCACTTGCCACTCTTAAACTTGACAGACCTGAGCAGTAAATAAATGCATTCTTTCCAATGAAAGTAACAGAGTTAGGGATTTCGATGCTTGTTAGGTTACAGCAATATGAGAAAGCTCCAGAACCAATTGTTATAACAGAGTTGGGGATCTCGATTTTAGTTAGGTTACTGCAATTATAGAAAGCATATTCGGCTATGCTAAGAGAACCATCTCTTATGATTATACTTGTACCGTTGTGCATTGCTCCCTTGTACTTATATGCCACCAAGCCAGCGTAAACCAAACCATCGGGCTGATTATTAAACCATGAAGTTTCATCAAACGCGCCGACACCAATGCTGGTGACGGAGTTGGGAATATAGATGCTGGTCAGCCCAGTGCAACCATAGAACGCGAGGGCATCAATGCTGGTGACAGAGTTAGGAATGTCTATGCTGGTCAGGGCAGTGCAGCTATTGAACGCGCTAACACCAATGCTGGTGACGGGGTAAGTTATGCCACCATATGTGACGGTGGCGGGGATGGTCACCGATCCGGAATATTCATTAGAATAATCATCAGGAGATGAGCCTTTGTAGGTGACGGTGGCAGTCGTGCCATCGATGTGATAGTATATGCCGTCAACCACGAATTCGTGGGCATGGGCGGTGGTTGCAAACAAAAGTGCCAACATCAAGACCAAGGGCATTAGGTAATTTGCTTTCTTCATAGCGTTATATGGTTTAGGTTAATATTTGTGGTTGGTAACATCGTGAATATGATTAATCCTGCAAATGTAACAAACTTTTTTGATTATTGTTACATTACAGGAATAAAACCTATAACCTATAACCTCGCCGTATAACCCCAAAACCGACCATCAAAACATGATGCCAGAATGTCGCCAAAAACCGCTAAAATCAAATTATCTCGCCAAAAAGTCGCCAAAAATGGCAATAGAAAAACGCCAACCGATTGAGAAGCAAACGATTAGCGTTTTGAGCCGTACCCAGAGCCGGGGTCGAACCGGCACGGGTGTTACCCCATTGGTGTTTGAGACCAACGCGTCTACCGATTCCGCCATCTGGGCGAATAGCGGGTGCAAAGGTAAATGAATTTTTTGAAATAGGTACAAAAAATCGTTGTTTTTTTGCAATTCGTGCGATTTTAGGTGCTTTATATCGCTATTTGGCCATGGTTTTTAGTATTTTTGTCGCTCAAAAAATGTAAACGTAATGGAGAATAAGCAGGAGAATCCGTTTGCTCGCACGGAGTTGATGCTGGGAACCAAGGCGATGGAGCGGTTAGCTCAGAGCCGTGTGGCTGTTTTCGGCATCGGCGGCGTGGGTGGCTATGTGGTCGAGGCGCTGGCCCGCAGTGGGGTGGGGGCGCTGGACCTGATTGATGACGACACCGTGAGCGTGACGAATATCAACCGACAGATTTTTGCGCTTCACAGCACAATCGGGCGCGCTAAGGTGGATGTGGCCGCCGAGCGTGTGCGTGATATCAACCCACAGTGCAAGGTCACGACGCACAAGATGTTTTATCTACCCGAAAATGCCGATGAAATTGACCTTTCCTGCTTTGACTATGTGGTGGACAGCCTCGATACCATTACAGCCAAGATGGAGATTGCCCGGCGCTGCCTGCGCTTGGGGGTGACCCACATCTGCTCGATGGGCGCGGCCTACAAGATGGACCCGATGGCGTTTCGCGTGGCCGACTTTGACGCGACGCGCATCGACCCGCTGGCCCGCATGCTGCGCAAGCTCTTGCACCGCGAGGGCATCCATCATTTTAAATGTGTATATAGCGAGGAGGAGCCGCGCTTCAATCCTGACGTGCCCGTATATGTCGACGGAAAAAAACAGCCGGGCAGTAACGCTTTTGTTCCTGCCGCGGCCGGTTTGCTGATCGCCCGTGAGGTGATCGTGGACCTCACTAGCACCGTGATATAACGTTATTTCTTCTTAGATTTCTTAGAGCTCTTGCCTGTGGAGCTCGACTTGCTGGATGAACTAGACTTCTTGCTGGCTTTACTTGATTTGTTATTGTCCTTGGAGGAGCTCTTTTTGCCGTTTTTCTTCTCGGATGCTGCAGCTTGACGTGCCTCTTCCTTGGTGGGAATCTTGATTTTTTCGCCAGCTTTGATCTTATTGCCGTCCTGGATGCCGTTAGCACGCTCGATATCCTTAACCGATACGCCCGACTTCTCGGCGATTTTGGTGAGCGATTCGCCCTTTTGCACGGTTACCTCGCTGGGCTGTTTAGGCTTGGAGTGCTTTTTGTGCTTGCTGCTCTTTGAGCTGTGAGCAGTCTCGCTGTTCCTTCTGTCTCTGGATTTACTTTCCTTCTCGCTATACTTAGCATTGCGCGAGCGCCAGTTGCTGGAGTTGCGTTTCGAAGCGTTTTGCCTAGCAGTCTGGTCCTCATATCGCGAGCTGTTGTTGGCTTTCTTGGCCGTCTTGTTGTTGATCTCGTTATCGACATTCACGGTGTATGAACCCTTGTAGGGAGCCTTGGACGATGCTTCACGCTCGATGTTCTTCACCTCGTCAAACTGTGCCTGCTCACTCTCGGTCTCGTTCATAGCCATGTCCTCATTCTGTGAGTCGCTGGTATTGTTGACGCCAAAGTCCTCATTGTCGGCGCTGGCGTTGTTGTGGATGGGAGCAACCACCTTGAGGTTGTCGCCGCGCCTTACCCGCTCGCTACTCATGTTGTTCAGGGACATGAGCTCGTCGGTCGTCATGCCATATTTCGCCGCGATGGTCGCTAGTGTTTCGCCGCGACCCACCTTATGGGTATAGGTGCGCGGGGTGTTGTTAGCGGTTTGACCATTGATATACTCCTCGATGGTGGATACCTGTCCTCCCGGCTCGACGATGCTGCGATGGGCATACAAGTCGTCACGGTAATTGTCGATGCTGTCCTCGCTCATGATGAAGCTGTACACTTGCTGTGATGGCAACACGAGCGTGTAGGGATGATTGTCACCGGGGATGACATCAGCGCGGTATTGCGGATTAAAGGCACGTATTTCCTCGATGGGAATATTGAGCACCTTGGCGATTTGACCGAAGTGGATGCGACGGTTCACGCTCACAGTGTCGGTAATCAGCGGCTTTCGCGCCAACGAGGGGCTGATGTTGTGCTGCTTGTAATAGGTCATCGCATAGTTGGCCGCGATAAAAGCGGGCACATAGCCGCGTGTCTCGCGGGGCAGGTACTCATATATGTCCCAAAAATCACCCGTGCCTCCGTTGCGGTGCAGGGCCTTATTGACGTTTCCCGGTCCGCAGTTATAGGCGGCGATGGCCAGCGACCAGTCGTTATAGATCTGGTACAGGTTCTTGAGGTATTTTGCCGCCATGGCGCTGGACCGATATGGGTCGCGGCGCTCATCGACGAGTGAATTCACCTCCAGTCCCAGTCCCTTGCCCGTACCGATCATGAATTGCCATAGTCCGGCAGCACCCACGCGCGACACCGCGTTGGGATCAAGGGCACTCTCCACGATGGGCAGGTACTTGAGCTCCAGGGGCAACCCCTCTTTTTCAAGCGCCTGTTCAAAGATGGGCATGTAATACAGGCTCATGCCCAGCATCTCCTCGACAAGTGTGCGGCTGCGGTAAACATAACGCTCGATGTGTTTGCGCACGACCTGGTTATAGGGCATCTCGATCACTGACGGGATAGCGGCCAGACGGCGGATGTAAGTCTCCTCGCTTACCTCGCCATAGGACTTGTTTTCCACGTCGGCATCCAGCACCGCATAGTTCTGCAGGTACCAGTTGGTCATCATCTTGTGAACGTCAGCATCAAAACTCTCAGGGAAAACGATGTCGTCATCGGTAATCGTGTTCTTGAGAGACAGGATGTTGTTTTTCTCGCGCGGCGCTGCCACGAGTGTGACCGCGGTCAGCGTGGCCGTTAGCAATAATGTGAGGAGTCGATGTTTTGTCATATTGTTTTGTCGTTTAGTTCGTTGTTAAAAACTGATGGCGCACTGCAAGCCCAGCGAGGGCAGGCGCCCCCCGAACTGTCCGTTGTCGATGGTGGCGGGAGCCACATCCAGGGTGAGGTCGGGTGATATGTCGAAATGGGCGAGCGAGGCGTCCACATAAGCATCTACGATATTGATGAGATATACTCCCACCATGGCGATGACGCAAATCTCGCGGTAACGCCGGTAGTAATCGCGCTTATTCTTCATGATCTTTTGCAGCCACGCCTTGTCCAGGTCGCTCTCTTCCACGGTCGGCGGGAAGAAATCCATGTAGCTGCGCGTGTCGGGGTCATCATCCATCACATCACGGTAACCCTTGGAATAGTCTTTGTACATGCGGTTATTCCATGATGCGCCATAACTCAAGCCAACAAATGAACCCACCACGATGGGCAGTTTCCAGTAGCGGCGGTTATAGATTTGACCTAATCCGGGACACAATGCCGATAGCCATAGCGCCCGTTGCGGGTCAGGATTGAACGTGCGCACCTTGCCCAAGGGGGCGGCAGCGGTGTTGTCAGTAAGGATTTCCACGTTATCAATCCCTTGGATAGAGTCAATCGAGGCAAAGGTGATGGTGTCGCCCGAGACATTGACCACCCTCACGGGCGAGAGTTTGCTTGCAGCGGTCGTGTCGGCGCTCACAACAGTGCGGCGCACGTGATGGCCTAAGGCTTGTTGCGGCTTGGTGATGACGGTATCGCTCTTCGCAACAACAGGTTCCTGTGCCACAGCAATAGCGCTGTAGCACATCAGGCACATTACCAATGCGGCAACGAGCCAATGCCGTGTTGTGTTGTGATATGTCACTCGTCTTTTCACCAGTCAATCGGGGATTAAGCCTCCTTCAGGTTGTCAAAGATGCTAATGATTTTCTCGAGCTGTTCCTCGGTCGTGAACGGGAAAGTGATTTTTCCTTTACCCGACTGGTCACAGGTGAACTTCACGGGCACGCCAAACGCCGTCGAGAGATGCTTTTGCAGGATCTCATAATCCTTGACATTGACGGTTTTGTGGGTGTCATTACCATTGCCCTGCTCGTTGATGGCGGCCTGCTGCATTTGTTTGGCGCGTTGCTCCACCTGCCTTACCGACAAACCTTTCTTAACGGTCTCGTTGTACAGTTTCAGCTGGAGTTTCGGGTCATCAAGTGACAACAGCGCCCGTGCGTGACCCATGTCCACCATGTGGTCATGCAGGCCCAATTGAACCTCGGCGGGTAGCTTGAGCAGCCTCAGGAAATTGGCGATGGTGGCGCGTTTCTTGCCGATGCGCTCGCTCAGGCGTTCCTGGGTGAGATCATATTGGTCGATAAGTTTCCTGAAAGTGAGGGCGATCTCGATAGCGTTGAGGTCCTCGCGCTGGATGTTCTCGATAAGCGCCATCTCGGTAACCTCGCTGTCGTTAGCCGTGCGGATGTAGGCAGGCACCGTGTTCAGTCCAGCCAGCAGTGAGGCGCGGTAGCGTCTTTCGCCCGAGATGATCTGGTAACTGTTGTCCCCCGTGCTACGCAACGTCAGCGGCTGGATAATGCCCAGCTCGCGGATGCTCGTTGCCAACTCTTCCAGGGCATCCTCGTCAAAGTTCTGGCGGGGTTGGTCAGGATTGGGAGTGATTTGGCTGATGGGTATCTCGTTGATAGCCGAGGACCCTTCAGTTTGGATGTCATCCATCGAGATGAGTGACCCTAGGCCGCGTTTGAGTGCTTTACCTTTCATATGATGTAGCGGTTATTCTTTTATTATCGTTGTTGGTTATTATTCAGTTCAGTCATTTGCCCTTACCGCGAGCGATGATCTCCTGGGCGAGCTGGATGTGGCTCGTCGCACCGCGGCATGTGGGGTCATATTGGGTGACGGGCATCCCATGGCTTGGTGCCTCACTGATGCGGATATTACGCGGAATGACCGTATTGAATACCATATCCCCAAAGTGACCCTTCAGTTCCTCAAATATCTCGTTGGCGAGCCTCAGTCGGGCGTCATACATCGTTAACAGGAATCCCTCGATGCGCAGGCTGGCGTTGAGCTTGCCCTTGATGATGCGGATGGTGTTCAGCAGTTTGCTGATGCCCTCTAGGGCAAAATATTCAGCTTGGACAGGGATAATCACGCTGTCGGCGGCAGTGAGCGCGTTCACCGTAATTAATCCCAGCGACGGACTGCAGTCAATGATGATGAAATCATAATCCTGTTTCAATTCTCCAAGGGCTTTCCTTAACACGCGTTCACGGCCCTGTTTCTCAACCAGTTCCAACTCGGCGCCCACGAGGTCGATGCGGGAGCCCAACAGTTGTAGTCTGGGAACCCCAGTGTCGACCACGGCACTGCGCATGGGGTAATCATCGACCAGGCATTCATAGATGGTCGATGACATGTCCTTGGATTCGATGCCCAGCCCCGATGTAGCGTTAGCCTGCGGGTCGGCATCGATCAGTAACACGCGCTGACCGCTTTCGGCCAACGCTGCCGACAAGTTGATTGATGTGGTGGTTTTGCCTACGCCGCCCTTTTGATTGGCGATTGCAATTATCTTTCCCATAAATGGTGATAGCTTCAAAAAAGTTTATATAGTGTTGGCTTCGCCTCAGCAATAATGATGCAAGCATCTATTGCTTTCGGCTTGCGCATTGTTTCACGGGTGCAAAGAAACATTTTTTTACGCAAAAAACAGCCAAAAACTCCGTTAAAATCGTTGAATTGTTCAAAACTATCGTGAAATGTCAATAAATCGTGGAACATTAGGTTTTTGGCTTTTTATGCCCTATAAACTACTGTTACAACACCTTACCTTTCCCTAACTGCCAGCATGAAAAAGTGGCCGCATCGTCACGACGCAGCCACCCACTGTAAACCTTAAAACATCTTTTTTAGCGGGCCTTACCTATTGAAAACCTGGGCCCGCATATCTTGAAATCATATGTGTAAACACAGTAAAGAATCTTTCATCTTTTTCTATCAAATCACAAAAGTAATTATTTTTTGCGAAAAAAGTGTAAATTGTCTTCTAAATCCACCTAAAAGTAACATTTAACCTTATTTTTTCCGTTAATGCGAAAAATTAGTGTAAATTTGCGGGCTCGTTTAATTCTGGAGCTTAACATTTTGGCCGCCTACCATTATGGGTGGTATTAAACTACGCATCTTCTAAAAACCAAATAATTGACAGACAAATGAGAAAATTGATTTCACTGTTGTTATTAGCAGTATTAATTAGTGTTCAAGCTATGGCTGTGCCAGCTCGTCGCGGCATTGTCAAAGTACCGCAGCCCGACGGCACCCTGTTGTCATTACAGTTGGTAGGCGATGAGTTCTATCACTTTAACACGACAGCCGATGACTATACCGTCATGCTTACCGAGGATGGCGCTTACGTTTATGCCCAGCGCGACGGTATGAACTTGGTACCCACCCAAATATTGGCTCACGATGCCGGCTCCCGCACTGCCGAGGAGTTGGCTCTGCTCGCCAACACACCAAAACGCTTAGTCGATGAGACTTCGGTTGCCCAGGCAAATGTTCGTCGAGTAAGGCGCAACGTCGACATGTCTAACTTTGACTTCGATAATTTCCGTGGTTTGGTCATTCTGATTGACTTTAACGATAGGGAGTTTGCTAGCGATAATCCCCAAGAGTTCTATACCCAGATGTTCAGCTCCGAGAACTTTACCAGTTATTACGACCCGGTCACTCAACGTCAGGTGTCATGCCCGGGTAGCGTGAGGGATTACTTCAACGATCAGTCCAACGGTGCCTTCCAGCCTCCATTTGACGTGTATGGTCCCTATCGTGCAACCTATTCATCTAATGGAACGGTCTATCCTGCCCGTTCTAACCAGTGCAATAACTTGATGTCCAGGATTGTCGCTAATGTGATCAGGGATGCCGATGGCGATATTGATTACTCAAGGTATGACAACAATAACGATGGCAAGGTGGATATGGTTTATTTCCTGGTGTCAGGTTATGCCTCAAGTAGCTCGGGTAACAATCCTGGTTACCTCTGGCCCCATGCCTCCAACTTGAGTTACTATATCCACACACAGTATGACGGCAAGTGGATGGACCGCTATGCTTGTTCAACCGAGTTGTATGGATGGGAAGATACTCCCTCGACTGTTACCGTTGAGGGTATTGGCACCGTATGCCACGAGTTCAGCCATGTGTTGGGCCTGCCCGACTTCTATGACACCGACTACAGTGAGAGCGGCGGCGAGAGCCACCATCCCGGTGGATGGGATGTAATGGCCGGCGGTGGCGATTACAATTATGGCCGATGCCCGGCTGGATATACTTATTATGAGCGCTTCACCTTGGGCTGGGCCAATCGCAGGTTCATCACCAATGAGGGTAATTATGAGCTCAACCCTGTTGAGACATCGCGTGAGGGCTATATTCTGCGCACTCCGGTCCAGGGCGAGTTTTTTACGATCGAGAACAGGCAAAGGATCGGTTGGGATGCTTATCTGCCCGGTCATGGCATGATTGTTACTCGTGTCGATAGTACCAACACTAGCGTGTGGACCACCAACAAAGTCAATTGCAATCCTAGCCATAACTACTTTGAGATGTTGCGTGCCGGCAACAGCACTTATGGCGACCAATCGAGCGATCCGTTCCCTGGCACCACTGGCAACAAGATGCTCTCCAACGCGACCACTCCTAGTCTCACCACTTGGTCGGGACAGCCCAATGACTTCATGCTCTGTGCTATTGCTGAGAATGATGGCGTGATCTCATTCAATGCTCTTAAAGAAGAGAACTTAACGGCTCTTGTCGAGGACTTTGAGAATATGCCCGTGACCTCTACCACTAACGAGAAGAATGTCGAGGGTGCCTTTGCCAACTGGGATTTCACCAAGTGTGGTGTGCGTGCTCCTGGCGAGGATAAGGCCAATGGTGAGAACAGCGTTCAAATGAAGTTGCCCTGCACCTTCTGTAGCATCACCCCGGTTTACTACGATATCTACATGGCCAGTCTAACCGTGTTTAACCCAACCGGCACTATAACCAAGCTCACGCTCGAGTACTCGGTCGAGGACAACAGCGAGGGGAAACCCATCTGGATTACTGCTCCATGCTCTACTGGCGATACCATTGCCGAGGCTGCAATTAGGTCCAAGTCAACGCTTTACTGGATGCTTGACTTAAAGAATACCCAGCCCGCCAAGTTCCGCATCTATGAGCGTGCTGGACACAAGACCTCTGCAACCTATGTTGACGACTTCACCTTGTATTACACTGGTGAGGAAGGTGGCCCCGTTGATCCTCCTATCCCTGGCGATGTGAACGGTGACGGTGAGATTAGCATCTCGGACATCAACGCGATTATCGATGTGCTTTTAGGATCATCCAATTCTGAACTTATTCGCCGTGCCGACGTCAATGGCGACGGTGAGGTGAGCATCTCAGACATTAACGCTGTAATTGACTTACTTTTAAAAAGCTAATAAACTTAAAATTCAAGTATAAACTGCTATGAGAAATTTTTTATTCTTGTTGTTGGCGGGATTGTGCTGTCTGATGGCACGTGCAATCCCTGCTGATCCCACGCCCGTCAAGGTCAATCAGCCTGACGGCACTACACTCACCGTCCAGTTGCATGGCGACGAGTTCTTCCATTTCACTACTACTGTTGACGGCTACACGGTCTTGAGGAACAGTGGCGGCTATTATGCCTATGCGCTTCTTGACGGTGGACGCCTCGTGCCTAGTGAACGCATTGCCCGCGATCCTGACCGCCGCTCATCGGCCGACTTGTCGTTCTTGTCCACATTGCCTAAGCGGCTTACTTCCCGCTCGGCAGCTGCGGCAGGTGCCCAAAAATTGGGCCGTCGCAATAGCGTGATGCGCCGTGTTGGGGCCGAGGGGGAAATGGATTATGACGGATTCCGCGGACTCATCATCCTCATCAATTACACCAACAAAAAGTTCTCGATGCCCGAGGCCAACAGTTTCTATGATGACATGGTCAATACCCATGATTACACGGGTTATGTGCTTAACAACCGCCCTGTGCGCATGACGGGTAGTGTGAGGGACTATTATTATGATAATTCCAACCATCAATTTGATCCCGTGTTTGATGTGGTAGGTCCTGTGGATGTTCCTTATCCCGACACCTATCCCCAGAGCACCTCTAGGGCCAACGTCGTGTTCCATGCTGCACTCTTAGCAGCTGATTCACTGGTCAATTACAGCGACTATGATAGCGACGGTGACGGCTATGTTGATATGGTATTCTTCTTGGTAGCGGGTTATTCGGCAAACTATGGCGGAAACAATGAGAACTACTTGTGGCCCCACATGTATTACCTCTATAATGAACCTCCCCGCGACGGTGTGGGCTTCGGGTTATATGCCAGCTCAACCGAGATTGCCGGCTGGGAGGGTTATTACGCCGACGTGAACGGCATTGGCACCTTCTGCCATGAGTTCAGCCATGTGCTGGGTTTGCCCGACCTCTATGACACCGACTATGAGGGAAGTGGCGGCGAGAGCCTCAATCCTGGCGACTGGTCGATTATGGCTGGTGGCAGCGGCGGCAATTTCGGGCGAAACCCTGTGGGTTATAGCCTCTATGAGCGCTATGCCTTAGGATTTACTAAACCCGTATTGATTGAAGAGAGTGGAGCCTATGAGATGGAGCCACTCGACGAGAGCAACCTGGGTTACAGGCTGAATACTCCCGTTGAAAATGAGTTCTTCCTTATCGAGAACCGCCAGGCTGGCAAGTGGGACCGTTACTTGCCCGGTCATGGTATGCTCGTTGCCCGCGTCGATTCGACCAATGAAAACATCTGGTGGATGAACGAGGTGAACTGCAACCCCAACCACATGTACTATCATTTGTTACGTGCTAGTTATTCAGGTCATGACAGTGATTCTGACCCCTTCCCTGGCAGTGCAGGTGTCACCCGTATCGCTAATTTCACGAGCCCGAGCCTTCTCACGTGGGATGGTACGTTCAACGAGTACTTCATCGACAATATTGCCGAGCAGGACGGGCTCATCACGTTCAACATCATGCCCGACACCTCTATCCTTACCATTATCGAGGACTTTGAGATGATGCCCGTCAGCAGCAATCTCACTGACAAGAATGTTCCAGGAGCCTTTGCTAATTGGGATTTCTCTAAGAGCTGTGTCAAGGACTATGAGGATGAGCATGGTGTGGTAAGCCGTGGTGTGGCCATGAAAAAGCCCAGTTCGCTGACGACTACCGCGCCGCTCAAGGTTATCCCTTATATGGCCAGCTTCACGGTCTATAATCCCACGACCACCGAGGCCAATGTCAGGTTATCCTATTCAGTCGATAACGGTGGGTCATGGATCGCTCTGCCCGAGGGACTGCTCGTTGCCGAGCCCTTGAAAAAGACATCCAAATCAATGATTTTGCCCTATGACAAACCCATCATGCTGCGCTTCAATCAAACGTCGGGTAGCGATAAGAAAAATATATATCTTGATAATATCAAGCTGTATTATTCCGACGTTTGGCCCGATATCATCCCAGGTGACGTGAATGGCGATGGCGAGATCAATATCGCTGACATAAATGCGGTAATTGATGTCATTCTTAGTGGTACCACCAATAAGGAAATCAATGCTGACGTGAACGGCGATGGCGAGGTCAACATCGGCGACATCAGTGCGATCATCGATATTATCTTATCATCAAATTAATGATAAGGGTTTATTAAAGGGATTTCCCTGAGGTTGATTGATTTCTCGCATCATTGCGGTTCTCCTCAAGAATCTCTGATTACAATCAAAAGACTAAGGGATGCCTTGACATAGGCATCCTTTTGTGCTTTTATGACCCTACTAAAATCGGTTAACATATTTTTGCTAAAAAAATTTGTTTGGTTACCTAGGTCGCTGTACCTTTGCGTCAAAGTTGGAAATATTTTAATACTATTCATCCTGATAAACATCGCGTTGTGAAACGGGGTGTTTATTTTTTGTCAAAATCATTGATTTTCAAAAATAGGTTTCACTGAGTTTTGACATTACAAGAAAAAATCAGTATCTTTGCACTTTCGACGATTTTTCATTCACTTTTTTGACAAATATATTATTAGTTATGCTAAGGAAAATCCGCATCACGCTGGCGGCCATCATGATGCTCATGGTGACGCTGCTGTTTCTTGATGTGAGCGGCACGCTGCATCATTATTTGGCATGGACGGCCCGCATTCAGTTCCTGCCCGCTTTGCTCGCGCTCAATGTCGTGGTCATTGTGGCCTTGGTGCTGTTGACGCTCATCTTCGGGCGCATCTATTGCTCGGTCATTTGTCCGCTAGGCATCTTCCAGGACATCGTGTCGTGGATGGCCGGTAAACGCAAGAAGAACCGCTTTACCGCGAGCCCCGAGAAGCGATGGCTGCGTTACGGCGTGCTGGCGCTGTTTATCGTGGCCTTCATCGCTGGTGTCCACTCGCTGGTGGCTTTGTTGGCACCTTATAGCAGCTATGGACGCATGGTGACCAACTTGTTGGCACCCGTTTATCAATGGGTGAACAACCTGTTCGCCGCTATTGCCGAGCGGGTTGACAGCTACGCCTTCTATAGCGTTGACGTGTGGATCAAGAGCCTGCCAACATTCCTGATTGCCCTGGCGACATTTATCGTCATCGTTGTGCTGGCATGGCGTGGTGGACGCACCTATTGCAATACCATCTGCCCCGTGGGCACCATTCTGGCCCAGCTGGCACGATTCTCTTGGCTTAAGGTGTATTTTGATGCCGACAAGTGCAAGTCGTGCAGCTTGTGTACCAAGAACTGCAAGGCATCGTGCATCGACTTTAAGACCCACAAGGTTGACTACACGCGCTGTGTGGCCTGTGGCAACTGCATCGAGAAATGCAACTTCGGTGCCCTGCATTATGGTCATCCTAAAGCGGTCGCTCAGCCCGTCAAGGCCGATGAGAAAGATACCGATGCTGCCCGTCGTGCTTTCCTCGTGGGAGCCGCAGTCGTGGGAGCCGATGTCGCCCTGGCTCAGGCCGCCAAGAAGGTTGACGGTGGTCTCGCTGTCATTGAGGATAAGAAGAGGCCTGCCCGCAATACTCCGGTTCTGCCCCCGGGTGCTATAAGCGCCAAGCATTTTGCACAGCACTGCACCGCTTGCCAGCTGTGTGTGGCAAAGTGTCCCAACGGCGTTTTGCGCCCCTCGACCGACCCGCTACGCTTGATGCAGCCTGAGATGAGCTTCGAGCGCGGTGCCTGCCGCCCCGAGTGCGTCACCTGTTCCACCGTGTGCCCCACTGGAGCCATCAAGCCCATCACCGTGGCCAAGAAGTCTTCGACTATGGTGGGTCATGCCGTTTGGGTCAAGGACAACTGTCTGGTGCTGACCGATGGTGTGGGCTGCGGTAACTGCGCGCGCCATTGCCCCGTGGGAGCCATCATGATGGTGCCCAGCGATCCCAATGATGAGACATCGCCCATGGTGCCTGCGGTGAACATCGCCATGTGCATCGGTTGTGGCACTTGTGAATATGTCTGCCCCTCTCGGCCCTTTAGCGCCATCTATGTCGAGGGTCACGAAGTCCACAAGGAAATTTAACCACATTCAAGCAAGAAGATGATTATGAACGACAATAAGCATATCGACAATAATAATGGGAGCGGTAAGACATTGAGCCGCCGTACGTTTTTAAAGGCATTAGGACTGGGTACGGCTACTGCTGCAGCTCCTGCCATCGTGAGCTGCGCCACTGGCGATGACCACAAGGCATCGGTCATGGAGCCGCCTGTGGGAAAGATGACCTACCGTGTGAACCCAAAGACCAAAGAGAAAGTCTCCATTCTGGGATACGGCATGATGCGCTTGCCTGGCACCGACGGTGAACCCTTCGGCCGCAACAATGACGCTGAGATTGACCAGGAAATGGTCAATAAGCAGATTGACTATGCTATTGAGCATGGCGTGAACTATTTTGACACATCGCCCGCTTATAGCCGCGGTCTGAGCGAGCGTGCCACGGGCATCGCCCTGAGCCGCCACGCCCGCGATAAGTATTTCATCGCCACCAAACTCTCCAATTTCGATCCTGCGACACAGACCCGTGGTGCGAGTATCGAGATGTTCCAGAACTCCCTCAAGGAATTGCAGGTCGATTACATCGATTACATGTTGCTGCATTCCATCGGTGGTGGTACTGGTGAAGAGGCCATGGAGCTTTTCAGACAGCGATATATTTATAATGGTATTCTCGACTACCTGCTCGAGCAGCGCGAGAAAGGCGTTATCCGCAACCTGGGCTTCTCCTATCATGGTGAGATTGCCGTGTTTGACTACCTGCTGGCCAATCACGACAAGTATCACTGGGACTTCGTGCAGATTGAGTTGAATTATCTCGACTGGAAGCATGCCAAGGATTTCAGCGAGGAGAACACCAATGCCGAGTACCTGTATGCCGAGCTGGCCAAGCGTAACATCCCCGCCGTCATCATGGAGCCGCTATTGGGCGGACGCCTTGCGGCGATGCCTAAACCCGTGGCCAGAAAGCTTCTGGCAAGGGACCCCGAGCGAAGTCTCGCCTCTTGGGCCTTCCGCTATGCTGGCTCATTCCCTGGCGTGTTGACGGTATTGAGCGGCATGACCTATATGGAGCACCTCAAGGAAAACCTATGCACCTACAGCCCACTGGAGGAATTGACCGACGAGGAAAAAGAGTTCCTTTATGGCATCGCCGATGAAATTGTGGGTTATAATACCATCCCCTGCAACGACTGCAAGTATTGCATGCCGTGCCCCTATGGCATTGATATCCCTGCCGTGCTCACCCATTATAACAAGTGCATTGCCGAGGGTAACCTCACGCGTGACCGCAACGATCCCGACTACGCCCGCGCCCGTCGCGCGTTCCTCATCGGTTATGATCGCAGTGTGCCCCGGTTGCGCCAGGCCGACCACTGCATCGGTTGCGGCAAGTGTGTCGAGCACTGTCCCCAGCGCATCCAAATTCCTAGGGAAATGGAGCGCATCAACAACTATGTTGAGGCACTGAAGCGCGACATCGATCGTGGCTTGGAGGCATAACCATCATCACGGGTCATGACTCTCGTTGACATCCTATTGATATTGATTGTGCTGGGTGGCGTGGTCCTGGGCTACCGTAAAGGGTTCATCGGCCAGTTATCGTCACTCGTCTCGTGGGTCGTCGCCATTGTGCTGTGTTACAAGTGCGGTGATCTGGTGCAGGGCATATTCCTTTCCATCGTGCCCAGCGCAGCCCAGTGGCCGCTGTCGACCATCACTGTCAAGACCGTTTCGCTAGCGTTTGCGTTCCTGATCGTCATGCTGCTCATCAGGCTCGCCATGCGCTTGTTCAAGGGGGCCTTGAATACGGTCAATCTGGGCTTTATCGATAAGTTGGGAGGCTCATTGTTGTTCATGTTCAAGTATGCGTTTATTCTGAGTATCGCTTTGAACCTGCTCTATGCCATTAACCCCGACATGGACACCTTTGGGACAGAGCACATGCTCAACAACAAGCCTTATGAGATGACGCTTGACCTCATGCCAATCGTCCTGGGCAGCGACAAGATGCCCAGCGACTCGCTCAAACTCTACCGCGATCTCATCGAGCCCGTCCCGCTCGACACTACAGCCTTATGAGGTCATCTCGATTGCTGATGGCCTCAGAAAAACTTAGAAAGTTCAGTCTTTTTATAACCCCTATTTGTGGATGCTGTAGGGCCTCGCTTTAGCGTGGCCGTTCTGGGTTGTGCTTGCCCATTAGTGTAATTCGTGGTTTTATTCCTTGGGGAGAAGGATCTCGTCGAGCCAGCCGTCCTTGCGGTATCGGCACAGGTCCACATAGGCGTCTATTCCTGGAATAATGCCAGTCTCGCTGTATTGCCAGATGGTGTACTCACCCTCCCAGTTGATCTCGGGCTCGCTGCTCGAGTAGCGCCCGATGTAGAGGTGGTGCTTGTTGAAATGGGGAGTAAGGTTCTTATTGTAAAAACCCATGGTGCTATATATCATGGGCTGCACGCCATAGTGCCGCTCGATGAGGTTGCAGAATTTGCTCACGCTGTCAATGAGCTGGCTGCGCGACCAGTGACCGCGCACCTCAACGTCGAGCATGGGGATGAGGTCTTGGATGGATTTAAGCGCATACTTGGAGAAATTCTTGAACTGGGCATCAATGCTTGATGTGGAGGTGATATAGTGATAGCTACCCACGAGCAACCCATAGCGCCGAGCCTCGGTGATATTGGTGGAGTAGTGCGGCGAGCGATAGGTGGCACCCTCGGTGGCCTTGATATAGACGAAACGGATATCCTTGTCGCTGCTCACCTTAGCCCAATCGATGATGCCCTGGTGGCTCGAGATGTCAATGCCGTCATAACGGGCCTCTGTGTTGCGTGGAGGCACCTCTTTTGTGGCCGATGGCTTGTCGGTGGTGTTGTGGCATGAGCACAGCGCGGCAACTGCCACTAAGATAGTTGGCAGGGCCCTCACGAGTCTGGTATGTGCCTGTTTAATCATTATCGGCCGAACTCTTGTTGGTTTTGCGGCCCTTTAGTTTTGCGTTGCGGATACTGTCGTTGCGTTGCGTTTGAGAAAGCTTTGAAGAAGTGGTGTTGAGCAGGTTAGCCGATTTGTTGTTATTCTTTTTGGCGGCTTCCTGCTGCTTGGCTTTTTGCTCACGGGCTATAGCCGCATCGGCTTTACGTTTTGCTTTTGCCTCGGCCTCTTTTTTAGCCGCTTCTTCTCGAGCTGCTTGGCGAGCTTTTTCTTTCTTGATATGCTCGGCTTTTTCTTTGGCTTTTTTGTCAGCCTCAGCTTTCTTTTTAGCCTCTTCCTCAGCTATTTTTTTCTTGCGCTCATTCATCCTTTTCTCTTTCTCGGCTTTGCGCTTTTCTTCTTCGATTTGTCGCTTGCTCTTTGCAGGTGCCGGCTTTTGCTCAGTCATGTTCACGTTAGCGGGCATCTCCTTGTGATCCACAGCATCCCTAACGCTACTTTTGGGTTTGGCCTTGCCGGGTTTGTACATGATGTCCTCGATGGTATAACCCTTGTTGAATCGGCTCATGTCCACTAGGTTGTCTTTGACTCCCTTGAACCTGCCGCACTCCGAGAACTGCCACAGCACCCATTTCACACCATTGATGTTGGGTTGTTCCTGGCCTTTGGGATACTTGGCGATGAAGATGGGATATTTCTCAAATGCCTTGCCTAGGTTCTTGTTGAAGAACGTCTCAAAAGTGTATATGAGGGGCTTGCAGCCGTAATAATCCTCAATCAGGTCAGCAAAGACCTTGACACTGTCACGCAGTTGTTGAGGAGTCCATTTGCTCCTCTTCTCCACGTCGATGACCGGCAACAGATCCTGCTCGTCACGATTGGCATTCTGAATGAAATTCTGGAATTGCATCCGAGCACTCGACAAGTCGGTGAAATAGTGGTAGCTGCCGACTTTGAAACCGTGCTTGCGGGCATTTTTGATATTCTCCTTATACCTTGGATCCACATAGTTGCTGCCCTCGGTGGCCTTGATATAGACAAACTTAATCTTGGCGTTCCTTTTCAGTTCCTCCCAGTTGATGGTTCCTTGATGCTTTGAGACATCAATGCCGTCATATTGCACCTTGCTGGGGTCAACGGGAACCCTCTTGGGCTTGGGCGGCGCTGCAGGCTTAGCCGTGGTGTCGGTGGCGGGCTTAGCAGACTCTTGTTTTGCGGACTCTTGCTTCACAGGAGTTTTCTCGTCCTTAACGACAACAGGCTTCTCAGGCGCTTTGTTATCTTTCTTGTCAACCGTCTTGGTGTCGTTCTTGGCATTGTTCTTGGTATCCTTATTATCCTTACTTTCGACGGTTTTTTGAGCATTATTCTTTTTGTCCTTGTCCGTCACACGGGTGCGGGTGGGCTTTTTGATGTCATTAGCCTGCTGGGCTGTTACCGAGATAGGTAGCAGCATGAGCATGACTGTCAAAAGTATATGATATATCGTAATTTTAAACATGACCTAATTGCTATATTGAGTGTTCCTTAGATGAAATTTGGCTGCAAAGATAGTAAAAAAGTTTGAGTTTCCTGCCATTCTCTTATGGACTGAATGTTTTTTCTGGTTTTAATGGCATTGCCCATGGCGGCGGGAACTTGAAAAAGTGCGGGAGAAATCCGATAAACCATCCATTTTTTTATAAAAAATGCGAAAATCTGCTTTTTTCGATGATGGGTGAACAAAAATTCTTAACTTTGTAGGATTATCAAAATTCAATAAGGGATAAAACTTTACGTAATATGGCAAAAAAGAGCGGACTACAATCGTTGAAAATGGAACGCCGTGAGTTCCATGATAGGGTCATCAATTTCTTCAACCAGCAGGGCGAGGGGTCGTTCAATTACAAGCAGGTGTCTGCTGCCGTGGGGGCTAACACACCCAAGCGGCGCACACTCATCGTCGAGATTCTAGAGCAGTTGTCGGTCGACGGCTTCCTCTCCGAGGTCGGCACTGGCAGTTTCAAGGCAGTGAACCGCTCATCGGTTGCCGAGGGCATCTTCATTCGCCGTAGCAATGGCAAGAACAGCGTAGACACGGCCAGCGACGATGGAGACCCCATTATGGTCGCCGAGCGCAACTCGATGCACGCCTTGAATGGTGACCGTGTATTGGTACACATCAGCGCCGCTCGCCATGGCATGGAGCCCGAGGCCGAGGTCGTGAAAATCCTTGAGCGCAAGGAACAGGTGTTTGTCGGTACCTTGCAGGTGATGAAATATTTTGCCCAATTGGCCACTGACAGCAAGTTCCTGGCTACCGACATCTTTATCCCGCTCGACAAACTCGCTGGTGGCAAGACCGGAGACAAGGCGGTAGTGAAGATCGTGGAGTGGCCCGAGGATGCCAACAGCCCCATCGGTGAGGTCGTTGACGTCTTGGGTGTTGCTGGCGAGAACAATGCCGAGATTCATGCCATTCTCGCCGAGTTTGGCTTGCCATATAAGTATCCCGAGAATGTGACCCAAGCCGCTGAACTCCTGGATCCGGGAATTACCCCCGAGGAGATTGCCCGTCGTCGTGACATGCGTGACGTGACCACATTCACGATTGACCCCGCCGACGCCAAGGACTTTGACGACGCTCTTTCGATAGAAAAACTCAAAAACGGCAACTGGGAGATTGGCGTTCACATCGCCGATGTGAGCCACTATGTCACCCCTGGCTCCATCATTGACAAGGAGGCTTATGAGCGTGCCACGTCGGTCTATCTGGTGGATCGCACGGTGCCCATGCTTCCGGAGAAATTGTGTAATTTCATCTGCTCGCTTCGCCCCGATGAGGATAAACTCACCCACTCGGTCGTTATGGAGATGGATGCCGAGGCCAAGGTGAAGAAATACAAAATTTGCCACACCGTCACCCGCAGCAACAGGCGCTTCTCCTATGAGGAGGCCCAGCATATCCTGGAAACGGGAAAGGGCGACCTGGCCGAGGAACTGGCCGTGCTCAATGAGATGGCTAAGCAACTGCGCCGTCGCCGCTTCGAGGAGGGTGGTTCGGTTTCGTTCAACCGCGAGGAGATTAAGTTTGACATTGACGAGCAGGGTAAGCCCACTGGTGTGCATGTCCATGTGGCCCAGGATGCCAACAAACTCATCGAGGAGTTCATGCTCCTGGCCAACTGCAAGGTGGCCGAGCACATCGGTAAAGTTCCCAAGACAAAGACCGCCAAGGCGTTTGTATATCGTGTGCATGACCAGCCCGACCTGGATAAATTGCAGAATTTCGCCGACATTGCCGCCCACTTCGGTTACAAGGTGCGCACCAAGGGCTCGGGCCGTGATATCAACAAGTCAATCAATAAAATGCTGGAGCAGGCCAAGGGCAAGCCCGAGGAGGAGATGCTTTCCATCCTTGCCATCCGCTCGATGGCCAAGGCTATCTATAGCGCGACCAACATCGGCCACTATGGCTTGGCGTTTGATTACTACACCCATTTCACCTCGCCCATCCGCCGTTATCCCGACTTGACGGTCCATCGCTTGCTCGACCAGTATGCCGCCGGAGGCAAGAGTGTTGATCCGACCAAGCTGGAGGACCAGTGCAAGCACATGAGTTCCCAGGAACAGCTGGCTGCTAATGCCGAGCGTGCCTCCATCAAGTACAAGGAGGTCGAGTTTATGGGCCAGCGCTTGGGTGGTGTGTTCACGGGACACATCTCAGGTGTTACCGAGTGGGGTCTGTATGTCGAGCTCGACGAGACCCATTGCGAGGGTCTGGTGGGCATTCGTGGACTGGATGACGATTTCTATGAGTTTGACGAGAAGAACTACTGCATACGTGGCCGCCGCCGTGGCCGTGTCTATCGTTTGGGTGACTCCATCACTATTCAGGTGGCACGTGCCGACTTGATTAAAAAGCAGCTCGACTTCGTTCTGGTTGACGATGAGAACCCCGCTGGTAGCCACCGCATCGACAAGGAACCCATTACCGAGTTGAATAGCCGCAGCATGGGCGGAAAGTTATCGCGTGATGAGCGCCAACGCATGAACTATGAGGGAGGCAGTGCATCACGCCGTCAGCAACGCGGCGCTCGTGGCAATACCACCCGTCGCCAAGCCCGTGAAGCACGCGGTGCCAAACCCGATAAACCTGGACGCCCCCGCAGAGCTGGCCGCTCGGGCAAACCCCGTGGTCGTAAGAAATAGGCTTTAGGTTTTAGGCGTTAGGCTTTTGTGTTTATCCGTTTTATCCGTTAATTCCGTTCTATCCGTTCTCTTCCTCACGAGATAATGAGCACCACTCAACATACAGTAAAACTCGAGACGCTTGGCTGCAAACTCAATTTTTCTGAGACCGCGACCATGCAGTCGTTGCTTGCCGAGCATGGCATTGTGCCTGTCGATAAGGATGAGGCTCCCGATGTGTGCGTGGTAAACACGTGTAGTGTGACTGCATTGGCCGACAGTAAGTGTCGGCAACACATCCGCCACCTTATCCGCCAGTATCCTGGCGCGCTCATGGTGGTCACTGGTTGTTATGCCCAGCTCAAGGGCGAGGAAATCGCTCAAATCGATGGAGTGGACATTGTGTTGGGCAGTGAGCAAAAGCCCGACATCGCTCGTTATGTGCTGCAGTGGTTCGAGGACCGGCAACGTAAGCTGGCCGTGACTCCCTCTAAAGATATCCGCCGATTCTCGCCCTCTTGTGACCGTGGAGACCGCACCCGCTATTGGCTCAAGGTGCAGGACGGTTGTGACTACTGGTGCACCTATTGCACCATCCCTGCCGCGCGTGGGCGCAGCCGTAGCGGCACCATCGCTGAACTTACTGCCCAGGCGCGTGATGTCGCTGCCGAGGGCGGTAAGGAAATTGTCATCACGGGTGTGAATATCGGTGATTTCGGTAAAAACACGGACGAGACCTTTTTGGACTTGCTCAAGTCGCTTGATGATGTCGAGGGCATTGAACGCTACCGCATCTCGTCCATTGAGCCCGATTTGCTCACCGAGGACATCATCGGTTTTTGTGCCCGGTCACGCGCTTTCATGCCCCATTTCCACATTCCGTTGCAGAGCGGTAGCGACCCCGTGTTGCAGCTGATGCACCGTCACTATGACAGTCAACTGTTTGCCGACAGGGTAGGGCAGTGCCGTGAGCTCATGCCCGACTGTTTCATTGGGGTGGACGTGATGGTGGGCACGCGCGGTGAGACACCCGGATTGTTTGAGGATAGCTATAACTTCATCGCTGGACTTGACGTGCAGCATCTGCACGTGTTTCCCTATAGCGAACGGCCCGGCACCAAGGCGTTAAGCATCCCCTACATCGTCACCCAGCCTGACAAACAGGAGCGTGCTGCACGCATGATTGCCCTGAGTGACAAGAAACAGGCCGATTTCGCCCGCCGTTATCTGGGTACTGTGCGTCCCGTACTGCTTGAACATGGCCGCGGCAAGGGCTTGATGCACGGCTTTACCGACAACTACATCCGAGTGAATGTTGAGCCTGATATGAGCCTTGCTAACCGCATAGTGAATGTCAAATTATTGAAACTTAATGACGACCTGAGCGTCGACGCTCAAATAATTAAGGACTAAGGATGAAAAAAGTCGCCGTCATCATATTGAACTGGAACGGAACAGCGCTGTTGCGCCGATACCTGCCCACCGTGTTGGCGGGCACTGACAGCGCTATTGCCGATGTCATTGTCGCCGACAATGGCAGCACCGACGACAGCATCAGCGTGCTGCAGATGGAGTTCCCTCAGGTCAAAGTGTTGAAATTTGACAACAACCTCGGTTTTGCCCAGGGTTATAATCTTGCTATTGAGCAGACAATGTACCCCTACACGGTGCTGCTAAATAATGATGTGCGCACGCCTCAAGGTTGGCTCAACCCCTTGCTGGACTACATGGAGGCTCACCCTGGCGTAGGCGCCGTGATGCCCAAACTCCTGCATGACCGCGACGACGGCAAGCAGATGTTTGAGTATGCCGGTGCGGCAGGCGGCTATATCGACTGCCATGGCTATCCCTATTGCCGTGGGCGCATCTTTGAATACCTCGAGGAGGATAAGGGGCAGTACGACGACGGTCCCAAGAGTGTCTTTTGGGCGACGGGTGCCTGTCTAATGGTGCGCAGCCAGCTCTACCAGGACGTGGGCGGGTTGGACAAAGACTTTTTCGCCCACATGGAGGAGATTGACCTCTGTTGGCGCATCCGCTTGGCGGGCAGTGATCTGATGATGGTGCCCTCCAGCAGTGTATATCACTTGGGTGGCGGCAGCCTGCCCAAAGGTAACCCCCGCAAGACTTATCTGAACTTCCGCAACAACCTCTTACTGCTGCATAAGAACCTGCCAAGCGACGAGGGCAAGCGGCTATTGTTCACTCGGCGCTTGATGGATACGCTCGCCTTTGGCATGGCGATCGCCAAGTTCCATTTCAAGGACGCTTGGGCCATTATCCGCGCCCACCGCGACTTCCGCCAGATGCGCTCTCACTATACCTCTCAGCCCTCGGTCAACTTGCTGCGAGCCCTGCCCGAGGAGCGCGTGAACATCATCACGGCCCACTACCTGCGCGGCATAAAATGCTTCACCGACCTCAAAATTGAATAAGCATAATCGTCTTTAAGACCCTTAAAATAACTTAAATATGAAAAAGCTTGGATTTGGACTCATGCGTCTGCCACTGGTCAATCCCGATGACCAGACGAGTGTCGACATCGAGAAGTTTAAGGAGATGGCCGACAAGTTCATCGAGCGCGGCTTCACCTACTTTGACACCGCCTATCCCTACCACGGAGGCAAGAGTGAGGAAGCCTTTCGAGAGGCTGTCGTGAAACGCTATCCGCGTGAGGCGTTCACCATCACCACCAAGATGCCTGTGTGGGCCATCAATGAGGTGGCCGATCTGGATCGCGTTTTCAACGAGCAGCTCGAGCGTTGTGGAGTCGAGTATTTTGACTACTACTGGCTGCATGCCCTTAACCGTGAGCGTGTCGAGGTCATAGACCGCATGGACGGATGGGGCTTTCTCACCCGCAAGAAGGCCGAGGGCCGCATCCGCCACATCGGATTCTCGTTCCACGACGACTCACCGCTGCTGGCCGAAATTCTCGAGAAGCACCCCGAGGTTGAGTTTGTACAGCTTCAAATCAATTACCTTGATTGGGATAGCCCCGCTATCGAATCAAGGACCTGCTATGAATTGTGCGAGAAGCACGGCAAGCCCGTTATCGTCATGGAACCCGTCAAGGGAGGCTCATTGGCTCGTGTGCCCGAGGCTATAGAGAAACTGTTCAAGGACTACGCCCCCGCTGCCAGCGCAGCTTCGTGGGCTATCCGCTACTGTGCTTCGTTGCCTAATGTTTACATGGTCTTGAGTGGCATGAGTAACATGGAGCAGCTGGAGGATAACATGTCTTACATGCATGATTTTGTGCCCCTCAACGACGAGGAGCAGAGCATCATCGCACAGGCGACTCAAGTCATCAGCGATTCCATCTCCATTCCTTGCACCTCCTGTCATTATTGCAGCGAGGGTTGCCCCCAGCAGATTCCCATCCCTGAGTATTTTAATCTTTACAACAACCTGCAACAGTTCCCCGATCAGCGTGGTAACTGCAAGCTTTACTACGGCCTGCTCGCCAAGAACCATGGTAAGGCCAGCGAGTGTTTGGAGTGCGGACAGTGCGAGGCCCAATGTCCACAGCACATCGACATCATCGACAACCTCAAGCTCGTCGCCCAATCCTTTGAGGAAGATTGACCTCAACTCTTAGTAATCCAGAGGATTGTTAAGTTGTTCAATATTATAAATTGTGGAACGATTTGTCGGTTAAAACCGGTCCGATTGGCCTTATTTGCCCTATAGGTCCGAAACCCCTATAAATCTAAAAATGGGTTAAAACTCTTGACAAAGGCTCCCTGATGTTGTAATTTTGCGCCAAATTGCAGTGGTGTGCGCTTTTTGCGCCCCGCTGCCATCGTTATTAACCAGACACTAGGGACTAAATAGAAACTAGAACTAAAGCAACAATGGCAACAAAAGAAAACAAAATCCAAAAGGAAAACAGCCAGCCCAAGCGCAAAGTGACCTATCCACTGGGCAAAATCAATTTCATTCTCATGGGCATTTGCCTGCTGTTAATCATCATCGGTCTTTGGCTGATGACAGGTAGTGCCAACGTGGGTGATACCTTCAATAACGACCTGTTTGAGAGCAGTCGTGTCACCACCGGCCCCATTATCGCCTTCCTGGGCTTTGTGCTCATGGCTTTTGCCATCATCTACCGCAAGAAGGACAACAAAAACGATAATAACGAGGAAGCATAATCATGGATTGGCTTCAAGCGTTGATACTGGGCATTGTCCAAGGCTTGACTGAGTACCTGCCTGTGAGCAGCAGTGGTCATCTGGCCATTGGCAGTTACCTGTTTGGCATCAATGGTGAGGACAACTTGGCATTCACTATCTTGGTCCATGTCGCCACTGTGCTCAGCACCTTTGTCGTGCTGTGGAGTGAGATTGACTGGATTCTCAAGGGACTCTTCAAATTTAAGATGAACGATGAGACCAAGTATTTCCTCAACATCCTCGTGTCGATGATTCCCGTCGGCATCGTGGGCCTGTTCTTTAAGGACAAGGTAGAGGAGATCTTTGGTAGCGGATTGGTTATCGTGGGCATCATGCTGCTGGTGACCGCTGCCCTGCTGATATTCTCCTATTATGCCAAACCGCGCCAAAAAGAGAAAATCTCGTGGCGCGACGCGCTCATCATCGGTATCGCTCAGGCGTGTGCTGTGATGCCTGGCTTGTCGCGATCGGGTAGCACCATCGCCACGGGCTTGCTCCTGGGTAACAAGAAAGAGTCGCTGGCACAGTTCTCGTTCCTGATGGTCATCCCGCCCATCTTGGGCGAAGCGTTGCTCGACGTGATGAAGGTGGTCAAGGGCGAGGAGGCATTTGGCAATATCGAGGTAGTGCCCCTAGTGGTGGGTTTCCTCGCTGCCTTTGTGGCCGGTTGTCTGGCCTGCAAGTGGATGATCAGTATCGTCAAGCGTGGCAAACTCGTATGGTTTGGCGTGTATTGCATCTTTGCGGCTATCGTGGCCCTTGCCTTATCGCAACTCATGCCCGCTCCCGCCTTTTAAAATATGGCTTTTTCGGGCCTTAATTACATAAAGGCTCTTTTATGCCTTAACGGCACTCACTAATAGAATCGATTAAATAATGCTCAATCCGATAGAAGGCGAAATATTCTGCATCGACAAGCCATTGCGCATGACCTCATTTGCTGTGGTCAAGAAAGTGCGCGCCGTGTTGCGCACCCACTTGAAGACCCGTCAGGTTAAGGTGGGTCATGCTGGCACGCTCGACCCGCTGGCGACAGGCGTGCTGATCCTGTGTACGGGTCATGCCACCAAGCGCATTGAGGAGTTGCAGTCGGGGGTCAAGGAGTATATCGCCGACTTAAGGTTGGGAGCGACAACACCAAGTTATGACCTGGAGACCCAGGTCGATGCCACCTTTGAGTGGAAGCATATCGATCGGCCGATAATTGACCGTGTGTTGCAGGAACAGTTCACGGGGAGCATCGAGCAGGTGCCGCCGGCATTCTCGGCTTGCAAGGTCGATGGCAAGCCCGCTTACAAGCTTGCACGTAAGGGCCAGGATGTGGAAATCCGTTCCAAGACACTCGTCATCGACGAGATTGAGGTCTTGAAGTGCGGTCTGCCCGAGGAGCCCACGCTTCAACTGCGTGTGGTGTGCAGCAAGGGCACTTATATCCGCGCTTTAGCGCGTGACATTGGTGAGGCGCTGGGTAGTGGCGCACATCTTACTGGACTGAGGCGCACACGCGTGGGTGACGTGACCATCGTCGACTGTCTCACGCTGGACCAACTGGTCGAGAAACTCGACAACGAGGAGTATGTCTCACCCGAACAGGCTGCTGCCGAGCGTTTGGAGCGTGAGCGGCAAGAAAACCGCGAGCGGGCTGCACGGCAAAAAGCCGAGCGCGCCGCCCGTAAACCTGCTAAAAAATGTGACTCAGAGCCAAAGCGCACGTCACAAATAAAATAAACTCTCATAGAAATAGAAAAGCCGTATCATTAGGCTTAAGATTTAAATGTAAGAACTAAAAACTAAGGACTAAAAGAATATGAAACTGTCAGAATTCAACACCCACATGCCCGAGGAACTCATTGCCTCGCATCCCAGTCCCGTGCGTGACGAGTCTCGACTCATGGTACTGCACAAGCGCAGCAACCAAATCGAGCACCGTGTGTTCAAGGATATCCTTGAGTACTTTAACCCACACGATCTGTTTGTGTTCAACGACACTCAGGTGTTCCCCGCAAAGCTGTTCGGCAACAAGGAGAAGACTGGCGCGCGCATCGAGGTCTTCTTGTTGCGTGAACTCAATCCTAACAACAAATTGTGGGATGTGCTGGTCGAACCTGCCCGCAAGATTCGCATCGGTAACAAGCTCTATTTCGGCCTTGACGACTCAATGGTGGCCGAGGTCATCGACAATACCACCTCGCGTGGACGCACACTGCGTTTCCTCTACGATGGCGACCATGACACGTTTAAGAAAGACTTGTACAATCTGGGCCACACGCCCTTGCCTTACTATATCCAGCGTGATGCTGAACCCGAGGATGCTGAGCGTTATCAGACCATCTTTGCCAGCAAGGAGGGTGCTGTTGTAGCTCCTGCTGCAGGTCTTCACTTCTCCCGTGAGCTTTTGCGCCGCATGGAGATCCGTGACATCGACAAGGAGTTCCTCACGATGCACATCAGCTTGGGCACCTACCGCGATATCGACGTCGAGGACCTGACCAAGCACCGCATGGATAGTGAGGAAATGGACGTGAGCGTCGAGCTCGCCGAGAAAGTCAATACCCTGCGCGACGGCGGCAACAAGGTGTGTGCCATCGGCACTTCGGTATTGCGCGCCTTTGAGACTTGCGTGGGCATGAACGGACACATCAAGCCCTATGGCGGATGGTCCAACAAGTTCCTCTTCCCGCCCTATGAGTGCACCACATGTGACGCCTTGGTCACCAATTTCCACATGCCTTACTCCATCATGCTGATGGCTCAGGCTGCATTCGGTGGCTATGAGCAGACCATGGACGCTTACAAGGTAGCCATTGAGGAGAAATACCGCTTTGGCGCCTACGGTGATGCCATGCTCATCATCAACGACTGATCAGAAGTTTAGGAAGAATTTTTGTTTCATAATTGGGTGGCTCTCGATGTGAATCGATGGTCACTCTCCTTTTTTTTGTCCATACGTGTGCCGGTCTCAAGCAGGAGATGCACACGATTAAACATCATTTAAAAGCATTTTTTGCGGCTTTGGATTCCCATTCTGACCGAAAAATAGGGGAAATATCAAAAAAATCACTATCTTTGCAGATTGTTTGTTTTGAAATATAATTAACAATCAAATTAATAACTCAAAAATCTTCAGCTACTATGTGGTTAACTAATTCATCTGTAGGACGAAAGATTGTGATGTCTGTCACGGGTCTTTTCCTTGTCCTATTTGTCACATTTCATGCGCTGATGAACGCGGTGGCCCTCATTTCCTTTGAGGCTTATGATGCCATCTGCGAATTCCTCGGTGCCAATTGGTATGCTCTGCTGGGTACGTTGATCCTGGCAGGCGGCTTTGCAATTCACATCATTTTCGCGTTCATTCTCACGTTCCAGAACCGCAAGGCACGTGGCAATAACCGCTATGCTGTGACCACCAAGCCCAAGGATGTCGAGTGGGCTTCTCAGAACATGCTCGTTCTGGGTCTTATCGTTTGCTGCTTCCTGATTCTGCACCTCGTGCAGTTCTGGGCCAAGATGCAGTTGCCCGAGATGATGGGTGACCATGTCATGAACGGCACGTTCTACCTGCAGGCTACTTTTAGCCAGCTGTGGGTATTGCCCGTTTACCTCATCGGCTTTGCCGCCCTGTGGTTCCACATCAGCCATGGTTTCTGGAGCGCTTTCCAGACCCTGGGTACCGCCAATGACAATTGGATTCCCCGCTGGCAGTGCATCTCCAAGTGGTGGGCTTCAATCGTGTTTATTCTGTTTGCTGTAGAGGCTTGCTACTTTACCTGGTTCTTTGCCCTCTAATCGCTGAGTATTAACCTTATTAAATTCATTACACAAAATGGAAGAAACTAAAATCAACGCTCAGCCCATCGATTCCAAGATTCCCGAGGGACCCATCGCTGAGAAGTGGACCAACTATAAGGCTCATCAAAAACTCGTCAACCCCGCCAACAAACGTAAACTCGACATCATCGTCGTGGGTACCGGTCTGGCTGGTGCGTCGGCAGCTGCCACGCTGGGCGAGATGGGCTTCAATGTGCTGAACTTCTGCATCCAGGATTCACCTCGCCGCGCTCACTCGATCGCTGCACAGGGTGGTATCAACGCAGCCAAGAACTACCAGAACGACGGTGACTCGGTTTACCGCCTGTTCTACGACACCGTCAAGGGTGGTGACTATCGTGCCCGCGAGGCCAATGTCTATCGTCTTGCCGAGGTGTCCAACAATATTATCGACCAGTGCGTGGCACAGGGTGTTCCCTTCGCACGTGAGTATGGCGGCCTGCTGGCTAACCGTTCATTCGGTGGCGCTCAGGTGAGCCGTACGTTCTACGCCAAGGGTCAGACCGGTCAGCAGTTGCTCCTCGGTGCTTACTCAAGCCTGAACCGCATGATCCATGCCGGCAAGGTAAAGAGCTACAACCGCTATGAGATGCACGACGTGGTCATCATCGACGGCCGCGCCCGTGGTATCATTGCCAAGAACCTGGTGACCGGTAAGCTCGAGCGCTTTGCCGCCCATGCAGTGGTTATCGCCACCGGTGGTTATGGCAACACCTACTTCTTGAGCACTAACGCTATGGGCTGTAACTGCTCGGCTGCTATGGCTTGCTATCGCCACGGCGCTTACTTCGCTAACCCCGCTTACGTTCAGATTCACCCCACCTGCATCCCCGTTCACGGTGACAAGCAGTCCAAGCTGACACTGATGAGTGAGTCTCTGCGTAACGACGGCCGCATCTGGGTGCCCAAGAACATTGAGGACGCCAAGAAGCTGCAGGCTGGACAAATCAAGGGCAGTGACATCCCCGAGGAAGAGCGCGACTACTACCTGGAGCGCCGCTATCCCGCCTTCGGTAACCTCGTGCCCCGTGACGTGGCTAGCCGTGCCGCCAAGGAGCGCTGCGACAAGGGCTTCGGCGTGAACAACACCGGCAAGGCTGTGTTCCTCGACTTCAGCGAGGCCATCAACCGCCTGGGTATTGACGTGATCCGCCAGCGCTATGGCAACCTGTTCGACATGTATGAGGAGATCACCGACGTCAATCCTGGCGAGCTCGCTAACGAGATCAACGGTGTGAAATACTACAATCCTATGATGATCTATCCCGCTATCCACTACACGATGGGCGGCATCTGGGTTGATTATGAGCTGCAGACCAGTATCAAGGGTCTGTTCGCCATCGGTGAGTGCAACTTCAGCGACCACGGCGCAAACCGCCTGGGTGCTTCGGCGCTGATGCAGGGTCTGGCTGACGGTTACTTCGTGTTGCCTTACACCATCCAGAACTATCTGAGCGATCAGATCACCGTGCCTCACTTCTCGACCGACTCACCCGAGTTTGACGCTGCCGAGAAGAAGGTTCAGGCCGAACTCGACCACCTGATGAGTATTCAGGGTAAACGCTCGGTTGACAGCATCCACAAGGAGCTGGGTAATGTGATGTGGGACTATGTGGGCATGGCTCGTACCAAGGAGAGCCTCGAGACCGCGTTGCAGAAACTCAAAGACCTGCGTAAGGAGTTTGAGAACAACCTGTTTATCCCCGGCACTCAAGAGGGCATGAACATTGAGCTCGACAAGGCATTCCGCCTGCGCGACTTCATCACCATGGGCGAGCTCATCGCTTATGATGCACTGAACCGCCACGAGAGCTGCGGTGGCCACTTCCGCGAGGAACATCAAACCGAGGAAGGCGAGGCCAAGCGCGACGACGAGAACTTCTTCTATGTTGCTTGCTGGAAGTACAACGGCAACGACGAGACCGCTCCCACGCTCATCAAGGAGCCGCTGCACTACGAGGCCATCAAGGTCCAGACACGTAACTATAAGTCATAATCAACCACCCAATTAAATTCATCGAATAAAATGGAGACCAATATAAGCTTCAAAATTAAGGTTTGGCGTCAGGCCAACCCCCAGGCTGAAGGACGTTTCGAGACCTACGAGATGCACGACATTCCCACCGACACCTCGTTCCTCGAGATGATGGACATCCTCAACGAGCAGCTCATCGAGCAGGGCCAGGAACCCATTGCTTTTGACCACGACTGCCGCGAGGGCATCTGCGGCATGTGCTCGCTCTACGTTAACGGTCACCCTCACGGTCCCGCTACCGGTGCTACCACTTGCCAGCTCTACATGCGCCGCTTCCATGATGGCGATACCATCACTGTTGAGCCCTGGCGCAGCGCCGCTTTCCCCGTGATCAAGGACTTGATGGTTAACCGCAATGCCTTTGACCAGATCCAGCAGGCTGGTGGCTATGTGAGCTTCCAGACTGGCGGTGCACAGGATGCTAACGCAATTCCCATCAGCAAGGAAGCCGCCGACGAGGCTATGGACAGCGCTACTTGCATCGGTTGTGGTGCTTGTGTAGCTGCTTGCAAGAACGGTTCGGCCATGCTGTTCCTTAGCGCAAAGGTTAGCCAGTTCGCATTGCTGCCCCAAGGTCGCGCCGAGGCTAAGCGTCGTGTAAAGGCTATGCTGGCTAAGATGGACGAACTCGGTTTCGGTAACTGCACCAACACCGGTGCATGTGCCGCCGAATGCCCCAAGAACATCAAGTTGAGCAACATTGCTCGCTTGAACCGCGAGTTCATCTGCGCCAAGTGCGCCGACTAAGCTAGGTTTTAGCTTTAGAAACGAAGTTTTTAAACCAAAACATACATGCCGCAAGGTCATCAACGACCTTGCGGCATGTTTTATCTTGTTGGGGTAGTAAAAAACAAGTCCTTGACAATCAGTTGACTGTCAAGGACTTTGGTGGTGCCCAGGGCGGGACTCGAACCCGCACACCTCGCGGCACACGCACCTGAAACGTGCGCGTCTACCAATTCCGCCACCTGGGCATTTTGGTTTTGCGACTGCAAAGGTAATACTTTTTTTTAATACGCAAGCGTTTTGCAAAAAAAATGTTCCTAAAAACTGAATTAATGCCCTTTCCTGGGGTTTAACGACTAGTTTCGACTATTTTTTGATACTTCCCGATGGCTAAAAACTCGTTGCCGACCGCCACTGAATAAAATCTTTTCATTATCTTTGCCCCTATCTAAACATCAACCTTTTAACTACAGTTATCACTTATGTTCAAGAAAGAAACCTATCAAGAGAGACGTGACGAGTTAAAAAAGCGGGTGGGCGATGGCGTGATCCTGCTTTTTGGCAACAATGAGTCACCGTGCAACTATCCTAACAACGCTTATTATCCTTTCCGCCAGGATTCATCGTTCCTGTACTACTTTGGTCAGCAGCGCGACGGCTTGGTGGGTGTCATCGACATTGATAACAATATCGAGACCCTCGTTGGTGATGACATCGATATTGAGGACATTGTGTGGTATGGCTCGGTAGATAGCGTGGCCGACATGGCAGCCCAGGTGGGCGTGGCTCACTCAGCACCCATGAAGCAGTTGCAGGTCATCTGTGATGAGGCGCGTGCCAAGGGCCGTCGCATCCATTTCCTGCCGCCTTACCGCCACGACACCAAGATACAGATCATGGACCTGCTAGGCATCCACCCCGACAAGCAGGCCGAAGCCGTGTCCCACGACTTGCGCATGGCGGTAATCCACATGCGTTCGGTCAAGACCGCCGAGGAGATTGTTGAGCTCGAGCGTGCTGCCGAGGTGGGCTACCTGATGCACACCACCGCTATGCGACTCATCAAGCCGGGCGTGACCGAGAAATATATCGGTGGCCAAATCGACGGCATTGCCGAGAGCTATGGCGCTAAGGTGAGCTTCGCCACCATCTTTTCGCAACACGGCGAAATCATGCACGGCAATCCCTCGATGGCTCCTCTCGAGGCTGGCAGGCTGGCACTGTGTGACTGCGGTGCCGAGACGATGGAGTTCTATTGCAGCGACAATACCCGCACCATGCCCGTCACTGGCAAGTATGACCAGCGCCAACTCGAGATTTATAGTATTGTCGAGGAGTGCCATGACCTGGCATTGGGCATCTCCAAGCCTGGCATGAAATATATGGACGTTCATATGGCCGTGTGCCGCCTGATGACTGAGCGTCTCAAGGAGCTGGGTCTGATGAAGGGCGACGTTGACGAGGCTGTGGCAGCCGGTGCTCACGCCATGTTCCTGCCTCACGGTCTGGGACACATGATGGGTATGGACGTGCACGACATGGAAGGTCTGGGTCAAATCTACGTCGGCTTTGACGAGGAGACCCGTCCCAACCTGGAGCAGTTCGGCACCAATGCCCTTCGCATGGGACGCCGCCTGCAGGAAGGCTTCGTCGTGACCGACGAGCCAGGCATCTACTTCATCCCCGCCCTCATCGACGATTGGCGTGCAAGCGGTCACTGCGCCGAGTTCCTCAACTTTGACATGCTCGAGACTTATAAGGACTTTGGTGGCATCCGCATCGAGGACGACATCCTCATCACCGCCGACGGTTGCCGCTTCCTGGGCGAGAAACGCATCCCCTACCATCCCAAGGATGTTGAGGATTTCATGGCCGCCAATAAATAATAATGTACACGCACGTGATAGCGTTCAATGGCCTCGCCATCCAGGCGAGGCTTTTTTATAGGCTAGTGGGAAGAGCGGCAGCATTGCAACCGCATACATGACAGCGCGGTCGAAAGTGTTCCTCGAAGGGGTTGTGAGATGCTCAGGGAGCGTTACATCGTGGTTTCGATGCTCAGGCCGGCGATGATGATGTACACGAGCAGAGCAAGTAGCAGGGCGATGATGGCATAGGCCACCAGTTTGAAGGTCCTGCTGGGCATGGTGCCGTTTTGGTGGAGTCTGGGGTGTGCCCCATTGTAGTGTCGTGACATGGTGCGCAGTTTGTCCTCGACCTCGTTGTGGGTTTTGGCGGCACGTACAGGTTTAGATGGTGCTTTCTCCTTGGCAGGTTGGGGTTTGACGGGTTGAGGCTCGGGTGCCGGTTCGGTTTTCTTGGGCTCAGGTTTGGGTTTGTCGAACGGTGCGCCCAGATTGGCTCCGCAATAAGGGCAGAAGCTGATACCGCTAGGCAAATGCTTGCCGCAGTTGTGGCAAAATCTGGAGTTATCGTTATTGACGGCATTGACGTTGGTCGTGTGGCGATAGGGTGCATCGGAGTCATCACGAACGACAAGTTGGCCGTCCTGGTAACGGCACACGGCCAAGCACTGTGGGCACACGACTTGACTGTCGTGTATCAACACCTCTTCTTGTGATACCGTCAATAATTTTCCGCACTGTGGGCACCTGAGTTCCATAATCTATTGTTTTGAAGTGGCTGCAAAGATAATGCATTACAGTCAAAAATGCAAAAATTTGACCCGAAGACCCACTCATAATCACCCAAGAGGATAGTAAAAATGTCCAAAAAGTAAAAATTGTTGCCATTTTGCTTTTTAGTGTTAAGAATATCTATTACTTTTGCACCCGCAAAACTGACGAAACATTTATTTAACACAATAAAAATGGCAAAAAAACAAGACCAAGGTGCCCGCACCACCCTCGAAGAGGTGAATGAGTCCCTCACGAGTGCGGCACAACGAATCGAAGACAACAAGAAGTACATCACTTGGGCCGTCATCGCATTAGCCGTGCTGGCCGTGTTGGCTGGACTGTACATTTATCAGCACAACAAGAACATCGCTGATGCCACTAAGCAAATTGGCGATGCCGATATCGTGCTCTTGCAAGGTCAGGATGATGAGGCGCTCAAGGCTTATGAGAAAGTGGCTGACGAGTTTAGCAACAAGACTGGTGAGCGTGCTCACCTGAACGCTGCTATTCTTCTGTATCAGAAGGGTGAGTATGAGAAGGCTGCCAAGCATATTGAGGATTTCTCTACCGACAGTAAGCTGATTGGCCCTGCATCGCAATCGTTACTGGGTGACTGCTATGTAAACCTCAAGAAGTATGACAAGGCAATGGCTGCCTTTGAGAAGGCCATCAGCCTGTCAGGCGACAATGAGTTGTACACGCCCGCATTCATGCTTAAGAAGGCAACTGTGCTGCATGAGCAGAAGAAGTTTGCTGAGGAAGCTGATATCTACCAGGCCATCAAGGACAAGTATCCCATGTTTGGCCAGCAGGGAGGTTTCAATGTTGACAAGTATCTGGAGCGTGCTAAAGCGCTTGCAGGTAAATGATTGGCAACTAAATGATTTAACTTATCAAGGGGTTGGGCAAAACATTGTTTTGTGCCAACCTTTTTTATAAAACAACAAGACTATGACTCCGATTTATCATCGCATATTGCTCAAACTCAGCGGCGAGTCGTTGGCAGCCGAGCAGAGTAGCGGTATCGACCCGCAGCGCGTGGCCGACTATGCTACACAAATCAAGGAAATCGTTGACGCTGGCGTACAGGTAGCCATCGTCGTGGGCGGCGGTAACATCTTCCGTGGCCTCAAGGGTGCAGCTCAGGGCTTTGACCGCGTTAAGGGCGACCAGATGGGTATGCTCGCCACGGTGATCAACGCGCTGGCGCTCTCATCTGCGCTCGAGGGCATTGGGCAGCCCTCCCAGGTCTTCACCGCCATCGGCATGTTCCCCATCGGCGAGCCTTACAGCAAGTGGCGCGCCATCGAAGCAATGAAGGCAGGCAAGGTCGCTATCTGCTCCTGTGGCACGGGCAGTCCCTTCTTCACCACCGACACGGGCAGCACGCTGCGCGCTATCGAGGTAGAGGCTGACGTGATGCTCAAGGGCACTCGCGTGGACGGCATCTACACGGCCGATCCCGAGAAGGATCCCACGGCGACGAAGTTTGACCGCATCACTTATGACGAGATCTACAACCGCGGCCTCAAGGTCATGGACATGACCGCTACCGTGATGGCCCGCGACAATAATCTGCCCATCCATGTGTTCAATATGGACGTGGTCGGCAACCTCCGCAAGGTGATGAGCGGCGAGCCCATCGGCACTGTCGTGACGTTGTGATGCTCGCTTCGCTCGCTGGTTAGAGGTTAGAGGGGCATCCTCCGCAGTTTAGAAGATTAGAAGGACCAATAAGGCATTGTTTATCGTTGATGGTAAACATGATGCCTTGTTGGTCTTTCTTGTCATTCATCTGGGTGTTTTCCTGCGATTTTAACAGTTCAGGACTGTTAAAAAATGTAATAATGTGCCATTGTGGGGCAAAAAGGCCATTTTTTATGACTTTTTGCCCAGTATTTTGCTCTATAGAAGTAATTTTGTAGTCCCAAAATCTCCACTTTCAGGTTTGTTTATATTTAAATATGTGATAGCAATGAAAAGAATTACAATTTTAGCCCTTTTGCTGGCAAGCGTCAGCATGACTTCATTGGCAGGTGGACTGCTTCACAACACTAATCAGCATATTGCTTTCATGCGCATGATGGCCCGTGGTGCTAGCCACGAGATCGATGGTGTTTACACTAACCCCGCCGGTTTGGCCTTTATGGACCATGAGGGCTGGACCTTGTCACTGAACATCCAGAGTGCATCGCAGAAGCGCGACGCGTTGACTACGTTCGCGTTGTTCCCCGAGGCTGACCACACGCGTCTGTATAAAGGCAAGGCTGAGGCTCCCGTGATTCCGTCACTCTACGGTGCTTATAAGCGTGACCGCTGGACCTTCTCGGGTTTCTTTGGTTTCACCGGTGGCGGTGGAAAGTGCAACTTTGACAGTGGTCTGCCCGTGTTTGACGCGAGCATCATGGCCGGTATCTATGGCCAGACGGCTGCATTGGCTCAGGCTCTTGCTACGAATCCTGCAACGGCTCCCATCATGGCCGACCCGCGTATTTCTGGCCTGCTGCCCTTGACTGCCGACAAGTATGACATCAATTCGGCGATGAAGGGCCGTCAGTACATTTATGGCCTGCAGCTCGGTGCCACTTACAAGGTGCTTGACTGGATGAGTGTTTACGCTGGTGGTCGCATGAACTATTTTGATGGCAACTACAGCGGCTTTGTCAAGGTGATGCCTAAGCCCGAGATGGCTGCTACCGTTCAGCAGATTGCTCTCGCTTATCCTTCGCTGGCTCCCGTGCTGGGCACGATGGTTAATGACAAGGGTGAGATGGCCAACATCGAGCTCGACTGCTCACAGACGGGTTGGGGCATTACGCCCATCATTGGTGTTGACCTGGTGTGGAAAGGTTTTACTCTTGCTGCCAAGTATGAGTTCAAGACCAACCTCAACATTGAGAACGATACCAAGACCGCTACCGCCGAGCCTGCCGCCTTTGAGGCTGCGCTGGACGACTACAAGCACGGCGTGAACACGCCCAACGACTTGCCCGCTGTGTTCTATGCCGCTCTGGGCTATGAATTCATCCCCGAGAAGCTGCGCGCCACCGTCGAGTATCACTACTATGACGACAAGCACGCCGAGATGGCTCATGACAAGCAGAAGCATCTCAGGCACGGTACCCACGAGGTGCTGGCTGGTGTGGAATGGGACATCAACAAGACGTTCACCGTGAGCGCTGGTGCCCAGAATACCGACTATGGTTTGAGTGACGATTATCAGACCCACACGTCTTTCTCCTGTGATAGCTACTCGATTGGTTTTGGTGGTGCTGTCAACCTGAGTGAGAAGGTGAAACTGAATGTGGGTTACTTCTGGACCACTTACAAGGACTACAAGCGCAGCGAGGAGAACTACTTTAACACCACGCTGCCTGGTACTGACACCTATAGCCGCACCAACAAGGTATTTGGCGCTGGTATTGACTTCAAGTTCTAAGAGAAGATATTATAATAGAATCTTTTTCCTATGACAACCGCCGCCCGATTTTTTCGAGCGGCGGTGTTGTTTTTAAGAGTCCTTAGTTGATAGTTCCTTAGCTAAAGCCTAACACCTAAAGCCTAAAGCCTATCTAAGCAGGTTGCTCATCATCGTGTTCCAGTCCTGGGCGTCCTCGATGCTGCTCAACATGCCATTGTGTGGCGGGAAAGCGACGCTGTCGTTGAGCGTGTAGGTCACTTGCGGCAGTTTGACGTACAGGCTGAGGGTGTTCAACGTCTGGCCGGTCTTGTATTGCTCGCCCAGTTGCTTGAAATCATCCGCGTTGATGTAATACAGGCGGTCTCCTTTGTTGCACAGGTAGATGCGGTTGAAGTCATGGTCGCCTAGCTCTTGGGCGCACTGCAATAGGCAGCGCGTCACGTCAAATCGGTCGAAACTGCGCTCATCGGCCTCGCCCACGTTGAAGGACAACTCCTTCTTAGGGTTGTACCAGGGCTGCACTACCTCTATGTTGATGCCGTTGTTGGCCGGGTCGAGGTTTTTAAGTTCCACGCGCGAGATGACCGTATTACCGCCCTTCACAAAGTCCACCGACAGGAAGACATGAACCGCCACTAGCGCCAGCACAGCAATGATGGCAAGCAACAGAAATTTGTCTTTTCTGGTCATGTGTTTTATAGTTTTTAGTCCTTAGTTGTTAGTTGGGGAAGGGTAGAGAACGTCTATTTTGAGAACGTCAATGTGACGCCCTCGGGGGCAACAGTCAAAGTTGCCGGACAACCCTCGATGATCGGGTAGTTCCAGTTCTCATCGTGGCTGGCGGGGAAGTCATAGCAAACGGGGATGTTATAACCGTTGAGTGTCTCGCTGAGCATCTCGTTCATGTCGGCCCAGTCGTTGCTGGGCTCATACTCGGTAAAGCGGCCCACGATGATGCCTTTCACGTGATTAAGAACACCCTTGAGGCGCAGTTGCTGCAACATGCTGTTAACACGTGGCATGCTCTCGCTCACGTCCTCAAAAAACAGGATGATGTCCTTGCCCCTGATGTTGTCGCGGTCCAGGAAGTCCCACTGGCGACTGCCACCGATGTTGGTGAACACGGCCATATTGCCACCGATGACAATGCCCCGCGCAGTGCCCACTTTGTTGAGCGGATGGGCAGGAACCGTGTAGCTGGGCAAGGTGCCCATCAGCACGTCGCGCAGCATGAGGTTGATGCTGTCGTTAGCGCCTCGGCTTCCCAGGGCGCCGCCCATGTTGGCATGCAGGCTCATCACGCCGCTACACACCATCGCACTGTGCAACGCGGTAATGTCGCTATAGCCCACGATCCACTTGGGGTTGCGATTGAAATCGTTGTGAGTCATCGGGCCGAGCAGCATCGCCGAGCCGTAACCGCCACGACTGCATACAATCGCCTTGATATCAGGGTCGTTGAGTGCCCAACGCAGGTCGGCACAGCGCTCGTCAATGGTACCGGCATAGGCATGGTACTTGGTCAACACATGAGGTGCGATGACAGGTTCAAAGCCCCATTCCCGCAGTGTGGCTGCAGCCTGTTCGGGGTTCTGCTCTCCAGGCGTGCTGGCTGGCGAGATGATGGCGATCTTGTCGCCCGCTTTGAGCGCCTGTGGCATCTTGAGGGCGGCTGGCTTGGGTTGCCTGGGCGTTTTGTGACGACGTGGAGCCCTGTCGTTTGCCGATAGGGTCATTGATGTAAGTAATGCGATTACAGCAATAATAAGAATACGTTTCATATCTTGTTTTGTTTTATGGGTTCAATTTATTGGCGAGCCTAAGCACGCGGTCATAAGATTCTTGGAGTCGTTGCCAGGGAATGCGTCCCTGCTTGACCGAATTAACGATCATATCGACAAGGATAAACGGGCGCTCGGGCTCAAAGCCCGTGTTGATGTTGTTGCCCACGCAGATGAGGTCAGCACCCGCGTTGATGGCCAGTTCAAGTGCCGTTGGAACGCTATACTGGTCGATGATGGCCTGCATGTACAAGTCATCGGTCACTACCACGCCGTCAAAGCCCAACTGTCCACGCAGCAAACCGTTGATGGTCTTGCTCGACAAAGTAGCCGGATATTCGTCATCGATGTTGCGGTTGAACAGGTGTGCTGTCATGATCAGGTCGGCCTTGCCAGCATCAATGAGGAGCTTGAAAGGCTCCAATTCTTCAGGATGCCAACCATTGGTCACATCAACAAAGCCGTAGTGGGAGTCGTCGATAGCGTTGCCGTGGCCAGGGAAGTGCTTGAGCGTGCATAACACGCCTTGATGGTGGCTCTCGTCGATGAACCAGCCGGCATGGCGCGCGATGGCTTGCGGGTCGGTCGAGAAACAGCGCAGGAAATGGCCCACGGCGGCGCAGTCGTGGTTGAGCACATCGACCACCGGGGCAAGGTTGACATTCACGCCGGCCTCGGCCATCTCACGGGCGAGCCGTGATGCGTAATATCGCGTAGTGTCCTCGTTATCCACAGTGCCCAAATACTCGGCGGTCACAGTGGGTAGAAAGCCGTATTGTGGCTTGAGACGTGCTACTTTGCCTCCTTCCTGGTCGGTGGCGATGAATAAAGGATAGTCGGCCCACGCCTTGAGTTGGGTTGTCATGGCAGTAAGCCGTTCCTTGCTTGTGATGTTGCGTGAGCCGATGGTCGCACTGCCCGTCAAATCGATGTCAAACAGCACGATGGCGCCGACCTTGAGATCTCGCACATAGCGAGCCGCATCACAATCCGGGGTGACGCTGTCGCCCTTGAAGCCCACCATGAGCATTCCGGCGGCATAACGTCGAAGGACCGAGTCCGGCGGCAGTTGTGCAAAAAGGCTATTGGCTGCCAGCAGCACAATAGCCATAGTGATAAACAGCTTTTTCATCACAAGCGGCTTATTTCTTGAAGAACTTGAAGAAATAATAGCAAGCGATCCAATCCACCCTCACGCCACGCGCAAATCCGATGGTCTGTTTCTCGGCATCGCTCACCTTGCCGTCGTTGATGCTGATGTAACCCATCACGTTGCTCTCGCCGTCATGCACCGTACCGTCGGTGCTGATATAGCCGATGCGTTCGCCTGCCGTGTCAAAGATTTCCAGCTGCTTGATGTTGCCCAGTGCGTTGCCGGCGTTGTCGCGTACGGTGCCGTCGGCATCAAAGGTGCCGATGGACCTGCCCTTGTCGTCACGCACCACACCGTTGCCATTAATGCGGCCAATGCTGTTGAAATCGGCATCACGCAGTACCTGTGCACTTGCTCCGGTAGCCATGATGGCCGACAGCGTCAGCACGATGGCTGTAATGTATAATCTGAACTTTTTCATTGTCTTCTCAATTTTATTAAAACCAACAATAGTTTGTCCTTTAGACTTAGAACAAGCGACAAAGTTAAATTCTTTTTTCAAAATATCAAAATTTTGGGCAATGATATGAGGGGATGCTCGCTGCGCGAGCAGGTAAAAGTTTAGAGGTTAAGGGTTAAAGGTTACAGGGGCATCCGCATTCTTCTTTTAAAAACAACTGGGACAACAAGGACTACTATTTTAAAAATTAACGCTGATTACACGGATTTCCACGAATTCAATAATTTAAAATTCGCGTTCATTCGTGTAATTCGTGTTTAAAAAATGTTCACGTGGATTGGACCATTAATTCATGGAAAATTCGTGGTAATAACATGTGAAAGAAGGTTGCACGTAGAGGCTTGCAGGTGTTAGCCGTTAGGTGTTAGCGGCCGTGCTGCGTTGAAATAATATTCCTAATTTTTGATAAAATGGGCGGCCGTGGCGGCAAAAAAAGTGAAAATCTGGGCTTTTCTTTTTGTATTATGTACTAGTTGCAGTAATTTTGCCGTTTGCAAAATAGAGATTATCAAGCAAAACAAAAAATAGAACCCTAAATTTTACAAAAGAAAAACGATGAAGAAGTACAAACTCATCAACAACACGCTGGGTTGGCTGATATTTGTGATCGCAGCGGTGACCTACCTGCTCACTATCGAGCCGACGGCCAGCTTTTGGGACTGTCCCGAGTTTATCGCACAAGGTTTTAAGACCGAAATCGGTCACCCGCCTGGCAACCCGATTTTCATCCTTGCCGCCAACTTTGCCAGCAAGTTTGCCGGTGGTGACGTGATGGCAGTGGCCAAGTGTGTGAACGCGATGTCAGCGATATTCAGTGCGCTGACGATCCTGTTACTGTTCTGGTCGATTACTCACCTGGTGAGGAAACTCATCGTGAAGGACGAGAACGTGGACAAGATGACTCTGGCCCAGTACCTGGTTGTGATGGGCAGCGGCATCTGTGGAGCGCTGGCCTACACGTGGAGCGACACGTTCTGGTACAGTGCCGTTGAGGCCGAGGTGTATGCCTTCTCATCGTTCTGCACCGCGCTGGTGTTCTGGTTGATCTTGAAGTGGGAAGACCAGGCCGATCAGCCGGGCAGCGACCGGTGGATCATTTTGATCGCGTATGTGTTTGGCGTTTCATTGGGTGTGCACCTGCTGAACTTGCTGTGCATCCCCGCCATCGCGTTGATATTTTATTATCGCCAGTGCCGCCAAAAGGGCGTTAACTCGTCGGTGAAGGGCTCATTAATCACCCTTTTGATCTCGTTTGTCATCGTGGGCCTGATCCTGTATGGCTTGGAGCCCGGATTTGTTGAGATGGGTCAGAAGTTCGACCTGTTCTTTGTGAACACGTTGGGCATGTCTTTCAACTCTGGCGTTTTGTGCTATGCCATCTTGTTGCTGGCCGTCATGGCTTGGTCGCTGTGGGAACTCTACCGCAACAAGAGCGAGATGATGATCAAGCTCTCCTTTGCCTTGGCTATCCTGTTGTCGGGCATGTTGCTGCTGGGTGACAGTTTGTTGATTCCGCTAGTGCTGTTTATCGGCCTGTGCGTTTATCTGTTCAAGTTCTGCAAGAACATCCCCGTTCGCGTGTTCACCAACATCATTTCATGCATCCTGGTGATCTTCATTGGCTTCAGCAGTTATGCGCTGATTTTGATCCGCAGCTCTCAGAACACTCCTCTTGACGAGAACTCTCCCAACAACACGTTCGCGCTGGCCAAGTACCTGAGCCGTGAACAGTATGGCGAGACCCCGCTGTTGTATGGCCGCACGCTCTACAGCGACATCATGTATCAGGAGACCGGAAACGGCACCGTGGCACCCGCTACCAAAAATGGTCCCATGCAGTATGCGCCTGAGGTGAAAACCAGCCCCGACCAGCCTGACCGCTACAAGGAGCTTGGATATAAGAAGATTTACCGCTACAGCCCGGAGCAGAACATGCTCTTCCCGCGCATCCATGACGATAAGCACGAGCGAGAGTATGTTGAGTGGCTGGGTTTGGAAGGAACCCAGGTCGAAGCTACCACGTATCTTGACCGTGACGGCAAATCGACCCGCACAGAAACAAGGTTGAAGCCCACGATGATGGAGAACCTGCGTTTCTTTGTCGATTACCAGTTGAACTACATGTACTGGCGCTATTTCATGTGGAATTTCGCCGGTCGCCAGAACGACTTGCAGGGCATGGGTGAGATTACCCACGGCAACTGGATTTCGGGTTACTCGTTCATCGACAATCCTCGCCTGGGCGACCAGAGCCTGTTGCCCGATGACCTGGGCAAGGGTAACAAGGGACACAACGTGTTCTACCTGTTGCCGCTGCTGATGGGTATCATCGGCCTGTTGTGGCAGGCCTACCGTGGCCGCCGCGGCATTGAGCAGTTCTGGGTGATTTTCTTCCTGTTCTTCATGACGGGTATCGCCATCGTGCTGTACCTGAACCAGACGCCGAACCAGCCGCGTGAGCGTGACTATGCCTATGCAGGTTCGTTCTATGCTTACTGTATCTGGGTAGGTATGGGCGTTGCCGGCTTGTGGAGCCTCGTGATGTGGTTCTTCAAGGACAAGAAGAAAAAAGCAGCCAAGGACGGCGAGCAAATCATCGCCGAGCCAAAGAATAGTGGCGTGGCTACCGCCGTTGCCGCTGTCGCCGCTATCATCGGTATTCTCATTCCCCTGCAGATGGTAAGCCAGACGTGGGACGACCACGACCGCAGCGGCAGAACCGCGGCCCGTGACTTCGGCCGCAACTATCTGTCGAGTGTGGCACCCAACGGTATCATCTTCTGCAACGGTGACAACGACACCTTCCCCCTGTGGTACCTGCAGGAGGTGGAGGGCTATCGCACCGATGTGCGTGCCGTCAACCTGAGTTATCTGTCGACCGACTGGTACATCAGCCAGATGCAGCGTGCCGCTTATGAGTCGGCTCCGCTGCCCATGCAGGCCGATAAGGAGACCTTTGCCTATGACAACCGTCAGTTCTGCTATTTTGTGCAGCCCGACAATACTCCTACCGAGGCATCCAAGTCGATTGCCCATGTCTATAGCAAGGAGAGCCAGAACAATCCTTACGGTATTACTGAGATCCACTATCCCAAGGTGTATATCCCCGTTGATGCCGACCAGGCCATCAAGGCTGGCGTGGTTCGTGAGGAGCAGCGCGACCTGATTGAGCCGAGCATCAATCTTGACCTGCAGCGCATGGGTTCGGGAATGACTGCCAGCCAGTTCATGTCGTTTGACATGATTGTCAACAGCATTGCTCAAGGCTGGAATCGTCCGTGCTATTTTGCCATGACGGTACCCAGCAGCTATTATTTGGGTCTGGATCCCTACCTGCGCCTGACCGGTCTGGTTTATCAGGTGACACCTATTGCCAGTCGTGATATCACCGTATCGACCGACATCATGTATGACAATGTGGTGAATAAGTTCCTGTGGGGCGGTCTTGACACCGCTAAGCCCGGTGAACTCTACCTTGACGAGACCGTTAGCCGCATGGTTACCACCATGCGCAGCGCGATGCTCGACTTGGCAAGCAACCTGAGCAACGAGGGCACGATGGCTAAGGCTGGTGAGCTGGCTATCCCCGCCGGCATGACCCAGGAGGCCTATGTCGCTGACCGTTACAAGAAGGCTATCCACATCCTTGACCTGATGATGGAGAAGTTGCCTACCTCTGTTTGCCCGTTTGGCGTTCAGATGGGTGAGCAAGTGGCCGATATCTATTACAACGTGGGTAAGGCCAGCGGTAACGAAGAGAGTGTGCAGAAGGGTAAGAAAATCCTGGATAGCGAGATCCTGCGCTATGCTGGTTACCTGAGATTCTACCAGTCACTTGACGCGTCAATGTATGACCGCCTGACCAACCTGGACAAGTTCATCGACCAGCAGTACATGCTGTTTATGCTCAACGGCTATGGTGAGCGTTACGGTAATGACGCTTACCAGAAGATCATGGGTGAATTGCAGGCTAAGGGCGTGAATATGGAGCGCTTAAGGTCATATCAGCAGATGTACCAGCGCGCTCAAGCCTATCGTGAGGCCCCTCAGGAGGAAGAGCCCTCGATCAGCCTGGAGGAAGCCGTGGGCAACAACTGATGTCTAATCACAATCAAGAAGAATAGGCATCGTGTTAGTTGAGCGTCCGCCTTTATTGTACAGAATGTTATTTCCCGAGACCGTGTGGCGCATTCACAAGCGCGACCACACGGTCTACTTGACGTTTGACGATGGCCCTATCCCCGAGGTAACCCCATGGGTGCTCGACACGCTGGACCGTTATGGCGTCAAGGCGACATTCTTCATGGTGGGAGAGAACGTGGAGCGGCATCCCGAGCTACTGGAGGAGGTGCGACGTCGTGGCCACTCAGTGGGCAACCACACGATGAGCCACTTGCAGGGCGCACATGTGGGCACCAAGCACTACTTGCACAACGTGTTCCGCGCCAATGAACTGATTGGTAGCACATTGTTCCGCCCGCCACACGGTTTGCTGCGGTGGGGCCAGTCCAAGGTGCTGCGCTCGCGGTTCGCCATCATCATGTATGACCTGGTGACGCGTGACTATAGCCGCAAGCTCACTGGCGAACAGGTGTTGGCCAATGTCAAGCGCTATGCCCGCAACGGGTCGATTATTGTTTTCCATGACTCGCTCAAGGCCGAGAAGAATATGAAATATGCCTTGCCACGCGCTATAGAATGGCTGAAGGAGAAGGGCTATAAGTTTGATGCCATCCCCGAAATGTGACATAGCAATGCAAATCAAATCCCAGGCGTTGAGTCTGGGATTTGACGCTTGTGGCTTTGCCGCTGCCGCTCTGGTTGACGATGAGGCCGAGGCCCGTTATGACCGCTGGCTAGAACAAGGGCACAACGGCTGTATGCAGTGGGCGGCCGGTCACCGCGACCTGCGCCGCGACCCGTCGTTGCTGCTCGATGGCGCCAAGACGGTCATTTCGTTGGCACTTAACTACTATCCCGCCCAATTCCAGCCAGCTGAAACGCTTAGGGTCGCCTATTATGCCTATGGCCGCGATTACCACGAGGTGATGAGGGAAAAATTATCCGAATTGTCTGATTTCATCGAACAAATCACCAGTTGCCCTACGCGGCCGTGTGTCGATTCGGCTCCCATTCGTGAGCGTTACTGGGCGCAGCAGTCGGGCTTAGGGTTCATTGGCCGAAATGACTGCCTTATCCTTCCGGGTAAGGGGTCATTCTTTTTCCTTGGCGAGATTGTTACCACGGCTCAACTACCCCCCGATGAGCCCTGCACCATGACTTGTGGCAGTTGCGGCAAGTGTATCGAGTCGTGCCCCTCAGGGGCATTGAGGGAAAACGGCGCTGCAGATGCTTCGCGTTGCCTGTCGTGTCTGCTCATTGAGAATCATGACGAGGACTTGCCCTCGTGGGTGAGTGAGGTGATAGGCAATAGGGTAGTGGGGTGTGACGAGTGCCAGTTGTGTTGTCCCCACAATGCCCATGCCGTGGCGACCACCATCGATGATTTTGATCCCACCGAGGCGGTGATGACCCTCACCCGAGAGCGTGTCGAGCAGATGACCGGAGGCGAGTTCAAGCGTACGTTTGCCCACAGTGCTATTTTGCGCCTGCGCTACAAGACCCTGCTACGTAATGCCCGTCTTGCAGTTATCGATGAAAAAACATGTAAATAAGGTGATTTTTAGGAGCTAATTCGGTTGATTGTTGTACTTTTGCAAAAATGATTAAAACAATAAGCGAGATGAAGAAAGTTTTTTTTAGCACGACTATTTTTGTTGTAATGTTGTGTGTCGTCATGGGTTTTACAGCCTGCGGCAATAGCAACCGGGAAGTGTCCGAGTCAGTCAGCGTTGATGAGATTGAGCCCGATTCCAGGTTTGCAACCATCGATTCTTTGGCAGAGTTCATGGCTCAGCAATTTGCTGATAACACTTCTCTAAGTAAACTGGAGTCTAACTATCAGGCTTGTTCTGACGCCATCATGTCTTATTGGGCCTTGAATCACAAGGGTGAAGATGACCACGCGATGACTGATATCGTGTTCAATGAGTTAAAGTCTGTGGCCGACAAATTGGCTGAGGGAAGCACAACTGACATGATGGAAAGCGGTGATATCAGCAGTGCCGTTGCACATTATCTCACTGCAAAGTATTATTGTGATGACAATCGCAGTAAGCCCCTTTATCGGGCTGAGATGCGTGATTGGTTGCAGTTTGAGAATGAGTTGGCTGGCTTTTATGGTCAACTGGCTACACTGGCCAACTGGGGTGGCTCAATCGCTAAAGTCATTGCAAGTGGTTCACGTGTTTTTCTGGCCGAGAAACGTGATGATGACTATAGCCAACTCAAGAAAGGCGGCAATTTTCCCAATGGTGAGCCGATGCCTATATCTGAGGCCCGCGCTAACCTGATTCAGGAATTGGAGAGCGCGAAGAGCCTTGAAGATGACCTGGTGAATGACGAGAATTACCGTAAGTCGCTTAAGGAAATGCGCGAAAAGGCCGACAATCTTGTCGTGCTGCTAGACAAGTGGCTCGAGTCACGTAAAAAATTGTGTGAGGCTGAGAGCATCCCCGAAGCCCATACTGCCCATTTTGTTGATAAACTGAGTCGTCACATCATGGAAATTATTGAGGGATAATAAAAAAGTAAAGGATACTATACAATTGTTTGATTTATAAATGATTACATTCATCATTAGCCTTGTGGCCCTAGTTCTGGGCTATTTGATATATGGAGCTATAGTGGAGCGCGTGATGCGTCCCGACGGTCGAGAGACGCCCGCCGTGAGGCTTGCCGACGGTGTTGACTATGTGGTGCTGCCCACGTGGAAGGTCTTCATGATCCAGTTCCTGAACATTGCGGGAACGGGACCGATTTTCGGTGCTATCATGGGTATGTGGTTCGGTCCAGCGGCCTACTTGTGGATTGTGCTGGGCTGCATCTTTGCAGGTGCGGTACACGACTTCATGAGCGGCATGCTCTCGTTGCGCCATGATGGGGCTAACCTGCCGACGATGATTGGCAAGTACCTGGGTAATGGTACCAAGATCGTGATGCTTATTTTCACCGTGCTGTTGCTTATGATGGTGGGTGCCGTGTTTGTCTATAGCCCCTCGCTTATCCTCAAGGACATGTGGGGCGGTGACGCCGCCACCATCTGGTGGATCGTGGCCATTTTTGCCTATTATGTGGTTGCCACCCTGTTACCCATCGACAAGATCATTGGCCGCATCTATCCTCTGTTTGCTATCGCCCTGCTGGTGATGGCTGCCGGCTTGCTGGTGGGACTGTTCATTAAGATGCCCCACCTGCCCGAGTTGTGGGATTTAGGAAACATGGACGCTTGGCGCCAGTCCCAAATGATTGATGGCAAGGACGTGCTGGGCGTGAGCGCCTATCTGCAGAAGAATCCCTGGTTCCCCTGCCTGTTCATCACTATCGCGTGTGGTGCGATCAGCGGTTTCCACGCCACGCAGAGTCCCTTGATGGCGCGTTGCCTGAAGAGCGAGCGTCTGGCTAGGCCGGTCTTCTATGGCGCGATGATTACCGAGGGCCTTGTGGCACTCATCTGGGCTACCGTTTCGTCCTATTTCTTCTACTATGGTGGTTGGAAAGAGGTGGTCAGCCCCGAGGTGGTGAACCAATTCATGGCTCAGGCGCAGCTCGCTGATGGTGAAACTTTGATTCAGTATTTTGATGCGCCTCAGTTAGTCAACTGGGTGTGCAGTAGCTGGCTTGGCATTATTGGTGGCACGCTGGCCGTGCTGGGCGTGGTTGCTGCGCCCATCACGAGTGGCGATACGGCCTTCAGGAGCGCCCGATTGATTATTGCCGAGTCGTTGCACTTTGAGCAAAAGAGCATGGTGCGTCGCTTGATGATCAGCGTTCCCTTGTTTGCCGCCTCGCTGTTGCTGCTCATTTGGCAAATGAACGATAAGGACGGCTTTAACGTGCTGTGGCAATACTTCGGCTGGTCCAATCAGGCCTTGTCGGTATTCACGCTGTGGATGATTACCGTTTACCTGGCCCGCAATCACAAGCCTTACATCATTACGCTCATTCCCGCCGTGTTTATGACGGTGGTGTGCACAACGTTCCTGGTGGCTTCACCCAAAGCCTTTAACCATCCTGAGCTAACGGCGTGGGTTGGCATCGCAGTAGCCGCCATCTCCCTGATATGGTTTGGCATGTGGCTCAAGAGGGCGCGGACAATGGAGCGTCTTTTCCACGAATAAACATAAAACACGATTAAATAATAGACAAAGGCAATCAGAAGAATTCTGGTTGCCTTTGCCGTTGAATGGCCGTTTGGAGTATGCAGGAGCAGTAACTCTAGAGCGTGTTTAAGACTGCTGAGTCTTGAAATCTCATCTTTGACATCAATTGAGGAAAAACTTCACCCCATGCTGCGCGATAACTGAAAACTTTGTTGTAATTTTGTAAGTTAAAGACAAAACCTCTAGACGACGATGGCAAAACAAGGACTCACACTGGAACAGAAGCAGACCCAACGTCTGGCACTGGAACAGCAACGATTGCTGGGAATGGTGCTGGAAAAGAATGATGCTGAGATGGCCGAGTTCATTGATAATAAGGTCAATGAAATTCAGGCTCTTGAAAAGAAAAGCGATGAGAACGACGAGTATGATAACGGCAATAACCAGGATCGCGACAGGGGAAATGACAACACCCCCGAGGCCGAAGTGAGCGCCGAAACCAGTGGTGATGACGACACGTTGGCGTGGTATCGCTACTTTGCCAACAACCGAAGCCGCGATGACGAGTACTATGCGCCGATAGCCGTGAATGAGAAGACACTGCAGGAGTATCTGACCGATCAATTGGGCGAATTGGAACTGGATGAGACCCAACAGATCATCGCCCATGCCATCGTGGGAAACATCGAGGATAATGGCTACCTGCGTCGCAGCACTGCCGAGATTGCCGATGACGTGACGTTTAACGACGGTTTTGTGGTGGATGCCCAACAAGTGGAGCAGATGCTGAAGACCGTTCAGTCGCTGGATCCTCCCGGCGTTGCGGCACGCAACCTGAGGGAGTGCATGATGCTGCAGTTGGAACGCAAACCCCAAAGCGAAGATGTCGCGCTTGCCCTTACCATGGTCGATAAGCACTTTGACGAAATGGGTGCCATGCGCTTTGACTCCATCGGACGCAAGATGGGTGTTCCTAAGGAAAAGCTGGAAGAAGTGTTCAAACGTCAAATCAGGAGGGGGCTGAATCCCTTCCCGGGTAACGCGTTTGAATCCCGCATGGATAGCAGCCAGCAGGTGACTCCCGACTTTGATGTGGAACTCGATGAGGATAATGACCGCTTGATTGTTACCCTGCGCAATAATATCCCCAGCTTGCAGATCAGCGAGAGCTATGCCCTGATGAACGAGCGTTACAAGAAAACCGACTCGCTGAGCGTGAAGGAGACCAAGGAGAAGAAGCAGGTACAGGACGCTTTCCAGCGGGCAAGCATGTTCATCGAGGTGCTCAAGCAACGCCAGGAAACGCTGTTCAACACCATGAGTGCCATTGTGAAGTGTCAGCGGGACTATTTCATGAGCGGTGATGAGCGAGACCTGAAGCCGCTGGGCCAGCAGCAGATTGCCGACATGATCGGCAAGGATGTGTCGGTGGTGTCGCGTGCCGTGAGCAACAAGTATGTGCAACTGCCGTGGGGAATCAAGAGTTTGAAGTCATTTTTCTCCGAGGATATCAATGGCGCGTCAAGACACGAGGTATATGATGACCTCAAAAAACTGGTTGATGCCGAGGATAAGGCTCATCCATTGAGCGATGATGCGTTGTGTGACCGCCTCAAGGAGATGGGATACAAGCTTGAACGCCGCACCGTGGCCAAGTATCGTGATGCCCTGAAGATACCTAGCAGCACTGTCCGCCGCAAAATGGCAAAATAGAAGTGTTAAAGATAAAAGTTAGTATTGGTCAGCAAAGAATCAAATAATGCCAATCAGTAAATTCACAGTGAACAAATTCATCGCGGGCATGGCTAATTTCTTGTCCACGATATTGAGCCCGCTTCTCATGCCCACATTTGGTGTGTTTCTGCTCTTGTGGGTATCGGTGCTGTGTTTGCAGCCCACAGGCCGCCGCACGGCCTTCCTGCTGGTGTGCATGGGCATCACCTGCATCCTGCCGCTCATTTTCCTGAGCGTGATGAGGCACTTTAAGCTCATTAAGGACTTGCATGTCAATGACCGAGAACAGCGACTGATACCTTACCTGTTCACCGCACTATGCTATCTGGCCGCGGCCTATTATCTGTATTACACCCACTTCCCGTTGTGGGCAATCATGTTTATGCTGGGGTCGATGGTCACCGTAATTGTGATGGCTATCATCAACCTGAAGTGGAAAATCAGTGCCCATATGGCAGGGATTGGTGGCATTGTCGCTCTGATCAATCAGATTCATGTGCAGGGCTTGAGCGCGTTTGACTTGTTCTGGTTGCTGTGCATATCGGTCATTGTCACCGGTTTGCTGGGTACAGCCCGTCTAGTCCTTAAACGTCATAATATCTGGCAAGTGCTGGCTGGCGTAATGGTGGGCTACCTGTGTGTGACATTGACCATGAAAATATTTGGATAATTCAAGACGATTTAACTTAAACCTAATGAATAAAACCTTCAACTATCGCCGTCGCCCGACATTGAATGTCTCTGTGGGAGAGATCCCTTTGGGCAGCGAGTATCCCGTCAGAGTGCAATCGATGACCAACACTGCGACCGATGATGTGGAATCGAGTGCAAGCCAGTGCCAACGCATTGCATATGCTGGTGCCGATTATGTGCGCTTGACGGCTCAAGGTGTGGCTCAAGCCAATAGTATAGGTGAAATATCTAAGGTGTTGCGTGCCAACGGTTGCAATATACCCTTGATTGCCGATATCCATTTCAACAGGAATGCAGCCCTAGCGGCAGCAGCTGTGTGTGAGGGTGTGCGCATCAATCCCGGTAATTTTGCTGACCCTGCCCGCACATTCAAGCAATTGGAATACAGCAATGAGGAGTACGAGGCCGAATTGGACCGTATCCGTGAGGCTCTGCTTCCATTTATCGCAGTCTGCCGCGAGCATCACACCGCCGTCAGGCTGGGTGTGAATCACGGCTCGCTAAGTGACCGCATCATGAGCCGTTATGGTAATACAGCGGAAGGCATGGTCGAGAGTGTGATGGAATACTTGAGGGTATTTGTCGCCGAGGGTTTCCTGGATGTGGTCATCTCGATGAAGGCCTCAAACGTGGTGGTCATGGTGGAAGCCGTGCGCCGCTTGGTCGATGCCATGGACAAGGAGGATATGCACTTCCCGTTGCACTTAGGCGTGACCGAGGCAGGCTTTGGCGAGGACGGGCGCATCAAAAGCGCCGTTGGCATTGGTGCGTTGATGGCCGAGGGATTGGGTGATACCATCAGGGTGTCGCTCAGTGAGGACCCCGAGCTAGAGGTGCCGGTGGCTCGCAAACTGGTGGATTATATCGCGGCACGCGAGGGTCACGAGTTGATTGAGGGTGATTACAGTGAAGGTTACAACCCGCTGTGTCCATCCCGTCGTGAGTCGGTGCCCGTTGCTGGATTGCTCGGAGGGACAATGCCTCCCGTAGTTATCGCCAGCTATCGTCCCGATGAGATTAACAGTGCGCCTGTGCCACCCGATTTCTACTATAGTGGCGATGGCATGATTGACGGTATGCACCGTTTCCTGGTGCCGCTGGGGCGTTGGGGCGGCGAGCGTAACGCTTATCCCCTGCTCACGCTGGGCGAGTGGGACCGTTGTCCCTCGACTCCATTGCGTTTCCTTCAGGTGCCAGCCAGCACTCCGGCTGACCGGTTGGAGTTCCTGCGTGGACGCAACGACACTGTGCTGGTGGTTACCCCAGTGGGTGTCAATATTCCTGGCAGCCAACAGGCTTTGACCCATGCCCTTACCACCCTAGGCATCCATTGTCCGGTTGTGATGCGGAATACTTATCCTGACAGTTCAAACGAGTGGTTGCAGGTCAAGGCGGGTTCCGATTTGGGCGCTGTGTTGCTGAATGGCCGTGCCGACGGCGTATGGCTGGAAGCGCCTAACATCCACAGCGGGCTAGATGTCGTGAGATATGCTTTTGCTGTCTTGCAGGCAGCTCGCCAACGCATCAGTAAGACTGAGTTTATTTCATGCCCGGGTTGTGGCAGAACCATGTTTGACCTTCAATCGACCGTTCACCTTGTTCAGCAAGCGACGGCCCACTTGAGCCACTTGAAAATAGGCGTCATGGGCTGTATTGTCAATGGTCCGGGTGAGATGGCCGATGCCGATTATGGTTATGTGGGTGCTGCTGCAGGTCGCATCAGCCTTTACAAGGGCAAGCAGTGTGTAGAGATGAACATCCCCGAGCAAGAAGCCATTGACCGTCTCGTGGCGCTCATCAAGCAGAACGGAGATTGGGTAGAACCCTGATGGTATAGATAATAAGCCAAAAAGATGAAAAAGATAGCCTTCTTGCTGATTATCACTGCGATATTTGCCTCGTGCAGCAGTAGCGGTTTTAAGATTGACGGTAATATCGCCAACCTGGAAGGTGATGCAGTCCGTGTGCTTTTCAGGGCAGATTCGGGTGTCGTTGACGAGCGTGTAACTGCTGACAGGAAGGGCGAATTTACCTTCAAGGGCGAGTCAACCAACCCCGTGCTGGTGAGCGTGCTGAGCCTTCGTGGTGAGCCGTTGGCCATGATGGTTGCCGTAAATGGAGACCGCCTGAAACTCTCGGGTGACGCCAGTAAGGCCATGGGTGTCAAAGTCAGCGGTAATCACTTGAACGAGGAGTGGCAGCTGTTCCGAGACGAGCATGGCTCTTTTTACACTGACCCTAATCCTAGCCGCCTGAATGCCGCCATCGAGAAATATGTGCGTGAACATCCATCTGATCTGCTTTCAACAGTGTTGCTCATGGCCGATTATACCGATTACAGTGATCGTGCTAAGGTGGAGAAACTGCTTGGGGGCATTGACGGCAAATGCCGTCCTGAGTCGCTTACCGAAGTCTTCACTGGGCTGTCAAGTGCAAACGCAAGCAATCGCTCCCAATTACCCCGATTGATGTCGCTCACGCTGATTAAGCACGGCTCAGAATTTGAAAAAATAGATCTGATGGGCCATGTGACTCTGCTGAATTTATGGGCTAAGCCTCAGACCGAAAGGGACCGTACCATTAACGCCATCAAGGCTCTTGAAGGCGCTGGGAAAAGCGCGGTCAAGGTAATTGATGTGCTCATTGAGAGCGACTCGCTCAGATGGCATGAGACCATTGCCAATGATCCCCAAGGTTGGTCGCATTACTGGGCCCCGGGTGGACCGTTGGAGCCGGGAATCCAATTGTTGCGTGTCACGTCGGCACCATGGTATGCTGTTGTAGATAGCGCTGGTCTTATCGCCTATTCAGGTCCTAGCCTTGACAATGCTATCAAGCATTTGAAGTGAGCGCGCTATGCCATGGCGATAAATTCTGTGGCAAAGTACTCGCAATTTTTATTTAGACATCAGTTCAAATGACCGATTGGGGTTAAAACTGTTGTAAAAACGTTAATCTTGTTTTTTGAAAAGAGCCTTCAACAGTCAGCGATTGTTTGAAAAATAGCTATAAAAATGACCGAAAACTGTTAGTTTTTGGTCAGAAAAACGTCGTTATCCCTTAAAATAAATGGGTTGAGAACTAAAAACTTGATTTTTTTATGCCCCACGTTAAGAAAATGATGTATATTTGCAGGCTGAAAAATACGTTTGAAGCGGAATTTAACAAAAATTAATTAAATAATTCACAATTAAAAATGCAAATTAAAGGTTTTATTAGACTCATTACTGCGTTATTGATCTTGATTTGCCTCTTCTATCTGACTTTCACTGTGGTGAGCAATCACTATCAGAACAAGGCAGAGCAGAAGGCGCTTGCTGCTGCCGGCATTAAGTCGCCGGACACCAGCAACGAGGTGTACAAGGCTGCTTTGAATGAGTATTTGGATTCACTCGCTAATGAGAAGGTGTACCTTGGTTACTACACTTTCCAAGAAGTTCGTGAGAAAGAGTTAGGCCTCGGCCTTGACTTGAAGGGTGGTATGAACGTGACACTGCAGATCTCGGTGCCCGACATCTTGCGCGCGCTCGCGAACAATAATCCAGACAAGAAGTTTAACCAGGCCATTGACAACGTGATGAAGAGCCAGACCGCTCAGGACGACTTCGTCGGCTCCTTCTGCAAGGAGTACAAGAAGATTGCTCCCGAGGGCAACTTGGCTCAGATTTTCCGTGGCATCGAGAAGATCGCTGCCAATCCCACTGCCAGTGACCGTGAAGTCCAGAACATCCTCAACGAGGAGGTGAACAGTATGGTGGACAACTCCTACAAGGTGTTGCGTAACCGTATTGACCGTTTTGGCGTGGTACAACCCAATATCCAGAAGTTGCAGAGCACGGGTCGCATCCTGCTCGAGCTCCCTGGTGTTAAGGAACCCGAGCGCGTGCGCAAGCTGTTGCAGGGTGCCGCTAACCTGGAGTTCTATGAGACCTACACGCTGGGTGACATCGTTGGCTCACTGCGTCAGCTTAGCGACCAGGCTAAGGCCAACATCACCACCGCTGATGCAACTGCTGCTGCCGACACTACCGCTAAGGCTGCTGCCGACACGACCAAGGCTGCCGAGCCCGTCAAGGAAGACAAGAACGCCCTGACTCTGGCCCAGCTGACCGGTTTTGAGGCTCTTGCTGGTGGTAACCCCGGTTCACCCGTTTTGGGTTATGTTAGCGCTAGCGATACCGCTGCCGTTAATAAGATTATCCGCTCGGCAACTGCAAAGACCATCCTGCCCGCTGACCTGAAGTTGGCTTGGACTGTTAAGCCCGAGAGCATGCAGAACGGTCATGAGGCCTTCCAGCTGGTTGCCCTGCGCACCGTTAACGGCCAGCCCGTCCTGAACGGTGATGTCGTTACCCGCGCTAGCAGCGAGTTTGATAACCTGCAGGGTCAGGTAGTGTCGATGACCATGAACGATGAGGGCGCCCGTCAGTGGAGCCGCATCACTGGTCAGAACATCGGCAAGGCTATCGCCATCGTGCTTGACGACCAGGTTTACTCGTTCCCCAATGTTAACAGCCAGATTGACGGTGGTCGCTCACAGATCAGTGGCCGTTTCACCCCTGAGGAGGCTAATGACCTTGCAAACGTGCTCGAGTCTGGTAAGATGGTAGCACGTGTGAATGTGGCTAGTGAGAGCGTTATTGGTCCGTCGCTGGGTAAGGAATCCATCGAGAAGGGTCTCCGCTCGTTCGTCATCGCCCTCGTGCTGTTGATGTTCTTCATGTGGTTTGCTTATGGCTGGCAGGCTGGTTCAATCGCCAACCTCGGTTTGATCCTCAACCTGTTCTTTACCATCGGTATTCTTGCTTCGTTCCGTAGTGTGCTCACCCTGCCTGGTATCGCCGGTATTGTGCTGACGCTTGGTATGGCGGTGGATGCTAACGTGCTTATCTTCGAGCGTTGTAAGGAGGAGTTGCGTGCTGGCAAGGGCCTCAAGGCTGCCGTCAGCGATGGTTACAAGAATGCATTCTCGGCCATCTTTGACTCTAACTTGACCACTATCATCACTGGTATCATCCTGATTCTGTTGGGTTCTGGTCCCATCCGCGGTTTTGCCGTTACGTTGGTAATCGGTATCTGCTGCTCGTTCTTCACTGCTGTGTTCGCTACCCGTCTGGTGATGGAGCACTTCGTGAACAAGGGCACCTTCGACAAGATGACCTTCAGCACCTCGCTGACCCGCAACCTGATGCAGAATGTGAACTTCAACTTCATGGGCGCTGCCAAGAAGACTTCTGTTATCGTGCTCGCCCTGATCGCCATCATGGCTATCCTGTTCGCCGTTCGTGGTTTGAGCCGTGGTATCGACTTCTCAGGTGGTCGCAACTATGTTGTTCAATTTGACCATCCTGTTAAGACCCAGGCCTTGGAGAACCAGCTCACCGAACTGATGCCCGGTGCTAACACTTCAGTCATCACCATCGATAACGACACCAAGGTGCGCGTATCGACCAACTACAAGATTGAAGACAATAGTGAGGGTGTTGATGACGAGATCATGGACAAGCTCTATAATGGCTTGAAGAGTGATCTTGGCACGATGACCAAGGATGACTTCAGCATGTCTAACGAGAGTGTTGGTGTTGTATCGAGCGAAACCGTAGGTCCGAGCATCGCAAGCGACATGACCCGTCAGGCCATTTGGGCAGTGCTCTTCTCACTGCTTGCTATGGCACTGTACATCCTGTTCCGTTTCCGCAACATCGCGTTCTCTATCGGCGCTCTGGCAGCCGTAGCGTTCACCTCGTTTGTGGTAATCGGTTTCTACAACCTGCATGGCCTGCTGCCCTTCTCAATGGAGATTGACCAGACCTTTATTGCCGCTATCCTGACCGTTATCGGTTATCAGGTGAACGATACAGTGGTTGTATTTGACCGTGTGCGTGAGTACCGCAAGCTCTATCCGAAGCAGGATCTCTACACGACCTTCAACAAGGCGTTGTGCAGCACCCTGTCACGTACCATGATGACCTCTATCACGACCTTGCTCGTGTTGTTCATCATGCTGTTCTTCGGTGGTGAGAGCATCCGCAGCTTCATCTTCGCGATGATCCTCGGTGTTATCATCGGTACCTGCTCGTCACTGTTTATCGCTTCGCCCGTGGCTTACTGGATTGCCCGTCGCAGCGATAAGAAGGAGGCCGCTTTGGCATCCGCCAGGAAGTAATTCCTGACCAAGAAATAGCAGACCGGCTGGTTACACAGCCAGTGGCGATTGGGCCAGCCGGTTTCTTGATGCTCCTGTAGTTCAATGGATAGAATGGAGGTTTCCTAAACCTTAGATTTGGGTTCGATTCCCAGCGGGAGTACCATAAGAAAAGAGCGCTGACAGCAATAGGCTGTCGGCGCTCTTTATTTATGCGGTTAAATTCCTTTTCATGAGACGCAAAATTTTGCGTCTCTACTAGATGCTACAGTGTCAGGACTTCTTAGCCTGGGCGATGATGTCGTCATAGACTGCAATGACCTTTTGGATGTCAAAGCGGCTCTCGGCGAGTTTGCGGCTCTCGATCGACATCTGCTTTTTTTGCTCGGGGCTTAGTTCGATGTAGCGTGTGATAGCATCAACGAGTGAGGGTACGCTCTTGGGTTCAACGATGAATCCGTTCACGCCATCCACGACGGTTTCCTTGCAGCCAAAGATGCTGGTGGTAATGATGGGCTTGCCGCATGAGCAGGCCTCCATGAGCGAGCGGTTCAGGCCCTCGCTGTAGTAGGACGGGATGGTGATGACGGTGCCTGGACGGCTGTACACCTCGAGCATGTTACTGAAGGTGCCCAAATACTCAATATAACCCTGCTTGACGTCGTTTTCCACCTCAGCCTTGGTGATGGCATTAGGATAATTAGTATCTAAACCGCCAACGACATGGAAATTAACATTGCTGAATTTCTTTTTGACCTCTTTGGCTGCTCCGACAAATTCCCGGTAGCCCTTTTCTGGAATTAGGCGGGCAATGAATGTGAACGTCGAGTCACTGGAAGAGTTATCATAGAAGGGATAGCTTTTATTATTCACACCCTCGCCACCTTGCAGCCAGATTATTCTATCTTTTTTTATTAGATGCTTGTTAATAATCGTGTTGTAATTACTCTCGTTGAGCACCATGATGTATTGTGTACATTTCATGCTGATGCGGTACAAGAATCTTGCAATCTTTGATTTCAAGTCATTGTGTGAGAAGGAGTAACCAAGCCCGGCCATCATACAAGTATTGCCGATACCTAATAATTTAGCAGCAATAGCTCCAAAAACATTGGGCTTAATGGTGAAATTGAAAATATAGTCGGGCTTCTCGGCTTTGAATATATTGTATAATTGCTTTAGATAGCTAATATTATCAGAAATACTTGCTGAGGTGCGATTAATTGATACGGGAACTAGTTTAGCTTTAGCCGGTAGGAAATTAAGAAGTTCGGGATTATCGTTAGGTGCAACCAATACAACTTCATGCCCTCTAGCCAGGAAGTGATTGATAATATCTATCCTAAAGTTAACTAGTCCTGACATGTTGTTATTATTCAAGAGTATTTTCATTCTGATAATGATTTTAGTTGGTAAGGGGATTAGTATGAATCTCAGAAGAATTTGTTAATACTAATTGGGTTTTGTCTTGCGGTGGAAGTGGTCATACAGCCAGGTGGGCATGGCCCATTTGAGCATGGGGACGATGACGCTCTCGGGGTAGTGCCACCAGGGTAGGCGGAAGGCTCGGCAGATGCGCAGTCGCATGAATATTTCGTTGCGGCGAGCCTTGAAGTTGCGTCGCCTGGTCGCATTGCGGTCGTCACGCATCATGTAAAGGGGCTGTTCGAGGCAATAGCCCTTGTAGCCCTGTTGATAGAGTTTTAGCCACAAGTGCTGGTCCTCAAGCCTAAGCAGATAGTCTGAGACCGTGTATCCGCCCACGGCCCTGTAAGCCGTGAGTCGCATCATAACAGGAGCATGGCAGAACGTGCGCCCATGCAGGAAATCGAGCCCAGTAGGGTCGTTGTGCTGCTTGCCGCGCCTGAATTCTCCCTGTTCGTCATAGTAGATCATCGGGCTACTCACAAAGGCATACTCGGGGTGCTCGTCCAGGAAATTGATTTCTTTTTCGAAGCGCTCAGGCAGTGAGATGTCATCACCGTCCATGCGAGCTACATACTCGGTATCGGCAAGTTCCAGACAACGGTTCAGGGTGTGGTTCAGCCCCATGTTTTTCTCATTCCTGATGAGAATGATATTGTCGTGACTGGCTGCATACTGGGCGGCTACTTCATAGGTGTTGTCGCTGGACCCGTCCTCGCACAAAATGACCTTAAAGTCCTGATAGGTCTGGGCATATAATGAGTCCAGTGCCTCGACGAGTGTGGATGCACAGTTATAAATGCCGATAATTACAGAGATACGTGCCATGATGTTGTCGTTTCAATCGTTAAAATGGGAATCCAAGGCCGTCAGTTCTTGAGGCTGATGCAGGGCTTCAAATTGTGGGGCTGGTTGCCCATGTTTCCAACTTACAAAAGTAGTTAAAAAAAAGCACATTTTGAACGGTTTGGTCAAAAAACTGTTGATGGCTTGTTTTGCGCTTACACAAAACAAGCATTGGACTTGATGCCCAATGCTTGTTGTCGGGTGATGTGTACCGTTTACTTATTTCTTAAAGAAGCGGTTGTACAGGCCTGTGAAGCCTTGTCCGTGGCGGGCCTCGTCGCGGGCCATCTCGTGAACGGTGTCATGGATGGCGTCAAGGTTCTGGGCCTTGGCGAGCTTAGCGATGCGGAACTTGTCCTCACATGCGCCAGCCTCAGCTGCCATGCGCTTCTCGAGGTTGGTTTTGGTGTCCCAAACTACCTCGCCCAGCAGCTCGGCAAACTTGGCGGCATGCTCGGCCTCCTCAAAGGCGTAGCGCTTGAAGGCCTCGGCCACCTCAGGATAACCCTCACGGTCAGCCTGGCGTGACATGGCCAGATACATGCCCACCTCGGAGCATTCGCCCTCGAAATGTGCCTTGAGTCCTGCAAGGATTTCGGGGTCAACACCCTTAGCCACGCCGATAACGTGCTCGGCGGCATAGGTTACCTCCTCATCTTCCTTGAGCTCCTTGAATTTCTCAGCGGGTTGTTTACACTGCGGACATTTCTCGGGGGGCGTGTCACCCTCATGAACGTAACCACAAACGGTACAGATCCATTTTTTAGCCATAATCTCTAGTTATTAAGTTGTAAGTTTTAAGTTAAACAGATGTTGTCTTAAATGATTATCGAGGGATAAGGTTGTTACTCGGTTACTTCCTCAAAGTCCTCGGGTCCTACGCCGCACAGCGGGCACTCTTCGGGCGGTGTGTCACCCTCGTGGATGTAACCGCACACATTGCATTTCCATTTCTTCATTGTCGTGAATTGTTTTAGATGGTTAATAAAAAGATTTTTACTGGTTACAAAGTTAAATCAATGAACATCTATTTTCCAAATTTTTTATTGTTTTTTATGAAAAAATCCCTGCGATGCCAGTGAGGCATGCAGGGATTGATGTCGTGCAAAGAGACGGGTGAATTAGCCGTTGTGCTTCTTCATGACCTTGATGAGGTCGAGCATCTTGTGGCTGTAGCCAATCTCGTTGTCATACCACGAAACAACCTTGACGAACTTGTCGGTGAGGTAAACACCGGCGTCGGCGTCAAAGATAGAGGTGAGTGCGCAACCCAGGAAGTCGCTGGAAACGACCTTGTCCTCGGTGTAGCCCAGGATACCCTTGAGCTCGCCCTCGCTGGCCTTCTTCATGGCAGCGCAGATGTCCTCCTTGGTGGCGGGGTTCTTGAGGTTAACGGTGAGGTCAACAACCGAAACGTCGAGGGTGGGAACGCGCATCGAGATACCGGTGAGCTTGCCGTCGAGTTCGGGGATAACTTTACCTACAGCCTTGGCTGCGCCAGTCGAGCTGGGGATGATGTTGCCACAAGCGGCACGTCCGCCACGCCAGTCCTTAGCGCTGGGGCCGTCAACGGTGCGCTGGGTAGCGGTTACCGAGTGAACGGTGGTCATCAGACCGCTCTCAATACCGAAGCTGTCGTTGAGGACCTTGGCGATGGGAGCCAAGCAGTTGGTGGTGCAGCTGGCGTTGCTGACGATGGTCTGGCCAGCATACTTGTCGGTGTTCACACCGCAAACGAACATGTCAGCCTGGCGACCGTCATCACCCTTCTTGCTGGGAGCCGACAGAACCACGTACTTGGCACCAGCCTTGAGGTGCTGCTCAGCGCGGTCCATGGTCAGATAGAAACCGGTTGATTCAACGATATACTCGGCACCAATCTCACCCCAAGGGATGTTCTGGGCTTCCTTCTCGGCATAGATGTGGATGTGCTGACCGTTGACGATGAGTTCCTTCTTCTCCAGGTCATAATCCACGGTTCCGTCGAAGCGTCCGTGCATGGTGTCATACTTGAGCATATAGGCCATGTAGTCAACGTCGAGCAGGTCGTTGATACCTACTACCTCGATGTCGTTCACATTCTCGGGCTCAAAAGCCGAACGGAATACAAAACGGCCAATACGTCCGAATCCGTTAATACCGATTTTAATTTTCTCCATTTTTTAATGATTTTTTAATAAATAAAGCGGTTATATAACTATTATTATTATCTTTGCATTGGCGTTAGCCCCACGGGGCAGTCGCTTGCGACTGCAAAATTAACAAAAATATTGGAATGAGATTGTGTTTTGCAATCAAAATGCTATTTTTGCACCGTAATTAAGAATGTTTAATAATTAGGTAAATATAATATTAATTTTTAAAAACTGAAAAATTATGGGTTTTTTCAAAGAGTTTAAGGAGTTTGCCATGAAGGGCAATGTGATGGACATGGCTGTCGGTGTTATCATCGGTGGTGCGTTCGGCAAGATTGTGACCTCGCTGGTTGATGACGTGCTGATGCCTGCTATCGGCGTGCTCACTGGTGGTGTTGATCTTTCGGGCCTGGAATATCATTTGCCAGCCGCTTCAAAGATTGTTGAAGGTGCAGCCGAGGCTGTAGGTGCCGAGGGCGCTGTTGATGCAGCCACAAGCGCTGTTAGTGCTGCTGCCGCTAGCGCTGGTATCGCTGGTGAGGCTACAGGTGCAGTGATCAAGTACGGTATGTTCCTTCAGAACGTCATTGACTTCCTGATCATCGCATTCTGCATTTTCTTGATGATTAAGGCCATGAACAAGCTCATGCCCAAGAAGGAAGAGCCCGAGGCTCCCGCTGGTCCCACTCAGGAAGAGCTCCTCGGTGAAATCCGTGACCTGCTCAAGGAGAAGAAGTAATCCTAGGCTAACCCAATTTTACAAAATCACGCCAGTGTTCCCATTGCGGGCACTGGCGTGATTGTTTTATGGCTTATGGGATGGAAGGGGCAAAAAAACTACACTTCAAATGAAGCGTAGCTCATAAAGTTGAAAAGATCTAATATTAATCATTAATCTTTAATAATCCTGTTCGGTATGCTTTGCCGATGAGTTCTGCCACGTTGCGTGAGCCAGTCTTACGCAGTAACTGCTTACGGTGATACTCTACAGTGTTTGAGGAGATGAAGATTTTTTCACCTATTTCTTTGCTGTTATACCCTGTTGACAGCAATACAAGTACTTCCTTTTCGCGGGAAGTTAGTTCGATTTTGGGGGCACTCATAATATTATAAATTTGTTAAGATGCTAATTTTAACGTAATTGCAAAAATATAGAGTAAAACCTATCAAACCAAACAAATTGAGATAAATTTAAGCAAAATGACATCAAAACTATTTATTTCAGTAGAAAGAATAGCCAAATAATAACAGTTTAGTAGTATTGTGATAAGAATTTGTTGTTGTGTTGAGAGAAAAGTTGTGAGATGAAACGATGCTTTTATAGGTTAATGATAGCGGTATGGTCGTTGATGACTGTTTCGTGGCTGGTTCCGATGTCGTTGAGATCCTCTAGGATGCTGCGCAGCACGAGCTTGAAAGTGCCATAGATGCGCAAGTGCAGAGCGGCCTTGGTCAACGGTCGGAGGATTCCCCTGACAGTTTGGTCTACCACCTTGTCCACGCCCTTGATGAGCTGATTGATGAGTTGCTGGTTGTCGCTGCCGCCCTCGTTTCCCTCGGCAAAGGTGATATAGGCCTGGGTAACAGGTGCCTGCAAGTGCTTGAGCAGCAGTTCGGCGATGGCATCGGGCGTGTCGGGGATATCCACAAATCGCATCACGAAATCGTGTTTGTTGCGATAGTTGTCGATGGCATGCGAGATTTCGGGCCAGTAGCGGGTGAGGACACCGCGCGTCATGGTTGGGATGCAGTTCTTGAATACTTCGCGCGCACGTTCGGCAAAGTCCGGATCCGAGGGCAGGCTGTTCAGTGTCATGCTGCGCAGCTGCATCTTGCCAGCAGCCGTGTTGCAGGTTGCCATGCGCCACTGACAGGGATAGCCAACGGCTGCTGCGGTGGCCACCTCGACCATGGTCCCCTCGCGGAGGTTGGTTTGACTGATGTCGCTGATGTGGAGGTGCCCCGTGAAGATAACGTGGACACCCGCCTCGACAAGGCGCCTGCAAAATTGTCCGGCATCATCGACCATGTAGGGTGCAGCCAGGGTATCTTCCATGTGGAAGTGGGGCACCAGGTGGTGGTGCATCATGGCGATGACCTTGCGGCCGGCTATCGTGGCGGCCAAGGCTTGGTCTATTAGCCATTGTTGACTTGATGTTTCCAGATTGCCGCTAGTCTTGCAATGGTCACGCGCATCGCCGCGCGAGACAAAGGTGTTGAGGCGATCCATGCACGCGTCGATGGCGAGAATGGTGAGGTTGTCGGTGATGTCGCGGCAGTAACTCAGGGAGTCTGGGTCTCGGCGTGAGTGCCCATCATAGCCCATGTGGCGGTAGAGTTGGGCAAACTCGGGGCGCGTGATGGTGTCGGCAGGGGTGGTTGAGTCGCCGTCAAAGAATCTCGCATCGGGATTGTTGATGTCGTGGTTGCCGGGCACGACAAGGACTTGAATGCCTGCATCGACGAGCCGTTGCAGCCGAATTGACACCTGTTGGTGGCTCGCCCGTTCACCATCCTTGGTCAAATCGCCAGTGACGAGCACGAGTTGGGGATTTTGGTCGATGATATCGGTCACGAGGGTATCCAGAATTTCGAGACTCTCGCGCAGCATTTTGCGGTCTCGGTTCAGATAGGCTTCAAATGCGGAGCCGTCCTTGACCAACAATTCGGGAGCCATCACGTGTAAATCACTGATGACCGCCATTTTAATGATGTTGTTCCTCGTCTTCTCCATGATGCAGTCACTTTTAAGAGGGAAATCTTTAGTGACCACAAATATAAAGATTTTTTTTGAACCGACAGCCTAGAGAGGGCTATTTTTCTATAGGTGAATGGTGAGGTGCAAGTCGTCGATGTGGGATTCGGCCAATGAGTGGACGGCATTGCGGTCCTCGAGCAGGCTGCGTACCAGCGGTTCGACCTTAGTGGGGTAAACACTGGTGAGGAAGAAATCATACAGGTCATCGGCCTGAGCGGGGGCGACTTCTTGAATCATGGCGCGAATGCCTTCTTTGGCCTGGGTGATGATGCTTTGCACGTCATTTTCCTGCTCGTTGCCCTCAACTACAGCGAGCATGGCGCGTGAGAGCACCTCGTTGAAGTGGCGCAGCACCAACTGGGCCGCTTGTTGTGGTGTCTCGGGCAGGTTGGCTTTGCCGCCGCCCATCTCAAGCATCGCCTTAAGCTGTCCCATGTGACCTTTCATCTTGTTCCATGCCTTGTTAGAGAGCATGGCGGTCATGCCTGGGGTGGCGGCGATGATGCGCTGCCGCCCTTGCTCGCGCAGGGTGGGGCAGGTCGCTGTGGCGGTGAGCCATCGGGTGTCGATAGCGAGTGTGTTGTCGTGTGGGTCAAGTGTAGCCGTGCGCAGGGCGAAAGGATAGCAAATGGCTGAGCCCGTGGCAATCTCGACGATGCTGTCGGTACCTTCATCATTCTTCATGGTGGCGGCATCGGTCACATGCAGGTGTCCAGTGAAAATATTGTGGATGCCCGCTTCAATGAATTGCTTGGCCACCTGGTTGTGGTCCTTGATGATGTAATTGCCGAGCAACTCGTCCTCCTTGTCAAAATGCTGCACCAGGTGATGATGCATCATGGCAATGACGTGCTTACCTTGGCTACGGGCCTCGGTGGCTCGGTCAAGGACCCATTGCAGCGTTTCGGACTTGATGCGTCCGCCGTTGTAGTAGGTGTCGGTGCTGTCGCCGCGGCTAGTCAGGGTATTGGCCTCATCCATGTTACTGTCGATGCCGATAATGACAATGCCCTTGCAGGGTTCACAGCAGTAGCTGAGCGAGGCGGTGTCGCGCAGTGATGACTCGCCGTAGCCGTAGTTGCTATAGATTTGTGCAAACTCGTCGCGGGTGACTGTGGCAGCAGGCCGTGTTTTGTCGCCGTCAAACTGCCTGGAATAAGGGTTGTTGCAGTCGTGGTTACCGGGAATGACCAGCGGCTGGATACCGTGCTGGCGCATGCGGTCGAGATGCCAGGCCATGCGCTCATGGCTCAACCGCTCACCGTTGTGGGTGAGGTCACCTGTGATCAACACAATACTGGGATTGAGGTCGATAATGCTGTCGGTGAGCGTGCTCATGATCTCGTCGCTCATCGCCATCATTTTGGTCTCGGCCGCGTCGGCACGGTCGATGGCACTGCCGGGTGTCACTAGTTCGGGCGCGAGAAGATGCGGGTCACTGATGATCACCAAGCGGTTGGTCACGTTGCGGGCCTCGGTTTCCAATGCGAGCAGTGTGGATATTATCATTATTATCAGTCGAATTTTCATATTTATTGCAGGTCTATTGCATTTATTGTGCCAATTCGATTAACGTGAATCCAGCTTGTTCTAAGTGGCGCCAAAAAGCGGGGTAGGACTTGCTCACCACTTGGGCATCGTTGATGATTAATCCGGGAAACCTCACCGCTGCGGGTGCGAAAGCCATCGCTAGGCGGTGATCGCCGTAGGTGTCGATAACTGGAGGCTCTTGATGGATGGCTGCTCGTTCGCCATACCATGAGATGGCGTCCTCACTCTCGACCTTGATGACGTAACCTAACCGTCGCAATCCCTCGCTCAGGGCTTCCAGGCGGTCGCTCTCCTTGAGCTTCAGGGTGCGAATACCCGTCATTCTGAAGGAGCGTTCCAGCAGGCATAACAACACGGCCCATGACATGGCCAGGTCGGGTGTGCCGCCCATATCGGCAAAAGCCGAGCAGCAACATCCGATGAAATGGCTGGTGTCGAGAGTGACGCCATTGGGTGCTGGCCGCGAGGCGATGCCCAGTTGGGTGGCGATATGGGCGAGATGTGAGTCGCCCTGGATGCTGTCAATGGTGAGCCCTTCCAGGGTTAGTTGTGATTGCGGTAACAGGGCTGCGATGGCATACCAGGGTGCGGCAGCGCTCCAGTCGGCCTCTACCATGCAGGAGTCGCCGCTATAGTTGCCGCTGACCACAATGGTATTGCCCGTGACGTCCACCTGCGCCCCCATCTCACGCATGACCGCTGCCGTCATGTGGATATATGGGATAGAGACGATGTCGCCCGTGATGTGGATCGTTCCTCCTCCCAGGGTAGGGAGAATCATCATCACCGCCGAAATGAATTGTGAGCTAACATTGCCCGACATCGTCACATCGCCGCCGCTCAGTTGCTTCCCCTTGACGAGTAATGGGGGATAGCCTTTGTTACCAAGGTAGCTTATATCGGCTCCGAGTGAACGCAGTGCATCTACCAGTGGTCCGATGGGCCGCTGTCTCATGCGAGAGTCGCCGTCAAGGGTAACCGTCATGCCATCACGAGTGGCGAAATAGGCCGTCAGGAAGCGCATTGCCGTACCTGCCGCCCCGACGTTGACGGTTGCGCCATCCTGTTTCGTCAGGACTTCGATCATGGCTGCCGTGTCATCGCATAGAGCGGGATTCAGCACTTGAGGGGCATCGTCGCACAGGGCCGAAATGAGCAATGCGCGGTTGGTGATGCTCTTGGACGAGGGCAGCTTGATTGAGGCGTTGGCCTTGGTCGGTGCAAAGAGTTGCAGTCTCATTGTGGGATAGGGTTGTTTTTTAGGTGGCAAATTTATGGATAAAATCTCATTATCGGGCCAAAAGGTGTGAAAATAACCACTGGCTTTTTGATGGACAGGCATTAATACAAGAATTTTTGTGTAATTTTGTAGGCAGTGTAACCATAAAAAGAGATTTGGTATGTTAGCGAGGTCAATAGCGGCTGCTGTTCAGGGCATTGATGCCATCAAGGTGGAGATTGAGGTGACGGTCGATTGGGGCTCGGGCTTCATGGTCATCGGTTTGCCCGATATCGCTGTCAAGGAGAGCGCCGAGCGTGTGCGTTGCGCTGTTCAGCAGGCGGGCTATGACTTCCCGGGCAAGAAGGTGATGGTGAACATGTCGCCGGCCGACATCAAGAAGGAAGGGTCGGCCTATGACCTGCCGCTTGCCGTGGGCATCCTCGCTGGCGATGAGAAGATTAATCCAGACCTGCTGGGACGGTATATGCTCATGGGCGAACTGTCGCTCGACGGCAGTCTGCGCCCGATTAAAGGGGCGCTGCCGATGGCTATCCTGGCTCGTGAGCTCAAACTTGACGGTTTCATCCTGCCGCGGGATAACGCGATGGAAGCGGCCGTGGTCAATCATCTGAAGATTTTGCCGGCCGATAACTTGTCTCAGGTTGTGGAATTCTTGAACGGGACCTTCGAGCTAGAGCCGACAGTGGTGGATACGCGAGCCGAGTTTGCCAAGGCTCAGGGCGTGTTCCCGTTTGATTTTGCCGATGTGAAAGGCCAGGAGAACGTCAAGCGCGCTTTTGAGGTGGCGTGCGCCGGAGGGCATAACATCCTGCTGGTGGGTAGTCCTGGTTCGGGTAAATCGATGATGGCTAAGCGATTGCCGTCCATCATGCCGCCGCTAACGTTGAGCGAAGCCCTGGAGACGACTAAAATCCATAGTGTGGCGGGCAAATTGCCGCGCGGCACGACGCTGATGACCACGCGCCCGTTCCGTTCACCGCATCACACGATATCGCCCGTGGCCCTTGTGGGCGGCGGCAGCTTCCCCATGCCCGGGGAAATCAGTTTGGCGCACAATGGGGTGCTCTTTCTTGATGAATTGCCTGAATTCAATCGCTCCGTTTTAGAGGTGATGCGTCAACCGCTGGAAGACAGGATTATAAGTATCAGCAGGGCGAAATACAGTACAGAATACCCCGCCTCGTTCATGCTCGTGGCCAGCATGAATCCGTGCCCGTGCGGGTACTATGGCCACCCCAAGAAGAAATGCGTCTGCAACGAGTATCAGCGCACGCATTATATGAGCAAGATTTCGGGCCCGCTGCTCGACCGCATCGACCTGCAGATTGAGGTCCAGCCCGTCGATTTTGACCAGATGTCATCTAAGGCCCCAGGTGAACCCAGCGCCGCTATCCGCCAGCGCGTCATCGCCGCCAGGATGCTGCAGGAGCGCCGCTTCAAGGACGAACCCGGCATCCACTGCAACGCCCAGATGACCCCATCCCTGCTCCACAAATACGCCGAGCCCAACGCCGCCGGCCTGGAGAAGCTTCGGGACGCCATGGAGCGCATGAACATGAGCGCGAGGGCCTACGACCGCATCCTCAAAGTCGCCCGCACCATCGCCGACCTCGAAGGCACCGCCGACGTCCTCGACCACCACATCATGGAAGCCATCGCCTACCGCAACCTCGACCGCCCCACCTACC
>JAEETL010000060.1 GCA_016290325.1 Muribaculaceae bacterium
GCCTTGCTACACGCTCACTGGCAACGCCATCAATACAACGGCCAATGCTGCCAACACATACCAAATCGCCCCAATCGAGGCCGTGATGGTGCAGGCCGACGCAACGAGTGAAAGCGTCACTTTCACAAGAGTGGTGCCAGCAACACAATCCAATCAACCTAACAACGGAAGTTTACAGATTGTGCTGAGCCAGGTCGTTGAGCCTAACAGCCACTTTGCGTCATTACGAGGAACGAAGCAATCCAGCGGCTCAGGAACCTTGGCTCTTGACAACGCCATCGTGAGTTTCAAAGAAGGCGAGCGTTTGGAGAAATTCGTCTTCAACCCCGACTTGGCCAAGCTCTACATTCCGCAGGACGGCAAGGACTACGCCATCACCAATGCCGAAAGGCAGGGCGAGATACCGCTGAATTTCGAGGCCACGGAGAATGGCGAATACACGATTTTTGTCAATCCTGAAGGAGTGGAGATGGGCTATTTGCACCTGATTGATAATCTGACAGGGGCAGATGTGGATTTGTTGACTACGTCTTCTTATACCTTCTCCGCCAAAACGACAGACTACGCTTCGCGTTTCCGCTTGGTGTTTTCAACCGTCTGCGAGGACGCTGACAGCGACAATGCATCTTTTGCCTTTATCAGCAACGGCAACATCATCATCACCGGCGAGGGCATGTTGCAGATGATAGACATAACTGGGCGTATCATCGTTTCGGGAGACGCAAAGCAATGCATTTCGACCAACGGCATCCCTGCGGGCGTGTATGTGTTGCACCTGATTAATGGAGAGAAAATTAGGACGCAGAAAATTGTAATTGATTGATTAACAAATAATAGATAAAACAAAATGAAAAAAACATCTATCCTCATTATCTTCGCCCTCTTAGCCTTCGGGCCAATGGTTTGGGCACAATCAATGTATCCTGCTGGCGACGAAACGCAATTGAATAATGCTATCGGTTTTTGTACCAACGCCGATGATTACATCAACGTCACAAGCGACATCACCCTTTCGTCGCACCTCACCATCCCGGCCGATAAAACGATTACCATCCACCTCGGCGGGCACATCCTGCAACGCAACCTCAGCAGCACTACCGAGATGGGCTGCGTCATCATCGTGGCTGCGAGCGGCAACCTCACCCTCACAGGCGGTACGCTCAGCGGCGGCTGGAACAGCGGCTACAACAATGACGGCATCCACTCTGCCGGAGGCATCGTGAACAAAGGATCGACGACCCTCAACAACGTCACCATCACTAACTGCAAAGGCATCGATGGCGGCGCCATTATGAACGCCAACGACGCCACGCTCAACATCACGGGCGGCACCATCAGCAACTGTGAGAGTAACCAAGGTGGCGGCGGCATCGTGAACAAAGGCTATTCTGCCACTATCATAGGCTGCACTTTCGACAACAACACCGCCACCACCCGCGGCGGCGCCATCTGGAGCAATAGCTCGATTACCACAGGCGGATGCACCTTTACTAACAATAAAGCCCTTGCCCAAGGCGAAGGCGGTGACGGCGGTGCTATACATGTTGATGGTGGCTTAACCATCCTAGTCGATGACATCATTACGGGCAACAGTTCCAAAGATGCCGGTGCCATTTATGTGAAGTCAGGGGCCAGGCTCGATATTTACGGCAACACCCTCATCAGCGGCAATGAGTCGACCGAGCATGGCGGTGGCGGCATCGTGAACTACGGCACGGTCAACATGTTAGGTGGCACCATCACCAACAACACCTGCCACACTGACGGAGCCGGCATCTGGAACAACGGCACGATCACTATGCAAGGTGATGTTCAGGTGAAAAACAACATTGGTGACGATGCCTTTCTGAAAAATGGCACGTCCATTCACACCGGCAGCCTCACCAGCGGCCAAAACAGCATCGGCATCCGCATGGAAACACCCAACGTGTTTACTGCCGGCTATGGAACCAATAACCAAGGCAACTTCAACCACTTCTTCTCCAGCGGCACCATCAACCCCATAGAACTGATTGACGGCGAATGCAAAATGTTCTATGCCTATTATGAATGCACGTGGGACAGCGAAAGCAAGAAAGTGGTTCAAACAGTAAAGACTGTGCCTGACAATGTTACGTTAGTTAATGTTTGTTCTTCCACGTTTGTTTCTGGTGGCGAATTAGTTAATAGCCAATGGTTTATAGCCGACGGGACAGGCTCAACGGCACACGGGTTGACCTGCGGTAGTGGAGACAGACATCTCATCCTTTGCGACGGAGCCAGCATCACCATCAACGAAGGTTTCTTTGTCAATGAAGGCTCTACGCTTCACATTTATTGTCAGTCATTTGAAAACAGGATGGGTAAACTCATATCTAACAACACAAAGGAAGATTGGCCTGGCATTGGTGGTAAAAACGGTCATATGGGTACGCTCATCATTCATGGCGGCGACATTACGGCAAGTGGCGGCAAATATGGAGCAGGCATCGGTGGACGCGGGAATAAACCTGGCAAAAACATCACCATCTATGGCGGCAAAATCAAAGCCACGGGAGGCGAAGGAGGAGCAGGCATTGGCGGAGGCGCTGGCTGTAAGGGCGATAATATCACCATCTACGGCGGAACCATCACGGCCAATGGCGGAAAATTTGGTGCCGGCATCGGCGGCGGAGATTCTGGTTCCGATGATGGAGGATGCAACCTCACTATTCATGGGGGAACCATCAACGCTACTGGAGGAATCAGTGGTGCCGGTATCGGTAGTGGACAAGGAGATTGTGAACAGGTCACTATCACTATCAACGGCGGAACCATCAACGCCAAAGGCGGCCCCTACTCATCTTCTTCTAGTACCAGTACCGTTTTTCTTGGTGGAGCAGGTATCGGCGGAGGTGAGCGTGGAAGCATCACCAGCATCACCATCAATGGCGGCAACATCACGGCTACTGCCCAAAACGACGGTGCCGGAATAGGTAGTGGTCCCGAAGCCAACCAAGTCGGAACCATCACCATCAATGGCGGAGAGATTCATGCACTCGGCGGCAATGCTCAGCAAATTCATTCCACACAATACGGTGGGGCAGGTATCGGCGGTGGCGGTGGCGACGTGCAGAATTATGGAGTTGGAGGCCCAGTCGTCATCACAGGCGGAACCATTTATGCCCATCGCGGAACAGGTCAGCATGGCAACGGCGTCGCCATAGGTCACGGCGGTGGCAGCAGCACCAACGGCTCACTCGGACTTCCTGAAAACTACTCGGTGAAAGCGGGAGAAAGTTTAATGACAGCCACACTCATGATTGCCGCAAATCGCGAATCTGGCTGCCGAGAACCCTATGCTCAGATTGAACCCTGCATTCACGATGGAGCCTCCTTCACTGACAACGGCAATGGAGTCACTTTCTCGAATTGTTCCCACTGCGTTACCAGTAGCGGCACCGAGCCTTATACCTTCAAAACTTTTGGCAACTGGAACGACAACACCAACTGGTTTGGCAGTATCATGCCGGGCGAAGGCAAAGACGTGAAGGTAACAGCTGCAGCTATCATCCCCAATAACTACCTTGCCCATGTGGGCAACATCACCATACAAGAAGGCGGCAGCCTCACCATCTCCAATGGCGGACAACTCATCCACAGCAACGCGGGCGTGACGGCCACAGTGGAGAAGAACATTGCTGGTCATGAACCGACTGATTTGAACGGATGGTACTTCATCGCCTCGCCTATGGTCACAGACATCACCCCTTCCGAGGGCAATGGCTTCCTCACTAACGAGTACGACCTCTACTATTATCATGAACCGACTTCCAAATGGAGAAACTACAAGTCTGGCATAAGCAACCAAGACCCAGGCTTCCAGATTGAGCCGCAGCAAGGCTACCTCTACGCCAATGAAGGCGGCACTACTCTCAACATGACGGGAACCCTCCGTCCGAGCAACGAGTCCGTCACCATCAATAATCTCAGCTACACTTCAACGGCGGCTCCCTTGTCTGGCTGGAACCTTGTGGGCAATCCTTTCGCCTGCAACGCCGTCATCGACAAGTCTTGCTACACCATTGTGGGCAACGCCATCAACTCGGAAGCCAATGAAGCCAACAGCTATGTCATTCCACCTTGCACAGGCGTGATGGTGAAAGCCACTGAAAGCGACCAAACTGTCACCTTCACCAAGACAACGGATCAAGCTTCGCAAGGGAGGAATTTGCAAATCATGTTGAGTCAGGCCGTTTCAACCCGCTCAACAGCCTTGCTTGACAAGGCCATCGTAAGCTTCACCGAAGGCAACGAATTGGAGAAATTCGTCTTCAACGAGGACAACGCCAAACTCTATATCCCACAGGACGGAAAGGATTATGCTATCGTCTGCGTATCCGCTGGTACAGACATTGCATCCAACGTCTCTACAAACGAGGTGTCTGTCAATTTCGAGGCCAACGAGAACGGCACCTACACGATTTCGGTCAACCCTGAAGGCGTGGAAATGGATTATCTGCATCTGATTGATAACATGACTGGGGCAGATGTGGATTTGTTGGATTCGCCGACCTACACTTTCACCGCCAAGACCACTGACTACGTTTCACGTTTCCGCTTGGTGTTCAACGTGAATGACGCTTAGACAAGCTCTGCGTCCGATGCCCCGTTTGCGTTCATCAACAATGGGCAAATCATTGTTACCGCAGCGGATGCTTGCAATGCGTGCCTACAGGTCGTTGACGTTATGGGGCGCATCGTTGTTAGTACAGACGTTGCACGCAACGTCTCTACAAGCGAGATGACACCTGGCGTGTATGTATTGCGCCTCATCAACGGCAACAACGTTAGAACACAGAAAATTGTAATTAAATAAACAATGAAACGCTTCATCATCATCGTTGCTGCCTTCGTTTTGGCAGCAGGCCTCTCTGTAAGGATGGAGGCCAAACCTGTCGACAAAGCCACTGCCGCGAGCATCGCAGCTCGCGTGCTCAACAAGGCCGTTGTCGATGCCACTACCGTCCGCCTTGACGGATGTTTTCTCTTTACCGGAGCCGACGGCAAAGGCTTTGTCCTCATGGCCGCTGAC
>JAEETL010000061.1 GCA_016290325.1 Muribaculaceae bacterium
ACATTATTGTCGTAATAGAAGGCTTGGCCGCTCTTGACGGTTATGCCTTCGACATTGTAATTAGCATGGATGTAGTCGTCGGTGCTGGTCCAGCCGAGGGTAAGGTTCCCCCATGTGGTCCAAATTTTGGAGGCCTCTAATTTGCCACCGTTGATGGTAAAATCTGCATTGACCCAGATGCCATGGTTTTCGTTAATAGCCTTGATATTGCCGCCGTTGATGGTCATGATATCATCTACATAAATGCAATATTCTCCTCCGTTCGCATGGATGCTACCGCCGTTGATGGTCATAACATCCCGAGCCCTGATGGCATATAAGTCTCTGCCTTTAGCATTGATGTTGCCACCGTTGATGATTATGTTATAAGCATAGATGCCACAGTACCCACAGTTAGCATTGATACTGCCACCGTAGATGGTGATGTTGGAGGCAACGAGAACAACGTAATCCGGATTGTTAGCGACGACATTGCCGCTGTGTTGGATATAGTTCCACAGATAGATGGAATAATCCTCAACATTGTTAGTGACATTGAGGGTGCCAGCCACAACGGTGTCGAGGCTTTGGCCGAAAATAGTCAAAGTATCCCCATCAATGCTGTAACCACTGTAGGTAGTGACCGTCATCGTCTTGCCGTTGCAGAGGATGAGGTTCACATCGCCGTTGAGGGTGAGGGTGCTGTTGTAGGTGAGGTCGCTGTCCACCACATACCAGCCCTCCGTGAGCGTTGTTTCTTCACCCGTGAGTACGGTATAGTCACTGCAATAGTGCATCTCGCCGTCCCCGTCCATATAGTTGACGAAATGGGGTCGCAGGGTCTTGCCCCCAATGGCATCGATCTGGTCCTCGTCGAGTATGCCGCTGACGATGACATTTTCACCCCCGTCATCTTCGTAATATAAGGCCTGGCCGCTCCTAACGGCAACAATGCCGTTAGTAGCATTGTATCCGTTGGCAGAAATGTAGTCGTCGGTGTTGGTCCAGCCGAGGGTGATGTCGTCCGAGACTGAGATTCCGTTGTGATATCCTGAAGCGGACACTTTACCGCCGCTGATGGTTATGCTACCGTTGGTTGAATAGATGCCATTGACATAATTTCCATTGGCAGCCACTATGCCACCGCTAATGTTGACATCACCGATACAGTAAATGCCCATGTTGTTTCCTGTCGCCGTGACCGTGCCACCGCTAATGTCGACATCACCATGAACGAAAATGCTTTGGGAGATTCCTGTGGCCGTAACCGTGCCTCCGCTAATGGTTAGGCTACCATTGGTTGAATTGTCGCCCAAACTTATGCCAGAACCAGATGCATTGGCGGTCACTTCGCCATCACTAATGATAATATCGAAGCCGAAAATGCCGTAGGTAGTCCCATTAGCCGTCACTTCGCCACCGTTAATGATGACATCGGAACCGATAATGCCATAGCCGTTTCCAGTGGCCGTGACCGTTCCTCCACTGATGGTTAGGCTACCGTCGGTTGAATTAGTGCCTGAGCCGATGCCAGATCTATTTCCTCTGGCCATCACTATGCCATCACTAATGATGACATTGTAACCGGAAATGCCGTAAGAGCCATTGCCACTTCCTGTGGTGGCCGTCACTTCACCACCGGTAATGATGATATTGAAACCGGAAATGCCGCTGACACCGCTTCCCGTGGCCGTAACCTTGCCTCCGCCAATGGTTATGTTACCGTTGGTTGAACCGTCGCCTGCTGAATTGATGCCATAGGCACTTCCAAGGGTCGTCACTTCGCCACCGCTAATGATGAAATTGGAACAATCAATGCCGAAGGCGCCGCTTCCTGTGGCCGTCACTTTACCACCACTAATGTTGACATTTTGACCAGAAATGCCGTTAGCATTTCCTATGGACGTAACCGTGCCTCCGCTGATGATAACATTGCCGGGTTTGGAAAAGATGCCGTAGGTGCTGTTTTCTGTGACCGTCACTACGCCATCCCTGATGATGACATCACCGCCATTGGTAAAGATGCCCATGTAATACCCACACAGTGTCACAATGCCGCCATTGATTTCCACATTGCCTTCATTGGTATAGAGGCCGATATAAGTGCTAAAAGGGGCGCTTAGGGTTCCTGTACCTCCGCTCTGTCCGTATATGGTAAGGTCACCTTCGGCATTTATGGCATAACTAGAAGGATTTGTACTATTGCTAATTGTCATTGTAGTGCTGTCGCAGAGGATGAGATTCACGTCGCCGTTAAGGGTGAGGGTGCTGTCGTAGAAGATGTCGCTGATCACCACATACCAGCCCGCCTCAAGCGTTGTTTCGTTGCCCGTGAGGATGGTAAAGTCTGAGCAAGTTTGCGTCTCGCCTTCCCCGTTGATGTAATCGACTGAAGAAAGCAATTCAAGAACCGCCTGAATTGTCACATCTTCGTCGGGCATGGTCAGCGTATAGGGGTTCGCCGTGCCAGTGAGGGTGCCTGAGGAGGTCGTGTAGCCGCTACAGACATAGCCCGAAGGTGGTGTGCAACCGAGGTTGAGGCTCACCGTCTCGCCTTGGCCCGCATAGAGGGTGCTGTCGTAAACCATGCCCACACTGTAGGCACTGATGCCGCTCAAATCGTATGCGGTGGCTTCGCCATCGAAGGCCACGGTGACATTCGCGTCGCCCGCGATGCTGTGCATCAGCTTGCCTTGGTTTTCAAGTGCCGAGTTCGCTGCCACGGCGTTGTAGTAGCAGTTGTTGAGATTGCCAGGCACATAGCCCGATACGAAGATGCGGGGATAGTATTGGCTGACGTTAAGCGTGAGCTCGGTGGGGCTGTAGAGGCAGTTGGTGAGGTTGACCACTGCATTCGTTTGGGTGAAGCCCACCATGCCGCCGCCTGTAGTGGCGGTGGAGTCGAAAGTCACCGATCCATGGAAGGCGCAGCCGGACATGTTGAGCGTGGCATTGCTGCTGACACGGCCCACGAAACCGCCGCCGTCCACCCAGCTGTTGGTCTTTGTGGACGACACGGCCACGGTGCTCCAGCAGTTGCTGATGGTGCAGTTGCCTTCAACGAAGGCAGTGAAGGTGGCGGGGCGGTATCCGGAAGTGGTTACGGTGCCCTGTACTTTCAGGTTTTTGAGGGTCGCACCCTCAATCAAGTAGAAGAGGGCAGTGCCTTGGCCGCTACCCGAAAGGGCTAGGGTGATGGTGTGCCCATCGCCGTCGAAGGTGCCACAGAAGGGGTTGCTTTCGGTGCCTGCCATCGTCGTGACGGCGGTCGGGATGTCGGTGGTCAAGGCCACGATCTGTCCGCTGTACGACGTTCCGTTGTTCACTGCCGTTGCAAAAGCGTTCCACTCCGCTGCCGAGCTGATGTAATATTTTCCTGTGAAGGGCACCACCATGTCGTTATACACGTGCCAGCCTTCTCCGAGGGCCGCAGCCAAGGCTGCGTCGGTCATTCCCGAGGCATCGATGCCTTGGTTCTCAAGTACCGAGTTCGCTGCCACGGCGTTGTAGTAGCATTTGTTGAGATTGCCAGATACCTCGCCCGAGACGAAGACGCGAGGGTTGTATTGGCTGACGTTCAGCGTGAGTGCAGAGGGGCTGTAGAGGCAGTCGGTGAGGTTGACCGTTGCGTTGTTTTGCGTGTAGCCTATCATGCCGCCGCCCGTGGTGGCACCGGGGGCGAAGGTCACCGAACCGTGGAAGGCGCAGTCGGTCATGTTGAGTGTGGCGTTTGAACTGACACGGCTCACGAAACCGCCGCCGTCCACCCAATCGCTGGTCCTTGTGGACGACACGGCCACGGTGCTCCAGCAGTTGCTGATGGTGCTGTTGCCGAAAACGATGACGGCAAAGGTGGCGGGGCGTCGGTCGTCAGTGGATACGGTGCCCTGCGCTTTCAGGTTCTTGAGGGTCGCGCCGTTGAGGTCGGAGAAGAGGGCCGTGCCTTGGCCGCTACCCGAGAGGGCGAGGGTGATGGTGTGTCCGTCGCCGTCAAAGGTGCCGCTGAAAGCATGGTAGTTGGTTTCGTCGGTGTGCGAGCCTGCCATGACGGTGGCGGTGATGTCGGCGGTGAGTTTCACGGTTTGGCCCGCGTAGGTCGTGTCGTTGGTGACACTTTGCGCGAAGGAGGTCCAGTCCGCGTTGCTGCTGATTAGATACGGGTCGTCGGTCGTGCCCGAGCCCGACAGTCCTTGCGCCTTGGCCTGCCCGATGGTCAGGAGGGCGAGGAGGATGGAGAGGATAAGGACGAGTTTTTTCATGGTGACAAAGGTTTATGATGGGCAAAGGTAAGAAATAATTTGGTTTTCAGCGCAGAAAATCAAAATTTTGTTAAAAAACATTGCGGATGGTGCTGCGCCATCTCTAATAAACCGCCCAAAGCTCCACGATGCCATTCAAGCTACCAATGAGGAATGACTTTGCCCTATTGTTACACTGGGCGCACATGGGCATGGAGATGATGGCTCCTTCAGGGATGTTCTGGATGTCGATGCCGAGCGAAACCCAACAGCGACTTCTGCAACTGCGTCGACATGTCTTTCTTCATGAAAAAGACAAAAGCCGCACTGAGCATGGTGCCTAGCAATGGGATTAATAAACCAATGGTGATGCCCATAACAGTGGTTAATTTTGTGATTGTGCTGAAGTACGGATATTCCAAACAAATCAGTATCTTTGCAGAAAAAATACATGTATGCAAAACCTCATCATCAGCCCCATCACTATTGAGCATTTGAACCAATATGGCGCCATTTATGCGGCAGCGTTTTCGGGCGAGCCGTGGAACGACAACTGGTCGGTGGAAGACGCCACCAGCCATGTCAGTGAACTACTTGAAAGCCAACATCATTACGGTTTAGAATGCATCGTGGATGGAGAAGTGGCTGGCTTCATTTTGGGCACTTCCATGTTGTTCCATTATGGCCGCACCTTCGAGATCAACGACCTCGCCGTGGCACCCCAATACCAACGCAAAGGCATCGCCAGCCATTTGTTGGAAAAATGCCTC
>JAEETL010000062.1 GCA_016290325.1 Muribaculaceae bacterium
CAACAAATTGACAATGCGAGAATCGGTGCTGGTGCAGAGTTCATCAATGAGGCGGAGCATGAGAATCATGCCCGTCACTTCGTCACCATGCATGGTCGAGGTGTAGAGGAATCGCGGCTTGCCTTCCGGACTTCCATTGTTCAGGCGAACGCCCAGGATTCTGCGGTGGTTGCTGGTGGAAAGTGTTCCCAAGTCAACCAAGGTGCAGCTTCTGTCGCTGAGTGCGTTGGAGGGGAACACTTCCATCATGGTGACATAGTCACCGTAAGAAAGATAGCTGTTCCAATCGTAAGAACCACGTTGGTCCCACATCCTGGCTTCAGCTTGCAAAGAAGGCGGTGTGAGCAGTGTGGGCTGATAACCTTGTTTCACAAGCTTGTCGTATTGGCTCTGGTTGGCGTAGCAAATGACACTGTTGCCTTCAATCTTGTCAACGGAACAGATCTCGTTGATGGATTGGATTTGTGAAGGCTGTTGGACGTTGAGGCTAAAATAATACTCGCCGCGTTCTTGCATGAGCTTGTTCAGGTCGGTTTGGGCAAGAAGGTTGCCGCTCAAAAACATGACCCACAAAGCTAAAAATGCGATACGTACTTTTTTCATATTATTTCAAATTAAAATGGTTCGTCTTGTGTTTAACGGAACGCCTTGTGGCGTTCCATTAAACACAATTAAGTCACATCATCTCATGGACATGTTCAACAAGGTTGAGACATCATCGATGGAGATGACTCCATCACCATTGACATCGGCATTAATAAGCGCCTGGTCCGTGAGAGTGATGTTGCCAAGGACATGGCTGAGAAGAACAGACACGTCATCGATGCTGACGACTCCGTCTTCGTTGACGTCGCCCACAAGACTCTGTTGCAAGGTGGTGAAACTCACCACTTCGCCGTAGGCAGTACCTTCACTATTGGTGGCGTAGGCACGGACATAATAGGTGGTGTTGGGCGTCAGGCCAGTCATCGTGCTGGTGCAGCTGCCGGTACCTGTCCCGTCAGTGGTATGGTTGCCGCTGATGGTAGGAGTCTGCGATGTGCTCCAGCAGATGCCACGTGCCGTAATGTCGGCGCCGCCGTCAGCAGTGACGTTACCGCCACTCATGGCCGTAGTAGGTGCGATGTTGCTGACTGCTGTCGTGGTGACTGTGGGGAGCGCTGTTGTGGGCGCATTAGGAATGATCGTCAATTGGATCTGGTTGTTGGAGGTCAACATGGTTCCACTGGTACTCATCGAAGCAGGATTGTAATTCGTATTATCATTATACTTATACAAGGCACGGTTGGCACCTGTTGAATACACATAGAATGCGGGACAATTGGAACTAGGGCTCACATAAGACCCCGTATTGTCGTCCACGCCGATGATAAGGTTGTCTGTGCCGTTATAGGCGAAAGGCGTGTCAAGGGTAATGGTGGTCCACCCCGAAGCGCTGAAAGCGACTTCACCGCTGAACACTTTGTTGCTGGTCGGCAGGCTTACCCAATCCGAATTACCAGAGAAAGCGGTCTTGGTGGTGTGTGCCATATAGAGGTCAAGGGTGCGTGCGGTCGACTTGGAGTTCGAAACCTTGAAAGCGATGGCCGTGATGGTGCAAGCCTGGCCAATCTCAGTCGCAGTATAAATCTGTTCCGCTAATGAATAGTTATAGTACGCATAAGTGGGCAGATAAGCGCTGGTTGACGTGCCGCTTCCAATGGCGGTTTCGACGATGCCTGCGGTCGTGTTATACGTACCATTCGTCGCGAAGTGGTCGGCAGTGAGGGTATAACTGAAGGTGAGTGCCGAGCCATAGGTGACACTAGAGGCCACATTGACATTCACAGTGATGTTGGTAGTGGCACCTGCAGCAATGGAACTGACAGTGACAGGGTTGGTACCAAACGTGATATTGCCGTTGTTGCAACTGAGCGTCAGCACGACGTTCTGTGCTGCTGCAGAACCGCTGTTGGTGACAGGGAAAGTAATCGTGCCGCTTTCGCCAGGAATCAGTTCGGAGTCGGTGATGGCACCTACGACGAGGTTAGGTGCGACAGCGGTGATGTTGGCCGTACTTTCCCAAATGTCGTTGCCATTGGTGATGGTGACGGTAATGGGGATGACGGTGCCGTCAGTCACACCTTCAGCAATGGTAAAGTTGAAACCACTGACCGTAGTGGTGGCGTTGACAGCCAACGAGCTGAAGTTCTTGGTGAACGTTCCGAAGGTGACATTGCTGTTGTCGCAGCTCAAGGTGACCGTGGAGTTGCCAGAGGTGGCTTGTGTGCCTAAGTTCTTGAGAACAAGTGACAGGTTGGTCTGCACGCCGACGTTGGCAGTAGTAGGCGTATAGCTGTTCACGACGACGTAAGGGCCTTCGCTGGCGATGACTTGAATCGTTCCTAAATAGGTCACCTTATTATAACCGAACACACACAGGGTCAATTCCTCGCCTGGAGTGAGGGTGCCAGTGATATTGATTGTAGCAGTGTTGTTGCTGACCGTAGCTTTGCCAAGAATCTCATGGTTGGCGTTGGTGATGGTAGCCAAAGCACCGTTGCCGTTGGTAACGTTGACTGTATAATTGGTTACCGCCGGTTGGATGGAACCATTGTGCGAGACCGTCATGGCTTGCGGGGTCTTGGTGCGGAGCATCAAACTCGGGTCACCGAAAAGAATCCAAGCTTGATATGTACCGACAGCTTGAGCTTCTGTAGTGCTGTAATGGTCAAAGATACCCATCATGCCATTGACAGCGGCTCCAGCTGCTGTGTGTTTGATGTTGTTGTTGTAGCTTTCCACGAGGATATCGACGAATTCGTCCTGAGCCCACATGGGTGGAATCCAAGGCTGAGAGATGTATGAGAACGTGCCGCTGATGGCACCTGTGGGATTGCTACCGTTGGTGGCGTGTAGCCATGCTTCGCCAAAGCAATCGCTGGAATAGTCATATTGGCCATTGTAGCAGGCCACAGAGAATACAAACGGGAGTTTGTTGTCGTTGGTCAAGGCATTGACGTGGGTATTGGTATAGTTATGGGATTGCCATGCGGTCTGAGAGCCGTGGTTGCAATAATTGATGATACCGACACCACTGTTGATATGGTTGCTGATGGTAGTTGTTGAGGTGCTTGGATAGTTGCTTGCACCATAATAATCCTGATACACAGTTGAATAGCCAAAGTTCAAAAGGTCGGTACGAATGTTCTCTATATGCTCGTAATCATCTTCACCATTATGGCCTGCCCCACCTTCATTTTTAGAAACACCTAAACCATTCTGGCACCAAGAGGAAGAAGTAGTCAGATCACGTTCGTAGGTGATGATACGATTGACCTGGGTGGTCACCTGTGCTGCACTGCTGGCAGAGAAACGACCGATGAAAACATCATTGTAAATATCGCTACCGACGATTTGTCCGTATGGGTTGTCGCCTTTACCTTCATATCCAGAGGCACCGGTATAGGTATAACCCGGAATCTGTGCCACGTCGCCGACGAGCAGCACGTGAGTCAGGTTGTTGTTGGCATTATATTGGCTCTGAATATAGCTCTTGATGGCCGAGTAGCTGGAGCCGGCGGTGCTGGTGCCCACGATGGTAGTGTTCACGCCACGGGTCTTCTTCCAGTTGACGAAGTCAGTCATGTTGCTGATGAAGTTGTCGTAGCAGATGATGAGCAGGTCGCCTTCTTCATCCACAGGTGTATAGCGGTTCATTGCTGCCTGATAGTTGATGAAGTGTCGTTGGTAGAGGCTCTTGAAGTCAGAATCCATCTTCACAACGTTGCTCCTGCGGGTTTCCATAGTGTTGATGCCGTTGTCATCCACTTTGTACATTTCCACCGTCATGTCATAATAGACACGAAGGGTCTTGGTGACAGGGTTGTAGGCAAAGGGATAGACAGCCATATTCTGACCGCGGAAGTCGCGGATGATGTATGGCTCATAAAGACCTACATTGTTAGCGGGGAAGAAAGCGTCCTGACTATAGCAGTCGCCGTAGGTGTAAGGCACCGTGGCAGGATCGATGGTGCGCGGGAAATCGCCTTTGGAAGGGGCGACTTCGATGCCTTCGTAATCAGCGTACTGGGCATCGATAACGCGGACGTCCATGCGAGCCTTGTCACCAATCATCACCGGGATACCGGTCATTGGCATGTCTGGTTCGCCGGCATGTGCCGTACTGACAGCCTTAGGCAGCGAGATGACGTAGGCATCACCTCTCGGAGTGGCCACGGTAGTAGCATAATATCCAGGCACTTGAACATGGACCTGAATCCTGCTTTCTGTGGAGGAAATCAGTTCCGTCTTGATTGTTGACGGGACATTGCCGTTGATGCTCGTCCATTCTTGTGCAAACACACTGAACGTCAAGCAGGCAAGTAAAAGAGTAATCAGTGTTCTTTTCATATATGAAACAATAATTGGTTAATCATACGAATATTCTTTCTAGAGAAGTCGGACAATTCGTTAACTTTGGCTAGTTGGATGGGAGATCTATTCCAAAATAAAGCAAAATCTCTTGCAGATTCATATAAATCTGCAAGAGATCAGCATTTCATTCTATTTATTCATTGACATGTGCAACAGGGTTGAGACATCATCAATGGAAATGACTCCGTCACCGTTGACATCGCCATTAATGAGCTCTTGTCCCGTGAGAGTGATGTTGCCAAGGACATGACTGAGAAGGACGGACACGTCATCGATACTGATCACTCCGTCTAAGTTGACGTCGCCAGTCAGACCTGCTGACGGCACACTGATGGGCGGGAACTCGACTTCGTCAATCCAAGCGCAGTCGCTGCCACTGTTGACGGATACGTCTTTGGTATAAGACCATTTGAAGGTATGTTCTCCTGGGGTGACGGCATAGGAGGCCTGAGTCCAAGCTACAGTGCCAGACCATACACCTTGTTCAGCATCATCGATATAGAAAT
>JAEETL010000013.1 GCA_016290325.1 Muribaculaceae bacterium
AGTCGATGTCGCGCACGTCGTCACCATACTGGTACTCGCGCACCTCGCTGAAGGTCATACCCCTGCCCTTGAAGGCCGAGTGGTACTCGCCGGCAAATATGTTCTGCGACAGGCCCTTGGTCTTGATCTCAATCTTGCGGACCTTGCGCAACAGTTCATTGGTATCCATTTCTTCTCGAGTTAATAGTTAACAGTGAATAGTTAATCCATTCTCTATTGCATGATGCAACCATCAGCAGAAAAACTGTTATCTGTTAACTATCAAGGCACCGCAATCTTGTCCAGGATGTTGCTGATGATCTCGTCGCTGGTGATGTTGTTGGCCTCGGCCTCATAGGTCAAGCCCAGACGGTGGCGCATCACGTCATGGCATACGGCACGCACGTCCTCGGGGATGACATAGCCGCGGTTACGCAGGAAAGCGTATGCCCTCGATGCCAGCGCCATGTTGATCGAGGCGCGCGGTGAGGCGCCAAACGAAATCATGCTCTTCAGGTCGTTCAGGCCATAATCGCTTGGGAAACGGGTAGCGAACACGATGTCCACGATATACTTCTGGATCTTCTCGTCAATGTAGATTTGCTGAACTACCTTGCGTGTGTCAACGATGTCGGCAGGGGTGACGAGCGGACGCACCTCGACAGGGTCGGGAGCGATGTTCATCTTGATGATGTCACCCTCCTCGCTCTTGTTGGGATAGCCGATGAGCACTTTCATCAGGAAACGGTCCACTTGAGCCTCGGGCAGCGGATAGGTGCCCTCCTGCTCGATGGGGTTCTGGGTGGCCAGCACCAGGAAGGGGTCATCAAGTTTGAACGACTGCTCGCCGATGGTCACTTGGCGTTCCTGCATGGCCTCGAGCAGCGCGCTCTGCACCTTGGCAGGGGCACGGTTGATCTCGTCGGCCAGCACAAAGTTGGCAAACACGGGACCTTTCTTGACCTCAAACTGTTCTTTCTTGATGCTATAAATCATCGTGCCCACAACGTCGGCGGGGAGCAGGTCGGGCGTGAACTGGATGCGCGAGAAGCGCGCGTCGATCAGCGATGCCAGCGTGCTGATGGCTTTGGTCTTGGCCAGACCAGGCACACCCTCGAGCAGCACATGGCCGTTGGCGAGCAACGCGATGAGCAATGAGTCCACGAGGTGTTTCTGCCCCACAATGGTTTGATCCATACCCTGACGGATGAGGTTCACGAAATTGCTTTTACTTGCAATCAGGTCATTTAATTCCCTGATATTGACGGTTTCTGCCATAACAATATTCTTTATCGGTATAATGTCTTATTAACAAGGTGCAAAAATACATCTTTACCTAACACCCCCGCGTGAAAATCACGTTAATTTAACAAATATATTGTTAAAAGATTAACACGCCACCAAAGTCAATTCATCAATGATGGCAATACTAAATCTCACACAGATTTTTAGTCATTTCATTAAGGGTCAAGCATTCTACACGTGTGAGACGTTGGGTCGGCGTTCGGTTCTCCCAAGGCGATAGGATAAGTAGGTCACCACGAGAGCATGCCTCAATAAACTCGCCTCCCGGCTTGGTGAATGGTGAGAAACTCATGGATGAAAGGAAAACCAAAGGCAAATGAGCATTCAAGGCGGCTCGCATTACCTTCTTCTCTCCGTCACTTATTGAGGGAGAAATAAGGACCGCGCCCGATCGGGCTTCATTCAAGTAGTGTTCAATTGCTTTGTCGATTTCTTCTTCAGTCAGTCTGCGTGAGCATTGAACTTGAAGTTTTATTGGTCTAGAGAGCAGAAACCTGTTGCCGATCGCTGCATAATTCTGCCCTGCCAAGTTTAGTCCAAACTGCACTCTAAACAAATTAGGATGTTCCCTTTTGGCCAATAAACGGCGTGGATTGTCAGCCAGATAATTGATCCATCGGTCGAGTTGTCCTGCCTGCAATAGCAGCCTGTCATTATAGCCACTGGCAAACAGTAGCCCCTGATTACGATTGTAAGCAGACCGTGGCGGCCGTTGTCGAGGCTCTGCTTGCAACTGTTTGGTATGTTGTGGCGACGCCACAACACACGTAACCTCTTCTCCCAGGATAATATGACGATAGGCCTTGTTGCAACCAGCTTTGAAACCTGAAATAACCTGCCCTAGATGCCTGTCCATCTTCTCTTTCACAAATAAAATGCCATGCAGGTGGTCTGGCATCATCTGAATGGCGATTGACTGGACTTCAGGATGCCATTTTGGAATGTCATAGAAAAGGTTTTGCACTTCTTCTCCAAGGGGGCTAAGGATGATTCGTGGCTCATCGTCACTCCCCAGAATGCCATCACTTTTGCCTGCCAGTTCACCAAATAATGGCCGCCTCCCTTCAATGACTAAGGTGATGAGGTAAATGCAGCGATCCTGGTAATCATGGTCTAAGCAGCGGCGGAGCATCGAGGGCTTGAGTGAGCCTGCGAATGCCTTTTGCTGTTCAAAAGTTTTCCTGTCCATGATGCACCAATTGATTTCCCCGCAAAAATACAATCTTTATGCCGAATATATTTATGATAATTTGCACAATCTAAATAAGAATAACATACAGACAATGCCTGGACGAGCGTCCAGGCATTGTCTTTTATGAAGATTTTTATTTTCGAAATTAAATCCAACCCATCGAGTGGTACAGGAAGGCGATGAGGTAGCCGGCGACGCAGGCTACGAAGGTGTGGACCAAGCCGGGCATCATGAACGAGTGGTTCAACAGGTACTTGCCGATGACGGTAGTGCCCGTGCGGTCAAAGTTCACCGTAGCGATATCCGAGGGATAGTTGGGAATGAAGAAGTAGCCGTATACCGAGGGGAGCACGCCCAGCAGGATCCAGCCGTCAATGCCAAGTCCGTAAGCCAGCGGCAACATCGAAACAACCACGGCACCCTGTGAGTTGACGAGCACCGACACCAAGAAGAAGGCAAATGCAATCGACCATGGGTATCGCTCCACCAAGCCAGCCAGCATGTCCTGGATTTCGCCCAGGTAGTTGGCAAAATAAGTATCAGCAAGCCATGCGATGCCATAGATGGCGACAACGGCCACCATACCGCTCTGCCAAACGGGGCCCGCGATGGCCTTCTTGGGCGACGCCTTGCAGAAGATGATCATCAGCGCCGCAGCGGTGATCATCACAATCTGGATGACAAGGTTCATCTTCAGCGGGGTGAGGTGCATTTTGGTCACTCCATCAACGGCGATACCAAGCTTGGCCAACTGGTCGGCGGTAATGGTCACACGCGAACCGATGAGTTCGACAGTCGCGTTACTGTCGATAGCCTTAATGGTGCTATAGGAGGGAAGCAACTCCTGGAAGATTGCAAAGAACACAATCACCAGCAAGGCGCCAAAAAAGATATAAACCGCGCGCTTGCTCTCGGGGGCGATCTTCTTATCGAGCGTCGTTGCGTTGCTGCCGTAGATATACTCGCGTTGAGCAGGGTCGGCGATCTTCTTCTGGAACTCGGGATCCTTGTCAAGGTCCTTTCCGCGCTTGTAGGATGCGATAGATGCGATTAATATACCCAGCAAGCAGGCGGGGATGGTTACCATGAGCACCTGAGGGATGGAAATGTTGTAGCCATTGGCTCCCGAGATGGTGATAAAGGCCACCACAGCCGCCGCGATGGGCGAGCAGGTGATACCGATCTGGGAGGCGATGCTGGCGATACCGCAAGGACGCTCAGGGCGGATGCCCTTCTTGATCGCAATGTCGCAGATGATGGGCATGAGCGTGTAAACCACGTGACCCGTGCCGACGAGCACCGTCAGGAAGAACGTGCACAACGGGGCGAGGAAGGTGATGCGGTCAGGGTGCTTGCGCAGCATCTTCTCGGCCAACTGGATCAGCCAGTCCATACCGCCCGAAGCCTGCATGATGCCGGCGCAGGTAACGGCCGCGATGATGATGTATATAACGTCGGTGGGAGGGGTGCCGGGCTTCATGCCGAAGCCGAACACGAGAATTGCCAGGCCGATGCCCGAAATGGCACCCAGGGCCAAGCTACCGTATCGTGAGCCGAGCCACAATGCGCCCAGCACGATACACAGTTGAAGGATCATGAGTAGTGACATGTTGTTATCTAGTTTTTAAGTTCTTGATTACAGTTTAGTTTTTAGTGGCCTTAATGCCCTTAATGCCCTTAATATCTGATAGAGACTTGGAAGAACAAGGTGCTGTAGTTGTGCTTGGCCAGCGAGCGGTCATTGGTCAGGCAATACTCGCTCTGGAACTCCAGATATTTGCAGAAGCGGTAGTTCAAACCCACCTCATAGTTGGTCTTCTGGGCCACCGTCGAGGCAGTGGGGCGATACATGTCGTAACGCACCTTGCCCATCAGTTTGTCGGGAATGAAGGGCACGATGGCCAGGGCATAGAAACCGTCGGCCTTGTTATTAGCGATCTCCTCGCCGTTGTTATCGGTGTAGGTCTTGATGGTCATGTCCTTAACGTCCTCATTCTTCTGATAGGTGGTGGAAAAACCGCGACCAGTCGAGTGGATATACTCGGCACGCAGCTGCAGATCACCCTTCTTGTACTCGGCACTCAGGGCATAGCGGTGCTGGCGCAGGCTCACGGTTTGGCCACCGCTCTTGCGGGCATAGGAGCCTTCCCAACCAAAGGCGCCGAGGCGCATCCCCTTGATGGGCATAACCCACGCGCCTCCAATGATGTCCTTGCGCTCGTCAACGTCCTTGACATTGATACCCTGGCCGTTGAACACGCCAACCTGATAGTGCAACAGGTTGCGGCCGTTCTTGTTCTTCAAGAAGTCGCCCTGGAACTGGAGACCGATGTCACGGCCGTTGCTTGCGTGCATACCCGTGCGGTCGCTGAAACCTGCCAGCTTGCTCACGGGTTGCGAATAGCCCATGAAGCCCTGGTCAATCGGGTTCATCGGGTTCTCATAGGTGAACGGGCGCTTGAACTGACCCAATTTCACCTTGAAGTATTCTAATTTTTGCCACTCCATGAAGTAGTCCACTAGTCGGGGACTGCTGCCCATCGTCGTGGTGTTGCCGTTGATCTGACCTTGGATTTTGTAGTAAAAATCATCAAGGATGCGGCCCTCAATCGAGGCCCTTACCAGTCTGAGGTCAAATGAGTTACTGTTGTTGCCGTCCTGGAACGTCGCCTGGTAGGATGCCATGGCAAAGCCGCTGAACTTGGGCGGAGTGAAAATCGCCTTTTTCCCGTTCTCGCTTTGTGCCAGCAATGGCAACAGCATCATCGATGCCAGCAAGGAGAATAGTAGTCGTTTTTTCATCATAATTCAATTATTTTGGAGGTTAATATCTTTCTTTCGGCAACAAATATAAGGGTTTTCTACCAAAAGTTCACCAAAATACGTTGTTTTTCTTCAGGTATTGCTGTTTTTTGCGTCTTTTAATTTGGTTTTCTCTTTTTTTCACTCTCGCAAATTCAACCTATTGATAATTGTAATTACCTTTGTGATAACAAATCAAAACCTGCCAGTTGGAGAATATGGAAAAGTTGATTAGACATGCGATAAAGGGAGTTGTGACCTTGTTTATTTTTTTGCTTGTTATTGGGACTCAGACCGGGCTGGCCCAGACGATACGTGACAACGGCAATTCGATGCTCGTCAGGATTGATAGTGACGGTACAGTGAGAAACCGCAGCAACTCGATGGTTGCCCGCATCAGCAGCAATGGAGAGATACGCGACACCAGCAACCGACTGCTTGGAAAGGTTAGCGACAATGGTACTGTGCGTGACAGCAATAACTCTTATCTAGGCAAAATCGAGAGCGACGGCACCGTGCGCAACCGCAACAACTCCTGCATGGGCAGGGTCTATCAAGACGGCACGGTCAGGAACAGTAACAATAGTACCATTGGCTACGCCAAGGATGTCCCCATGCGCTATGCCGCCATTTATTTCTTCTTTGACTTTTTTGAAACTTAACTTTAGAAGGTGTGTGATAAAAAAAATGTGGTTAACTATTGGATATTACGATTATTTGATTTTACTTTGCAAAAATCTTAATTCATTTATATCAACATTTAATAACCAAAACTTTATGAAAAGAATCATTCTCTTGTTAGTTGTTGCCATCATGTCATTGGCAGCGAGCACTCAGGCTGCTCAAAACATCAAGTTACCTAAGCCCGACATGGGTAAGGCACGCCATGCCATCACCCTTCCTCGCGCTGAATTCTCCCCGTCGTTGACGGCTGTTCCTAAACTCGCTGATGCTGTCGTGACTCCTCCCGAAGGCCTTGAGACCCGGGGTTACCGCTTGAATGCCTACATCTTTGACGGCTCGAGCTGGGAAGTGGTGGACCGCACATTGACTATTGGCATTGACGGCAATGACGTTTATCTGCAGGGCTTCAGTGTCTATCTGCCCGAGGCTTGGATAAAGGGAACGCTTAACGACGACTACACTCAAGTCTCCTTCCCCGTTCAGTACTACGGCGACCTGTACGGCAATGACCTGTACTTTTATCCTGCCACTCCGGTTGATGGCGGTTATGAGTCTATCGATGCTGTGTTCAATTTCAACGAGCGGGCCGATGTCTTTGTACTCGATCAAGAGCAGGTGTGCTACATCTTCGAGAATGCCTATGCCGACCATGTGGGCTGGTATTACATGTATGACAGCGAGATGAACATCACGCCCGATGCCAACACCGTCGTGGTGCCGGATGGCCTGGAAACACAGCCCTACATGATTACAGGTGTTTATATGGGCTATTATGAGGACATTGATGAATGGTTTGAAGGCGATCCCCTGATGGGACAAACTATGGTGGGCTTTGACGGTGACGACATCTATGTGCAGGGTTTGTGCTCCTATCTGCCTAAGACATGGGTGAAGGGACATCGCGAGGGCGACAGCTATGTGTTTGAGAACGGCCAGTACTTCGGTCCATTCGTTTGGATGGGTGACATTTATCCCCTTTACCTCATGGGATGTGCCCCTGAGACCCTTGAGGCTCAACCCTTGACCTTGACTCTCGACCCAGAGACCGGAGCCTTGGTGGCCCAGCAGTGGTATGGCATTTGTGCCGACGATACTGAAGTGGCATGGTATGACCTGCTGGCCAATGTCGTGCTCACGCCCATGGCCGACGAGCCTGCTGTTCCAGCCGAGCCAGCAGTGCTGTATTTTGAGTACTATGACGACGAGGATTTGGGCTACCTCGTACTCGACATCCCCGTGGTTGATGTTGAGGGTATGCCGCTGATGACCAGCCTGCTGGGCTATCAACTCTTCTGCGATTATGGCGATGGTCCTGAGCCCTACATCTTCTGGGCTGATATCTATGGCTTCGAGGACGACCAGACGGTGATTCCTTATGACTTCAACGACGACATGAACATCCTGATGGGTGGCCAGCTGGTAGTGGTTTACTTCATCGGTGCTGACATCCAGCGCATTGGCGTGCAGAGTGTCTATGAGGGTGGTGGCGAGACCAACCTCTCTGAGATTGGCTGGTATAACCTTAATTCCACAAGTGTCACCTCAATCACCGCTGATGACAACAAGCCCATCGAGTATTATGATCTGACCGGTCGCCGCGTCGATGCCGCCAAGTTGACTCCCGGCATTTATGTGACCAGCAACGGCCGCAAGGTCCTTGTTAAATGACATGACTTGACAAAATGAGTCTCAACAGCCCTCGTTGCCATAGCTGCAGCGAGGGCTTTCATTAAAAACCTTAGAATTATTGCAGCAATCATGGGGATTGTTTAATTTTGCAGGATAAACCGGAAACCAAAAAGAGGAAGGCAATATGAGAATCCGACATTTTTTTTACGTGATGGTCGCCCTGTTACTCGCAATAGTGACCGTTGTTCCAGCATCGTCACAGAGTCGCGCTGTGAGAGACCGTTACGGTCGCTCCAGCACCTATGGCGACGTGGTGGAGATCAGGCTGCACGAATCGGGAACACTTGAGAAAAAAATGACCCCCGAAATGCAGAAACGCGTGCGCTTGCTGCACATCGAGGGTCCCATGGATTATAAGGATTTCAAGTTCATCAAGAAGCTGTGTGAACGCTCGCGCTGCGAGGACAGTCGGGGCAAGAGTGTGGACAACTACATCGACTTGGAGCTGGAGCGCGCTCGCATCATGAGCTCTGGCAACGGTGGCTTGCTCGGCGGTCACGGTGATCGCGATGTGCTGAGCGATGCCTTATCCTATGCCAGCCACCTGCGCTCGATACTGCTTCCCGAACGCCTCAAGCGTATCGATAGCGGCGCCCTGCGCGGTTGCTCTCACCTCGAGGAGGTGATTATGCCAACGGGTGTGCGCACGATAGGTGACGACGCCTTCAGTGGTTGCAGCAGGCTGGAGTATATCACCCTGCCCGAGGGCCTGGAACGCATCGGCAGTGAATGCTTCAATAACTGCGGTGACTTAAAGGGCATCACAATCCCGCAGAGTGTCGTCGAGATTGGTGACAAGGCCTTTCGTGGCACTGGTTTGAAACGAGTGAAGCTTCCTTACAGACTTGAGGTGCTTGGTGCCAAAGCCTTTGAAAACACGCCGCTCACCGTGCTCAATATCCCAGCCACGACCAGGATTACTAACGATGACCTGGGCACGATGAAAAAACTCGAGGAAATCACTGTAGAGAATGGTAGCCGTTATTACACCTATGAGGATGGCGTGCTTTATGACAACACGGGAGCTGTGCTGTTGCGCTGCCCTGCTGCCCGCAGTGGAGCCTTTGACGTGCCCGATGGTGTGGAAGAAATCGCATGGAGCGCTTTCTCCTATTCACAGCTTTCTAGCGTGCGCATCCCAGACGGTGTGACGAAAATTGCCGCTTCGGCGTTCAATGACTGCCCTCAACTTCGTTCCGTCAACATTCCTGCAAGTGTCACCACCATTGGCGAATATGCTTTCTATGGCTGTTCCCGCCTGCAACGCGTTGATCTGGCTGAAGTCAGGAAACTGGGCAATAAGGCGTTTCAGGATTGCAAGGCGCTGGAGTCGGTTGTTGCCAATCGCTTGGAAAATGTGCCTCAATCGGCTTTTGAAAGCTGTTCGGCATTGACATCGGTCGAGTTGTCTTCCCGCATCACCACCATTGGTGAGCACGCTTTCAAGAATTGCAAGGAATTGTCACATATTGAATTGCCTTCCCAGTTGACCACTCTTTGCAAAGAGGCTTTTGAGAATTGTGCTTTGACATCACTGGAACTGCCCGACAAGGTGGTTACCATCGGTGAGCGCGCATTCAAAAACTGCAAGGGTCTGACCCATGTGAGCCTGCCTGACGGCTGTCTGACCCTTAATAAAGAGGCCTTCCGCGAGTGTTCGTCATTGGTAGAGATTGATTTGGGCACCAGCTTACGTCATATAGGCGAACATGCCCTGCGCGAGACCGCCATCACTAGGCTTGTTTTGCCCGAGACGGTCACCGAAGTGGGCAAGAAAGTCGCTGAGAAATGCAAGAGTCTTAGCCGCATCGAGTGCCACGCTATCGTGCCGCCTAAACTTGATGGAGTGAGCGATAATAAGATTGAGCTCTATGTCCCTGCCGTATCGGTCAACGCTTACCACAGCGCCAAAAACTGGAAAAACTTCAAGAATATCCTGCCTCTTGAGTAAATGATATGACGAGTTCCAGGGGGTTCACAATAGCGGTGTTGAGGTGGTTTGCGCAACATGGGCGTGAACTGCCCTGGCGCGGCATTGGCGACCCATACAGCATCTGGGTGAGCGAGGTCATCCTGCAGCAGACGCGCATCGACCAGGGCACCGACTACTGGTACCGTTTCATGGAGCGTTTCCCCACGGTCGAGGCGCTAGCTGCCGCCAGTGAGGACGAGGTGCTGCGACAGTGGCAAGGGCTAGGTTACTACAGCCGTGCCCGCAACATGCATGCTGCAGCCAGACAAATCGTTGAGCAAGGCGGCTTCCCGAAAACTATCGAGGGTTTAAGGTCGTTAAAAGGGGTGGGGGAATACATCGCTGCCGCAGTAGGGTCAATCGCGTTTGGACTGCCTGCTGCTGCGGTTGATGGTAACGTCTATCGCGTTCTGGCGCGTCACTTTGGCATCGATGTGCCCATCAACACCACTCGAGGAAAGCACACATTTGAGGCCCTCGCCAATGAGGTGTTGCCTGCTAACCAGGCATCGGCCTTTAATCAGGCCATGATGGACTTTGGCGCCACATGGTGCACGCCGCGCACGCCGCGCTGTATCGACTGTCCCGTCGCTGAGACCTGCGAAGCCCTGCGCACGGGTCGCGTTAACCAGTTACCTGTCAAGGAGAAAAAACTTAAGGTGCAGGAGCGCCGTCTCACTTATATTTACATCCGCCACAAGGGTCAAACCGCCCTGCGTCGCCGCCCTGCTGGTGACATCTGGCAAGGACTGTGGGAGCCCTTGCTTATAGAGAATGAGTCACTGCCCGACCTGGGTTGCCCGCTCACGCTGCTCGCTAGCGGCGTTAAGCATGTGCTTACCCACCGCATCATCATGGCTGATTTTTACCTGGCCGAACCCGAGGCTCGCCCCGAGCTGCCTGACGAATACCAATGGATAAACGAGCAGGATATTGCCGACTATGCCCTGCCGCGACTCATTGAGCGCCTATTATCCAAGCTGCCCCATGAATAGAGCATAGACTTACATAAAAAAAAGGCCGGATGTTGTGAAAACTCCGACCCTTTTTTGCTTTTTTGATGGTTTAGCCAATCAATCTAATCTTCAGTTGAGTTGATGTCATAGACGTAAGTTTTGATCGTCTCGTTCTGCTTGATGATGTCGCCTTTCTTGGTGGCGCGCACGAGGTTGAATACGCAAGTGATATGGTCTCCTAGACCGGTATACATGCCAACATATTCCTCATACTCCCTGTCACACGCTTCAATCACAGCCGCGTCATTACCTTGTGCGTCGGGCTTGGGATAAGCTTGCCTGATGGCATTGTACATGCGGTTTTTGGGGTTGTAATACTTGGCGGTTTGATCTATGGAACCATTCACGAGAAACCCTTCCTCGACGTTCAGGTAATAGTCGATGACCATCGATTTAGGCTCATCGTCACCACATGAGGTAAGCATTACCAGCGGACTTGCCAGCAATAGTGACAGAGCCAGCATCCGCAACACGGTGGAAAAGCGATTTTTCATTTCAGTTGATGCTTAATCTTATTTCAGTTTTTTGTCAACGGTGTCGGTCACGTCATCAATGGTGGGCGTGGGAGGTACACCGTCAAGCATGTCGTTGATCATGCCATCGATCTCGTTCTCCTTGGCAGGTGCGCGATTGATTTGCTGTTCCTGGAGGCCCTCATCGATAATGGCGGTCACGTCGTCGATGCTCAGCATGCCGTCGTGATTGGCATCGAGATTACTCGTCATGAGCGTGGTGGGAGTGGTCTTGCCCAGCAGCACATTGATGCATTGCTCCACGCGGTCAACATAGTTATTGGCGCTGGCGGCAAACGAGATGGCCACCATACAGAAAAGCAACGTAAAGATTTTCTTCATAATAGTTCTCCTTTCGTTTTAATTGGTTTCTAGTCGCAAAGGTAGTGCAAGGAAATGAGATTTGCAAGGATGATGAGTGAAAAAACATGAAGCCGCACAATTATATTTGCCTCTAATTATCACTACATCTTCCTTGATGGTTCATCACTCCCTGGTTAGACAGAGATGCCAGATTTATAATGGCATCTCAGGGCAACTTGAGCTGATTCAATAGCTGAAGGGCTTTTCTCTGACAGTGACACCCTCGCCATAGGCAAGAATGCCGTTGGCGCTGCTGTCAATCCTCACGTTGACCAACGCGTTGCAGCCTAGCTCTTCGGCCTTCTTAACCAGGCCCTTAAGGGCTTTGTTTGCGCTAATCACAGAGTTGTCGAGAAGAATGCCTTGACTTTTCTCGATATCATAGCCCACTACACTTGGCAAAGTGGTTATGAATTTTCCTTCAATCATGATGATTTTGTTTTATTGGTTGTTAATTATCAGTTTCACAGGTAGGGGGCGGTGACGCACGTCCTTGAGGAGCGGGCCGTCTTCAACGACTCCCGTCTGATATCAAATTCCTCGTCCTTACTGATTAGTCTTGGTCGCTATCCCACCAAACAGGGATGGTCCAGGCATCAACCTGCATGTTCCAGTTGACTTCGTTGCCCTCGCTGTCGGTCATGCGCGCTCCAGGAACCTGGTAGCCGATGGCTTGCAGGTTTTCAACATTGTACGTGTACTCGTGATAGCATTGACGCCAGCGGCGAAACTGCTTGCTCTCGGGGATGGCCTGCATGGCTGCATCCACTTGGTAATGGTATGCAGGTATTGACCAACCGAAGAAGAGGTCGGGATTAAAGTCATAGCGACGCATATCGTTCCAGATCTCATGGGAGAACATGAGCGCAATGCGCTTCTGAGTAAGGATGTGTCCTAGGGTGAGTTGATCTTGTGAACCGATGCCGTTGTTCAAGAAGTTGTCGATGGCCGCCTGAGTCATCGGGGTGAATGATGGGCAGTCAGCAAGGCTGGGGTCCTCATCAATCCATACTTGCAGTTTCTCGTTCATCAGCTCGCAGCTGGCCTTAACACCTGCCTTGTAGGCAGCGTAGGCGCCAGCGCGGTCGCCCTTCTTGAGCAGCACCTCGGCACGGATGAAGCAGCACTCGGCATAGGTGCCGATATAGGTGGGAGAAGTCGCGCGGGAATAGAATGAACCCGATTCGGCCGACTGGAACAGACCTACAGCGCGGCAGTACAGGATGCTGGGATTGCCGAGGTAACCCTTGCTGTCGCTGGTACACTCGACATATACTGTGTCTCCCATGCGTTCTTCAGGGTAGCTATACGAGGGATTTTCAATGTACCATTCGTTCGTGACTGCGTTAAATGAGGCCCTCTGAGGACCACCATGGCTATTGATATCGCTGGCCATATCTACGCCCAGCGTACGACGCCAGTGACCATTCCACTTGATGCCAGCAGCATCGACACCATTACCTTCCCTGTTGGTGCAATAAGCCCAGGGCAGGATGTGGTCGGCACGCGGGTCTTCAACACCATAACCGGCAAAGTTCGTCAAGTTGTCATAGAGCATCTTGGTCACAAAGTGCTGGGTAAGCATGCCGCACAGCGAGAACAGCGGTGAGTAGTCAACAGGCTCATCAAACCCCAACACATCATGCACGGGTGGGTTGTTGTCATAGTGCTCCATAATGGTGTTGTCAGCATTGCTCTGCATGGCCTTGTCGAGGCAGGCGAGGATTTCGTCCGCATCATATTTTCCATCTAGATAGCTGCCAGGTCCCTTTTTGATGAGCTTGTTAAGCCATCGGGCTTTAAAGAAGTAAGCAAGTTTAATCCATTTGTCGATGTCGCCATGGTTCCATATTTCACCACTGCCCCAGATGTCGTTATGGCTGGAGTCAAGTGCCGGCAGTGAAGGATCCTGCGTTTTTGCCTGTTCGAGCAAGGCGATGGCTTCCTCGATGTCATTGATGCATCCCATGAAGATGGTCTTGCCGGTATCATATTTGGGAAAAGCGGTCCCTTCTGATAAGTAACGATAAAAGCCACCAGTTCCACAACCTTTAGTGACTTCACTGTAAGGCATTTCTCCATAGAGGTCGGTCATCGCCATGTAACCATATGCTCTAATAACCTTAGCAACTCCAGCAAAAGCATAATTATTGTCACTCATCGCTTGCTCATAGATGTCGATAAGGTTTTCTTCTGGTCCATATAATGCATAGCAAGCGCCGTATGCCCCAACAAACCACCATTGATAGGGCGTTGTTACTAGACCCATTTGGGGGTACCAAAAGGATGCATACCAGATGGTGCCATTACCATAGGCACGGGTCCAGTCTCCCATGCCCATCGTTGCGCGATAGGCTCCAAACTGCAATGCGCTGTTTGTGTAGAACTGAACCATTTTCAGTTCTTCGGGATAGGTATATGCGATAGGGGCACGCGAGAGAATCATATCAATCAGGTCAGTAACATCAGTAATGTTGACCATGCCGTCACTGTTCACGTCGGCAGCCATGTTGCCGGATGCGTTACCCCTCAAGATCCTGTCGATAAGGGTAGTCACGTCGTCAATGTTCACTCTATAGTCTCCATCCACGTCACCTTGGATGGTCTTTGCCTGTAGTGACAATGCACAAGCGGCAACCAGTAATAGGGAATAATAGAATCGTTTCATAAGTATAAGGTATTATAATTAGTTATTGCAAAGATAGTAAAAAAGTCTATAGGCTTTAGACCTTAGATCTTAGTTTTTAGTCTTGGGCCGATTTTTTTTTAGAAATGCAGAATCTTGCGACTTATATGCGCGGTTGCCAATGAGTATAATTAATATAATTCGTAGCTTATTTGAGGTATTGTGAGGTGATGGAATTGGGACAGTCGAGCATGCCGCGGGGCGTGCCCTGGTAGATGATGGTGCCGCCCAGGTCGCCCGCGCCGGGACCGAGCTCGATGACGTGGTCGGCGGCCTTGATGACGTCGGTGTTGTGCTCGATGACATAGACCGTGTTACCCATGTCCACCATCTGCTCAAACAGGTCGATGAGGTGGCGCACATCCTTGAGATGCAAGCCGTCGGTAGGCTCATCGATGACGAACATGCCGCGCGTGCCTCCCGCGTCGAGTGGCAGGGTGTATTGCTTGAGGCAGGATGCCATTTTCAAGCGCTGTAACTCGCCTCCCGATAGGGTGCTCAAAGCCTGGTTAAGATGGAGGTAGTGCAGGCCGACGGCCATCATGGGCTGCAGTTTCTCCTCGATGCTGGTGCCCTTGAAGAACTCGCTGGCGCGTCTCACCGACATGTCCATCACTTGGGCGATGTTCATGCCGTCGATGGTATATTCCAGTGCCTCACGGCTGTAACGCAGGCCATGGCAGGCCTCACAGGTGGTCTCGATATTGTCCATAAAGGCCATCTCGGCGATGACCACGCCCTTGCCGCCGCACACGGGGCAAGCGCCCTTGCCGTTGAAGGTGAAATACTGCTCCTTGATCTTGTGCGCCTTGGCAAAGCGCTTGCGGATGTCGGGGGCAACATCCATATAGGTCGCTGGCGTGGAGCGTAGGCTCACGCCGATGTTCTTTTGACTGATATAAACCACGTCACCGTGCTCACGACGGAAACACTCCATGAGCGAGCTCTTGCCCGAACCCGCAACACCCGCCACGGCCCCAAATACGCCCATGGGTAAGTCGATGGAGATGTCCTTGAGGTTGTGAAGCGTTGCGTGGCGCAAGGGGAAGGCCTCCTGTGCCTCACGCGGTTGGGCCTTGAAGCCGCCGCGCTGACTGAGCATCTGTCCCGTACTCGTGCCACTGTGCAACAGTTGGTCATAGTTGCCCTCAAAAATGATGCGTCCGCCCTGGCTACCGGGGCCAGGTCCCAGATCTACGATGTGATCGGCTATACGAATCATTTCGCGGTGATGCTCGACAAGTAACACGGTGTTGCCCGCATCGCGCAGGCGCCTAACCGAGTGCTTCATCTTCTCGATATCATGGTCGTGCAGGCCAGTGCTGGGCTCGTCAAGGATGTAAAGCACGTCGGCCAGCGACGAGTTGATGTACTTGGCGATCTTGCAGCGTTGGGCCTCGCCGCCCGACAGGGTGCCCACGCCACGGTCCAGGCTCAGGTAGCCCAGCCCGATTTCCTCAAGTGCTGTGAGGCGTGCGCTGATGGCTTGTTTCAAATCCACGGCCAGCGGCGCGGTGAGCGCCTTGATCCACTGGTTGAGGCGGGTGATGGACATCGCACATGCCTGGGCGATGTTGATGCCCTCGATCTTGCACGACAGCACACGTGGGCTCAGACGGGTGCCGCCGCAGTCGGGACACACGCCCATAGTCAGCATGGGGTTGAGCACAGCGGCGTGCAGCAGTCCTTCCTCGCTGTTGATGATGCTGCGGTACATACGGGGAATCAGTCCCTCGTATTTCGCTGTTTTGGGCCAGTTGGCAGGCGGGTTCTTGAGGCGGATTTGTGGGCTGTTGAGGAACAGGTCCAGTTCCTCGGGACTGTAGTCCTTGATTTTCTTGTCCAGGTCAAACAGGCCGCTGTGGGCGTAGCGAATCCAGCGCCAGCCTCCCTTGCCAAAAGCGATGTAGTGTATCGTGTCCTCATCGTTGAGGCTCTTGTCAAAATCCACCAGTTTATGGATATCCAACTCGCGGATCTCGCCCAGGCCAGAACAGCGTGGGCAGCTGCCCTCAGGATGGTTGAAGCTGAACGACTCGGCATAGCCCACAAATGGCTGGCCCACACGTGAGAACAGCAGACGCAACAACGCGGCGATGTCGGTATAGGTCGCTACGGTCGAGCGGGAGTTCTGGGCAGGCTTCTTTTGGTCGATGACGATGGCGATGGGCAGATTCTCGATGGCGTCAACATGGGGGCGGCCATATTTGGGCAGGTACTGCTGCACAAACGACGGGAATGTGTCGTTCAGCTCGCGCCTCGACTTGGCCGCGATGGTGTCGAGCACCAGTGAACTCTTGCCCGATCCCGAAACGCCCGTGAAAACCGTGATTTGATGCTTGGGAATCTCTAGGGAAACCTCTTTGAGGTTATTCTCCCGTGCCCCTTTAATTATAATTGTATCGCCTCTCATGACTGCAAAGGTAGTCATTTTTTTGGTTTCTGTCTTTAACCCCCACCGTTAAACCAGGGGCGAGTGATAGCGTTTAGCTACCCCATGAGAATTAGCAAGAGTAAAAAAGGTGACCAGTAGGTCGATGAATAACTCATCATTTGTTTTATTTCTCGACCATAATGGCGGTTAATGTAAGATGCTGATAGGGGTGGGGGAGAAACAGAACGTGCGCCCCAAGATAGGACGCACGCTGTGTTATGTTATCTTGAATAGGGTTCTTTACAGGACGCGGCAAGCACCAACGTAGCGGCGGCTGTAATAGGACTCGGTGTTCTTGCTCTCGGTCACACCGCTGCTGCAAGCCGAGTGGATGAAGTGGAAAGTGTTGTCCTCATTGACCTTGGTCACGATACCCACGTGTCCAACACCACCACGGCCCGAACGACCCTGGAAGAACACGAGGTCACCAGGCTGCAGATCTTTCTGCTTGACGCGTACGCCGTCAAAAATCTGGCCACGCGATGAGCGGTCGAGCTCAATGCCAAAGCGCTTGAACACATAGCTGGTGAAACCCGAGCAGTCAAAGCCACGGGGTGACATGGCGCCATAACGATAAGGCGTACCGCGGAAACGGTATGCGTAATTGATAACCTGATCAACGATGTTATTGCGGTTGTTTTGTTCTAACTGTTCAAGAACAGTACCTTGACGACGATTAGACAACTGCTGTGACTGTGCAGTAAATCCAGTAATGGTGATTGCTAAAAGAACGAATAATGCTGATAAACTTATTTGACCTTTAATAAAACTCATAATTAATAATTTAGTGGACTGGAAAATCCGCTCATCGGCGGCTTTTTCGTTAAGGGCATTGTGAACGATTACAATGCCGTGCGCCCTGGTTTGCTGGTGCAAAGGTACTTCAACCCGCTAACCCGACCAAACTCTTTAAACACTTGTAAACATTTAGCAAAATCGGCGGTTTTAACAAATTGTTCCACGAAAATCCCCTAAGAATAGGGGTTCGCAGCTAGCTTCAATGTTTAAATTTTGGAAATTAAAAATGAAATAGTTTACACTTTTTAACATTAAATGGCATCCTATAAGATTTATTTTTTGGATTTTTGCCACCAAAATCATCACCCATGCCAACGAAAATGCCCTGCCGCCTTGCAAAATGCAACGTAACAGGGCCTTTTTATGAAAAACCGCATTTTTGCCCCTGCAAGCACCTCATTGGTGGCATTGCTCGTGGAACATTTTAGGGGTGTTGTCAGTTGGTGATGACGTAGCCGCCATTGCTGGGCAGGACGCGGTACTGCCGCATGCCCACCTTGTTGTTGATGGCGACACCGCTCAAGGGTCCGCCAGCTCCGGTAAGTGGATTGAAACGAGAGCCGCAACGTGGGCACACTGCATCATAATTCTCGGGATTAATTGTGAGGATGACATCGCGGCTCACTTCAACGGGACACGATAGGTCATAGGCCATGGGGGATTCAATACCCATCATCAGCAACACGCCGCCATAACCGGTATAAGTGTTCACATTATAAGGAAAATTGGAGGGCAATTGCTTTTCCCTGCTAAAGATGCGGTATTCACCCATTCCTGTCACGCCATAGGTGTTCCATAGGGCGATGCTGCCCAAGTCAATGCGTACGGTAAAGCTGGGCACCGTCTTGTTGTCAATCTTGTCACAACCACTGCCCAAACCCAAAACTAGCAGGGCAAAAAACGCACAAAATATCCTGTTTATTCTCATTGTTGATACTATTAATTTTGTTATTTAACGCAAAAAATGGTCATTTGATTGTAAAATTTCCCAGAAATCTATAATTTTGCATCCAGTTATAACCATTAATAGGCATGGATCCGTTGTTTTCAATCATCACCGTCACGTGGAATGCCGCTGATGTCATCGCTCCAACAATAAAGAGTGTGCAGCGGCAAACGAGCAGTGACTATGAGATGCTCATCATCGATGGCGCGTCGACCGACGACACGCTCGCGATAGTGAGAAAGGCCTCCATTGCGAGCCTGCGCATCTTCAGCGAACCCGACAACGGACTGTATGACGCGATGAACAAGGGCATTGCCCAGGCGCGCGGCCGTTATTTGGTTTTCCTGAATGCCGGCGACAGATTTGCCGACGACACTGTGCTGGCGCGTATAGCAATGCTTACTGCCGACAACCCCGGAGTCATCTATGGCCAGACGCAACTGGTGGATGCCGATGGCAATGTGGTGGGCAAGCGACATTTGACCGCCCCCAAGAAATTGACCGCTAACAGCTTCTTGAACGGCATGGTCGTTTGTCACCAGGCATTTGTCGCTCGGCGGGATCTGGTGCCCGAGTATGACCTGCAGTACAAGTTGAGCGCCGACTATGACTGGTGCATCAAGGTGCTTAAGAAATCACCCGCCAATGCCTATGTGGGCAAAGAACCCATTATCAGTTATTTGGCCGACGGCATGACGACCCGTCACCACCGCGACTCGCTGCTGGAGCGTTACCGCATCATGTGCTCCCACTACGGCACCCTCAATGCCACCCTGCGCCATTTGAGCTTTATCCCGCGCTACTTGCGCCGCCGCTTGGGGCACAGCGCCAACAAGCAGTGAAGCGCCCTTCACCGATATCCACGACATTAACCTCCCATCTCGACAATACATGAACGACAAGAAAAAAGGCAATATCATCACCCGCAACTGGCACCGCTTCAAGGTGTGGTACAAGGGGCTTTACCGTGGCCGCCCATGGTGGGCCAAGACACTAGCAGCCTTGGCAACATTCATCGTCCTGTTCTTGGTCTACCTTATCGCGGTGGACGTGAACCTGCTGTGGCTCTTCGGTAAGTCGCCCAGCACTTACAGCATCATGCACCCGCGCAACCCCGAGGCGAGCTATTTGTACAGCGCTGACGGGCAGACCATCGGTAAATATTATGACGAGAACCGAACGCCCGTGCCCTATGACTCCATTAACCCGCAGTTCTTTAAGGTACTCATCGACACCGAGGACGAGCGCTTCTACAGCCATCACGGTATCGACTTCAGCGGTTTGGGTGCTGCTCTCAAGGACATGGTGCTGCATGGCCGTCCCCGTGGCGCCAGCACCATCACCCAGCAGCTGGTGAAAAACATGTTCCGCACCCGCAGCGACTACTCCACGGGCTTGTTAGGATATATTCCTGGTGTGAAAATGCTCATCATGAAGAGCAAGGAGTGGATCATTGCCACAAAGCTGGAGTTGTTCTATAATAAGGAGGAAATCCTGGAGATGTATGCCAACACGGTCGATTTCGGCAGTAACGCCTTCGGCATTAAGACGGCAGCCAACACCTATTTCAAGACCACGCCGCGTGACCTCAAGTTGGAGGAGAGTGCCGTGCTCGTCGGTTTACTTAAGGCGACCAGTACCTATAATCCGCGCATCAACCCCAAGAACAGCTTGCGTCGCCGCAATGTGGTGCTGATGAACATGGTTGAGCGCAACGACTTGACCAAGGAGCAATATGACTCAGTATCATCGCTGCCCATTGACTTGAAATATACACTTGAAGCCAACTATGATGGCGTGGCTCCCTATTTCCGCGAGGCCGTGGCCCGCGAGATCGAGGATATTGCCAAGGCCCATGACCTGAAACTGGATCTGGAGCGTGACGGACTCAAGATTTATACCACGCTCGATTCCAAGATGCAGGAATATGCCGAGCAGGCCGTGAGCGAGAAGATGCGCATTGTACAGGAGAACTTCCGCCGCCACTGGGGCACTCAGGACTGCTGGCTCGACGAGAACAACCAGCCCATAGCCAACTTTGTCGAGGATAAGGCCCGCAACACACCCATCTACCACGAGCTGCTGGCCCGTTTCCCCAATGATCTGGATTCCGTGAACTACTACATGAACCAGCCCCACATGGTGCATCTGTTCGACTACGAGAACGACTCGCTCTACATGGAGATGAGCTCGATGGACTCGGTGCGCTACATGCTGCATTTCATGCACTGCGGATTCATTGCCATGGAGCCTGGCAACGGCCACGTCAAGGCATGGGTGGGTGATGTGGACTTCGACACATGGAAATATGATAAGGTGCGCGCCAAGCATCAACCAGGCTCGACATTCAAGCTCTTTGTCTATGCCATGGCCATGGAACTTGGACTCGTGCCCTGTGACCGCCGTCCTGACGAGTACATCGACACCCTTGTATATAATGAGGAAAAACAGGAGATGGAACACTGGCGGCCCACTAACGCTAACGGCACATTCACTGGAGCCGACATGACGTTGCGCGCGGCGTTTGCCCAAAGCATCAACAGCGTCACCGTGCGTGTGGGCAACGAGGTTGGATTCAGTGAAATTGCACAACTGGCGCGCAAGATGGGCATTAACTCGCCCATGGAGGCCAAGCCGGCCCTCTCGCTGGGCGCCAGCGATGTGGACCTTATGGAACTGGTCAACTCCTATTGCACCGTGGTCAATGACGGCATCATGCATGACCCCGTCATCGTCACCCGCATCGTGGACCGCGACGGCAAGGAGATTTACCGTGCGCCTGATCACTCTCAACAAGCTATGAGCTACCGCTCGGCCTGGCTGATGCAGCAGATGCTCATGGCGTGCCGCACCGATGCCGGAGGAACGGCTATGGCACTCAACGGCTATATCACCCGTCCGCTCTATGATGTGGACCTGGGCGGCAAGACTGGTACCAGCAACCGTCACGCCGATGCATGGTTTGTAGCCGTATCGCCTGGACTGGTGTGCGGCTCATGGGTCGGTGGCGAGTATCGCCAGATCCATTTCCGCTGGGGAGCATTGGGACAAGGCAGCCGCACGGCATTGCCTATCTGCGGACGCTTCTTGCAGCTCGTCTTGAGCGATCCGCAGTTCCAGCGTTACCATAAGCGCTTCGCCCCATGCCGGGAGCCAATCGACGCGGAGCTTTATTCGGGATGCTCAGCCCTGGGTAACATCGAGGAATTTGACTCCACAATGCTGGAGTTTGAGGACGATTCACTTTTCGTTCCTCTCACCGATGACTTCAACCCCGATGAGAAACTCACCGATGAGCCCGCAGCAGTGCCCGACTCGGTGTGACGCCTAGCGGATCATAGTCAAAACACCTATTCATCCCTCTCTTTCCCTGACAACTCAAAGTTTGATGGGGCAGGAGAGGGATTTCTGTTGTCCCTAGACGGCTATTTTTCTTTTTTTAATACTAAGGTTAAGGAAAAAAGATGTATCTTTGCCCAATAATAACCCATTTAGACCTCACATGACGCTATGATGAAGGAAAACCTGATCAAGATTTATGAGCGCAGTTTTATTGATAACTGGGAACTGCCCGCATTAACTGACTATAATACAGGCGAACGCCTGACCTATGGTGACTTTGCCCGCAATATCGCTAAGTTGCACATGCTGTTTGAGGCTAGCGGGGTCAAGCAAGGTGACCGCATAGCCCTCATCGGCAAGAACATCCCCAACTGGGTGACAGTCTTCATGGGGACCATTACCTATGGCGCCGTCATCGTGCCCATCCTGCAGGAGTTCAATCCCGCCGATGCCCAGCACATCATCAACCACAGCGAGGCGACGATGCTCTTCATCAGCAAGTCGATTTGGGAGAACCTGGATTTTGACAAGATGCCGCGTGTGCGGGCCGTCTTCCAGCTCGAGGACATGAAACTGCTGGGCCAGAAAGAAGGCGAGGACGATATCGTCAAGGCCAAGGAAGGGCTGGAAAGCGCCTTCAACGAACGATACAAGGAGGGATTCTACCGCAACGACATCCACTATGCCGACGTCCCTAACGATGCGCTGGTTGAGATTAACTATACGTCGGGAACGACAGGTTTCTCAAAGGGCGTGATGCTCACTGCCAACAACCTAGCCGGTAATATTGTCTACGGCATAAATTCGCAACTGCACTTCAAGGGGTCACGTGACTTGGCCTTCCTGCCGTTGGCTCATGCCTTCGGGTGCGCCTTTGACATGCTCACACCGTTGGCTGTGGGTGGTCACATCACCCTGTTAGGCCGAATCCCCTCGCCCAAGATCCTTGTCAAGGCGATGGCCGAGGTCAAGCCCAATGTGGTATTTACAGTGCCCCTGGTGCTGGAGAAGATTTACAGCAAGATGATTGTGCCCATGATCAGCAGGGGCGCATTGCGCTGGGCGCTGGCAGTACCTTATTTGGACAAGCGTATCTATAGCCAGATCCGTAACAAGCTCATCGAGGCCTTCGGCGGCGCGTTTGAAGAGGTCATCGTGGGTGGTGCCCCGTTCAACGCCGAGGTCGAGGACTTCCTGTACAAGATCAAGTTCCCGTTCACCGTGGGCTATGGCATGACCGAGTGCGGACCACTGGTGAGTCACACCCCGTGGCGCGAGTTCGTGCCCCACAGCGCTGGTCGCATCTTGCCTGGCATCATGGAGTGCAAGATTTTGAGCGACGACCCAGAAAACATCCCTGGCGAAATCTGCGTGCGCGGCGAGAACGTCATGCAGGGCTATTTCCATAACACTGAGGCCACCGATAAGGTGCTGCATGAGGACGGATGGCTGCACACTGGCGACATGGGCACACTGAATGCCGATGGCACATTATTTATAAGGGGACGACTCAAGACCATGCTGCTGAGCTCCAGCGGACAGAATATCTACCCCGAGGAAATCGAGGCCAAGCTGAACAATATGCTCTATGTGAGCGAGAGCCTTGTCGTTATGCGCGAGGGCAAACTCGTGGCATTGGTTTATCCCGACTATGACGCGATGGATCAGTTGGGCGTTACCCGTGACAAACTGCCCGACCTGATGGAGGAAATCCGTACGGAATTGAACAAACTGGTGGCCTCCTATGAGCGCATCGCCCGCATCCAGTTGATGGCAACCGAGTTTGATAAGACACCTAAACGCAGCATCAAACGCTACCTCTACAGTAACTGATCATTTTGCGGTTTTTGAGGGCTTACTCGAAACCTCTCATGCATGATTAACAAGATTTAACAGATACTCAATTGTGGGTATCTGTCGTTTTAAGTTGCTGATTATCAGTGGCAAAATGAGCCAGTTTTCAATATTGTCAAAAATATCGATTGAAAAATCATACAAAAAAAATCGGAAAAAAGTTTGCGGGTGAAAAAATTGATGTAATTTTGCACCCGATTTTAACAAACGAAAATTAATTGTTTTATTATTTAAATTAAAAAAGAAAATGAAGAAGTTAGTTTTAGCTCTTGCTGTTATCGCTAGCGTTAGCATGCTTTCATGCACCAACAATGCCGAGCAGGCCACCGAGGCTGCTGAGGAGACCGTTGAGGCTGTTGAGGAGACCGTTGACAGTGCTGCTGCTGTTGTTGACAGTGCTGCTGCTGTTGTTGACAGCGCCGCTCAGGCTGTTGAAGAGGCTACCGAGGCTCCCGCCGAGTAAGCAAGACTTTACAACAAGAGAAAGTTTGAAGCTGTTCCCCGTGAGGGTTGAGCAGCTTTTTTATTTTCCCGTGTATCGGGAATAGGAAACTGATGATAAGCAGTGCTGGCCAGACACGAAGCCTGGCCAGCACTGTTTATTGTATGGTTAAGCCCAAACTGGTTTACAGCAGGGTATCAGGGTCAAGGTTGTGCTTTTCGATATCCTTGAAGTAGCGGTAGGTGCTCACCTTGAGCTCATCAACTGCCAGCTCGTCGGCTATGATGACGGCATGGGGATGCATCTGCAGGGCACTCAAGGTGCACATGTGTGACACACCGCCCTCAACGGCCTGCTGCAAGGCGCGAGCCTTGTTGTGGCCATTGACGATGATCATTACCTCGCGTGCGGCCATCACGGTACCGACGCCCACGGTAAGCGCGGTCTTGGGCACCTTGTTCAGGTCGCCGTCAAAGAAGCGGCTGTTAGCGATAATAGTGTCCTGGGTGAGTGTCTTTTGGCGTGTGCGGGAGGTGAGCGATGAACCCGGCTCGTTGAAAGCGATGTGACCGTCAGGACCCACACCACCCATGAACAGGTCGATGCCGCCGGCAGCCTGGATGCGAGCCTCATAGTTGGCACACTCCTTGACCAGATCTTCGGCATTACCGTTGAGGATGTTCACGTTCTCGGGCTTGATGTCGATGTGAGAGAAAAAGTTGTTCCACATGAACGAGTGGTAACTCTCGGGGTGCTCCTCAGGCAGGTTGCAGTATTCATCCATGTTAAAGGTGATAACGTTCTCAAACGACACCTGTCCAGCCTTGTTCATGGCGATGAGCTCACGGTACATGCCCAACGGTGAACTGCCGGTGGGGCAACCTAAAACAAAAGGCTTATCCTTGGTGGGATGGGCATCATTTATACGCTTGGCCACAAAACGGGCGGCCCACTTTGATACATTCTCGTAATCGGGTTCGATAATCAGTCTCATATTCGTTGAATTAGATTAGAAATAGTTATGATGTGGCAAAGTTACTTCTTTTCTGCAAAATCTCCATGAAAAAAAGTTGTAACTTCGCTCACTGGCGCTCGCGCAAGATAGGCGAATAGCAAATTTATTTGCTATTGTGTTCGGCTTGCACTATCTTTGCACCCAAAATTAACAAAAAATACTCATGTACAATAAGCGACCGCTCATCCTCATCAGCAATGATGATGGCTACGACTACAACGGCATCAAGTCGCTCATCAAGGTGGCTCGCATGCTCGGCGACGTGTTTGTCGTCGCTCCTGCCGTTCACCAGAGCGGCAAGTCGAGCGCGATCACGTTTGTCAATCCCGTGCGTACTGTTAAGGTAGCACAGGAGCCTGGCTACACGGCCTATCTGGCGACGGGTACCCCTGCCGACTGCGTGAAACTGGCGCTGAGCCAGCTCATGGCCGACAATATGCCCGACATTGTGCTTGCAGGCATCAACCACGGCTATAACAGCGGCTTGAACACGCTCTATAGCGGAACGATGGCGTGTGTCTTTGAGGGTATTCTCCACGGGGTGCCAAGTGTGGCATTCTCCTTTGGCGACTACAATTCCGATGCCGACACTAGCGTGTGTGAGCCCGTGGTGAAGCATGTAACCGAACGCGTGCTCAAGGGCGGTCTTCCCAAGGATGTGTGCCTCAATGTGAACATTCCTAAGGTTGAGGGAGGCTTCAAGGGCATGAAAGTGACCGCTGGCGACATGGGACGCTGGGTCAATGAGTGGGAACATCGGGTGGACCCGACGGGACGTGACTACTATTGGCTAACCGGCGAATTTGAGATAGCTGACAAGAACGAGGGCTTGACCGATTACTACTGGCTGGAGCGCGGCTATGTGACAGTGACGCCTACCCACGTCGATCAGACCGACTACGAGTCCATGTCCCAAATCGCTGATTTGCTGCTTTGATTTCGAGAGGCTGATGATAACAAGATAATTGAACATACATTATAAATAAATAATAAAGGAATAACATGGAACGAAGAGTAAGAGTGCGCTTTGCGCCATCACCAACAGGCCCGTTGCACATCGGCGGCGTGAGAACGGCGTTGTATAACTATCTGTTCGCCCGCCAGCATGGTGGCGACATGATCCTGCGCATCGAGGATACCGACAGCACCCGTTTTGTGCCTGGTGCCGAGGAATATATCAACGAGGCCCTGCAGTGGTTGGGCATCGGCATCGATGAGGGCGTACACGAGGGCGGTAACTATGGCCCCTACAAGCAGAGCGAGCGCCGCGACCTGTACCGCAAGTACACGCAGCAACTCATTGATGCGGGTAAGGCCTACTATGCCTTTGATACCCCCGAGGAACTCGAGGCCAAGCGTCAGGAGATCAAGAATTTCCAATATGACGCACGCACTCGAGGCATGATGCGCAACTCGCTGTCATTGCCTGCCGAGGAGGTCAAGGCCCTGATGGACGGCGGTGCGAAGTGGGTGGTAAGGTTCCGTATCGAGCCCGACCAGGATGTCGTGGTCCATGACCTGCTGCGTGGCGACGTGACCATCAACTCATCCATTCTTGACGACAAAGTGCTCTACAAGAGCGCCGATGATCTGCCCACCTATCACTTGGCCAACATCGTCGATGATCACCTGATGGAGGTGTCACACGTCATCCGTGGCGAGGAGTGGCTGCCCAGCGCTCCGTTGCATGTGCTGCTATACCAGGCCTTTGGCTGGGAAGACACGATGCCCGCTTTCGTCCATCTGCCGCTGTTGCTCAAGCCCGACGGTAAGGGCAAACTGAGTAAGCGTGATGGCGACCGCCTGGGCTTCCCCGTATTCCCCCTTGACTGGAACGACCCCAAGAGCGGCGAGCGCTCGAGCGGTTACCGTGAGGCAGGCTACCTGCCCCAGGCCGTTGTGAATTTCCTTGCCCTGCTGGGTTGGAATCCTGGTGATGACCGTGAGATTTTCTCCATGGACGAACTGATCAAGGAATTCTCTATCGACCATTGTTCGCGCAAGGGTGCCAAGTTTGACTTCGAGAAGGGCAAGTGGTTCAACCACGAGTACCTGATGAATATGGATGACCGTGAGTTGGCTGAACTGTTCAAACCCATACTCGTGGCACACGGTGTGAACGTGGCCGATTATAGCGATGATTACATCGCCCGTGTAGTATCACTCGTCAAGAGCCGTATCAACTTCGTTGTTGATCTGTGGGATCAGGCCAGTTTCTTCTTTGTGCGCCCCACAACCTATAGCGAGAAGGACATCCGCAAACGCTGGAAACCCGAAACACCTGAGCTCATGGAACAACTGATTCAGTTGCTCGAGACGGCCGACATGAACAGCCAGGCTTGTGAAGCCGTTGTCATGGATTGGATCGACAAGGGTGGCTTGCACAAGGGAAATGTGATGAACGCTTTCCGCCTGACAGTGGTCGGCGAGTGCCGCGGTCCGCACATGTTTGACATCACCGAGCTGCTCGGTCACGAGGAGACCCTTGCCCGAATAAGGGACGGTATAAAGAACATCCAGATGCCAGCTGATGCGTAATTGGCTCACAGCCATATTGACCCTGATTCTTACGGTGTCGTCACTCACGGCCCAGGAAGTGGTCTGGAGTGTCGATGCCAACGTGTTGCTCAACAACCGTGAGGGCGGTGACGGCTATACCCCTGACCAGACCTTCATGTTCACGCGCCTTGTCCCTGAGGTGGGCTTGTCGCTTAATGAAGGGGAGCATGTGCTTAAGGGTGGTGTCGCTTGGTACCAGCCCATGATCGACGACATGCAGGGTTATAAAGTGTTGCCCACGCTTTATTATCAGTATAATCGCCCTGACGGATGGCATGTGGCCACGGGTCTCATTCCGCGTTCACTCATGGTTAAGCGCATGCCACGCTACTTGTGGAGTGACTCTCTGGACTATTGCCAGCCCAACCTGCATGGCGTGATGGTGCAACTGATCAAGCCCGCTGGCTATACCGAACTTGCCGTGGATTGGAGGCAGTTGCAGACTGACAGCCAGCGTGAGGCGTTTGCTGTCATGCTGAACACCGACTGGCGCATCGCCGGGCCATTAAGCTTGGGCGGTCATGCGCAGTACAGCCACCTGGCCAAATCGCGTCTAAACGCTGGAAACCAGCATGTGAACGATGACATGGTCATCAACCCCATGGCGGCACTAGACTTCTCGCACCGCACCGTGCTTGACTCGTTGCGAGTGGCAGCAGGAGCCATCATCGCCATGGAGCGAGACCGTGGGGAGGATCGCTGGCACCATCCAGCCGGATTTGTCGCTACAGCCACTGCCCGCTGGCGATGGCTGCAGCTTGACGAGACATGCTATCTGGGCAAGGACATCATGCCGTTGTACCCTGCACTGGGCAGTTTGTTGAACTTGGGTGATCCCTATTATCATAGTAGTACTTATAGCCGTACTGACTTGATATTTCACGTTGTGAGCAATGACTATGTGGACCTGTCGGGTTCGGTGGCATGGAATGCCACCGATAAGACCACTGGTTTCTGGCAACAGATTAGCTGCCGATTCTACTTTTCGGGATCATCAAAAAAACTAACGATCAAAGACTAGTGACTAGCGACTAGTGATTAAAAACATTAAACAAATGGATCCATTATATAATCTGGGAGTAGCCGCTTACCGTAATGCCGTGAGATTTGCCGCAGGCCCGCTGCGCAACAGCAAGGCTAAACTGTTGCTGCGAGGGCAACGGCGCTGTTTCCGTACCCTGCAACGTAAACTCGACCCCGCGGGCGGATACATTTGGATCCATGCCTCGTCATTGGGCGAGTTTGAACAAGGACGCCCACTCATCGAGATGATCAAGCGTGACCAGCCCCAAGCGCGCATCCTGCTCACGTTCTTCTCTCCCTCGGGCTACGAGGTGAGGAAAAATTTCAGCATGGTGGACGCTGTGGTGTATCTGCCGTTTGACATGTCCAAAAACGTGAAGAGATTTCTCGACTTGGTTAAGCCGTCGATAGCCATCTTTGTCAAGTATGAGTTTTGGGGCAACTACCTGAGCGCGCTTAAACAACGTGGAGTTCCCACCTATATCATCTCGGCCATTTTCCGTCCCGGACAAATATTCTTCCGTCCTTGGGGAGGCATGTTCCGCAAGATGCTCAAGTGCTTTGACACGCTGTTTGTGCAAAACGAGCAGTCACGAGACTTGTTGGCGGGCATTGGCGTTGAGAATGTCGTTGTGGCGGGCGACACGCGATTTGACCGCGTGGCCGACGTGCGCGCTGCAGCACGTGAGTTCCCGGTGGTGGCCAAGTTTGTCGAGAATGCTAAATTCACACTGGTCATGGGCAGCTCATGGCCTCCTGACGAGGATATCGTCATTCCTTACTTCAATGCACACCGCGACATGAAACTCATCATCGCTCCCCACGAGTTTGACCGCCACCGCCTGCATGTGCTCATGTCAAAATTGGCGCGTCCTGCCCGTTTCTACAGCGAGGCCACCTTGAAGAACATCGAGAATGCCGACTGCCTCATCATTGACAGCTTTGGGCTCCTTTCCTCGCTGTACCGCTATGGCCAAGCGGCCTATGTGGGAGGCGGCTTCGGTGTGAGCATCCACAACATCAACGAGGCGGCCGTCTATGGCATCCCCGTGATTTTCGGCCCTAAATACCACAAGTTCCAGGAGGCTAAGGACCTGATTGAACTTGATGGCGCCATGAGCATTCACGATGCCGACTCGTTCTCGGCTGCTATGGACCCGCTGCTGGAGAATGAGCCGTTGCGCCTCCATTGTGGCAAGACCGCTGGTGACTATATCCAGTCCCACTTGGGCGGTACCAAGGTCATCTATGACTTGATTTTCTCGGGAAACAGATAAAGGATACTTGGAAATCGGGTGGCTGCAAACGGTTCCCTTATTCAAAAAAAATCGGAAAATCGTTGAATATTAGCGGAATTTGATATACCTTTGTGGCGCTTTAACGAAAATTTCAGGAGATGGTAGATGCTTTGAAGTTGAAAATCAAGACGTTACCATTTGGCACTCATGCGGTTGAGTGTCATGTGGACGAGTCATTTTTTAACAACGGAGAAGAGACCGAGGTGCGTCGCGCCGATGTTGATGTCACCATGCAGGTGACCCGCAAGAGCGAGAACGCCTACCGCCTGGAGATCACGTGCCACGGCACAGTCACCACAGGCTGTGACCGTTGTCTCGATGATCTGGATTTGCCGGTGGATGTGAACTACTGCCTGAACGTGGAGCAAATGGGCACTGAGCTGGATGACACGAATGACGAACTCCTCATCGTGCCATCGGACTGGCGAGAGCTGGATACCGCACCCCTGGTGCGCGATACCGTGCTGCTCGCTCTGCCGATGACGCATTGTCACGAGAACGAGGACGACTGCAATGCCGACATGCTCAACGTGCTCGACAGTCATCGCGTCGAGGAAATACCCGACGGCGAGGACGACCCGCTGAGTGAAACTAACGGCACCGACCCACGCTGGGAGGCGCTGAAAAAATTGAAAGAACAATAACTTTTAAATAACAACAAGAAAATGGCACATCCTAAAAGAAGACAGTCTAAGACTCGTACCGCTAAGCGCCGCACCCACGACGTGGCTGTGGCTCCAACCATCGCTCAGTGCTCAAACTGTGGCGCATGGCATGTTTATCACACCGTATGCCCTGAGTGCGGTTACTACCGTGGCAAGAATGTGATGGGCAAGGAAGAGGCCTAAATCCCATGATTGCTGCCCAATCATGGCAGTGACTGGCAGCGACATGTGATCAACTAAAACGAGATATCCTGAATGGTCTGAATCCTTACATTATTCATCCATTTAGGATATTGAATTTCCTCATCTAATACATACAATAGCTTTCGAGCTTATGCTGAACGCAAAAATTACTGGGATCGCTTCATTCCTTCCCGATGACGTGCTGGACAACGAAATGCTCTCGCAGATGGTGGACACCAATGACGAGTGGATTACTACGCGCGTAGGTGTAAAGGAACGCCGCATCCTCAAGAAGCCTGTCGGCTCATCCTACATGGGCATTCAGGCTGTCAACAAACTGCTGGAGGAGACTGGAACCGACCGCAACGACATTGACCTGCTCATTTGCCCGACGTCCAATCCCGATTACCGATTCCCCTCAACGGCATCGGTCATCGCCCATGGTACCGGCATTGAGAAGAAATGCTACGCTTATGACATTCAAGCGGCTTGTGCGGGATTCTTGGTAGGTCTCTATGAGGCCACCGCCTATATCCGTGCAGGCATTTACAAGAAGGTGATTGTTGTTTCTGCCGAGAAGATGTCGAGCATGGTGGACTATAATGACCGTGCGACATGCCCTCTGTTCGGTGACGCTGCAGCAGCGATGCTGCTCGAGCCTACCGAGGAGAACATCGGCGTAATGGATGGCATCTTCCACGTTGACGGCTCGGGACTGGAGCATCTGGTCTATAAGGCTGGTGGCTCGGCATTACGCACTAGCCACGAGACGGTTGACGCCAACTACCACTGTGTTTATCAGGAGGGTCGCGCCGTTTACCGTCATGCCGTTATCGACATGCTCACCTCGAGCAGGGACGTGATGAAGCGCAACAACCTGACCAACGAGAACATCCAGTGGTTTGTTCCCCATCAGGCTAACCTGCGCATCATCGAGGCCGTCGGCCAGCGTCTGGGCATCCCCGATGAGAAGGTGCTCGTCAACATCCAGCACCGCGGCAACACCAGTGCTGCCAGCATTCCCTTGTGCCTCGACGAGAACAAGCATCGCCTGAAAAAAGGTGACAAGCTCGTCCTCACCGCTTTTGGCGCAGGGTTTACTTGGGGAGCGCTCTACATCATCTGGTCGCTTTAACCCAGATGATAACGAGACAATGAAGCATCACTACTCACCCTGTGTTACTGCAAGAGAGTAGCGATGCTTCTTGAATATAGAAACTAAGGACTAAAAACAAAGGACTAAAATGCATCGAGCAGGATTTGTCAACATCGTGGGCAACCCCAATGTGGGAAAATCGACACTGAGCAACCGCCTGGTGGGAGAGCGCCTGTCTATCATTACCAGCAAGGCTCAGACCACCCGTCACCGCATCATGGGCATCGTCAACGGCGAGGATTACCAGATTGTCTTCAGCGACACCCCTGGAGTGCTCAAGCCCAAGTTCAGGCTCCAGCAGAGCATGCTGGAGTACTCGACAGGCGCCTTGATCGACGCCGACGTGCTGCTTTATGTCACCGATGTGGTGGAGAGTCCCACCAAGAACCAGGACTTCCTCGACCGCGTGGCTAGGGAGAAAATCCCCATTCTGCTCGTCATCAACAAGATTGACCTGCTCAAGGGCAACGACGACCTGGTGCGCCTTATCGAGCAATGGAAGCAACTGCTGCCCAATGCCGAGATCTTCCCCACCAGCGCACTCGAGAACTTCAACGTCGATAACATCATGAAGCGCATCGTCGAACTCCTGCCCGAGAGTCCCCCTTATTTCGGCAAGGACGCTTTGACCGACCGCAGCAGCCGCTTTTTTGTCACCGAGATTGTGAGGGAGAAAATCCTGCTCACCTATGACAAGGAAGTGCCCTATGCCACCCAGGTCATCGTCGAGAAATTTGATGAGAGCGACACCGCCATCCACATTATGGCGGTCATCTATGTCGAGCGCGATAGCCAAAAAGGCATCATCATCGGCCACCAGGGCAGCAAGCTCAAGAGGGTAGGGACCCTGGCGCGCAAGGACATTGAGACCTTCTTTGAGAAAAAAGTCTTCCTCGAGCTGTATGTTAAGGTCGAGAAAGACTGGCGCAACCAGGAGAGCAAACTGCGAGCCTTTGGCTACATCGAGTAATCAACACGACAAGAAATATTACTAACTGGCTAGCGACTAATGACTAGCCACTAAAATTGATAAACATGGGTAGATTAGTAGCAATCGTGGGTAGGCCCAATGTGGGCAAGTCAACGCTGTTTAACCGCTTGACTCAAACGCGTGATGCCATCGTCAACGACACCAGCGGCACCACGCGCGACCGCCAGTACGGCAAGATGGAGTGGAACGGCATGGAAATGTCGGTTGTCGATACCGGCGGATGGGTCGTCAACAGCGAGGATATCTTTGAGGAAGAAATCAACAAGCAGGTGCATCTCGCCATTGACGAGGCCGACGTGATCCTCTTTGTCGTTGACATCAAGAACGGCATCACCGACCTCGACGACCATGTGGCCGACATCCTGCGCCGCACTTCCAAGCCCGTCATCGTCGTAGCCAACAAGGACGACAACAACCAGAGCATGTATGCCGAGGCCGAGTTTTACGCCCTGGGTCTGGGCGCGCCGTTCTCTATTTCGGCCGCCAACGGCAACGGCACGGGAGACCTGCTCGACGAGGTGGTCAGGAAAATGCCCGACAAGGCCGAGGAAGAGCTCGAGAACGATCTGCCACGCCTTGCCATCGTGGGCAGGCCCAATGCCGGCAAGTCATCGCTGGTCAACGCCCTCATGGACGAGCAGCGCAACATCGTCACCGACATCGCCGGCACCACGCGCGACAGCATCTACTCGCGTTACAACAAGTTTGGCTTCAACTTCTATCTCGTGGACACCGCCGGTATCCGCAAGAAGAATAAGGTCAATGAGGACATCGAGTACTACTCGGTGCTGCGCTCCATCCGCGCCATCGAGAACAGCGACGTGTGCATCCTGCTCATCGACGCTACCCGCGGCATCGAGGCCCAGGACGTCAACATCTTCTCCATCATCCAAAAGAACCGCAAGGGACTCGTCGTGCTTGTCAACAAGTGGGACCTCACCCAGGATAAGTCACAACAGGCCATCGACTACTTCGAGGCCACTATCCGCGAGCGCTTCGCTCCGTTCACCGACTTCCCCATCATCTTCGGTTCGGCGCTCACCAAGCAGCGCATCCACAAGGTGTTGCAAACGGCCCAGGACGTGTATAACAACCGTCACATCACCATCCCCACCTCACAGCTCAACAATGTCATGCAGGAAGCCATCCAGGCTTTCCCGCCCCCTGCTGTCAAGGGCAAGTACATCAAGATCAAGTACATCACCATGCTTAAGGGCGCCCATGTTCCCACGTTTATCTTCTTCTGTAACCTGCCCCAGTGGATCAAAGATCCCTACAAGCGTTACCTCGAGAACAAGATACGCGAGAACTGGAACTTGCACGGCACGGCCATCAACCTCTTCTTCAGGGAGAAGTAAACCTATCACGAGCCATGGGCGGGAAATACCATATTTTCCGCCCATAACTTTCTGATTTACAGATGTTAGTGGAATTTCTCTAGGCTTGTCAAGCATTTTTATGCAAAAAAAGTTGCCAAAACATTTGGTGCAGTTCAAAAATTCTTACTACTTTTGTGCACTCAATTAAAACTAAGACGATTTAAAAGGATACTACAACAACTTTTCATCTTGTTTGTGTAGCTTTTATAAAAAATACAACAACAAGAACATATATACTTGAATTTTGGTTATGAAGATGGTGTACTTTTGTGAAAAAGTGCACTTTCGTTTTATATCAGGGACTTTTTTGCTCGTCTTGGGGTGGATTTATCGATTTTTTGCCTAAATTTGCCATCACAAATCCAATATTATAAAACGATTACCACTATGAAGAGAATCAAACTGCTGGTCATCTCAATGGCCGTAATCATGATGGCCGCCACAGCACCCGCTGCTCTGGCCCAGGCAACGCAAAACGTGCAGCAACTCGAGAAAGACATCGAGATGCACGAGAAAAACATCAAGGACAAGGAAGCGGCGATAAAGGATCTTGAGGAGCGCATCGATGCGCTCAAGTCCCAAGTCAAGGACCTCGAGTCACAAAAGAAAGCGCTCGAGAAAGAGATGAAAGAAGAAATCAAGACCCGTAAGGATAAGTTCACCAACCGCGACGAGCTCGTCTATGACCAGGAGATCGTCGATGTCCTCTACAACCCCTACAACAAGAGCGACGTCGAGGAGGCCCTGCGCAGCTTCGAGGGCATGGAGACCAAGGATGTGATCAAGAAGAAGGAACTCGTGGAGAAATACGGCGAGTACACCAAGGACCTCAGGGAGTTCATGGAGAAGGCCAAGAAAGGTCTGGCCAACAACAGGTGGAAATACCTCTCATCGTCCAGCGACGAGTACAAGAAATTTGAAAAAGGCCTCAAGGGCACCAAGTACTGGAAAGTCTATAACAAAAAAGAGAAAAACGAGAGCATCGACTACCTCGACCGCGTCATGGACCGCATCATGCGTTTCAAGAACGACGGCCTCAAAAGCGAGAGCCAGTACAACGAGATCCTCAACATGCTCTACGCCAACTAACGTCGCTGAATAGCCACGATTGCAGGGATGCCGCACCATCAGTTTGTCGATGACACGGCATCCCTTGCTTATTGAATCACATAGAATCAACGAGGCAATTCAAAGAAAAAACGCTCAATCATTTGAATTCTTCACAAGTATGTATTAACTTTGTGAGCGTGTAATCCCGACAATTGCACGATTATTATTTGACTAATTATTGTTTAATCTAAACATCATCACTATGAACGGGAAAAAGATATGCAAATCCTTGCGTGAAATCCGTTGCCGCATCGCTCAGGCCAACGACATTGATTTCATGCCCCATGTCTGCACCCATGAGGGTGACTGCGCCGGCACCTGTCCGGCTTGTGAGAGCGAGTTGCGATACATCGAGCGCCAGTTGCTCAGGCGCACCGCACTGGGCAAGAAAGTGGCTCTAGCCGGGCTAGCCCTGGGAGCAGCCTCGTTGATGCCCATGCATGCACAGCAAGTGGCAACCACAACACCCCAAGCCACTACCCAGCGGACCACTCCGCGGTTGGTCGATGCCGCCCCAGGCGACACCACGGCAGTCGTGGTGCGAGGCAAAGTCATCTGCGAGGATGACACGTGTGAAGCCATCGGCGCACACGTTATCCTCAAAGGGACCAAACTCGGCACAGGGACCGACATCGATGGCAATTTCGCCATTCGCGTGCCCAAGGGCAGCAAACTCGTCATCTCCTATATAGGATACGAGACTCAAGAATACGAGGTAAAAGCGACAACGGCCAATGAAGGTGTCGTCATCGCCCTCAAACTGAAAGACGACTTAAAAGAAGAGATAGTCATCGTTGGCGGGATTCAAATCAGCCCTAAAATGCACGCTGTAGATGCCGACATCTACCTGCCCGACAGTCCACGACGTTGAGTGCAGCATTTCCAAGCAGGAACTAAAACAAAACCGCCGGCACCATCAAGTGTCAGCGGTTTATTGTGGTCCCACTTGGACCAATAGATATTTTATCGTGTTTTTCTTCACTTGTTTTTGTTTTATTGTATATCAGTTAGTTAATCATAAAATAAGCACAATTAAAAGAAAATAATATCAATAATTTGTGAAATAATTGAGAAACTTTTATTATCTTTGCAGTGATATTAAATAACGATAGTAACACAATCATTTCACAGCAGTATGGCAAGCATCAAGTTTATAATGGGTAAGCGGGGCGACGATGTTCGTGCCGACATAACACTGCGTTTGACTATCAGCAACGCAAAGAAGGTACAAAGCAGGGTTAAAGGCGTTACGGTGTTCCGTAAGTATTGGAGCGACGCAAAGCAATGTAACGACACGTCGCGAAAGTTTATCAAGCCCTGGGAGCTTCAGGAAATGACCGCCATTAACAACACGCTCACGAGTTTATCGTCACATGTGAAGGGTCTAGCCGATGCCACCGACAACGACATAATAACTAAAGATTGGCTAAACGACGCAATAGACCGCTACCTGCATCCCGAAAAGTACAAACCCAAAGAGGATCCCAAAGAGGAACCAATGACGCTCATAAAAGCCGTTAACAAGTTTATAGATGATGCGCCATCACGAATTATCCAATCCGGGCCACACAAAGGCAGGCAGATTGGACGTGCAACACGATACCAATACAAGCAGATGCACAGTCATTTGATGGGCTTTTTGAAAAGCGAAGGTAAAGAAGATATTCTACTTTCTAAGGTCGATACGGATTTCTACAATAGATTTGTTACCTATCTTTACAGCCAGGGCCAGAAAATGAACACCGTCGGAAAGCACGTCAAGAACATCAAAGCAGCCATTAATGCACTACCGATGAAAGACCGTGTTAACTGCGAATTTACCGAGCGGAGAAAGTGCGTGAAGCTGTCCGAAAAGGTTGACAACATCTACCTGGACGAAACGGAACTGCAATCGCTTGCAGAACTCAATTTGACCGCTATACCCTACCTTGACCGAGTGCGTGACCAGTTCCTTGTGCTTGCATGGACGGGGCAAAGGTTTTCCGATCTTGACCAACTAGTAAAAGATAACATCCTTGAAGATGGATTGTGCAAGCGGTTTATCATCAAGCAAACCAAAACAAGTGAAACCGTTGAAATACCAATCTTGCCACAAGTGCAAGCGATATTGGACAAGTATAACTACAAGATGCCTCGCGTTATCGACAACCAGGTGTTTAATCGTTTCATCAAAGAGGTTGCAAGGATGGCGGGCATTAACAGCAAGGTTAAAATTTCCCACACCGAGCAGAAAAAAGATGGTACAGCAGGAGAGGTAACCAGGACTTATGAGAAATGGGAAAAGGTAGCATCCCACACCGGGCGAAGGAGTTTTGTAACAAACCTGTTCATGCGTGGCATCGATGTTCTTGAAATCATGCGTATATCAGGACACCGTGATATAAGTGTATTTAAGGACTATATTAAGGCATCCAGGAGCGAAAACGCAAACAGTGTTTATAAACAATTTACTAACAACTAATTTCAAAACATTATGGAAGCAAAAACAAACTTATCCGCACAAGCGGAAATGATTGCAAGCCGCTTAATGCGCGACAAGCAGTTTAACGACATGGTAGCAACAGCGACTAAACGCAATGAATGAGCGAATATGCGGGGAGTATGCTTTGCTTACTGGCCTTAGTCCCTGTGATGGTCTGCTATATGTGAACGGCCAAATATCAGCACATAGCAAGTCGCTCAAAGCACTGGTAGAGGTCTATGAACAGCACCCAGGACAACGTGATCTAATCGAGGGATTTATAGACCACAAAACACAGCAAATCGCACTGTTGCGAAAGATGCAAACCGTATTAGCTAACAATAATAACCAATTATTAAACTCAAAAACAATGGAGAGCGAAATTTATCACTATCAGGAAGAAGATTTCCTGAACAACAAGCGCGACATTGCAGACGCATTTTGCGCGCTTCATTTTGCGGATGGCTTATCCCCAAACCAACGTGAATCTATAAGCCACTGCTTATCGGTGCTAAATGATTTCCTTGAAGCAGTTCACGACGGAAAGACCATCGTATATCACGAGGGCGAAGACTAGCGTCGCAAGTACGATAATTATTTGATGCTGTCCGCTAGCCGGACATAATTACAAAAAAAAGGGGGTGCTATCACAGCAGCCCCTTTTTATTTACGATAGCAATGAAGAAATTATAATCTCAGTGCCTTTCACTTGTACTAGATTCAGCCGTTTTAGTCTTGCAAGCAGTTTGTCAGCCGCTTTTGCGTATGTACTAAAGTAGCCAGTCATGCAGGTCGCTAGCACCGTTGCGGCTACTGGCTTGCATCCATGAAAACCAGTGTACCACTTGCAAAACATCCTCAAATCCTTGTCGGTAATATTTTCGATGTTCATTTTAATATTGTGTTATTGTGTGGTTACTAGGTTACAATAATATAACTAACTGATAAACTGCAACTTATCCCGTAACCAGCGTGTAACCTCTTTTTGCCCCTGCTCATAGTGGCCACTAATAAGTGGTTACTGTTAGGTTACGGAATAAGTCACTAATATTCAACTAATTAAGTTGATGTAACCATGTAACCTATAGTTTCTCATTTCCTGCCGTTCTTGACATTGGTTAGCCAGACCCGCCCCGATTCTCCAAGTTTAAGCGCATCCGCAAGCCTGGATATTACCGCACTTGGGTAATGATAAAACAAATATCTCATTGTTTCGGTCTTATTTGGGGTGTTCTCTTCAGGACGCAATAGTTTGACTGCTGCGGATATTTGCTGTTGCACGAAGAACTGCGTTATTTCCGTGGCATATCGCATAACAGGGGCAGTGATTGTTCTATCTCCATTTAACACCGCTAACGCGGCTACGGTACGATATAAAGTATATGTCGCCTTATGCCAGAGCGCGGCTTCGGTCTCAGCGAGTTGGCCTTCTGAATCTAAGGCGGCATCTTCCATTTCAGCCCAATATTCCTCTGCTTTTTCTCTCCATGTCGTCGCTTCGGATCGCTCTACGATAACAATATCGTCAATGTGCAGAAGACGCTCTACAAGTCGATCCCAGTTCTTTTTGGTTTCGGGCTTAATGATTGATTTGCGCTTCTTTCCTTTTCTGCGATAAACATAGACCGGGGAAAAACGTTCAAAGAGGCCATCGTCGTTTAACAGCAGCGGTTTCATAATGCGTTCGTACGTTCTCGGCTGTGTGGTGGCAAACAGGGTACAAGCTGGTTTTTTTATTCTAAACGTTCCCCTTCCCATTGTCGTTACCTTTGTTGTGATTTGTGAATAGATGCTCTCCAAATGACCGAGCATTTGCTCGTTACCACTCTTGGAATACCTGCCCCAGTTTCCCGCCATTGTAGCGAACTCATCAAGATAGAGACATCCTTCTCCGTTGTTATCGGCAAGTTGTTTGAGGAAAGCTTCATCGGTGACGCTCTGTATAATACGTTGCCTGAACTTTGGTGCGGGGCCTTGCTTCTTGATCTTCATCCACTCGGCCAACTCATCGTTATATCGTTCTTCTTCTTCATCGTCATATTTCTCGAAGGTTTCAAAGAAAAAATATGAAGGAGAGGTTTTGCCGACTGATTTAAGACCGATAACGATTGGCCATATGGTTGGATAATTCGGATAATTATCGATTATGGATTTTGCTTTCTTGCCTATTGCCGCACATACCGCTGCAAGTGCAGCGACAGCAGGAATCGTTGGATTACACCAGTAACCGTCGGCTACATCATTGATGATGTCTTGGAGTTCCTGGGGCAAACCCCAAAGTGGGAACTCTTTCAAGTCCTCAGATGATGGTGGGAAATCGAGTGAGTCCCGCTCTTTAGCCGCTTTGCCGTTAATCACGGCCATAAAAGGAGTGCGGCTTTTATTTACTTTTGTCGCTTCGAAAATACCTTGTGTAACATTTTCGACTCCATGCTTGCCAGTGCCAAAATTTTGCACTATATTTGCATCGTAATTCTTCTCCAACTCTGCGGCCTCATGGGTCGCTTTTTTTGTTTCTTCCATAGTTAATTTATTTATTGACGGAGTTAGTGAATTGCCGCAAAAGTTCGACAGGATAAAGCACTCGACGACCTGCGCGGGTTGGTGTCAAGTAACCTACCTTTTCCCAATTCGCAAGCGTCTGAACTGAGACGTGAAGATACTTTGCCGCCTCACTGCGGGTAAGCATCTCCGAAGAACTCTCTGCGACCTGTGTGTTTGATGATGAATACCGCTCCATCGCGGCTGTAACTGCGTTGGTAACAAGCTGCTCCAAGTCGTCAGTCGCAATTTGATAAACCAATATCGGCTGTGCGTTTAAGTGTGTTGTCTTATTTGACATATTTCTTGTATTTCTTAATGGGGGTGAGGCTGTTCACCCCCTTGTTAATAATCGTTTGTTTTTCGGTTTATGGCAATTTGATAGAATAATCGCCAAAATACCGATAAAGTGCCAAATAATCCTCCTTTTTAAGCCCTAAAACTAGGTTTTTAAGTGTCGTTTTGCTTTTTCTCCATGACTTGAAACGCTTTTTCCGTAAAAAAATATGTTCCTGGCTGTCCTACTCTTTCACTCACGAAACCTTGTGCAAGTAATTGAGCAAAAGCCCATTGCGCAACCGCTTCACGCATCTTAGCGGGTAACAAAGATGTCGAAGCGCGTGGATGTGCAAAACACTCCCGCAGTTCACTCTCGGTGTGTTGATGCCTGTTCGCATCGTGCTTCCAATCAAAATCGGGATCCTCATCGAGTTGCCGATAGTGATAGTCTAGAATGTCTTTTACCAGCCGTTTGAGATCTGGCAGGCCAAAGGATAACGAAAACATGATTTCCCTTGAGCCGTTGTTGATTCTTCGATTTCGTGTAATCATCGCGCCGTAGTTTTTAAAGGAATCGTGATTCAAGTTCTTGTGCTGCCTGCTCGTCCCTCACGCGCTTTTCCTCAAGATGCTGGATATATTCCTCAATATTGAATGAACCGTGCTTGATTGCGTCAAGTTCAAGTTTAAGTGCATCACGTTCTGCGGTAATGTTCGCAAGTTGTTCCTGAAGCTGTTCTATCTCGTTCATCTTTGTAAAAAATTATAGTGTTAGTAATAAAGTTCTTTAACCTTTTGCGGTGCAATGACCTTACCGCCAATCGTCCGGCTTGAAAGCAACATGGAGCGATTTATCCAGGACTCATAAAGCTGGTTTTCGCTCATCCGCGACAGCATTACAAGCGGGCAGTCTTTGACTTGGTGCTGCTGCTCAAAACTCCTCAGAGCTTCAACTGCTGACCTCATTTCTGCAATGAGCCGCCAATGTTCCTCGGCTAGCGGTGGCACTGTCCTTGTTGACTTTTGTTGTGCAATAGCATCTACCTGCTCATCAGCAAGATGGTAGTTAAGGCCATCTTGATCGGGCAGCCAATCAAGTTCCGGGCAGTCGTGGAGGATGCCGTCAATTTTGAGAACTGCTCGTTCCGATTTTGCCTTGATTGCTCGCCAGGGGGCAAGCCTTGATTCTCGCTCTGCTGCTGTGAGGCTCTTGTCAGCCCGCACCAGGGCTATACGGTTGCCTAACTGCTCGCGCAACCAGTCAGCGTCAACGATGTTACCTAGTGCGGTAGGTACGTCCAATTCAGGGATAGAGCGCAATTTCGTCACAGCATCCCTTAGTGTTGCTTCCGCGCTTCGAATGGCGGTTACAGCATCTTTTTTTTCTTTCGCTAAAATAATTTCTGCCATAGTTTCTTTTGAAAAAAATTATTACTGCTGCAAAGGTATATCGAGCCAAATAATTTTTGTGGAAACGCTTCCGTCGTTGCATTTCGTTTCCACTCGCAAACGAAAAATAATTATTTGTCGTATGTCACACACATTAAATATATAGTGCTGATTTTTGTGTAATTCATTGATTTTTGCTAAATTTGCGATGCTGGTCAAAGAGGCCAGTTAATTTGAAAGGGATTTGTGTGGCTCTCGACACCGCTGGGCATGGGTTTACCTGTCGGGCGGTTTTTTTTGATTGTGGTTACTGAGTTGGTAATCCCTTTGCAACAGCAAACGTAAAAAATGAAAAAAATAAAAAATCTCGGTGGGGGGTCACATTGTTGGGCAATTTCCCCATTTGGGGGTGTAGGGGGTCTATCGAGAAAACCAAGCGACTACGACAGCGACACACCAGGTCGTATCAGGTCACATCAGGTCGCACCGAAGCCAGTAACGGTGCTATTATTGCGTTCATCGGCTGTTGTAGTATGAGGCCATTGTTAATGACCTCACAGCACACCAAGCGGCAGGGGCTTGCAGGGCAAAAATAGACCCCAAAACGCAGCAACTTTAATAAAAGTGATAAATTTGTGAAACTTTTCACAAAGGCAAAGGTATAAAATAATTGCTAACCACCTAATATATAAGTAGTTAGCAAAATATAGTGGTGGTCCCACTTGGGCTTGAACCAAGGACTCCCTGATTATGAGTCAGGTGCTCTAACCAACTGAGCTATAGGACCTGTCAGGAGAGGGCATCAGATGCCGACATCCTAAGCGGGTGCAAAGATACAAAACTTTTGGAAATCGGCAAGACTTGACAGGGCGTTTTATTGTTTTTGAAATATGCAAACATCAAAAAAATGGCATATTTGAGACGTAAAACACTAATTTATGGGTTTTTCACATTTTTTAAACCTTTAATTTTTTCCATTAAAGAAATATTTAGTTAATTTGCAACCATAAAAGTAATAGGCAATATGGCAAATATGCCAACAGTAAAGAGAAAATGCTTTTATGGGGTAAATATAGTTTTCAAGTATTAGTAATTATGAGGGTCTCAGCAGTGATTGCCTAGACCTCTCTTTTTTTTAGTACCTTTCTTCTCTCGCTGCCCGCGTCTATTTTTATTTTAGCATGAGTTCGACGAAAATTAAGTGACGTCTATTAACTCCTCCCCTAAGCTAGGGGAGGTGGTGCAAAGCGCCGGAGGAGTATGATTTGTCCTCGTATTATAATCTTTGATAGTATCAACGCCCCCGCCGCTTTCGCGGCACCCCCTCTTATCTAAGAGGTGGAGTTGCTAACGCCTTGATTGATAAACAACAAATTCATCAAACTCACGTTATTCTAGCATTTCCTTAAGGGTAAAAATGCCCTCGCGGCCCATGTTCATCATCAGGTCGAGGATGCTCAGGTCGGGGCGGAAATCGTCGGCCCCTTTTTTCCACATTTGATAATAAGGCACATTGGCAATAGGTAGCGTGTCGGGCTTCTTCATCGCGATGCGCCCGCGCAGGTCGGTCACCTCAAGCCAGTCCGTCTCCACGTCATGTAACAGCGCGGTCTTGATGGGCAAGTCCATGAAGTCGATGATGACCTCATGCAGCTGGCTGTTGAACTCGTGCAGGTAGCGCTGTGAGCCATAAATCACCCGCTGCAGGTCATCGGCCACATAATCAAAGTAGGGTGAACGGCCATAGGCCGAGTACAGCGCGCCCCAATGCAGGCGGCGCCAGTCGCCGTGCTCCGAGATGAGCACGTCCCTGAGCGGGGTCATCATGTTGTTGGTTGAGCCCACGAGGGGCACGGTGAGCGTCTGGACGCCATTGGGGCCGTCAACGCGGTAACGGTGGTGGCTGTGCCGCAGGGGCAAGCGCTTCTCGTCAAGGTCAATGAGCAGCGTGCCAGCCTTAAGGGCAGCGGCATAGCACCGCACGCTGGCGGCGCACATGCTACCCATCACAGCTGCCGTTGCCGATGATTTGTGCATTTATTAGTCCTTAGCTAACCCCTAAAGCCTAACCCCTAAAACCTAACCCCTAAAGCCTAAAGCCTAAAGCCTACTTCTTATCCTGATTAGGTAACTTGAAGATGCGGTTCCAGCGGATGCCGCCGTCAAACAGCTTGTGGTCCTTATCAAACGAGATGAGGATGATCGACGGGGTGCCCACGATGTGGTCCTCGGGCACGAAGCCCCAATAGCGCGAGTCAAGCGAGTTGTCGCGGTTGTCACCCTGCATCCAGTAGTAGTCCATCTTGAAGGTGTAGCTCGTCGCGGGCTTGCCGTTGATGTAAATCTGGTCGTTCTTCACCTCCAGGTCGTTGCCCTCATAGTTCTTGATGCAGCGCGCATACAGCGGCAGGTTCTCCACCGTCAAGTTCACCTTGGCGCCCTTCTTGGGAATCCAGATGGGACCGTAGTTGGCGTGAGTCCAGCCATAGTCGACACCGATAGGATAGGTGGAAAGAGCCTCTGAAGGATCAGGTTGGAAGCGCTGGACATCCTGTACCCAAGGCTTGCTCTTCATGGTCTTGGCCATTTGGCCCGTCATGGGCAGCACATAGAGGTTCGGGATGATGTTGCCATACATGTCCAGGGCGTGATGGCGGTCGGCCACGCTGATTTCCATTTCCTCAAACACGTCATCGCTAATCTGGGTGCCGTCGGTCTGGACATAATAGAAATACTGCACGTTCTTGGGTTGGGGGACAGCCTTGCCGTCGGCATAAACAATGCCGTCTTTGATCTGAATCGTCTCACCTGGCAATCCCAAGCAGCGCTTCACGTAGTTGTCGCGACGGTCCACGGGACGATAGATAATCTCACCAAAGGCGTCTTTATTGCTGTTGACCACATCATGGCCATAGTGCTGGCACAAGCTGTAATAATCCTCTGAGCTGCCATATTTCATGGCCACCGTGTCGCCGGCAGGGAAGTTAAACACCACGATATCCATGCGCTCCACGTTGCGCAGGCCCTTCAAGCGGTGGTAATCCAGCTGCGGGTGTTCAATGTAGGATTTGCAGTTAAGAATGGGCAACATGTTCTGGGCCAGCGGGAAGTGTAACGGTGTCTGTGGCACGCGCGGGCCATAGGTCACCTTGTTCACCCACAGGAAATCGCCGGTCAGCAGCGACTTCTCGAGTGACGACGAGGGAATCTGATAATTCTGTCCCACAAACAGGAACAGGAAATAAACCAGCACCAGAGCATAAACGATCGCGTCAATCCAACTCATGAGCGTACGCATCGGGCCGGGTTTCCAGCCTTTCCACGCACCCCAGGGGATGAACTGTGTCAAGTAGATGTCGGCCAGCAGGATCAAGCCCAGCAACAGCCAGGGATTGCCCATCCAGATGGTCCATAGCACGTAGATGAGCGCTACGATGGCAAATCGCCACCACCGCGTCTTTTTCACGCGCCCCAAGCGCTCTTTAAGCGATCCGGTCTGCCTTACATACTCTTCTTTTTTCGTTTTCTCGATATCGTTTGCCATATTCTGTCTTAATAATTGAAATAGAGTTCCCATGGTCAAAGGCCTAAAACCTAAGCGCCTAGAGCCTAAAACCTAAAAAATCGGTGCGAAATTAATAAATAATGTGGAAATAATGCCTATCTTTGCCATTTAAGAAACGTTTTTTAGATAAATTTGGCGACACCTTAACATAAATCAATCAAATTGCTTTTGTTTTCGGCTAGCGCCAATTATAGGATAAGTTATGAAAATCAAAAAAATTATCGCCCCTGGTGAAACCATCATCTATGAGCCCAAACTGAGCAAAATCGCTTATTTGAACTTGGGCCGCCTTATCCGTAACTTGACAACCACCATCTTTGTGAGCGACAAGCGGTTTTTCCATAGCCACGGCTGGGTTCATCGCCACGCCCATGAGATTGTTATCGGCAAGGTCGAGAGCATCCTGGTCGAGCAAGGACTGTGCGGCAGGCTCTTCAACTATGGCACCATCAGGGTCTCGGGCACTGGTGCGGGCACCATCGTGCTGCAATACATCAAGCGTCCCCTCGAATTCCAGCGCCAAGTGCGAGCCATTCAGGGTGCCGGCACGGCTCCTAATTCATAAATTCACACCCATTTTTAAGGCTTCAGTCTAATGTCGCTCCATGTAATAAAAACGGTGGTTTCCAGCATGCATGCTGTGTTAAAAGGACATCGCATGGTATTGATGCTGTGCCTGTTGTGTGTCCTGCACATGCATGCTGAGGTGATAGACTTGAAGTGTGAGGGGTTAAAAGCACCTTTAGGCATCGACACGGCAACACCGCACTTCAGTTGGAAACACACGCTCACCCGCAACGGCGAACGTCAAACGGCCTACGAGATTCAAGTCGCCAGCGACAGCATCGCCTTGGCCAAGGGGCGCGCCGACCTGTGGAAAAGCGGACGGATAGAAGGCGACAATCAGGTGATGGTTCCCTATCAAGGCACCCAGCTGGCCGAGCGGCAACTCTGCTACTGGCGCGTCCGCACCTGGGACGAGCGAGGCCATCGCTCGGCTTGGAGCGGGATTGAGCGTTTTGCTGTGGGCATCTTGGGCGAAATGTCGGGCCAATTTATCGGCAATTTCCAGGGCGACACCCTCGCTTCAACGCCGATGTTCCGCAAAACCATTACCGTGTCCCGCACCCGCAAAGGCATCGCCATGGTGCTTGTTCATATCAACTCATTGGGCTACCACGAGCTTTACGTCAATGGCACACGGGTAGGTGAGCACGTGCTGCAGCCTGCCGTGTCCCAGCTAGACCGGCATTCCCTCATCGTGACGCAAGACATCACGCCCTACCTGCATGAAGGAGAAAACGAAATCCTCATTGCGGTGGGCCAGGGCTGGTACCGCAAGACCACCTTTGGAGCACAATATGATGGCCCACTGCTGCGAGCCGAAGTCTGCCAACTCGTTGACGGCCGCTGGAAGTTACTCGCTGCAACCGATGAGACATGGGAGACGGCCTCAAGCGGCTACAGTTATACCGGCACTTGGGCGCCGCTGCGTTTTGGCGGCGAGCGGCTGGATGCCACTAGAACGGCTGTATGGCACCCTGTGAGCGCATTTGTTGTGAACCACATGCGGGCCACGCCTCAAGCGTTTGAGGGCAACCGCATCATTGATACCTTGTCGCCTAGGAGCGCGACACGTCAGGCCGACGGCTCGTGGCTCATCGACTTCGGACGCGTCATCACAGGGTGGCTGCAAGTCGAGTTCGCTCCGCTGCAGCGGGGACAAGAAGTGACGATGGAATACAGCGACCACATTCCCGAGGGCGGCACATTCGAGTGCCAGGAGGGCGAGTGTGACTCTTATGTAGCTAACGGCAAAGGAGACCATCAGGAGTGTTTCCGCAACAGGTTTCACCATCACGCCTTCCGTTACGTGCGGCTCAAGGGTGGTGACTTCAGTACAATCAAAGCGTTACAGCTCAGCGCACTGAATCCCGATGAGGCGTCTTCCTTCTCCTGTTCCGACACCCGCCTCAACGCTGTACATGACCTGATCCACTACACGATGCAGTGCCTCACCTTTGGCGGCTACATGGTGGATTGCCCCCACCTGGAGCGCATGGGCTACGGTGGCGACGGCAACTCATCGACGATGACGTTACAGACCATGTATGACGTCGCACCCACCTACATGAACTGGCTGGACGCTTGGGGTGACTTGATGGACGAGGAAGGCTCGATACCACATGTTGCACCTGCCGGCAGCGGCGGTGGCGGCCCCTACTGGTGCGGATTCATCATCAAGGCCCCCTGGCGCACCTATATTAACTATGGTGACAACCGGCTGCTTTCACACCATTATGAGCAAATGAAACGCTGGCTCGGTTATGTCAAGAAATACAGTGCCGATGACGGCCTGCTGCACCCCTGGCCCGACACTAAAATACGATTCTGGTTCTTAGGCGACTGGCTTGCCCCTAAAGGCGTCGACATAAAGGGCGAGTCGGTCCTCCACGCCAACAACTGCTTCATCAGCGAATGCCTGAAGGATATGGAGCATGTCGCCTTACTGCTTGGCCAACCCGATGATGCTCATGCTTACGCGACATGGCATGAACAACTCAAGGCCGCCATTCACAGTCAGTTTTACCATGCCGACAGCCACAGTTACGCCAATGGCACACCACTTGACAATGCTTATGCCCTGTTGGCCGGAGTGCCACCCGATAGCGCCATTGCCCGTCAAGTGCAGCAGCAACTCATCACTGACTCATACGGCAAATACAACGCGCATATCGCTGTGGGTTTGTTCGGAGTGCCCATTTTCACTGAATGGGCCACGAGGGAGCGTCAGAGCGACCTGATGGCGACCATCCTGCGCCAGGAGGATTACCCGGGATACCTGTACATGATCAACCATGGCGCGACTGCCACCTGGGAATCGTGGGACTCGGAACGTAGCCGTGTCCATAACTGCTACAACGGTATCGGCACCTGGTTCTATCAGGCCTTAGCCGGTATCCGCCCTGATGCCGCGTCTCCTGGCTATCGTCATTTCTTCATCGACCCGCAACCTACAGGAGGCGTGACTTGGGTCAAGGCTACAAAGCCCACCCCCTACGGTGACATCAGCGTTGAAATGGCCGACGGCAAACTCCACGTGACAGTCCCCGTGGGGACCACAGCCACAGTATTCCCTCAGACAGCCCACCAGCAGACCTTTCCTGCTGGTCGATGGACTATCGAACAGAAAAAGTAACACAATATCATGCCAATCATTGAGGTTACATCACTGGATCAGCAAGGAGTTGAGGTTTACGGGACCTTGACCGAGGCCCAGCTGCGCAACCGCCTGGAGCCTGACAAGGGCATCTTCATTGCCGAGAGCCCTAAGGTCATCAACGTCGCCCTCAACGCCGGCTACGAGCCCCTGTCGCTGCTATGTGAGCGGCGACACATCACTGGCGACGCCGCGGGCATCATCGAGCGATGTGGCGACATCCCTGTCTATACCGGTGAACGCGAATTGCTCGCCTCGTTAACGGGCTACACGCTCACGCGTGGTGTGTTGTGTGCCATGCGTCGCCCTGTCATGCCATCAGTCGAGGATCTGTGCCGTGAGGCCCGTCGCGTCGTGGTTATCGACGCTGTGACCGACACAACCAATATTGGTGCCATCTTCCGCTCGGCAGCCGCCCTCGGCATCGATGCCGTGCTATTGACGCCCACTGCATGTGACCCGTTGAACCGCCGCGCCGTGCGTGTGTCGATGGGCTCGGTTTTCCTCGTGCCCTGGACATGGATTGATGGTGAGGTGACCCCGACACTCAATGCGTTAGGCTTTAAGACCGCTGCCATGGCACTGAGCGACGACTCCATCACGCTCGACGATCCCACCCTTAAACAAATACCTCGCCTGGCGCTCATCATGGGCACCGAGGGCGATGGGCTTGCCCATCAGGTCATCAGTGCGGCCAACTATGTCGTGCGCATTCCCATGAAGCATGGTGTGGATTCGCTCAACGTCGCCGCTGCCGCCGCGGTCGCCTTTTGGGAATTACGCAAAACCTAAGACTAACAACCAAATAATGATATAGAACGATGAAAATACCTAGAATCAGAGTAAGAATGCCTCGTAGCGCTCGCAGTTGGGCTTATGGGTCAACTTGGAGAGAATTGTTCCTGACCATCGTCGGTACAACCATCTCGATTGTGCTCACCTTTGGCACCGCTGGCCTGTTAGACCGCTGCCAGCGCATTGAGGACCGCAAGATGTCGGCCATGATGGTGATGAGCAACATTGAGAACTTCTCCAGAACCGCCGAGGAAATGTCTCAGAGAATCGCAAGATGTGACTCCATCGGAACCTGGATGCTCTCGCTGCCAAAGGACTCGCTTGACCTGATTCCGCCCGAAGAAGTTCAGAACCTCCTCCTCGAGGTGATGACCCTCGTTGATCCGTTGACTCACGACAAAACAGCCGAGAACATCTTTAGCAACAGTATTGAGACTTGGAAAAACATGGGTAATTTCCAGTTTATTGATAACGTGGGCAAGTGTTTCTCAGAGATGAATGCTAACGAGGCCAACTGGAATCAATGGGTCAATGAATACGAAGCCACCATCAGTGATGTGGTTTCCCAAATGAAACCAGGAGAGCACTCATTCACCAAACTGCTCAACGACAATGTGTTTAGGCAGAAATTAGTGGACTTTCATGTGCGCAAGGCTTGGTTGGAATACATTGCGGCCAATATACGCTATCTCAACAGGAAGAACATGAAACTCATCGGCATTAACGAGGACGAGGTCATGGCCTTTACCGATGAACGTTCACGCGATATTCAAATCGGGATGAAGGAACCCAAGCAAGCCGATTTCAGAACCGACACAATCAGTTTCGATAGCCTGACCACACTGCGACCCGTCATCCAGCACTTTGATAGCATCATGCATGGCAAGAAGCCTTTACAAAAACCCAAGGAAATAGTGCCAGCTAAATAAGGATATCTTCTGATTTTTAGTGGGTTATCCTCTAAATAACACTGTAGAGACGCAAATTTTTGCGTCTCTACAGTGTTTATGTATTGATTATCAGAATTATAATCTCGTCGAGTTTACTCTAAACACCCATGAGGGCGGCCTTGACGATTAATATTGTCGGTTAACCCATGAAGGCGGTAAAGAGATTGATGAGCCAGCCGCTGATGGCCATGTAGATGGTGATGCCCACAATATCGTTGGTCACGGTGACGAACGGACCAGTCGCGATGGCGGGGTCAATCTTCATCCTTTCCAGCACCAGAGGCACCACCGTGCCGAACAGCGAGGCAAACATTACTACCAGGAACAGTGATGCCGTCACTGCTGCGGCGGCGATGTTTGACTTAGTGGGGTCGTTATCCACGGGGAAGAAGCGTGTGTAAAGGAAGATGAGCAGGCCCATGACCAGCGCATTGATGAGCGCCGTACTGAACTCTTTCAACAAGTGCTTGCCCACGTGCTTGATGTCCAGGCTACCGTTAGCAAGACCCTGCACAACGATAGCGCTAGATTGGGTGCCCACATTACCGCCGGTACCGCCAATCAAGGGGATGAACAGCGCCAGGCCGGGCAGAATGCGCAACAGGTCGGCATCGCCCTCGCCACCGCCCAGGATTAGGGCGTTGATGATACCACCCACCAAGCCAATGAGCAGCCACGGCAAGCGGGCTCTCACCTGGCGGAAGACGTTGTCGTCGGTCTCCAGGTCGCCCGAGATACCAGATGCCAACTGGTAGTCGCGCTCTCCCTGCTCACGCACGCGGTCAATGATGTCGTCAATCGTGATGCGGCCCATTAGGCGGCCGATACTGTCAACAACAGGCATCGCCACAAGGTCATATTTCTCAAAGTCGAGGGCAACGTCCTCGATGTCGGTATCGGTGCGCACGCTGATGGGGTCGGGCTCCATGACATGCTTGATTTTGGAGGCCGAGGGGTTGGTGATCGTGGTCTTCAAGGGGAAGATGCCTTTCAGGCGGTTATCGTCGTCAACGACATAGATATTGTAGATTTCATCAATATCCTCGGCTTGCTGGCGCATCGCCTTGATGCAGTCGGGCATCGACATGTTCTCGTTGACGACAATCATCTCGGTAGACATGTAACCACCGGCGGTGTCCTCGTCATATTGCAACAGGTCCACGATATCGCCGGCCTGCTCCACATCGTCGATGTGCTTGATGACGTCCTCGCGGTCCTCCTCGTCAAGTTCCTGGATCACGTCAACGGCGTCATTGGCGTCCATCTGTTCCAGCTGCTTGGCGATTTCCTCGTTGGGCATCAGCTCCATCAGGTCGTGGCGCTGGTCCTCGTCGAGCTCGATCATCACGTCGGCGGCGGTTTCATCGTCGAGCAGCATCATGATGAATAGGGCTTCCTCGTCATCGAGGTCACCCACGAGTTCAGCGATATCGGCAGGGTGCAAATCTTGGATTTGCTCCTTTACCTTTTCCTCGTCTTTGTTGTCGATGAGTTGGTTGAGCGACAACAGATATTCTTCGGTAAACTCTTTCATTGCATTTCAGGTGTCGTTGATTGGTTGAGTGATGTTGCAAGCCGCGTGAGGTCGATAAAATCCTCCACGCTCAGTGTCTCGGGACGTTGTCGGAACACGTCGCGTTCCATTACCGCGGTGTTGGCGCCGAAGATCGGCTTCAATGAGCTTCGCAACATCTTGCGCCGTTGTCCGAATGATGCCTTGACGATGCGCTTGAACATGCGCTCGTCAACACCCAGGTCGGTCACGCTGTTACGGGTAAGCTTCACCACGCCGCTCTTGACTTTAGGGGGTGGGTTGAAGACATGCTCATCAACCGTGAACAGGTAGTCGATATCATACCACGCCAGCAACAGTACCGACAAGATGCCATAGGTCTTGCTCCCGGGAGGCTCGGCGATGCGTTGAGCCACCTCGCGCTGCAACATGCCGCTACAGCACAACACCTGGTCGCGGTAGTCCAGCACCTTGAAGAAAATCTGTGTAGAGATGTTATAAGGATAATTGCCGATGACGCAGAAGGGGCGGTCGCCATACAGCCGCTTGAGGTCCATCTTCAGGAAGTCCTCGCCGATGATGCGGCCGTGCAGCTGCGGGAAAGACGCCTCGAGATAGTCCACGCTCTCACTGTCGAGTTCCACGACGGTAAGGTCAAGACCCATCTCCAGCAGGAACTGGGTAAGCACTCCCATTCCTGGTCCCACTTCCAGCACCGGCAAGTGCTTGAAGTCGTCCAGGGTGTGGGCGATGCGCTCAGCAATTGATAAATCGGTCAAGAAATGCTGGCCCAATGACTTTTTTGCTCTAACTTTCCGCATTATTCTAACATTTATTGCTAACTTTGCACGCTCCCAATGGGTCTTTTGCAATGTGCAAAGATAACCTTTTTTTGGCGTTTGACAGTATTGGGAGCTTCATTTTAACTTAACATTAAACGAAAAAAAGTGAAAAAGGCCATTTCATACCTGATAAAATACGGCATTCCCCTCGTCATTGGCGTGGGACTGATGTATTTTCTGTACAAGAACGTGGATTTAGACGCCATGATGGATACGCTCAAGACCGATGTGAATTATTGGTGGTTTATCCCCATTGCCATCGTGAGCATTTTTAGTCATGTTTTCAGGGCTTTGAGGTGGCGCCTCCAGCTTAAGGCCATTGACGTCAAGCCGTCGTTCAGTGCTGTGTTGAACAGTATTTTCGGCACCTATGCCGTCAATTTGGCTTTCCCCCGTTTGGGCGAGGTGTGGCGTTGCGGCTATATCGCTAACCGTCAAAAAGCATCAGTGACCCAGGTCATGGGCTCGATGGTCGCCGACCGTCTGACCGATACCGTCACTGTGCTGGCTCTGACTTTTGTCACCTTCCTGCTCGCGCAGGGCGCCTTCAGCAAGTTCTTCGACGCTTATCCGCAGATGAAAGAGAACTTCATGAGCGTTGCCAGCGATGCCAGGATTTGGTTTGGCACCACGATTCTCATTATTGCGTTGGGATGGCTGCTGGTTATGAAGACCGAGAATAAGATCATCAAGAAGATCCAACTTATGGCCCGCAACTTGTGGAATGGTTTTGCTGCAATCACACGCATGGAAGGCAAGTGGTGGTTCCTGTTGCTCACTATCCTCATTTGGGGCTGCTACTTCCTGCAGCTGTACCTGGCCACCAAGGCTTTTACCTTTACTAACGGATTGAGCGTGTTGGCCGTGCTTGTGATGTTTGTACTCAGCAGCATCGGCATGGGCGTGCCCACTAACGGCGGTCTAGGCGCTTGGCATGTGGCCATCATCTTCGGACTCTCGCTTTATGGTGTGGGTGTCTTCGCCACCAACAATTTTGACCCCCGTGCATCAACTTTCGCCATGCTCGTGTGGGGATTCCAGACGCTACTGCTAATCGTGCTGGGCGTCTATGCGTTCATCACTATGGCCATCGACCGCCGTCGCATCGAGACCGGTAAAACCGTTGTCGATACAACCAACGATGAAATCAAATTATAAAGACAAGTGACTATCGACTAAAGACTAATAATATGGACGATAATTTCAACGACTATTTCACCGATGATGCCCCTGAGGAGCAGCCTCAAGTGCATCATGAAACCGAGCAGGAACGTGAGGAGCGCGAAATCAAGGAAGCCACAATCGAGCGGCGCGGCAACTCCATCAAGATGTTGCTTGTGCTCATTATTGCGGCTTTGGCCTGTTTCCTGGGCTGGTGGGTTTATCAATACTATTTCCACCCTTATCGTGTGAGTCAGGAGAAAGGTTGGATCATGAAAGTGAGCAACGAGGGCACCGTGTTCAAGACCGTCGAGGGTGAGATGATCAGCGAGGGGTATATCGAGGACACGATTGCGGCTTTGCACAGTGATTTCGAGTTCAGCATCCCGTCCGACAGCCTCGCCCGCGAGGCCATGCGATGGGCCGGCAACGGCAAGCGCATCATCCTCTCCTATAACGAGTACAAGGGCAAGGTGCTGTGGCGTGGCAACTCTCGCCATGTCGTCACCAATATTGAACCCGATAGCGACCGCGTCAAGCAGAATCCCTACAAGTAAGCACTACTAGCCGCCAGAGTTTAGCGGCGTTAAGATATAACTGGCCCTGTGTCTGCCTTTTACAGCAGCACAGGGTTTGTTTTTTTGATGTGAGATCATGACCATCCTAGTGGGAGCCTGCACTTCACGTTGGCAATCCAGGCGGGTAGGGGATAGAATGTAAAATACTGCCAAAATGTCATATTTTAACATTAGTTTTGTGTCAGTTCCCGAAAAATCATTGTACCTTTGCACCCCGAAAAAATATTGACGATAGAAAATGGAGGAAAACAAGATAAAACAAGAAGATAACGTTCAACAGACCACTGAGCAGCAGTCCACGCCCATCAAGCCCGATATTCTGGACTATGATGATGTCCGCAAGCTGGTGCCATTCTTTGACGGCAAGCCCAAGTTGGTCAAGTGGTTATTCCACTTATTTGACATGGATGACGCCAACTGGATCCACGGGCACAACTGCCACACGCCTGGTGTGCCTTTCTGCACTGGTGTGCTTAAGGACCTGAATGCCACCATCACCTATGATAATGGCGAGGTGCTCGACAACCTGCCCGAGGGGCCGTTCATCACGGTGACTAACCATCCCTTTGGAGCCGTTGATGGCGTGATGATGATTCACATTATAGGCACCCATCGCCCTGACTACAAGTTCATGGTTAACATGCTCCTGAGCAAGATTGGCGGCATGATGCCCAACTTTATCACCGTCGATGCGCTGGCCAGCGAAGATCCCGCCAAGCGCGCCGTGTCGATGCAGGGCATCAGCGATACGTTGAAACACGTTAAGGCTGGTCATCCGATGGGATTTTTCCCCGCTGGTGCTGTGAGCAAATTGACGTGGAAACTGCGCGTCGAGGATCGCGAGTGGCAACCTGTCATCATGCGCTTGATCCAAAAACTCAAGGTGCCTGTCATCCCCATCTACATCCATGGCCACAACAGCTGGATATCATTACTGATGGGTGCTATCAGCTGGAAACTGCGCACCCTCAGGCTCCCCTCCGAGATGTTCCGTCGCAAGAGCTACGACTTCCGCGTCAGCGTGCATGATCCTATCATGCCCGAGGAGTACGCGCAGTACAAGACGCCCGAGGAATTGGGCGTGTTCCTGAAAAACGAAACTTATAAAATGAAGAAATGGCAACAAAAATAACCGACCAAGAAATACGCGCACTCAAACTGCGCTTTGGCATCGTGGGAGAGTCTCCCGCACTGATTGCCGCCATTCGCCGCGCCATGCTCGTGGCGCCCATCGACTTGAGCGTGCTCATCATCGGTGAGAGCGGTTCGGGTAAGGAATCTTTCCCGAAAATCATCCACGAGAGCAGTCCCCGCAAGCACAAAAAGTATATCGCCGTGAACTGTGGCGCTATCCCCGAGGGCACCATCGACAGCGAGCTCTTTGGCCACGTGAAAGGCTCTTTCACGGGCGCTATTGCCGACCATAAGGGTTATTTTGAGGAGGCTGATGGTGGCGTCATCTTCCTTGACGAGGTGGCCGAGATGCCTATGAGCACCCAGGCCCGCTTGCTGCGCGTGCTTGAGAATGGCGAATATCTGCGCGTGGGCGATAGCACTGTACGCAAGACCAACATCCGTGTGGTCGCTGCCACCAACAAGGACATGCTGCAGGCCGTTAAGGATGGAAAATTCCGCGAGGACCTCTACTACCGCCTCTCGACAGTGCAAATCAACGTGCCTCCCCTGCGCGACCGTGGCGATGACATTGTGCTGCTGGCCAGGCTGTTCCTGCGCAACTTCATTAATGAGAACCGTACCAGTGAGGTCACCCTCACCGAGGATGCCCAGCGCTTGCTCAAGTCGTTCCACTGGCCTGGTAACGTGCGTCAGCTCAAGAGTGTTATTGAGCAGGTCGCCCTATTTGAGAGCGGTAACACAGTGGATGCCGCTACCCTGAGCCAGTACATGCCCAGCAACCGCAGCACGGCCCTGACGGTGCAGTCCCAGCCCAATTTTGACTATAACGCCGAGCGTGAGCAGTTGTTTACCCTCATTCTGTCGATGAGGGCCGAGATCGAGGCACTCAAGAAACGCATGGACAGCGGAACGCCATCGTCTCATGTCTCCTCGACGGTGCATGAGCTCAAGCGCGACGCCAACCCCTTACTCGACATGGGAGGCAACGCTGACATGGGCATGTCATCTCCCTACCGCAACATGCAGCACTCGACCCATGACTTGGGCCACGTGGACGAGGTTCCCCTGGATGTTGAAGGCGAGACCGTCAAGACCCTTGACGAAACCGAGCGCGAGACGATTGAGAGTGCCCTGCGTCGCAATAACGGCCGCCGCAAGCTCACGGCCCAGGAACTGAATATCTCGGAGCGCACCCTGTACCGTAAAATCAAGCAATACAACCTGGAAAGGCAGTGAAACGGCTCTTTATCATATTAACCCTCGTGGTTGCCACCACCCTGTGGCAGGCATGTGTCCCCCGGTACACGCTCAACGGCGCATCCATCGACTACAACGTCTATAAGACCATCTCTTTTGGTGACTTCCCCATCCGTGCGGCGCTGGTTTATCCGCCATTGCAATCGATGTTTGAGAACCGCATGACCGACATGATCGCCCAGCAGACGCGTTTGCGCGTCATTGACGGCAATAATGCCGACCTGCGCATGGAGGGAGAGATTACCAACTATCAGTTGTCGCCGCAGGCTGTGGGCGAGGACGCTTATGCGAGCCAGACGCGCTTGACCATCACAGTCAAGGTGAAATATATCAACAACAAGAACCAGAATCTTTCCAAGGACTTGTCCTTCAGCGCCTATCGCGATTTCTCGAGCAGCGAACTGCTGGTCGATGTGCAGGATGAGTTGTGTAACCAGATTTGCAAGGATCTTGCTGACCTGATTTTCAACGCGACCTTGGGCGATTGGTAATTCTTTATGTTACAATTTAGAGTTTTGAGCGTTCATGGCAGCATGGATTGAGGACTTCAAGAGGTTGGCGGCAGGCGATGATATCGAGCTGACCAGGACATGGCTGGAGGATGCTGAGCGAGAGGCACCCTACAGCGTGCTACCCGCGTTGATGTATCTCAAGCGCAATGGTGTCAAGGGCAACGAGTATGTCTTGGCACGTCTTTCCATCTCTTTCCCTGACAGGAGCGCGTTATCACTGGTCCTGGGGGAGGGAGGTGCTGAACTGGCGGGTTTCTATCCACCCGAGGCCGTACCCGATACGCCCGACACCATCAATACCATCGACCGTTTTCTTGAACAGTACGGCAAGACCAGCCCCAGTGAGGTGGAAGCCATCAGCCGAGCCATCTTTAACCCGACTCCGGATTATGCCGATGTGCTTGCTGCTCAAGAAAAAGAGGAAGGCGGCGTCCAACCCACCGAGGGCGATTCACAGGACGAACTCATCAACCAGTTCATCGCCGAACAGATGCAGTTGGGCGAACAGGCTTCCAAGGTTCCCATCACTAGTCCTGTGGGAGAAGAAGAGAAGGCTGAGATTGCCGAAGAAGTCATCGACAATCCTACCAAAACCGATGATTCAATGCTTAGTGAAAGTCTAGCTAAAATGTACATCGCCAGACACAAATATTCACAGGCACTTGAAATTATTAAGGGATTAAGTTTGAAATATCCAGAAAAAAGTATTTACTTTGCAGACCAAATTCGATTTTTGGCCAAATTGGTCCTAAATGAGACACTAAACGACAAAAAATAAGAAAAAATGTACAACATCTTAGCAATTCTTATCATGATCGCATCGATTCTGTTGATCGGTGTAATCCTTATTCAAAAATCAAAAGGTGGCGGTCTCGCTGCCAACGTGAACAACTACAATCAGTTCATGGGTGTTCGTAAGACCACCGACTTTGTTGAGAAAGCAACTTGGATTCTGGCCGGATTTATCTGTGCAGCTAGTATCGCTACAGCATTTGTGACTTCACCCAGCATCGTTGAGGCTGGTCCCCAGATCAAGAAGTTACCCACTACCGAGACTCAGGCTCCCAACTTCGGCACTCAGGCCGAGGAGGCTCCTGCCGCTGCAGCTCCCGCTGCTGCCCCCGCAGCCGATCAGGCCGCTCCTGCTAAGGACCAGCCTGCCAAGGAGGGCAAATAATCAACACAGTATCTTATAAAGACTAGATTAACAAGGATGCGGTATGTCGTATCCGCATCAAAGCGGAGAAAGACATATCGCATCTTTATTTTTTCTTGACGACATGAAAATGACATTATTATATATCATTTTGGCTACCATGATCACGGCTTGTGGCAGTACGGGAAACTCAGCCAGTAGCGAGAGTGTCGCTGCCGACCCCACCTCCACTACAAGCCAAGTGGCATCAAGGGCGGCATTTGACGGACAGGCCGCGTTGGCGCTAGCCCGTCAGCAATGTGACTTCGGGCCACGTGTACCTGCCACTCCTGCTCATGCCAAGTGTGCCGAGTGGCTCACATCGACGTTGAAGGCGTCGTGTGACACCGTGATCGTGCAACAGGGCAATGTGACGACTGGCCAGGGCAAGAAGTTGGGTATCAAGAACATCATCGGGGTCATCAATCCTGATGCTTCCCAACGCTTGTTGCTGCTTGCCCATTGGGACACGCGCCCCTGGGCCGACAACGACCCTGACAAAGCCAACCATACCAAACCCGTGATGGGTGCCAACGATGGCGCTAGTGGTGTGGCCGTTTTGCTTCAACTGGCACGCCAGCTTAAGACCGACAGCACCAAGCTGGGCATCGATATCGTGCTGGTGGATGCTGAGGACATGGGCATTACCGACGATGAGGAGTCGTGGGGCCTGGGTACCCAGTACTGGACACAACACCCACATGTGGCTGGCTATAAGCCGTTATTCGGCATCCTGCTCGACATGGTGGGTGCTCCCGATGCACGTTTTTCCCGCGAGTACTACTCAATGTACTATGCCAGTGGTTTCACTGATGCCGTTTGGCGTTGCGCTGGCGGAGAACACTTCATCCAAGCCGATGGTGGCGCTGTCACCGATGACCATGTGTTCATCAATCGCGCTGGCATCCCCTGTGTGGACATCATCGACATGAGGACCGACAGTGAAACTGGTTTTTGCCCTGTTTGGCACACAGTTGATGACACGATGGAACACATCAGCCCCGCCACCCTCGCCGAGGTAGGTCAGGCCCTGCTCAACGTCATCGCCTCCCTCGAGCAGTAACCCCCTAATCGTGGACCGAGAGATTCAATCATGCGATATTTCCTGTTCATGTTTTTTATAACTCATATCAACTGATTTGGACATGATGAAAGACAGAAAGCTGATATTCAGTATGATAATGGCCATCTGCATGATAATAGGCGTTGTTGCCTTTTTCAAGCTACTCGCTGGCTGGGATACCGAGAGCATGCCGCACATCATCATGCTCGTAGCAGTCATGCTGCTGATGATTCTCGGATACTGCAAAGCTCACAAGGAACTCAGAAGACTCTTGGATGATGAGACCGCCAAAATGGACAGGCATGAAGAAAAGGTGAACCAATACATGGAGTTGCTCAAGCCTTCTGGCCGAGATGCCATTCGGATTTCATTTGCGGACAAAGGCACGGCCCCATTGCCTGCGGGTTGCTCCAAATATGGCGGACGGCCTGACGTTCCAGCCAATTTCCAGTGGCCGCACGACAACAGCGGGCGCCCCCTATCATTGCTGCTGCAAATCGATTGTGCGGACCTTACGTCCCTCGACCATGAGAACCTATTGCCCACAAGCGGACAACTGTATTTCTTCTACGAACTCAGCCAGATGGATAGGAACGGCAATGAGAACGATGTCCGAGTGATCTATAATGACCTGCCTTCTTCACAACTGCATCCCCTCGAATATCCTGTAAATCTCGACAAAGAATACCAGTTGCAAGAATGCCGCTTGCAATTCAGCCGATTCACGAGCTACCCCACCCTCTCGACTTTTAAGCCCGTCAGCGAGGAGGATGAAGATGCGCGCTATGAGGCAATTGTTCTATTGTGGGACGAATCCCATACTGATATCGGCAGTATGCTCGGTTATCCCTTCCTTATTCAAGGGCCCATCGTCGATGACCTGTCTGATGATGTACTCCTATTGCAACTCTATTCCACCAATTGTGAGTACCAAAATAAAGATGACAAGTTTCCTCACGACCTGCTGCTCGGCGACTACGGCATCATCTACTTCTACATCAAGCGTGAAGACCTGCTGGCACGACGCTTTGACAGAATAAAATTTGCCCTGCAAAGCAATTGACCCCTTATCGCACCGATATGACAATCCAATCAACCAATAACCATAAACAATAAATTAACAATCTAACAATGAGAAAAGAAAGGATTTTACTCATGAGCGCATTGATTGCAGCGTCGGCCATGTCGACGCAGGCTCGCATCAATTACCCTGACACGCGCCGCGTGGACACGGTGGACACTTACTTCGGCACCCAGGTGGCTGACCCCTACCGTTGGCTCGAGGATGACCGCAGCGCCGAAACCGAGGCCTGGGTCAACGCCCAGAACAAGGTGACTCAGAACTACCTGTCAAAAATCCCCTTCCGCAAGGACGTGAAGAAGCGCATCACCGAACTCGCCAACTACGAGAAGATGGGTGCTCCCTTCAAGGTAAAGGACAAATTCTATTTTTTCAAGAACGACGGTCTGCAGAACCAGAGCGTCCTCTACGAGTATGACAAGAACGGCAACCACAAGCTCGTGCTCGACCCCAACACGCTGAGCGAGGACGGCACCGTGGCCCTGCAGCAGCTCAATTTCTCTAACGATGGACGCTACCTGGCCTATATCATCACCCGTAGCGGCAGTGACTGGAATGAGATTTTTGTGAAAGACCTCAAGGAGAACCGTGTGCTCGACGACCACATCGTTTGGGCCAAGTTCACCGATGCCCAATGGTTGGGTGACGGCTTCTTCTACAGTGGCTATGATGCCCCCGAGGATGCCAAGTCTTCCAAGAACGAGTTCCAGAAGGTGTATTACCACAAGTTGGGCACGCCCCAAAGCCAGGATTACGTCGAGTATCAGGACAAGAGCGAGCCTCTCCACTTCCACCAGGTGAGTGTCACCGAGGACGAGCGCTACGTCATCCTGTGGAAGAGCGATGCCGAGGGCAACGACATCTATGTCAAGGACCTCAAGGACCGCAACCCGCACTATGTGCAGCTCATCGGCGGCATGAAGTATGAGCGCGGCATCATCGGCATTGACAACGGCAAAATCTATGTCATGACCAACGAGAATGCTCCCAAGGGCAAGATCATCACCTACGACGCCGAGACCCTGTCCCCCGCCAGCTGCGCTGAGTTCATTCCCGAGCAGGAATCGGTGTTGACCGGTGCCCAGATGGCCGACCACAAGTTCATCCTCACCTACGACAAGGATGCTTCCAGCCATCCCTACATCTATGACCAGAATGGCAAGCTCATCCGTGAAATTGAGCTGCCCACCTATGGATCAGTTGGTTTCAGTTCCAAGAAGACCGCCAAGGAAGTGTTCTATAGCTTCACTAGCTACACCTTCCCCGGCGCTATCTACAAGTATGACCTCGAGACAGGCAAGAGCGAACTTTTCTTCCAGCCCAAGGTAAACTTGAAGAGCGATGACTATGTCACCGAGCAAGTATTTTTCCCCAGCAAGGACGGAACGCGCATCCCCATGTTCCTCGTGTATAAGAAAGGTTTGAAGCGCGACGGCCAGCGTCCCACCTTCCTCTATGGTTACGGCGGCTTCAACGTGGGCCTCAACCCCGCCTTCACCTATACCCGCTGCCTGTTTGCCATGCTTGACTGCGGCGGCATTTGCGCTTATGTGAACCTGCGTGGTGGTAGTGAGTATGGCGAGGAGTGGCATCAGGCTGGCACCAAGATGAACAAGCAGAATGTGTTTGATGATTTCATCGCCGCTGCCGAGTGGCTCATCGCTAACAAGTACACCTGTCCCGAGAAACTCGCTTGCAACGGTGCAAGTAACGGTGGTCTGCTCGTGGGTGCTGTGGTTAACCAGCGTCCCGACCTGTTCGCCGCAGCTGTGCCCCAGGTGGGCGTGATGGACATGCTGCGCTACCATGAGTTCACCATCGGCTGGAACTGGGCTCCTGATTACGGACGCAGCGATGACAGCCCCGAGATGTTCAGGTACCTGCGCGGCTACTCGCCCCTCCACAATATCAAGAACGATGGCACTCGCTATCCCGCTATCCTGGTCACCACTGGAGACCACGACGACCGCGTGGTGCCGGCTCATAGCTTCAAGTATGCCGCTGAGTTGCAGCACTGTAACACCGGTGACCAGCCCAAGCTTATCCGTATCGACAGCAAGGCTGGCCACGGCCACAGCAAGCCCATCAGCAAGATCATCGACGAGTACACCGACATCCAAGCCTTTATCATGTATAACCTGGGTGTCAAGTACAAATACAAAAAGAAATAACCGTCTTATCAGCGCCGCCACATGGCGCACGGGACCAACGCTCATTTCTAGGTGAGCATTGGTGAAAAAAGCCTTCAGGCTCTCATGGGGTACTTGCCCATGAGAGCCTGTTTTTATGGTTTGTTTCCAACCGATGCCATCCATGTAACATAAAATGAAGATCACAGGGTGATAATTGTCGTTAATCTATTGAAAAGTAACTAATTATGGTTTTTCTTTAAGTCTTTTGTGAAATCCTATTGTTTTTTTTAGGATGGAGGCGAGCTGTTTTTTGGGGGTGGAATGTGGCATTTTTTGCTGAAAATGTTTAACTTTGCAGGTTAAACCTAATGAAACGATAGCAAGGATTATGGCAAAGAAGAAGAATCTGGCGGTGCCCGATTATGGGCTGATGCGTGTGGCGGCAGTTGTTCCTCGGGTAAATGTTGCCGATGTCGAGGGCAATACGGCTGGTATTATCGAGGGCGTGGACCGTGCCGTGAAGGCTGGTGCCCACATCGTCGTGTTGCCTGAATTGTGTGTGACTGGCTACACGTGTGCCGACTTGTTTGGCAACGAGTTGTTGCTCGATGCTGCCGAACGGGCGCTTGTCGAGATATGTGACAAGTACAAGGACACGCCTGTGATGGTCGTTGTGGGCGCACCGTTGCGTTGCAGCGGCCACCTGTTCAACTGCGCTGTTGTCATTAACCATGGTGACATGTGGGCCGTCCCCAAGACCTATATTCCTAACTATAAGGAGTTCTATGAGAAGCGTTGGTTCACTTCAAGCAACATTGCCGCCCTTGCCGGCAAGGATAGCATCGTGGTCGACGGCAGGAAAGTCTATTTCGGGACTGGCCTGATTTTCGAGGCTGGGCGAGCCCGTATCGCTGTCGAGGTTTGCGAGGATCTGTGGGTGCCGGCGCCACCCAGCAGCACTGCTGCAATCAACGGCGCCAACCTCATTGTGAACCTGTCGGCGAGCAACGAGGTGATCGGCAAGCACACCTATCTCATGGATTTGATCAAGAGCCAGAGCGCAAGATGTATCGCTGCCTATGTTTATGCCTCTTGTGGCTACGGCGAATCGACCACCGACCTCGTCTTTGGCGGGAATGCTGTCATCGCCGAGAACGGCAAGATTATCGCCGAGGGAGAACGTTTCACCACTCAACCCCAATTGTCAGTCGCAGATATCGACATTGCCGCTCTAGAGAACGAGCGCCGTGTGAACGGCAGTTTTGCCGACAGCATGGTGCAGTTTGGCACACAGTTTGAGCATGTGGCCATGAAGGTGGCTGGGACGATTGACTATGAGCGCGAAGAGCTGCTGCGTCCCGTGCGCCGCCTTCCCTTTGTCCCTGTAGAGGATGACCGCTTGAATGCCCGTTGTGAGGAAATTATCTCCATCCAGACTGAGGGCTTGATGCGCCGCCTGGATTTCACTGGCATACCTGCTATTGTTGTGGGCGTGTCGGGCGGACTGGACTCGACATTGGCGCTGTTGGTCGCCGTCCGTGCCATGGACCGCATGGGGCGTGACCGCAAGACCATCCATGCCATTACAATGCCGGGTTTCGGCACTACCGACCGTACCTATACCAACGCTTGTGCGATGGTCAAATCCTTGGGCGTGACCCTGCATGAAATCAGCATTGCTGCCGCTGTGACCCAGCATTTCAAGGACATCGACCATGACCCCAAAGTACATGATGTGACCTATGAGAACAGCCAGGCGCGCGAACGCACACAGATACTGATGGACTTCTCCAATAAGGTGAATGGTCTCGTTCTGGGTACGGGTGACCTGTCGGAGCTCGCATTGGGCTGGGCAACCTATAATGGAGACCACATGTCGATGTACAACGTGAATGTGAGCATTCCCAAGACGCTGGTTCGCCATCTGGTGCGCTGGTTCGCTTCATCGCTCGACGACGGCACCAAGAAAGGCAAGGCCATCCGTGCCACGTTGCTTGACGTGCTCGACACTCCCATCAGTCCCGAGTTGACCCCTGCTGCTAAGGATGGCACCATCTTGCAGGTCACCGAGGACATTGTGGGCCCCTATGAATTACACGACTTCTTCTTGTATAATATGTTGCGTTACGGCTATACGCCCGCTAAGCTCTACTTGCTGGCCCGCAAGGCCTTCAAGGGCGAGTATGACAATGCCACCATCAAGAAATGGCTGCGCACGTTCATTCGTCGCTTCTTTGCCCAGCAGTTCAAGCGCTCTTGCTTGCCCGATGGGCCCAAGGTGGGTAGTGTATCACTCTCGCCGCGTGGGGATTGGCGAATGCCCAGCGACGCCTCGTCACGCCTGTGGCTGGCACAGTGTGATACTTTGCCTGAATAAGGAATTTTTAACGCTTGCTCGTGAATTGTGGCATTGAAATTGCACCAGTCGGTTTTTAAACAGAAAAGATGAACCTATCAAAGGGGACATATAACGTGTTGCGTAGCGTGGTAGTGACCACGCTAGTGACCGTTGTCGCCCTGATTGCGATGGCCGACCTGTTGCTGCTCTTGCCACCCGTGCAGGACCGCTTGTGCCGGGAGGCCGAAAAGGCGTTGAGCGAGTACCTCAACACCACTGTCGATATCGGCTCGGTGTCAGTCACTCCGTTTAACCAGCTGGAGCTCAAGGATGTACTTATCAATGACCAACAGGGCGATTCCCTGTTGACCCTTGGTAAACTGGGGGCGGGCATTAGCCTTAAGGATCTGATTGCCAATAAGCGCGTTGTGGTTACCTATGGCGAGATTATTGGTCTCAACGGCCATGTGACGCGTCCTGACAAGGCTAGTCCCACTAACATTCAGTTTATCATCGACGCGTTCAAGCCCAAGGATGACAAGCCGCCCAAGCCCTTTGACGTGGAGGTCAAAACAGTCGTTATACGCAAGTCGTCGCTCACCTATGACGTTTTGGACCAACCTCACAAATCAGGCCAGTTTGATGTTAATCACGTGGCCGTTAACAATCTAATGGCCGATTTGACGTTGCCGCGCCTCAAGAACAACGATTTTGACATCAGGGTCAAGCGCCTCTCCTTTGATGAGCAGAGCGGTTTCTCGCTGCAGCGGATGTCCACCAATGTCCACATCACTGATAATGCCTTGGACATTCAAGACATAAAAGTGAAATTGCCTAGTAGTGACATCCGTCTCGATGACATGCATCTCGAGTACTCTTCCCTCAAGGAACTGGGGCATGAGTTGGCTCAGATGCCCTTGCGGGTAAGCACACCGGGCAGCACCATCACTCCGTCAGATTTCAAGGCCTTCCTCCCTCAACTCAAGAGTTTCACCGAACCATTGCGCATCACGGCTGATGTCGTGCGTGACGGCTCTCGCATCGAGTTCCCCACGCTTAGCGTTCACTCGGGCAATAGCGGTCTCGCCTTGAATGCCCAGGGTGGTTTTTCCATGCCCACTAAGGGCGGCTACTACTCCTTTGATTTGGACCGTATCGACTTGGATGCCAAATCTGGAGAGATTGCCAATATCACCAGCCTGATCACCACGCTTTCTCCCCAAGCTAAAAACATCATCTCACATTGCGGCAATATCACCCTCGACGGCGAGTTGCATGGCACGGGCAATAACCTGCGTTTCAATGGTGATGTGGGTACCTCGCTGGGTGCTGCTTACCTTGACGGTACGCTGGCCCAGCATGCCGGCACTACGAGGTTTAACGGCCACGTCAAGACCGATGGTTTGAAACTAGGCACCCTCCTGGATAAGGGTGACCTATTGAACGAAGTGGCGATGGATGCCCAGATTGACGCGACTATCCATGGTAATGACGTGTCGGGACACCTCCAGGGGCACATCCCCTTTGTCGATTTCAAGGGTACGCGCTATCATGACATCACCGCCGATGTGGAGAAGCAGGGTAACGACTATAATGGTACGTTGGCAATGAATGACCCCAACGGTAAAGTCAATATCGACGGCCGGGCAGTGTTGGCTGGTGAAAACTCGACCTACGAGATGAATATCGTCACCAAGGGGCTGAATTTGGCCCAGTTGGGACTGGCCGATAAGTTCCCCAACCACAAACTAGACATGAATGCAGCAGCCGCGTTTTGGGGAAATACCCTGGACAATGCCAAGGGCCTTATCGAACTGGAAAACGTCTCGTTTGCCGATGCCAAGGGTAAAGGATTGCACATCGCCAGTTTCAGCTTGAGTTCCGATAACGATGGCGAGGAAAAGGTGATTGACATCAATACCGACCACATCAAGGGCTCCATCAGGGGACAATATGACTTTAAGACGATAGTTCCGACGGTGAAGCACATGCTTTCCAGCGCTTTCCCGCAGTATTTCGGGGATTATGAGGCTTATGCCCATGCTGGAAATCCCAACAACGTGGAATTTGATTTTGAAGTCACTCCTGACGACCAGTTGAACGAAATGCTCAACTTGCCTGTTTATCCGTTCTACCAATACACTATCAAGGGTGACATGAACGAGAGCGACAACCGGTTTAATGTCGTGCTGGATGCCCCATACATGAAGCAGGGCAACAAGTTCATCACCAAGACCCGCATCGAAGCCAAGCTGGACAGCGAAACCGACAAGGTGGTCTTGAACGCTACATCGATCTATCCTATCAAGAACGGGAAAAAGGTTAACCTTGCGATTGACATGAGCGGCCAAAACAACAGGCTGGACGGCAATTTGGGATGGTGTGTGAAAATGGATGAGAATGACACCGTCACCCCGCGCAAATTTAACGGCAATCTCAACCTGAGCGCCCTATTGGACCGCGGTGAGAGCGGCAAGCTCAAGGCCGATGTCATGGTCAATCCCTCACAGATGGTGTTCAACGACACTATTTGGACAGTAGGTAAGGGCCTTATCGCGGTTGACAACGGTGAGGTGACTGTCGAGAATTTTGGCGGTGGCCATGACAATC
>JAEETL010000063.1 GCA_016290325.1 Muribaculaceae bacterium
GCTGTTGATGGCGTAGGTGACATCGACTGTCACGTTCTCAGCACCCATCGTGCCCGTGACAACCGCCAGGTCAGGCGTGTAGCCTGTGATGGTAGGCGAAGTGACGCTGTAGGAGGAGCCGTAGCTGACATTTTCGGTATAGGTTGGTGCAGCGATAGTACCATCTTCATACTTGTAGTTGATGGTAAGGATGTAACTATTGTCGCTGTAAGTGACATCGACCGTGATATCCTCAGCTCCCATAGTGCCCGAAACGACGGGCAGGCTAGGCGTGAAGCCTGTGATGGTGGGCGAGGTGACGCTGTAGGATGCACCGTATTCGAGGCTCTCGGTATGGGTTGGTGCAGCGGTAGTGCCGTTGGCGAACTTGTAGTTGATGGTGAGGGTGTAGCTGTTGACACTGTAAGTGACATCGACCGTGACATCCTCGGTGCCCATTGTGCCCGAAACGACGGGCAAGTTTGGCGTGTAACCCGTGATGGCAGGCGATGTAATGTTGTATGAAGCACCGTAGTCGAGGCTCTCGGTATGGGTTGGTGCAGCGGTAGTGCCGTTTGCGTACTTGTAATTGATGGTGAGGGTGTAGCTGTTGACGTTGTAGGTTACATCGACCGTGACATCCTCGGCACCCATCGTACCCGAAACGACGGGCATGTCAGGCGTGTAACCAGTGATGGTGGGCGAGGTGACGCTGTAGGAGGCACCGTAGCTGACATTTTCGGTATGGGTTGGTGCAGCGGTAGTGCCGTTTGCGTACTTGTAATTAATGGTGAGCGTGTAACTGTTGTCGCTATAAGTGACATCGACCGTGACATCCTCGGCACCCATTGTGCCCGAAACGACGGGCAGGCTAGGCGTATAGCCAGTGATGGTGGGCGAAGTTACGCTGTAGGATGCGCCATAGTTGAGGCTCTCGGTATGGGTTGGTGCAGCGGTAGTGCCGTTGGCGTACTTGTAATTAATGGTGAGCGTGTAACTGTTGACACTGTAAGTTACATCAACCGTCACGTTCTCAGCACCCATCGTGCCCGAAACGACCGCCTGGTCAGGTGTGTAGCCAGTGATGGTGGGCGAGGTGACGCTGTAGGATGCACCGTAACTGACATTTTCGGTATGGGTTGGTGCAGCGGTAGTGCCGTTTGCGAACTTGTAGTTAATGGTGAGCGTGTAGCTGTTTTGGCTGAAGTGAGCCACATAAGTTCCGCCTTCGGTGATGTTTAGCGTGTAGTTGGCATTGGTGCTTACCACGGTTCCGTTCTTGGTCCAGTTGAGGAAGGCATAGCCCGCAGCAGGCGTGGCTGTCAGGGTAACAGAACTGCCATAGTTATAAGTACCCCCACCAGACACCGTTCCACCCTCTGTAGGATCGGCGGAGACAGTGATGTTGAAGCTTTGGAGCTCGAAGTTGGCGACATAGGTGGCAGGCCCAGTGACTGTGACCGTGCGTGGGTTGGTGGTGACTCCGTCACTCCAACCAGTGAAGGTGTATCCCTCATTGGCCGTTGCCGTGAGAGTGATGTTTTGTCCATGGTTGTAAGTGCCGCCACCTGTGACGGTTCCGCCTTCGGTCGGGTTGGCCGAGGCAGTGACCATGTAGCTGTTGAGCGTGAAGTTGGCCGCGTAAGCACCTGACTCAGTGACGTTGAAAGTATAGGTGGCATTATTGGAAACCACTGTGCCGTCATTTTTAGTCCAGTTGGTAAAGGTGTAGCCGGTGTTGGCTGTTGCAGTCAATGTACATCTTGCGCCTTGCATATAGGTGCCTCCACCTGTCACGTTACCACCAGCGGCTGGGTTGGCCGAAGCCGTGATGGTGTAGTACACAGCGTCGGTTGTGGTGAAGAATGCACTATTGCTCCATCCTGTTTGTGTTTCATCACATGAGCCCATAACTCTCACTTCATAGTTTGTGCCGGGTGTGAGGCCAGTGAGTTCTAGCGGGTTAGTAGCAACGGACAACGTAATCCACTCACTGACTTGTTCATGGGCAATGACGATGTCATCCAAGCCAACGCCGTAGCCGTAATGGTCAGTGAACAAGAAGCCAATCTGATAGTTATCGGACAACCCCGTCAGTTCGACGACTTGGTTTGTCCACGTCTCATGTGCTTCTGTAGTGCTCCATAACAGTTGCCATGCGCCTTGTGCGCCTTGTGTGCCAAAGCGGTAGTAAACCCCAAGTTCATCAATATCGCCGCCCCAGGATTTGTTGATATACCAGAAGGAGAGTGCCAAGTCGTTTTGGCCACCCAAATTCATAGAGGGTGTGACAAAATAGGTTTGTTCTTGGGAGTTGTTGTGGGTAATCTGTGCAGTATAGTTGCCACTATGTGGGCTAATAGTGTCGTATTCGGATTCACCAACACCTACTTCCCAAGAAGCATCGCCTTCGTTGCTCCATCCTTGAGGAATAACACCGCCTTCAAAGCCTTCGCTGAACACGGGGTCAATCAATTCGGTAGCTACTCTGTAACTTAAAGTGTACTCATCGTTATAGCCAGTCCATGCTACCGTAGCGCTGTTATGGGTGATATTGCTCACTTGCAAGTTAAAGGGGGCTGGGCAGGCTTCGAGGGTGGTGAATGTTACAGTGTTGCTTGCGAGGTATGGGTTTGCTAGGCCATCCGTAAAGCCGCAGGAAGGAACTATATATGCTTCATAAGCGGTGTTGGGTTGGAGATCTGTAAGTGTATATGGATTTTGGTAAATCTCAAGAGAATCATACGGGACGTATGCCGGTGTAAATGCTGGGCGGTAGTACATCATCCATGCTTGGGAAGTGCCTAGCTCAGTCCAACTGAGGGTGGCGGAGGTGGGTCCAACCTCGGTGGCGGTGAGATCCAAAGGACGTACACAGTCGCCTATGCTTTCGACGAAATTGGCAACAAATTCGATTTCGCCCTGATTCCCTGCATCGAAGCCAACGAAGTTCTCATCAAACGTAAAAGTGTAAATGGAATCGGTGGATAAATCTATGTTATAGTAGTCATTGTCAGTACCAACCCACATGGTCCATTTGTAGAAACGGAAGTCCTCGTTAGGTATGGCTCGGAGGGTGACTGTATCACCGTAATGGATGGCACCAGAGGTGGTGTAATCGAGGCCAACAACTTCACCCCAACCGCCTCCTTCGGGCATGGATGTTATATATGGGTAGTATTCGATTTGCTGGAAATTGGCCACGACGTTGGCATTTTCAGTGACAACGAAGGTGTACGTGGAATCGTAATAATTACCGACTTGTTCGCCGTCCTTCGTCCAGTTGTATAAGTAGTAACCAAGGTTTTCAGTGGCCGTCAAGGTGCAGGTGTCGCCCGAATAGTATACTCCACCGCCTGTAACCGTACCTCCATTGGCTGGACTGACGCCAGCAGTGACGGTGTAGTAGCCGAGTGTTTTAAATTTTTTGGACTCGCTCCAGTTAGTATAATAAGGTTGCGTCTGGTTGGGTTCACATATTCCTCTAACATGTACGAAATACTCAGTGGTTGGATCCAGGCCGGTAAGAATGTATGGCGGATTCAGAACATCAAAAGAAGCATTCCATGCTATTTCGTTGATACCTATAATCACATTGTCGACGGCGAAGTAGTCGCCATTAGGATTAATGGAGGCATCCTTCGAGTACGACCAAGTTAAGGTGTGCTCACCAGCAGTGACATCGAAGCTGTAGTGATTCCAACCTGAAATGCCGGCACCATAAGTGAATTGCTGTTCGCCATCAATAGAGAAAATGCATTTGTCATATGCAATGTACGAGCCTTCTCCCTTGCACTCAGCGTCGAATTGCACGGTACCGTCGCTATCTAAGTACATCGAGAGCGAGATGCTGGACGTTGAACTTGACACGCCCGCGTTGCCGCTTTGTATGTGGCCGTTAATGATTGTCCACGGATAGGAGGAGTCGTTGTTCCAGCCGTTGGGAAACCCGTTGTCGAAATTCTCGTTCAGCAGGGTGATATTATTTTCGCTAGGACTGCCTATTTCCACTTGATAAACATCGTTGTAGTCAGACCAAGTCACCGTTGCCTCAGTTTCTGTAATGTTCGTTACTGCCACGTTCTGAGGTGTTAGGCATTGCTCTAAAGTGGTGAAGAACACGACATCGCTAGAGAACATGTAGCTATCTTCCATACCCACACCACAGGAAGGAACCAAAAACGCCTGGTAATTGGCGTTAGACACTAGACCCGTTAGTGTGAATGGGTTCGTGTAAACCGGAATAGAATCATATGGGAAGGGAACTGGAGATGGGGAGTCAGGGCGATAGTAGATGTACCATGACTCAGAATCACCGTTTTCTGTCCAATCGAAGGTAGCAGTGGTAGAGGTCACATTACTGACGGTCAGTCCAGCAGGAGCTTCGCAAATTGAATACGTGAAGGTGGTCTTGGGCAGGAAATTGCGCTGAGTGAATGAAACATTAGCGAGTGAGGTACCATCTGAACCTGCACCGCTGGCACCATTTACGTTCTCTCCGTAGAAATAAACAAAACGGTAGGAATTGTCCGTCGTGTTGTAAACACCGACGAGCAGGTTTCCTCCATAGTAAGTATAAGGCGTACTGAAGGTAATCTCCAGTTCACCAGGACCGGTGGGGCAGGTAAGCGAACCTTCCCACACAACGGTGGCGTCTGTAGGGCCTCCATAGGCGCTGAGTGTTGGTGAATCAATTTCTTTCACAAACACTTGCTGAATACTGTTCCATCCGCTACCTCCCGTGCTGACGCTCGAAACGTAGAACTTCATGCCCGTAATCGTACCGCCACTCATGACAGCAAGATCACTTGCAGGGACCACGAACTCGCTCTTA
>JAEETL010000064.1 GCA_016290325.1 Muribaculaceae bacterium
GAATATATAGACTATTATAACAATAAAAGAATTAAATCCCGGTTAAAAGGAAAGAGCCCGGTGCAATACCGAACTCTTTCTTTAAGCCATTAATGTTTAACCCGTCCAACTTTTTGGGGTCACTTCAAAAGGAGAATTAGCAGTTTTTTGATAAGATATGGACGTTAATACTTTTTTTGATGGCTTGGGTACTGAACTAATCAGTATATTGATAGGGCTTTGTGTTGCTGGAGGAGGTTGTTTTTGGTATTACAAAAACGGCAAGGTTAGTCAAAAACAAAAAGCTGGTAAGAATGCTAAACAGAGGCAAGATGTAAAATCCCCAGATAAAAAGAATATGAGTCAACGTCAGGAAGCTGGTGATGACTCAGAACAAACTCAAATCGGATAAATATGGATTTAAGCAAGAAAAAACAAGAACAAGCAGCAGGAGACAATGCAGTCCAAAATCAGATTGGGGGACAAGGTAACGTTAACGTCACTCAAGTCATTAACTATTATGGTGTTCAACCATCGGATGATGTTAATCAAGCTGCAAGTGTTTACTACCAAATGCAAATTCAGGCGGCAAAAGAGTATACTGATGAAGCGTTTACCACTACAAATGAGAGAATAGAGTCTTTAGGTCGTGAGCTATTTCCAAGAATAATAAAGATGGAAGGCCAAATGGAGGTTTTCCGGGATCCAAAATTCCAGTTTTTGTTAAGAGATGCTCAAGTTACTGCTGCTAAAACTGACAGAGTAGAAGATTTGAGTTTGTTATCAGAGCTGTTATGTTGCCACATTACAAAAGGGGATGACAGAAAGATTGACGCAGGAATACACCATGCCATCAGAATAGTTGATGAAATCGACAATGATGCTTTATGTGCACTTACCGTTGTTTGTGCTTTCCAGTTTTATGCACCAATATCAGATACGATTTCTAGCGCTTTGAAAATATTAAACAACTTATTTAAGAACATGATATACATGAAGCTTCCAGAAGGAGTGAATTGGATGGACCATCTTGATATGTTAGGGGCTTTACGATTATCTTCATTGAATAAAGTGGATTCAAAAAGGTATTTATGCCAAAGATTTAATGTATGTGTGGGCATAAGAAAGGGATCAGATGAATTAGATAGTGCTTATGCTATTCTTGATGAGAACAATATACCCCGTTCCTATTTAATTGATAATGAGTGTATGGATGGATATTTAGTATTTAAAGGGTCATTAGTAGATGATGTTGATGAGTATCTCAAAGACAAGAGTAGTGTTAAAGAAAGGATTCTCGATTTATATTGCAAAGACCAAAACATTTTGAATAGTTCCAAAGAGAAGTTCATTGAATTGTGGGATTCACACCCATATTTAAAAGAAGTAAGGCTCTGGTGGAATAATATTCCTTATGCTTATAGTGTTTCTTATATGGGACGAGCATTAGCTCAGACAAATGCTAAGAGAATCGATTCAAATTTACCTGATTTAATCTAATTATTTATGTCGAAGGAATTCAGTGAAGATAAGTTGATACAGGCCAGTGCCGCCGAACTGCTGGAGAAGGAGTTGGGGTGGACGGCGGTGTATGCCTTTGATGAGGTGCTGGGGCTAGACGGCACCTTGGGCCGTACGAGTTACAAGCAGGTGCTGTTGCCGGGGCGCTTTGCCCAGGCCCTGAAGTCGCTGAATCCCTGGATGACCGGCCAGCAGGTCACCGAGGCCATCGAGCGCATGACGGAGTACATGAGCAGCCAGACGCTGATGCAAATCAACGAGCAGAAGTACCAGTACATCCGTGACGGCGTGCCCGTGACGCGCGTCAAGCCCGGCGGCGAGACCGAGGAGGTGCGTGCCAAGGTCATCGACTTTGCTTCGCCCGGGAAGAATGACTTCCTGTGCGTGCGGGAGTTGTGGGTGCAGGGCGCGCTGTATAAGCGCCGTGCCGACATCGTGGGCTTTGTCAACGGTCTGCCGCTGCTGTTCGTGGAACTGAAGAACCATGACGTTGCCGTCGAGGACGCCTTCAACAAGAACTATCGCGACTACCTCGACACCATCCCGCAACTGTTCTACCACAACGCTATGGTGATGTTCAGCAACGGGTTGGAGGCCCGTGTGGGCACCATCGACTCCAAGTGGGAATTCTTCCACGAGTGGAAACGCCTCACCGAGGAGGATGCGGGCAACATTGAGCTGCCCACCATGCTGCGCGGCATCTGCAAGAAAGAGAATTTCCTTGACCTGCTCGAGAATTTCATCCTCTATGACCACAGTGGCGGCTCGACCGTCAAAATCCTGGCCCGTAACCACCAGTACCTGGGCGTTAACCAGGCCGTGGAGAAATACCGCAACCGCGAAATCACTCAGGGCAAGCTGGGCGTGTTCTGGCACACGCAGGGCAGCGGCAAGAGTTACTCGATGCTGTTCCTGGCGCAGAAAATCAGGCGCAAGTTTGAAGGCTCGCCCACCATCGTCGTGCTCACCGACCGTGACGAGTTGAACAAGCAGATCAGCGAGACCTTTGAGAACTGCGGTCTGCTGGGCAAGTCCAAATCCAAGGAATTCATGGCGCAGAGTGCCGAGGACCTCATCAATAAGCTCAAGGGCAACCCCTCGTTTGTCTTCTCGCTGATCCAGAAGTTCAACGACACCGCAGCCAAGGCTGAGCCCATCTACCCCGACCACGACATCATTGTGATGAGCGACGAGGCCCACAGGACCCAAAACGGCATTTTTGCTGAGAACCTGATGCACCTGCTGCCCACGGCGAGCCGCATCGGTTTCACCGGCACCCCGTTGCTGAAGAACGACAACATCACAGCGAGAACCTTCGGCGGCTATGTGAGCATCTATGACTTCAAGCGTGCTGTCGAGGATAAGGCCACCGTGCCCCTGTACTACGAGAACCGCGGCGAACGCCTTCAGGAACTCAAGAACCCCGAAATCAATGAGGAAATCGCTGCCGCGCTCGAGGAGGCGGGCGATATGGACTCGTCACAGCTGGCCAAGTTGGAGCAGGAGTTTGCCAAGGAAGTACACCTGCTCACCGCCAAGAAGCGCCTGCGTGTCGTCGCCCAGGACTTCGTGAAGCACTACAGCGACCTGTGGACCAGCGGCAAGGCGATGATGGTGTGCTACAACAAGGTGACCTGCGTGCGCATGTACGACTATGTGCAGGAGTACTGGCAGCAGGAAATTAAGGAGGTGGAGAAACAGCTAGCCAAATGCACGTCGCAGCAGGAGTACCAAGAGCTGAAGCGCAAGTTGGAGTGGATGCGGGAAACCGAGATGGCCGTGGTCGTCTCGCAGGAGCAGAACGAGATGCAGACCTTCAACAAGTGGGGGCTCGACATCGTGCCGCACCGCGAGAAGATGATGAAACGCGAGCTCGACAAGGAATTCAAGGACCCCGACTCACGGCTGAGAATCGTGTTCGTGTGCGCCATGTGGCTCACGGGCTTTGACGTGAAGACGCTGTCGTGCCTGTATATCGACAAGCCCATGAAGGCCCACACACTGATGCAGACCATCGCCCGCGCCAACCGCGTTGCCGAGGGCAAGACCAACGGTCTGGTGGTGGACTACATCGGCATCGTGAAAGCCTTGAAACAGGCCCTTGCCGACTACACCGCCAATGCCAAGGGGCTGGAGGGCAACGACCCGACCATTGACAAGGAGAAACTCATCAAGAGTGTGGACGAGACCATCGCCGCCACCCGTGAGTTCCTGAAGGAGCACGGCATCGACCTGCAAGAACTGATTGAGGCTGAGAGCTTCATGAAGCTGTCCATGCTCAAGACGGCTGCCGATGCCATGTGCGCCACGGTGGAAATCAGGAAATCCTACTGCACACTGGCCACCACGCTGCTCAACCGATGGAAATACCTCGACCGCGACGACATCACGCCCGAGCGCAAGCAGGCCAAGGACGCCATCGAGGCCATCTACAAGGAATTGCAGAAGAAGCGCAAACATGCCGACATTACCGACCTGAGTGTCGCCATCAACGAGATCATCGATGAGCACCTGGAAATAGACTCCTTGGTTGTAGCCGAGAGTGGACGTCGCTTTGACATCAGCCGCATCGACTTTGACCTGCTGCAGCGTGAGTTTGCCAAGGCCAAGCAGAAGAACCTGCTGCTTAAGGATATCCAGGAACTGCTGCAGGAGAGGTTGGCCGAGATGCTGGCACTGAACCCGTCGCGTATCAACTTCTACGAGCGCTACCAGGAAATCATCGAGTCCTACAACCAGGAGCAGGACCGCGCGTCCATTGAAAAACTCTTTGAGGAACTGATGGACCTTACCAAGAAACTGAGTGAGGAGGAGTGGCGCTACGTGCGTGAGGGCTTTGAGAACGACGAGCAGCTGTCGATGTATGATCTGCTGATGAAGGACGACCTCACCAAGGCCGAAATCAAGAAAATCAAGGAGGTCGCGGTTGAGCTGCTCGAGAAAATCAAGAGCCAGCTGGCGACGATGGACCACCCGTTCGAGAAGCGCGAGACCAAGGCCGCCATCATCATCACCATCCGCGACACCCTATGGGAGATGCTGCCCGAGAGTTACAGCGACGAGAGCATCGACAGCTACAAAGATGCCGTGTTCGAGTACGTCCAGCAACGCTACGGCGGCGTAGCCTAACCCGATCAATCCTCTAGCAGTATGGGCACAACAAAGGCGCACCCTCATGTGAAGTGACCCCAAAAAGTTGGACGGGTTAAAGTTAAACATTAATGGCTTAAAGAAAGAGTTCGGTATTGCACCGGGCTCTTTCCTTTTAACCGGGATTTAATTCTTTTATTGTTATAATAGTCTATATATTCATCTAAAGCCTTCAT
>JAEETL010000041.1 GCA_016290325.1 Muribaculaceae bacterium
TGTGGAAATCGAGGTCAACCTCCTCAAGCTCATCAACGATATTGAAATTGGATGAGCTGAGCGAGCCTTTTACCAACTGCTCTTGAACACTGGCGCTGTCAGCACCGCTTACAGGATTGAAAGAATTAGAATTGTTGTCCATAACTGAAAAATATTAAAAGTTAAACATACGTCATTGAACTTGTTTTCGCTTTCGCTTCGCCTTTTTACGATGCCTGCAAAGTGCGGCTGGAGCGCACTGAAAGCAAGGCTTGCCCGGGAATTACTACCCTGGAAGGGCTGGAGAATTTCCGAAGGCAACTCGTCTCGGCCTTGCGTGTGCGCAAGCCGCAATAACTTTGCAGCGGGAAAAGGCGTTGAAAGCGACGTCAGGCAAGTTCAAGGATGTTTGGCTTGTTTTTCAGGGGCAACATGGCAGATTCTTCCTGCAAGCGGTTGCGCCCAAGACGGCGCAGGTGTCAAGAGCTGAAAAAAACGGCCGTCGTTTCCCAACGACGAACCGCTTCAGTGTCAAACAGAGTTGGTATTGGTATGAACTACGCAATTATTTGACAGAATTCATTTTCATTATTAACCTTTAAATTTTTCTAGCTATGAAGCCATTATCTATACTTATGATCGTATGCAGGGGATAAGTGATTTCTGGGCATAGAGCGTCACTTCCACCGAGCATACCGCAGGATCGCCGCCTGGCGTTCCTGTGGTGCTCGTGGTTTTGATGATGGGACGCGGTTTCTCGTGCTGCCCTATGACGTAGGACTGCCCGTTGCAGTCCGTGATGACGAAGGCGATGTGCTTGTTGGTAGGCACGTCGTCGAGCGTCTTGAACCGCAGGGTGGTCTGTTCAACCCTGCCGTTGTTGTTGTAAGTCGATACCGCCTCGCAGGTCGGCACACCGACAAACGCTATCGGCGTCACTTCGGTGAAGATGCCGACGGGCAGACCCGCAAGGTGCTTGTACATGATCTCACGCTGCAGCCTTTCAGCGGGAACGTAGCCCAAGGCTTTTATTCCAGGAATTGATTGTCGATTCATTTTTTCTCGTATTTCGTTTACACTGGTTTACATTCGTCACGCTCGTTTACACTGGGTATTTTTAGGGGGGTCTAAGTAGGAAAAAATTAACTCTTTTTAATCTTTGCCCTATAGATACGCATATTATAAGCCCGGCGTTTTCTGTCATAAATCTTGGCGATGGTGTTCCAATTGGTCTCAGTTGCTTCTATACCGTGTGCGTCCATCCAGGCCCAAATCAGATCCTGCTTCTGCTTGCCGATGTAGCCGAAACGGAACAAATCACTCCATAGCTGAATGACAAAGCGGTTACGGATGCATCGTTTCAAGGTGTTTCTTGCAGCTAATGGCAGGTATTTCTTGCCTCTCACATCTTTCGACTTGAAAAAAGGCACTGCGATAGGAACAGTGTTTTCACCTGGTTCATTGGATGCAGGAAACGGCGGTGTCCGTATCAGGTAGATTTCAAGAATGTCATTCTCGGCTGAGTTCCTCGGGAACTCAACAGGCAAAGAGTCGTGGGCGTTGATTAGCCATTGCGCCAGGTACGGCTCCAACTGTAGGTGTATGACGATATCACTCATATTGTGACAGGATGCTGTATTCTTCAGTCATGTCACAAAATTAGCTCCTATAACTGGGACCTTTAAAGACAATGACTTGCATCATCTCGTTGAAGCGGTCTGCGATGCGGCCACCGTATTTTTCACGGACTTCGGGTGGCGTGAGGTTCGTTGATATCGCCGTGAACAGTTGCTGCTCGTATCGGATTTCCAGCAGGTGAATCAGAGGACTGAGCACGGTGCCATAGTCCATCACCTCGACAGGTTCCTTGCCAAAGTCGTCGATGGCGACCAGGTCCCTCTCACGGATTTTCCGTATCTCACTGAAGTCCTTTCCCACGAGCACGATGTCCCTGGCATCATATATCATCATGTTTGCGTTGAAATCTTCATGGACAAACGAGAAATATTTGTCGCCTAATGCCAGGAACAGGTTACGCAGCGCTTGAAGCATTGTGGTCTTGCCGTTGCCGCAATTGCCACAGAACATGACCCCGGATTTCGGGACTTCTGCCGTAAGGGCTCTGGCAAGCTCGAAAAGGTTTTTCTGTATATATTCGTCGAACCTGGGTTCAAGGTGTCGCTCCATCACCACTCGGGCATAGTGCGATGCCAACAGGTTCAAAGCATTCTGCGTTGACATGTTCAGTCTAAAACTTGCCTTCAAAGTCCTTCGCCTCATGGCTTCCTGGATCAGTTCCTCTACGAGGGGAAAATCTATTTTCATCTGGCCTTGCGCCGGTTGAACTCCGTTTTGGTTTGGGTTTCGGTTCTGGTTGTTCGTTTCCATCTTTGTCGTTTATTGTTAAGTGAATTCTCGCCCAATTGATGAAGTGCTTTCTGAACTTGCCGGCATTTTCATGTTCTTCGTCCTTATTCTCGATGAAGAAATCATCGAGCATGGGAATGACAAGCTGCTTTTCGCACTTTAAAAATTGAGCCAGGTCTTCAATTTCTTGATCGTCGTTTTTTAAATCAAAATAATAAATCTCATTTTTCTCACGCGCGAAAGATGAAGAAGAGTTATTATTATTTATTATATTTTTTTTATCGTGGTGCCTCGAGTGGTGCCCCTGCTGTTCGTTTTTGGACTTTTTCTTATCGTTTTTTTCGCTAATTCCGACGTTGGAATCAGCTAAAATTCCGATTGAATTCGGCTCAAATTCATCAGGATTCTGGTTGCTTGAGGCCACGTTTTGGAACTTCTCATAGTTGCTGATGGTGATGATCAGCCACTGCTTGTTGGTGCGGTCGCACTCTATCATCTTGGTCCCTTCAAGGATTTTGATGAACGATGAGACGACACGGTTGTTGGTTTTCCAACGCCGTGCGAGAGCCCTGATTGAAGTGACAAGTTGCCCTCGCTGAACCTCGATGCGGCAGTTGCGGTAGACCACAGTCTCGCTCTTCCAGGCTGCAAGCATCATGAGTTCGGCCCACCGGTAGCCCTGCTTCTGGTCTTGCCAGACCCAATGCTCCATTATCTGTCTGTGAAATTGGATCCACCCGTTCATAACTAGTAAGAAGCTTTCCAGAAGCGCAGAATCTCACCACCGGTAAAGAATTTCCGTGTGGTGGAGCGTCTGATGCCGTATTGAATGATGCCCAATCTCGCATACTTTAGCAGGGTATTGCGGTGAATACCCAGCAGTCGGCAGGTCTCCTCGATATTATACCTGCCGTCTCTTTTGACATTCGGCTCAGTTTTCACCATGGCTCTGATTGTGAGAGGGGAATAACTCGTCAATCTCAATCCCGAAGAATAACGAGATGACCTTCTTGACGTTGATTTCGGGTTCACGCCTGCCTGTTACCCACATCCTTACAGTGGTTTCGCAACGGTTGGTTGCTTTACTGAGGTCGGTGATGAACTTGGCCGCCGGAGTCGGCTCTTTCTTGACCTGATTGTAGAGGTCGATTAAACTACTGTTATTCATTGTTTTAGCTGTTTGATTATAAAAATATTACAAATAAAGTATCAAAAATATAATAAAAACATTGCAATTATTTTGACAATAAAAATCTTTTATATAAATTTGCAGCGTCAAATAGGGCGCAGAATTAGTGATGATGATTGTCGCTAATTGGCTGCAAATATACTGATATTTTTATTATCAGACGCAATTATTATAGAATATTTTTTGAAGAAATTATGAAGTTAGTCAGCAGAGATATTGATTTACTGCGCATTAGGAAAGAACACCACGTCACTCAGAGGCGACTGGCGGACTTGACAAATTATCCTCAAGGTTTCATATCGCAGATAGAGAACAGGAGGGTAAGTGCTCCCATCCAGTTTCAGCAGAATCTGATGGAGGCTTTGGGCATTCCCAGCCTGGAGCCGTATTATCTTCCGTCTCCTGAAGAGCAGGCTGCGCAGAACCTGACCAATGGTGCCAATGAATTCCAGCAAACAGTAAACAGGCTGCTAGATATCATTGACCGACGTGACGAGCGCATACGCGAACTCGAGAACGAGAACAAGCGTCTTCAAGATATTATAATAATGTGTAAAAAGTAGGGTAGATTAGAGACCCTATGTGTTCAATGCTGTGTACATTAAAAAAGAGTAACTATAATTCATTATTAACCAGGCATTTGCCCTTGAAATTAGCTTGCTTCCCAAGCTGAGGGCCGCGGGTTCGAGTCCCGTTTACCGCTCAAATGGACAGAAAAACGTTGGCAATCAAAGCGCAATGCTTGATTGCCGATGTTTTTCTTATTCGAATAAAAAGATGAAGCAAGTTTCACATGCCATAGTGATGTGGAGCGCGGCTGAGAGGTATCAAGACGTTTTGCAAGTAATTCTCACAATGTGGGCGATTTTTTTTGAAAAAATGCAGGATTATTTTGTACTGCGCTAGGATTGGAGTAAATTTGCAGATTAAAACAATATTGAATGGACGCTCGCGAGAAAAAACAATTGCTGCTTGACTCCAGATACTTGCGCATGACGCAAATCTGGGCCGAAAATTCCTATTGCCGCCGCCGTCAAGTGGGCGCCTTGCTCGTCAAGGACAAAATGATCATCAGCGATGGCTATAACGGCACGCCGTCGGGCTTTGAGAACATCTGTGAAGAGGATGCCGACCACACTAAGCCCTATGTGCTGCATGCCGAGGCCAATGCCATCACCAAGGTAGCGCGCAGCAACAACAGCAGCGAGGGTGCCACGCTCTACATCACCACGTCGCCCTGCATGGAGTGCAGCAAGCTCATCATCCAAGCGGGTATCAAGCGGGTGGTGTTTGGCGAGTACTACCGCATGCATGACGGTGTGGATCTGTTGTGCCGTGCCGGCATTGAGGTGGTTCACCTGTGGTTGCGTGAGGGCGAATATGAGGCCATCCAGCTCACGGATGAAACCAGCGAATCCCATTATCAAGAAGTGGAAAGTTTTATTGCATCACTAACGAAATAACCTACTACCCTCTGAAAATCGACATGAAACCCAAGTCCACCCATCAACACATCTGGCTCCCCCTTGCCATTGCTGTGGCAGTGGTGGTTGGCATCTTTATTGGCAGGCATTTTGCCAGTAATAAGCCCGTTGCCGAGAATGACCGCAAGCTCAACGCGATCCTGAACCTGATCGCGAATGATTATGTGGACACAACCAACCTGCATGACCTTATCGAGCTGAGCATTCCTGAAATACTGAGCCAGCTGGACCCCCACACCAATTACTTTAGCGCCGATGAGCTCAAAGCCGCTACCGATGACCTGAATGGTTCGTTCAGCGGCATCGGCATCTCGTTTGTGATGATGAACGACACCATCGGTGTTGTGGAAGTCATCCCTGGAGGTCCCAGTGAGAAGGTGGGCATTATGCCTGGCGACAAGATCATTCTGATAGACGACTCGGTGGCCACGGGTCCCAAGATGTCCAGCGGCGAGGTTATGAAACGCCTGCGCGGCGACAAGGGAACTAAAGTGAAACTGGGCATCAAGCGCCAAAACACCCGCAAGACGCTAAACTTTACTGTTACACGCGGCGACATACCTGTCAACACGGTCGATGCCTATTACATGATTGACAAGAATACCGGTTATCTCAAGATCAACCAATTTGGCCGCCACACCTATGACGAGTTCATCACGGCGATGGCGAGCTTGCAGGATGAGGGGGCAAAACGCTACATCATTGACCTGCGCGGCAATGGTGGAGGTTTTATGGAGATGGCCGTGCTCATGGTCAACGAGTTCTTGCCCGCCGACCAGTCAATCGTTTATACCAAGGGCCGTTACAAACGCGACGACAGCGAGGTGTGGAGTGACGGCAACGGCTCATTCCAGGATGCCGAGGTGGCCGTGCTCATCGACGAGTTCAGCGCCAGCGCCAGCGAGATTTTTGCTGGAGCCATGCAAGACAATGACCGCGGTTTGATTGTGGGTTGCCGCTCATTTGGCAAGGGACTGGTGCAAAAGGAGTTTATCCTGCCCGACAGCAGTGCCATCCGTTTGACCACCGCCCGGTATTATACGCCCAGCGGCCGCTGTATCCAAAAGGATTACAAAGAGGGAATTCTCGACTATGAGAAAGAGCTTGTTTTCCGTTACACAAACGGCGAGCTATATAGTCAAGACAGCATGAAGATTGACAAGAGCCAAGTGTTCAAGACACTGCATGGCCGCACCGTGTATGGTGGCGGAGGCATCGTGCCTGACGTGTTTGTGCCCCGCGACACAAGCGGCATCACCAATTACTACATTGATGTGATCAACGCTGGGCTGTTGCAGCGCTACGCGTTTAATTACTGCAACAACAACCGCTCGTCCCTCAACAAGATGGAGGATTACATGCAGTTCCTGCGTACGGCTCCCAGCGACGAAGCCCTCACCAAGGACTTTGCCGACTATGCTGCTGCCAACGGCGTTGTGCCGCGCTGGTACTACATCAATCAGTCACGCGAACTGATTGTGACGAACCTCAAGGCGCTGATTGCCCGAGACATCTTTGGCAGCGAAGCTTACTACCCAATCGTCAACCGCAACGACAAAACATTGCAGACAGCGCTCAAAGCCCTCAACAAGCACAAAGCTGCCTTCCCAATTACTGACTGAGGAAATCTCCACTAACGACAGCAATGAGAAAAAAACTGCCCATCTGGCTTACAATCGCCATCGCTATGATAGCGTTTGCGGCAGGTTTTATCATTGACCGTCATTACGGGAACACCTCGTCAAGACCTGATGTCAGCGATCCCAAGGTGAAAGCCATTCTCGACCTTATTTCAGAAGAGTATGTGGATACCATGAACTTTGACGAGCTCATGGAAAGGAGCATCCCATCGATCCTGAGAGGGCTTGATCCCCACACCAGCTACTTCGATGCCCAAAATTCCAAGATTACTCGAAATCATCCTGATGGGGTCATTCCTGACATCGGCGTTGTCCTCATCATCTTCAATGATACGATCCATGTTGAATGTATTGTTCCCGCTGGTCCAAGCGATATAGCCGGCATCCTGCCTGGTGACTGCATTGTGAAGATTGACGGGAAACCCACCACCGACATTAAGAAAACCTCAGGTGAGATCTTCAAACTCTTGAGTGGGCCAAATGGAAGTAAGGTCACGTTGAGTGTGCAACGCCATGGCTATCCCAAAATCCTTGACTTCACAGTGACACGCAACAGGATCATTAAGAAAACCCTTGATTCCTACTACTTGATTGACAGGAATATCGGATATATTAAGGTCAACCAGTTTGAGCGTAAAACTTATAACGAATTTGTACAGGCATTAACCCAACTGAAAGCACAGGGCGCCAAGCGCTTCTTGATTGACTTGCGTGGCAATGGTGGTGGCTATATGGAAATTGCGGTGCTCATGGCCAACGAGTTCTTGCCTGCGGGACAGCCTATTGTCTCGATACACAGCAGGCACAAAAAGTATGAGCGCCCCTATAAGAGCGATGGAAAAGGCGGATTCCAGGACGCTGAGGTCGCTGTACTGATCGACGAGTACAGTGCCAGCGCCAGTGAGATTTTTGCAGGTGCACTACAGGATAATGACCGTGCGCTCATCGTGGGGCGTCGCTCCTTTGGCAAGGGTTTGGTGCAGAATGACTTCATCCTTCCCGACAGCAGTATTATCCGACTCGCTGTAGCACGCTACTATACCCCAAGCGGCCGCTGCATCCAGAAGAATTACAAGTATCATGAAACCAGCTTTTATGATGACGAACTGCTGGAACGCTTCAAGCACGGCGAACTTTACAACAAAGACAGCCTCAGGATTGACAAGAGCCAGGTATTTACTACACGACATGGCCGAACCGTCTATGGCGGTGGCGGCATCATTCCCGACATCTTTGTTGCACGAGACACGGCAGGAATCACCAATTACTACATTGATGTAGAAAACGCTGGTCTGTTACAACGTTTTGCCTTCACCTATTGTGAGAAAAACCGCGCGACCCTGGAGCGAATGAGTGACTACAAGCAATTCTTGCGCACGACCCCGATCGACAATGACATCATAAAAGAATTTGCCGAGTTTGCCGCAGCCAACGGCATCGTTCCGCGATGGTATTACATCAACAAGTCTCGTGATCTGATCTTGACCAAGATTAAGGCAATTATCGCTCACGATATCTTTGGTCCAGAGGGCTATTCCGCTATTGTAAACCGCAACGACAACACAGTACAGACGGCACTAAAAGCCTTGAACCACCACAAGGCAGTTTTCCCCATCACCGAGTAACCAACCTAACCATAAGGGCATTAAAGGCTTTAGTGGCCTTAATGCCATTAATCGAAAAGGACGAGCCAGATGTCATCTGTCCCGTCCTCTACATTTCTTTTAGAGAATCTCGGTGGATTCTAGTCATTCTTCTGTTTCTTGCGGATGGTGACCGTTCCGTTACGGAAATTGTACTTGTCACCACGCGGAGTGAGGAAATCGATGCGTTTGCGCAGGCGCGGTCCCATCTTGTCCTTCACTACCCATTCGCCATTAATAGCGGGGGTAGATTCACTCTCCACAACAATCACGTCGCCCATTTTAAAACCATGTTGCTTGAACATGTCATGCGAGAGAGCGACCCATCGAATCTGATAGTTTTTCAACTTATCATAATTGATTCGGTCTCCACTTGCTGTTACCCAACCAGCACCTCCCTGTCCAGGGTGATACTTGGTGGCATGCAGTTTAAAATCCTGCCCCATGGCAGACATCGCAATCACAACAGCAAGCGCTAAAAATAATCGTCTTAGCATAAGTTGTTAGTAATTGGTTTGTGCCACAAAGGTATGACAAACAATTGAATTGACCAAATTTTCACGCCAGAAAGTGCCCTGTGACACCTCTTGGAAATATCATTAAACTACTATCAGACAAAGCATTACGCCAGCACGAGCAATACTAGCAATTAATGGGCCAAAAAATGGTAGAAAAATGCCCTTTTCTCCGATTCCAGTAGTGGTAAACGAGCGATAAAAGGCAGTGACAATACTCCTAAAAAGAGTAGTCGAGGATGGTGGGATTGAAATGAATGGAGCGGTTGGTGAAGAGGCGATCCATGGCTCCATTGGCCACCAGTTGAGAGGTGTTGCCTGTGATGACCTGACGATCGGTGGTAATGAGCCACAGCTCATCGGCAAGCATCAGCGATTGGGAAATGTCGTGACTGGAGAGCAAAACCGCCTTGCCACGGTCATGGGCAAGGGTCTGCAAGAGTCGCATCGTCTCGATGCGGCTCGCCACGTCGAGGAAGGCCGTGGGTTCATCGAGGATGATGATGGGCGTCTCCTGAGCCAGTGCTCGGGCTATCATAGCCTTTTGCCGCTCACCGTCGCTCAACGAAGCAATATACTCTCCCGCTTTGCCAATAATACCCGCGTCGGCCATCGATTGACGCACGATCTCGATATCCTCGCTATCCAAGCGTCCCATGAAACCCGTGTGGGGCTGTCGTCCCAGGCCAACCAGCTCTGTCACAGTCAAGGCACCGGCTTGAATGCGCTCGGTTGAAACGAGTCCCAAGGTGCGAGAACGCTCCTTTTGGCTCATTTCCAGCAGGTTCTTGCCATTCACCTCGATGCTGCCGCCCAAAGGCCGCTCGTCACAGGTCATCGCGCGCAGCAACGTCGATTTTCCAGCACCGTTTTGACCTAACAGGGCCACCAGCTTACCCTTATCTAAACTGAGATTGAGGTTCTTGAGCAAAGCCACTTGCTGGCTGCCGTTGCGATAGCCCACTGTGAGGTCATGGGTTGTGAGTATGGAACTTTCAGTTTTCATCAGTTGAAGTATTGTATGCGTCGACGATTCAAAATAATGTAAAGAATAATGGGAACACCGATGATGGGTGTTATGGCATTGATCGGGATGATGCCATGAGGATTGGTCACGCTGACTAGCGCGCATAGCAAAGCGATATCGGCACCTGCCAGAATCGTGGCAGGAATCAAGCGGCTATGATTGCTCGTGCCCAGTGACAAGCGGGCGATGTGAGGCACAGCCAAACCGATAAAGCCAATCGGGCCACAGAATGCAGTAACCACTGCCGTGAGCACTCCAGTGATCAGCAAAAGGATATTGCGCGACCTCGTCACATTCACGCCCAGATTGCGGGCATAGCGCGCGCCCAGCAGCATGGCATTCAACGGCTTGATCATCAAGGCCGAAGCGACGAGCGCAGCGAAAATAATACCGGCATAAAGCGGCATCTGGGATATGCTCACACCCGAAAAATTGCCGAAACCCCAAGCCACATAGTTGTGGACGCCTTCCTCTGAGGCCACCGAGTTGAGCAACTGCACGACGCTCGACGTGAGGTAACTTACCAGAATACCGATAATGAGCAACATGGTATTGCTGCGCACTATCGCCGAGAACGCGATCAGCACCGCCAGCACCACGCCGGCACCCAACAAGGCACCCACGAGGACCGCAATGTAACTGCCAACACTCTCACCCAGCAGCCCACCCAATGAGCCGCCCAATGCCAAAATGACAATGGCGACACCGAGTCCAGCACCCGATGATACACCCAGTATCGAGGGGCCAGCCAGCGGGTTGTTGAAAGTGGTCTGCAACAACAGACCCGATATGGATAACGCGGCTCCTGCAAGAGCGGCCGTAATAATCATGGGAATACGGGATTGCAGGATGATGATCTCCCAAGCCTTGTTGTCACAACCCTTTCCGGTAAGAATACCTGCTATATCCCGCATGGGGATATCCACTGACCCGAAAACGAGGCATGCCAATGCCAGCAACACCAGCAATATCGCCAACACGATGGTGGTGATCACATAACGGCTATGGGACATTGGCGTTTCTCTCATGGTCAGTCGATATGATGGTACAATTGAGTCTTGACTCCCGGGAACAGTTCGGGATGCATGATAGCAGCAAATTCCCTCAACAACAAGTCGGGGTGGAATGGCACGCGATCAAAAAAGCGGCTTTTCTCGGTATCACACACCCAGACGCGCTTGTTCTTGAACGCCTCCATCTCCTTATTCAACTCATAAGCTCCCTGCAAGTCCTTTAACGAATTGATATTAGTCCATTTCAGGAACCAGTAATTGGCCTGTTGCGCCCGCGCGAGCACTTGGTTGAAATCCAGCGATAACGAACCCGTGTTGTCATCATCGGCCCACAGATAGTCGCCACCCGCATCACGAATGATGCGCGCCATGTAACTCTGGCCGCCAGGCACACTCCATACGCCGCTGATGACCATCTCGGTAACGACTGTGGGGCGCAAAGCCGCCTTGGCAGCCACCTGCTTCACGTCATCATAGGCATTGACCACAGCACCGAACAGGCTGTCAGCCCGCTCGCTCTCGCCTACCAACAAACCATAGAACTTCATCCACTCGGCCCTACCCAGCGGATCATATTCCAGATAGTCGGCACACTCGATGATGGGAATGTCCAGTTGAGTGATTTGACCATAACTGGCATCCTGATAGGGTGAGAGCAAGATGGCATCGGGTTGCATGTCGATGACCTTCTCCACAGTGGGATTCATCGAGTTGCCGCAATCGGCCACATTCCCCGCATCGACATCGGCGAGCAGCAACGAGTCCACAAAATACTGGCGGTCAACAATGCCTCTCACGGCATCAATAGCCCCCAACTCCCTAAGCAGGCTTGTGTGAACCGACGAATAGACCAATGCCCGCTTGATAGGCGTACGCACAACGGTCCCCTCAGGCAGGTCATGGGGCAACTCAGCATCACGGGGCACCAGCACATAACGGTGTAATACCCCACCCTTCCATGGGTTGGCGACTGTTACGAGCGTATAGCCGTTGCCCTGCTCCATCGTGAGCAGTTGTGCCTGTCTATCATCCTGCTTGTCATTAACTTTCACTGCACCGGTGCAGGCCGATAGTGTCAATAAAACAATCGCGAGAAAAAGAAGTATATAATGCCGCTTCATGAAATCCATGTTTACAATTTTTATCTGAAGTCTAAGGGTTCATGACATCGAGGATGTAAGGTTTCATACAATCCTGCTGGGCTCGATCAATGTACTTGAAGAAATAATCCATCATGATATCCCGCTTCTTATAATCCTTCATGCCCTCGTATCGCATCTGCAGGTCATGGTAATCTTCTAACAGATCACTGAGCGATGATGGAGTAATCTTGATGACCTCTTTGTTTTGAAAATCGATATAGTAATAATCAACAATATCATCAAAATCGATTTCCATCCTATCACCGAAAATAATGTTTTTCCAGTTCAGGTTCTCGTTTTCTCCCACATACATGACATAAGCCACCCTGTCACTAAAAAAGAATGGCATAAAATCACTCAACTTCTTAGTGTCGCCCTTAAAATCCCTTTTAAGGTACTGGCTGTTGATTAACCAGATGCTGTCACCCAATGTAGCGGCAATATGCCTTTTATTGATGGCAAAATCGACGTCGTCAGACCCTGTCTCAACAGCTATCTGGTAAGGTGTTAACAGATAAATATAGGGGTCAACCAAACCAATGGCTGGTTTCTCAAAAAATATCTCTTCCCACGTGTTATAGAAATAGACCGTGTCGTGGGGCTCCTCATCTACAGCAATCGCATGAAATGGTGAGATAGCCACTATAGCAAGTATTATGTATCGCCAAAGGTTCTTCATAGTGCAATAAAAATGCCTTTAGTCTGAGACCAAATCTAAGATATAGGGACGCATGATGTCATCAGTAGCCCTATCTACAAACTTATAGAAGTAGTCTTCAATAATCTCGTTTCTTTTATTATTTTTCATGCCCTCAAAGCGCATCTGCAGGTCATGATAGTCTTCAAGCAGCTCACTCATTACTTTTGAAGTGACCTTGCGCACCGAGCGATTGCGGAAATCCAGATAATAGAAACACACAACCAGATCATCATCGTCAGTAGTTCCGAACAGGATATCCTTCAAACTCTGGTTCTCATTAATAGTCAATGATAGCAAATAGGCGACCTTTTCGTTGAAAAAGAGGGGATAATATTTCGCACTGCTCAATTCCCGCAAATCACCTTTATAATTATTACGAATATACTTACCGCTGACAAGCCAGATGCTATCACCCAACGATGCCGCCACATGGTTATAAAGACTATAGTCATTGGAAGTCGTATAGATATCTATCTCGAAGGGATTGATATCCTCAATGACAGGAGAAACAACCATTTTCTCGGGTATGTTGTTCAGAATCTGTTTCCATGAGTCATAGAAATAGACCGTATCTATTGGCTCTTGGGCCAGACTGTTCACCGAACAGGATGTTACTAATGTCAGCAATATGATCTTTAACCAGTTATGCATTTTCATTACGATTTAAAAAGTCTTTAATAATTGATATAATTTGCGGGTGGGCAGGCCCATCACGTTATAAAAATCACCATTAATGCCCGAGATGCCGATGTTGCCGATCCATTCCTGGATGCCATAGGCGCCAGCCTTGTCCAGCGGGCGGTAATGCTCGATGTAGTAATCTATCTCGTCATCGGTCAGTTCAGCAAAGTGGACGATGCTGGTATCAGAAAAGGACTCGCAGCGCTCACTTGTGGTAACACAAACGCCGCTGATGACGCGGTGAGCGCGCCCCGACAGAGCACGCAGCATCCTGCGAGCGTCAGCTTCATCTGCAGGTTTGCCTAGCACCTCATCATCGAGCACGACAATAGTATCGGCGGTGATGAGCAATTCATCAGGCCGCAAGGGATGACCATCGGCTTTCACGCGGGCCAAATAGGCGGGAATCTCCTCAATTGGCAGACTGGCGGGATAGGACTCGTCAATGCCTTTAATGGACTCTACACGGAAGGTTACCCCCATATCGTTTAGCAATTCTCGCCGACGAGGCGAATTGCTGCCCAACACCACATCATATTTTTCCAGATTATTGAGCATGGCCATCTTTTGGATTTCGATTCATAATGGACTGGGTAATCATATCGTAAATATCACGCTTATCACCGTCAAGCATCGCCAAATGGGATGCAATGACCTCTTTATCATGACGCACGGCGGGGCCAGTTTGAGACTGTGCGGGAGCCATGTGGTCCAGTTTCTGGATCGTTGTGCTGATAAGGGGCTTCAAGGCGTCAAACGGTAAGCCAGCTTCTGTGAGCATCTCATCGGCTAGTGTCCACATGTGGTTGGCGAAATTGCAAGAGAATACCGAGGCCACATGCAGCCATCGACGCTGCGCGCTATCAACGGCAACGACATGACGGGAAATCATGGACCCCAAGCCGACAACATCCTTTAGTGATGCGGCGTCACTGGCCTCAGCAAAGAAATGCACATCGTCGAGCGGCACCACCAGTTCACGCGAGAACGACTGCATGGGCCACAACACGCCATAACGGGAGCGATGACCCGCAAACAAGTCAATGGGCTTACTTCCTGAGGTATGAACCCACAGGGCTCCATTGTCAGGCACGGCAGCGATGACATCGGCGATGACATCATCACTAACAGCGATGATATAGGCATCGGCATCCTGAACAAGTTGGCTTAAATCGCTTATTGCATTCTCGCAGCCCACTGCATCAGCAAGACGGCGTGCATGAGCTAACTGGCGGCTATAAATCTGCATAACACGACAATGCTTAACCAACCCATGAGCCAGACTGGTCGCCACATTCCCGGAGCCGATGATTACTACTTGTTCCATTCCTTCTGCAAAATTACATTTATGACACGAAATAGCCAAGAAAGTTTAACAAAAAGCGTATAGTTTTGACTATGTGCACCCTACATTATAACGGCATTTTAAGCCGTTTTCATTTGCTTATTACACTCAAAAAAACAATTCCTTTCATTTAGGGGTTGGATATTCGTGAAATGTTGCCTAACTTTGCAGGTTGAAACAGAAAAAACAATTAACTCGGCCTTCAGAATGATGAAGAAAATTGCAATATTACTCATTACCGCCACTGTAGCATTGCTTGCCGCTGCACAGATGGCCAATCCCGTCACCTTTACCTCTCAGCTGAAAACAAACGGCACTAGCGAGGGTGAAATCGTGTTCACTGGTAAAATCGATAAAGGGTGGCATGTCTATTCAACCAATTTGAATGGTGCCGGCCCCACCGAGGCGGCTATCGTCTTTAACAAGAAGGATGGCGTGGAGCCAGTGGGTTCGCTTAAAGCCGTGGGCAAGGAAATATCTCAGTATGACGAGATGTTCGGCGCCAAGCTGCGCTATTTTGAGAACAGTGTCCAGTTTGTGCAAAAGGTGAAATTCACCAAGCCAAACTATGACATAGACGCTGATCTGGAGTATGGCGCTTGCAACGATCAGTCATGCCTGCCACCAAGCAGCTCAAGTTTCAAGAAAGCGGGCAAATCACCTGCCGTTGACGGCGAAAAAGACAAGGATAAAGAAGAAAAAGAAAAGGCTGATGCCGAAGCGCTTGCCAAGGCCAAAGCCGACTCTCTGGCAGCCCTTGCTGCCGCTGCTGCTGACAGTGCTGCTCTTGCTCCAGCAGTAGATAGCGCGGCTCTTGCTGCTCTTGACCACGACGCATTATGGAAACCCGTTGTGGGCGACATCCAACGATTTGACGGCACCGATGGTGCCAGCGGAGGCCGCTCGCTGTGGTACATCTTCCTGCTAGGTCTGCTGGGCGGTCTGGTCGCATTGTTCACACCATGCGTGTGGCCCATCATCCCGATGACGGTAAGCTTCTTCCTCAAACGCGCCAAGAATGACAAGAAGAAGGGTATCAAGGACGCCATCACCTATGGTATCTCGATTGTCGTTATCTATCTTGCCCTAGGTCTGATCGTGACTGCCATCTTTGGCCCCAGTGCCCTGAACGCGCTCTCGACCAACGCAGTATTTAACATCTTCCTGTGCCTGCTGTTGGTAGTGTTCGCTCTGTCGTTCTTCGGCATGTTCGAGATCAAGCTGCCCAGCAAGTGGTCTAATGCAGTTGACAACAAGGCCAGCAACACCAGCGGTCTGCTGTCCATCTTCCTGATGGCCTTTACCCTGGCACTGGTATCGTTCTCATGCACAGGTCCCATTATCGGATTCCTTCTCGTGGACTTCGCCACTAGCGGAAACTTCTGGGGTCCTGCGATCGGCATGTTTGGCTTTGCCCTAGCGCTAGCATTACCGTTCACCCTGTTTGCCCTCTTCCCCTCATGGCTCAAGTCGGCCCCCAAGTCGGGTGGTTGGATGAATATCCTTAAGGTGGTACTCGGTTTCATCGAGCTGGCATTTGCCTGCAAGTTCTTCTCGGTGGCCGACCTGGCCTATGGTTGGCACCTGATGGACCGTGAGGTGTTCCTGTGCCTGTGGATCGCTATCTTCGGTCTGCTGGGTCTTTACCTCATCGGCAAACTCAAGTTCAAGAGTGATATTGTCGAGCCCGGTGACGAAACCAAGCCCATGCCTGTGATCTGCATCATGGGCGGACTGATTTCCATCGCCTTTGCCATCTATATGCTTCCAGGCCTGTGGGGCGCACCGTGCAAGGCCGTGAGTGCTTTTGCGCCTCCCATGAACACCCAAGATTTCAACCTTAATACTAAGGAGGTGCGCGCAGCTTACACTGATTATGAGCAGGGTATGGCCGCTGCTGCCGCCGCTGGCAAACCCGTTTTCCTGGACTTCACGGGATTTGGCTGCGTGAACTGCCGCAAGATGGAAGCCGCCGTGTGGACCGATCCCACCGTCGCCGACAAACTGAACAAGGATTATGTGCTGATCTCGCTGTTTGTTGACGACAAGCGCCCGCTGCCCGAGCCCATCGAGGTGACCGAGGCGACTGGCGAAAAACGCACCTTGCGCACCATCGGCGACAAGTGGAGTTACCTGCAACGCTACAAGTTCGGCAGCAATACCCAGCCGTTCTACGTGTGCGTGGATCCGCAGGGTAACGCCTTGAGCGGTTCGTTCAGCTATAAGGAGGACGTTCCCGCCTTCCTCAATTTCCTGGACGGCGGTCTCACCAAATTCAAAGAATAAATTGAAAGGAAAACAATAAGTACAACAAATACAATGATTTAAATATTTGTCATTATTGTATTTATTGTTTTCTTTTTAGAAAAACTAAGATATAATGATTGAAGAGAAAGTTAGAGAGCAAATAATCGCGTTGATGAAGCGCGAGGTAGTGCCTGCTGTGGGTTGTACTGAGCCGATGGCTGTGGCATTGTGTGTAGCACGCGCCACCGAGGTGTTGGGCTATCTCCCTGATAAAATCACTGTCCTTTTGAGCGCCAACATTCTGAAGAACGCTATGGGCGTAGGCATCCCCGGCACGGGGATGATCGGTCTGCCCATCGCCATCGCTTTGGGAGCCATCGTCGGCAAGAGCGAATACAAACTTGAGGTGCTTAAGGACATCACTCCCGAGACTCTGGAGCAAGGCAAACAATATATCAACGAGGGTCGCATCGACATCCAGCTGAAACAGGACTGCTGTGACAAACTGTATGTCGAAGCCATCTGCGAGGGTGGCGGGCACAAAGCCAGCGCTATCATCCAGGGATCACACACCTGCTTTGTAAGCACCTCCTATGATGACGCCATCATGCTCATTGACTCTGTGCCTGACGGTTTTGTTGGTAATGACGGTAACGATATCTCGCTGAACCTGCATCTGGTTTATGATTTCGCCATGCAGGCACCAGTTGACGAAATCCGTTTCATTCTCGAGACCCGCGACTATAACCTCAAGGCTGCTCAAGAATCCCTCAAGGGCAACTACGGCCACTGCCTGGGCAAGACCATGGACAGGCCACTGAGCCACGGCATCTTTGGCAACACCATTTTCTCTCGCATTCTCTCCAAGACCGCTCTGGCCACCGACGCGCGCATGGGCGGCGCCCTAATTCCTGTGATGAGCAATAGCGGCTCGGGTAATCAGGGTATCTGTGCCACCAATCCCGTTGCTGTCTATGCCATGGAGAATGAGAATACCGAGGAGGAACTCATCCGCGCCCTCACGCTGAGCCATCTGACAGCTATCTACATCAAGCAAAGCCTGGGCAAACTGAGTGCCCTGTGTGGCTGCGTCGTGGCTTCTATCGGCAGCTCGTGTGGCATCACCTACCTAATGGGCGGTGACTATGCTCGTATCTGCCATGCTGTAAAAAACATGATTGCCAACCTCACGGGCATGATTTGTGACGGAGCCAAGCCCAGCTGTGCCCTGAAGATTGCCTCGGGCGTCTCCACCGCACTGCTTAGCGCCGTGCTTGCCATGGAGGGCCGCCACGTCACCAGCGCCGAGGGCATCATCGATGACGATGTGGACCGCAGCATCCGTAACCTCACCGTTATTGGTGCCGACGCCATGTGCGCTACCGACCAGATGGTTCTCGACATCATGACTGGAAAAAGACAATTATAACACTCAATATTAATGAGTTATAATTCATAGCGAAAAAATCATAGAATTTACCATAAATGCTTTTCAATTCATTTGATTTCTTGATTTTCTTGCCAATAGTTTTCCTACTCTATTGGTTTGTTTTTAATCATCGGCGTTGGCAGAATCTGCTAATTGTCATTGCAAGTTATGTATTCTATGGGTGGTGGGACTGGAGATTCTTGTTACTCATCGCTTTCACTTCGCTATGCAGCTTTGCGAGTGGACTGCTACTTGAGCGTTCATCGGGGAATCGTCCTGTCCAAAAAGCCATCAGTGCAGCCAACATTGTGGTCAATTTGCTGATACTGGGAGTATTCAAGTACTATAACTTTTTTGTCAGCAACCTGGATTCACTGTTAAATTCCCTATTCAGTTATCACCTTGACTGGGTGACCATCAATGTGATATTACCAGTCGGCATCAGTTTTTACACTTTTCAGGCTTTAAGCTATAGTATTGATGTCTATCGCGGGAATATCAAAGCGACCCGTGACATAGTCGAATTCTTTGCTTACATCAGTTTCTTCCCTCAACTGGTAGCTGGTCCTATCGAACGAGCCACCAACCTCTTGCCGCAGTTCCAGTCTCAACGCCGATTTGACTATGCCCGTGCTGTTGACGGATGCCGGCAAATGCTATGGGGCTTTGTGAAGAAACTTGTCGTTGCCGACAACTGTGCCACAATTGTCAACGCTCAATGGGACAATTATCAAAACCTGCCCGGACTTTCTTTGTTTTTGATTGGAGTTTTATTTACGTTCCAGATTTATTGCGACTTCTCGGGATATTCCGACATCGCAATTGGTTGTGCCAGATTATTTGGTTTCAACCTGATGAGGAACTTCAATTTCCCCTATTTCTCAAGAAGCATCCCTGAGTTTTGGCGTCGCTGGCACATTTCATTGATGACATGGTTCCGCGACTACATCTATTTCCCCCTGGGTGGCAGCCGCTGTTCCAAGAGGAAACTAATCCGCAACATTATCATCGTATGGAGCATCAGCGGCCTGTGGCATGGCGCTGAGTGGACCTTTATTATTTGGGGGCTCTATCATGCGTTTCTACTTATTATTTACAACTTGGCAGGGATCAATAGTAAGCATAAGAACATAGTCGCATTTGGTCGAGTAATCCCCAATGTTACCGAGTTTCTGCAAATGTGCTTCACATTCATTCTTGCTGTCATTGGATGGATCGTTTTCCGGTGCGAATCTCTAACCCAGGTCGGTGGTTTCTTCTCGGCTATGGTATCCAATAGATTCTATGGCAGCAGTGCTTTCATTGGTGTTAAACCTTTATTATTTGGTTTCTTGTTACTCATGGTAGAATGGTTCCAAAGAGACAAGCAACACGCGCTGCAATTCCCCGATACTAAACCATTCAGTTTCAGGATAACCCGATGGGGTGTTTATTACTTGATCTGTCTACTCATTCTTGGGTTCTCGGGTTCAAGTCAAACGTTTATCTATTTTCAGTTCTGATTCAGATGAAAAGATTCATTAAATACACCTTCATATTTCTCATACCCATCCTGTTGATTGCCATCTGCCTGGAATTCACAGCAAGAAGCATTCCTAATCCATACAAATACAAATATGAATGGATGCAGGATCATGCCGAGGATGTACAGACATTAATTCTCGGTAGCTCCCACACCTATTATGGAATCAGACCTGAATTCTTAAGCGGTACCGCATTTAATCTTGCCAATGTAGCCCAAGACATTAAATTAGACAAATATCTACTCGAGTATTGGGCCGATAATTACAAGAAGCTTACAACCGTTATCTACCCTATTTCATATTTCACATGGTCATACTCTGGCCTGGAAGACAATAGAGAGAACTACCGTTGTCGATACTATAGAATATACATGGACTGCGACCTGTATTCTCCCTTTTCAAAAAACAATCTTGAATTATCTGATTTAACAACAGCCCGCTCAAAAATCACAAGAGGCCTCAGAAACTTACGCATTAAGAACATGAGCATGGGGTGTGACCAACTGGGTTGGGGAGATGACTATACCCTTGACAGAAAAAACCAGTATCTGTGGAATGATGATAAAAGTACCATCGATGTTATCGATATCCACACTAATGATGATGTAGAGCTGATAAACAAGAATTATATGATGACAAAGGAAATTGCCGACTTCTGCCGTGATCATAAAATCAGAATGGTTCTTGTCACGACTCCTTGCTGGCACTCTTACAACGACAAGCTTGACAAAAATCAAATCAACACCATGTATCAACTCATCCACCAGCTTCAACAGGAGTATGGATTAATTTATCTTGATTACATGAGGGATGAACGGTTTGAGGCCGATGACTTTTATGACAGTAACCATCTCTCGGATCAAGGTGCCACTAAATTCTCTAAAATCTTGGATGAAGACATCAAAACAGCTACAACTCAGTAACTACACTGAGAGGTAACACGGATATCATTAAAAAGGCTGCGCCAATAGTGAAGTGACCCCAAAAAGTTGGACGGGTTAAACATTAATGGCTTAAAGAAAGAGTTCGGTATTGCACCGGGCTCTTTCCTTTTAACCGGGATTTAATTCTTTTATTGTTATAATAGTCTATATATTCATCTAAAGCCTTCATGAAGGCTTCGGGCGACTCAAACTCTTCGACATACAGAAGTTCAGATTTCATGATTCCAAAGAAGTTCTCCGCCATGGCATTGTCAAGGCAGTTCCCTTTTCTTGACATGCTTTGCATGATGTGATGCTCCGCAAGCCGTTGACGGTAGCCGAAGTGCTGGTATTGCCAACCTTGATCGGAGTGTAGTATAAGTCCGTCAAGATTGTTGAACTTGGCGAAAGCTTTGTCCAGCATATCGTACACTTGTTCCAGATTTGGGCTTTTGGAGATGTTATAGGATATGATCTCTCCGTTGAACATGTCCAGTATCGGGGAAAGATAGAGCTTGAAAGAGCCTATGTTTATCTGCGTCACGTCAGTCGCCCATTTGCGGTTCGGGGCATCGGCTGAAAAGTCCCTGGCGATTATATTAGGGGCGATTCTGCCGACCTCTCCTTTGTATGAACGGTAGCGGACCCTGCGTATCCTGCTCTTTAAGCACATCTCGCCCATCAGACGCTGCACCGTCTTGTGGTTTATGGCAAAACCCCTGTTGTGCATTTCTGCGGTGACACGCCGATAGCCATAACGGCCTTTATGCTCATGGAAAATAGACTTTATACACTCTTTCTCCATTGCGTATTTGTCACCGGCTTTCAGACGTTTCAGGTGATAATAGAACACGGAACGGGCCATCTTCCTCAACTTCAACAGCAAGTCAAGGGGGTATTCCGGCCTTAGTTCGTCGATGGCTTTTGCCCATT
>JAEETL010000065.1 GCA_016290325.1 Muribaculaceae bacterium
AAGTAAATAATAGAAAGGAAATAAATATGGCAGTTATTAAATTATCAGAAGCTAAGGTTAACTTCATCAAGGACGTTTGCAAATCGTATGGCAACAAGCCGGGTGAGGTCATCAATGTGCTGCACAAGGTTCAGGGCGAGTATGGCTATCTGCCTGCAGAGGTCCAGGAGCTGGTGGCTAAGGAACTGGGCATCCCGGTTTCGAGAGTCTACGGCATCGTTTCGTTCTATTCCTTCTTCACCATGACGCCCAAGGGCGAGTATCCGATCAGCGTTTGCTTGGGTACCGCTTGCTATGTGCGTGGTGCCGAGAAGGTGTTGGACGAGCTGAAGCGTCAGTTGGGCATCAACGTTGGTGAGGTCACTCCTGACGGCAAGTTCTCACTGACCTGCCTCCGCTGCGTCGGTGCTTGCGGTCTGGCCCCCGTCATTGAAGTCGGTGACAAGGTCTACGGCCGTATGACGCCTGATCGCGTGAAGGACGTGCTCGCTGAGTACAAATAAATCGGTTGTTAGTAGAGACGTAGCGCGCTACGTCTCTACAACACCTATTTATATTAATGGGATTGAAAACAAAGACTCCGTCTCGTTTTGAGACGGGGTCTTTTTGTATAGACTATTGAAAAACCGCCTTAACAGAGTGTCCTAGCCGGATAATTTCGTATTTTTGCAGATTATTTGCAAAATCCGATCTTATGAAAACCATCAAGTACCTTATCCTTTTTTGTGTCACGTTCTTCAGTGGCATTGTTAGTGCCCAAAGCCAAAGGGAATTGGGACAACTCATGCGTGAACGTGGTGAGTATTATTTCACTTTATATGTCGACAATTCCACTGACATTCAAACCATCAGCGAAATTTGCTCCGTTGATGGCACAGATGGTAGAACTGTGGTTGCTTACGCTAACCAAAATGAATATGACCGATTGCTTCAAATGGGTTATCATCCTACCTTACAGACACCACCCTCAATGAGAGCCAATGTCACCATGTGGGATGGCCAAGGCACCTATAATTGGGATGCTTATTTAACCTATGATCAGTATGTGACGATGATGGAAGGCTTTCCGTCGTCCACCGTTAGTGGCAGAACCTGCACCTTGTTCAATCTCGGTACACTTTCCACCAACAACCATCGTCAGCTTTTGGGTGTCCGTATCAACAATGGCAACCCCGAGGGCAAGCCAAAATTCCTCTACACTTCCACCATGCACGGTGATGAGGTAACTGGCATGATCCTCATGCTCCGCCTTATCGATGAGTTGTGTACGAGCACCGACACCCGTATCGTTGACTTGGTGAACAACATGGATATATATATTCTGCCTTTGACTAATCCTGATGGTACATATAATGGTGGCAACAACACCGTAAACAATGCCAAGCGTTACAATGGCAACAATATCGACCTCAACCGCAATTATAAGGACTACTATCAGGGTGCTCATCCAGATGGCAATGGCTATGAGGATGAAACCATCTGGACCATGGCCATGGGCGACGAGAACTTGTTCACCATGAGTGCCAACTATCATGGCGGGGCAGAGGTGATGAACTATCCATGGGATGCCGTTTACGACGATCATGCGGATAAAGATTGGTATGAGCATGTCTGCACTGAATATGTTCAGATTGCGCGACAGACCTACTCTTCCTACATGTCGGGCACCTACTCTGATGGTGTCACCAGTGGCGCCGCATGGTATGTAATCACAGGTAGCCGCCAAGACTATATGAACGCCTACGCACAATGCCGCGAGGTCACTATTGAATGCTCAACCAGCAAAACGCCAGCTGCCTCTCAGTTGCCTAATTTCTGGAACTACAACCACAACAGCATGTTGGCCTTTATGGAGCAAGCTATGAATGGTGTACATGGCTTTGTGTATGATGCCGAAACAGGTCAGCCTATAGAAGGCGTGACGGTTACCGTTCAAAACCACGACAGCGAGACCTCATTCGTGACCACACATTCTGTGGGCGATTTCCATCGTCCCATCAAGGGCGGCAGCTATACTCTCGTCTTTGAGAAAGAAGGGTATTGTCCATATTTCATCGATGTCACTGTGGCTGATGACCAAAGGGTGGAACTGAACAACATCCAGCTTACTCCTGGGAGTTGTACGGTGCCGAACTTCACCGCTTCAACTACCAATGTGTCACTTGGCCAAAGCATCAGCTTTACGGATGCCTCATACGGTGAAATTGTTTCGTGGAGTTGGACTTTCGAAGGCGCTATGCCTTCAACTTCCACGGCACAAAACCCCACTGGCATCAATTACAGTACTGCAGGTGACTATGACGTCACCTTGACCGTCATTGATGCCGAAGGTGACAGCATGACACTCACCAAAGAAAATTACATCCATGTTGCTGAAACCATCACCATGCAAGACGGAACGGTGACGACTTGTACTGGCTTGTTCTACGACTCGGGAGGCCCAGATTCCAATTATGACAACCAACTGGATTACACCATGACTTTCTATCCTGAAAGCGATGATTCCCAAGTCAGTATAACCTTCACGGAGTTCAATTTGGAATCAGGGTATGACTATCTTTATGTCTTTAATGGTACTTCCACTTCCGCCATCCAAATTGGACAATATACAGGAACCACAAGTCCTGGGACGGTGACTGCAACCAATACCGCTGGAGCATTAACCTTTAGATTTACATCAGATTACAGCGTAAATAAAACAGGATGGGTTGCCGTTGTTTCCTGTGTCCAACTCGAATGCTCCATTTCCGCCACTGCCAATCCCGAAGTGGGTGGTACCGTCGAAGGTGCAGGCATTTATTCTCTTGGTGACACTTGTGTTGTTACTGCTATTCCTGCCCAAGATTATTATTTCTTGAACTGGACTAGTAATGGGATGGAGGTTTCCACTGATGCTACTTATTCTTTTGTCGTTGATGGTGATGTGGATTTGGTGGCCAACTTTGTCAGTGATAGTGGTTTCAATATCACGGTCAGTGCCTATCCTGCCAGTGCGGGTACGGTAAGCGGTGGAGGAGAGTACAATTTCGGCGAGGCCTGCACCGTGACGGCCACGGCCGCTGAGGGCTACTATTTCGTTGGCTGGTTCGAGGAAGGCGAATTGGTGTCGACGAGCAATCCATACACATTCAACGTCATCAGTAATCACGATTTTATCGCCAGTTTTACTGAAGGCAACATGATTGGCAGCGGTGAGGCGACGAGCCAATACCTGCCGAGCTATAATTTCTACAAATACACGCTTTCGCAGCAGATATACACGGTAGAGGAACTTGGCGGGGCGGGAGTTATCACCAGCATAGCCTTCTACAACGGCGGCGCGGAGAAGACGCGCACGTACGATTTCTACATGAAATCGACGGAAAAGAGCGGGTTCACCAGCGGTACGGACTGGGAGGTTGTGAGTGAGGCCGACAAGGTGTACAGCGGGAGCGTAACCATGGCTGCCAACGACTGGACGGTCATCACCTTCAGCACCCCATTCGTCTATGACGCCATGTCCAACGTGGTTCTTGTTGCCGACGACAATAGTGGAGCATATACCAACTCTCCACACATGTCATGTCGCGTGTTCGACGCGACGAGCCAGGCCATCTGCGTCTACAGCGACGGCACGAACTACAACCCGTTTGCCCCGTCAAGCTACAGCGGTACGCTGATGAACGTGAAGAACCAGCTGATGGTGACCAAGGTCGCGCTGGAGGGCTGTGTGAACGCTGTACCAGCGGGTTTGGAAGTGAGCGAAGTCACAGGCAACACGGCCATGGTGAGCTGGACAGGCTACAGCGAGAGCTACAACGTGATGCTGGGCATCCCCAGCACGGAGACCCTGGTTGACGAAGACTTCGCCGAAGGCATTCCCACGGACTGGGACAACGGATCCGACCATCCGTGGACGGTTGTGGACGGTCACATGGAGAGCGGCAACGCTGGAGTGTCAAGTTCGACGTCGAGCATCTCGGTGACGGTGAGCTTCCCATCCGCCGGCACCGTTGAGTTCGACGCGGAGTGCATGGGCGAGGGCACGTCGACCTATTGGGACCACTGCGACTTCTACATAGACGACACGCGGGAGCTGTATATCGGAGCCGGAGTGTCAGGCTGGAACCACTACAGCTTCGCTGTCACGTCGGGCGAGCACACGTTCACGTGGTCGTACACGAAGGACGGTTCGGTGAATCCGACGGGCGACCACTTCGCGGTTGACAACGTGGTGATGACATCCTTCGCAATCACCTGGAACGCCCCCGTGGCCGTGGAGGAAGCCGAATACACGTTTGCGGGCCTGAGTGCTGAGACGGACTATTGCGTGAAGGTTCAGGGCGTGTGCGAAGGCAGCGAGACAGCATGGAGCGATCTGGTCTTCTTCAGCACGACAGAAGCCACCGACGTTACCCAGACGGTGTCGCTGTCGTCAGGTTGGAACTGGTTCTCGACCAATGTGGAGATTAGCATGGAAGACCTGAAGTCGGCCCTTGTGGAGGCTTTGCCAGGCGCGACCCACATCGTGATCAAGTCGCAGAGCGATGGCCAAGCCACCTACAACGGCAGCACGTGGAGAGGCCAGC
>JAEETL010000066.1 GCA_016290325.1 Muribaculaceae bacterium
TGGGACTGAACTGGAACTACCGTCACAAGGGGCTGGACGTGTTTGGCAGCGTGTGGTACAATGACAATAAATACATCGAGGATGATGACTTCACCTTTGATGTGCAGGCCGACACCGTGTGGCGCATGAATGAGCATTCCGACATCAAGAACCACGACAACTCACTCTACACCTCGGCAGGCATGAACTACATCTTCAACGACCAGCACTCGATGGGCTTCAGATATGACACCAAGGCCTATTTCCTGCAACGCACCCGCGGCACCTTTACTGCCGATGTCGTGGCCAATGGCGCTTTCTATGACCACCTGGAGAACGGCATCCACATGAGCACCATGTCCAACATGCCCCACACCCTCAATGCCTACTACAACGGCCGTGTGGGAAAGACCTCTATCGACTTCAACACCGACTACGTCTTCTACAAGGACCGCAAGAGCCAACTCAACGACGAGGTGAGCCAGGAGTGGGAGAGCCGCACGGTAACAAGCACCAGCGTCACTCGCAACCAGCTATGGGCGGCCAAACTCGTCCTGTCGTGGCCCGTGTGGGGTGGCAACCTGCAGGTGGGCGGCGAGTATGACCACACGCGCCGCAACGACGACTATATCAACCCCGAGCAGGTCGTCCCCACGTCCTACACAGAGCAGAAAGAGCGCAACTACATCATCTTTGCCGAGTATGGCCATCCGTTGCCCTTCGGCCAGCTGAAGGTGGGACTGCGCAACGAGAATGTCTCCAGCAACTACTACAGCCAGGGCAAGCTCATGGCCGAGCAGAGCCGCAATTACCACCACTTCTTCCCCAGCGTGGGACTGATGGCGCGGGCTGGTAATGTGCAACTCATGCTCAACTATGCGATGAAGATCAAGCGACCCAGCTACTGGGAACTGCGTGGCAGCGTCACCTATGCCAACCGTTTCACCTGGGACAGCGGCAATCCCCTGCTCAAGCCCACCATCAACAACGAGGTGTCGTTCATGGCCATATACAAGTGGGTAAACCTGACGTTGGGCTACAAGCACGACCGTGATGTGAGTGTGAATGTCGCCCACGAGGTGCCAGGTAGCGAGGCCACAACCCTGCTGACCAAAGAAAATGTGAATCATGAGGATGCCATGCGCGTGATGCTCACCTTCTCGCCACGATGGGATTTCTACCAGCCGTCCCTCACACTAGGCATGATCAAGGAGTGGATCAAGATACCGTCTCCCGTGGGTTTCATCAGCCCCAAGGACCCCATCTGGCTTATCCAGTTCGACAACAACTTCCAGATCATGCCCACCCTGACCGCCAATGTCAATTTCTCTTTCACCAGCAGCGGCGACATGCAGAACGTCACCCTCACCAAGCCCAACTATCTGCTGAGCATGGGAGTCACCAAGACCTTCTTGAACGACCGCCTGTCCGTCAAGATTGCCGGCTACAACCTGCTCGGCTCACAGGAACACTACAAGCTGAACTACGGGCTGCGCAAGATGCGGCAGACGCAGCGCCGAGATCACAGCGAGGTGGAATTCACAGTGCGCTACAAGTTCAATGCCGCCCAGAGCAAGTACAAGGGCACTGGTGCAGGCGTCAGCGAGAAAGAAAGACTCTGAAATAATTAGGAATGAGGGATGAGGAGTTAGAGATTCTTTCATTCTTGTTTCAGAATTCAAATTACCTGCTTCATTTTTCAATATCACATCATCTGATGAGCTGATTCATATCAATAGACAATTTTTTATCATGTTGTTTATCAGCTAATTAACAGATGGTGTGATATTTTTTTGAAAAATTTCTCGCAAAATCCTTTGTCAGTTCAAAAACTTGCAGTACCTTTGCAGTCGCTTTGGAAAAGAAATGCTCCTTAGCACTCACATGTTGGTGTGTTAGTTCAGTTGGTTAGAATACCTGCCTGTCACGCAGGGGGTCGCGTGTTCGAGTCACGTACACACCGCAGTGGAGAGAGGATTTGGGTGACCACGCTTTAGGGCTGGTTGCCCATTCTTTTTTTGCTTTCCCACCTATAAAAAAAGACACGGCCTTTAAAACCAGGTCGTGTCTTATTATTTTTCCTAAACTAAGGATCTTACTCCTCGATAGGCTTGATGCTGATGGCAAAACCACCGCCTGCCACACAATGAACTTTCAAGGATGTTTTAGCGGTCACTTTCTTTTTGGTGATCACATAGGCCTGAGGATTGGTCAGGTAATTGGCATCCTTAGCGTCGGCATAAATAGTAGCCTCATATTTCTTGCCCTCATCAAGGAAGCTCAACCTAAAGCCAGCATCATGATCCTGCATACCTGTCACGCCACCGATAAACCAGTCGTCTGTGCCCTTGGCCTTGCGCGCAATGGTGATGTATTCCATGGGCTCGGCTTCCAGATAAACCGACTTGTCCCAATCAACTGCTACGTCCTTGATAAACTGGAAAGCGTCCATGAAGCGGGCATAATTCTCGGGCAGGTCAGCTGCCATCTGCAAGGGGCTATACATCGTCACATACAGCGCCAACTGGCCACAGATGGTTGAGAGCACATGGGTCTGCTTCTCAGGCGAGAATTTGGAGATATCCATCTCAACGATACCTGGCGTGTAATCCATCGGACCACCCTGCAGGCGGGTGAACGGCAGGATGGCTGTGTGGCCGGGCTGCGTGCCGGCAAATGCCTGGTACTCGGTGCCTAAGGCGCTCTCATTGCCAATCAGGTTGGGCCAAGTGCGGCACAATCCCGTGGGGCGCACTGCCTCGTGGGCATTGACCATGATGTGATGCTTCGCAGCCTGTTCCACGCAGTACTGATAATGATTGACCATCCACTGGCCATAGTGATGCTCGCCTCGCGGAATGATATTACCCACATAACCCGTTTTGACCGAATTATAGTCATATTTGTTCATCAACTGATATGCAGCTTCAAGGTGGCGCTCATAGTTGCGTGCGCTGGACGACGTCTCGTGGTGCATCATCAGGCGCATGCCCTTGCTGTGGGCATATTCGTTAAGCATCTTGATGTCAAAGTCGGGATAGGGTGTCACGAAATCGAACACATAGTCCTTGCTGTTGCCGAACCAGTCTTCCCAGCCTTCGTTCCAGCCCTCAATGAGCAACTGGTCAAAGCCATTCTCGGCGGCAAAGTCGATATAGCGCATCACGTTCTCGTTGCAGGCACCGTGTTTGCCGTTAGGTTTCAGTTTGGTGTAATCGGTCTCGCCCAGCTTCACCGACGGCAACTGGTCGGTATAGTTCCATGTGTTCCTGCTGGTAATCAGTTCCCACCATACGCCCATATATTTCACGGGCTTGATCCATGATGTATCCTCAATCTTACAGGGTTCATTCAGATTGAGAATCAATCTTGAAGCCAGTATGTCACGGGCATCATCGACAATCATGATGGTGCGCCAGGGTGAGTGGCACGGCGTCTGCATGTAGCCCTTGTTTCCCTGGGCATCGGGCGTGAGCCACGATTCAAACACCATGTTCTTGTCGTCGAGATTCAGGTGCATGCACGGATAATCGACCAAAGCGGCCTCGTGCAGGTTGATGTATATGCCGTCATCGGTCTTGAGCTGGAGCGACGTCTGCACACCAGTATCGCTGAACTGCTCCTGTGACGCATTGGGCGTAATTGTTCCTGGTAGCAGTCCCCTGATCTCGCTCAGGCGCGAGCGGGTATACTGATACTCCTGAGTGTCATAATCACCGGCAATCCACCAAGCGGTCACGTCGCCAGGCATGGCAAACTGGGTATGTTCCTCCTTGATGACAAAGTAGGTGAGGTTTTCCTGCTGCGGGAACTCGTACCTAAAGCCGACGCCATCATCATAGACGCGGAAACGAACGACGATATAACGGTTCAGTTCCTCTTGGAAGAGTGACACCGCCATTTCATTATAGTGATTGCGAATGCTGCTCTCCTCGCCCCACACGGGTTGCCAGGTCTCGTCAAACGACGAGTAACGAGCCGTCAACATCGAGAATCCGTCGAGCAACGAATTCTGATTCATGACCTGCTTGTTGTCAAAATTATTGAACTCACCATTGCCCTTGACACTGACGAGTTCCAGCCCCAAGCGGCTCTCCTTGATCACCTGCCGTCCCTTGAACAAAATATCATATACGGGTACGCCATCCTTCACGTCAAAATTCACAGTAATCAGATGGTTAGGCGAATTAACCGTCTCGACATTGGCAGCCATTCTTATCGGGAATAGTGATGCCGCAATAATTAAAACAATGTATAAATACCTCATTTTCATAGCAATATAATGACGATGGTTACTAATTTCTTTTGGTTAACTTGCTAAATTAGTAAAAATAACAATTCACAACAACAACCCATAGTAAAAAAAACGAGGGAGCCGCTGTTTTACCAGTGACTCCCTCTTAGGGGGCGGTTACCTACTCTCCCACTTTCGCAGTACCATCGGCGTGGTGAGGCTTAACTTCTCTGTTCGG
>JAEETL010000067.1 GCA_016290325.1 Muribaculaceae bacterium
GTCTTGCCGTCCTTGGCAGTAATGAGCGAGCGCTCATAAAGGGTCGCATCATCGGCACTGGTGTTGTACCAGCCGTTTGTCGTGTTGATGGTGTTACTGTCACTCACGATGAGCGTTTGGCTCGAGATTTTAGCGATATGGGACTGTGTGTTATAGTCAAGCAAATCGGTGAACATCTCATAGCGGTCATTGACGAGATGCACATCACGGGAGAACTCGGCCTGCTTGGTATCCAGCTCATATCGGCCATATTGCGACGAGAGCTCAGTATTATTGCGGTTATCGACAATGGTTCCGCCGTTAAAGTAATAGCTCACATTGGAGTTGATCTCATAATCAAGGGCATCGGTGAGCAGTGTCGTGCTGCGGTTCTCCAAGCGCACGTTGCTGCGCAACTCGGCCACTCCCTGATCACCATAGTAATGAAGCACATCGCTATATACCCACAAGGTGTCGCCCTGGGTCATGCGCACATTGCCAAAGGCATCCAGTGAACTCGTCTCGGGATAAAAATAGGCGCTATCACAGAACATATACATGTCGCCACGGCGAAAACGCACATTTCCCTTCAACACCTGATAATCGGTACTGATTGCTTCATTTGCCTTCAAGATGTCGGCATTCTCAAGAAAAACCTTATTGGTCTGGTTGCGGTTGGCCTTGGGAATCTGTGGGGTGATGCGACTGACTTTGGGACCTTTAGCTCCTTTACGTGCAGCTTGGGCTGGTTGTGGGTTGGTGGGTCGCTTTGTCAATGTCGTGCGCGGTTTTACAGGTCTTGTCGGATTCTGGGCCCACAAGACCGGTGACATCATCAACGCCATCAAGCAAAACACTACAATAACGGGGCACCAGCGGCGTAAACCATTGGTGCTCTCATTATTGTTGGCGGATTTGTGCCTCATATCTTGCGGGGCGGACATCATGCCACGTGACTTTATTTCTTGTTGGTTCGCAACCAGTCGTACTCGAATTCACAGTTGCGCCAACCCTCCTCGATATAAACGTAAACGCTTTTTTGTTTCTGATTTACCCAATCGCGCAGGATTTTCTCCTTGGCCGACATTTCACACATTTCCTTAATCACCATGTAATCCTCAGCAAGGTCGGCTTTGTGTCCATCGATTCGCTTGTTAAGGCGAACGATAGCAACCTGCTCACGGCGTGTCTTGGGATTAATCATGACAAACGGCTCGCTGATTTCACCAGGCTGCATGGAGTAGATCTTCTTGCCCACCTCGGTGGGAAGGTCTGCCATTTCAAAACGGCTGCTATGGGTCTTCTCGTTGAGCATGCTACCCTTGTTGTTGCGAGAGTCCTTGTCCTGGGAAATGTACAATGCCATATCTTCAAACTTGCTCTTGCCGTCAATGATGTCAGTGCGCACCGAGTCCAATCGAGTCAAGGCGTCGGTCAAGTCCTTATCACTCACCTTGGGGCGAAGCAGGATATGACGGGTGTTGATACGGTCGCCACGTTTCTCGATAAGTTGGATAATATGGTAACCGTCATCGGTTTCAACAATATTAGACACTCGCTTGGTGTCATTCAGGTTAAACGCGGCCGTCGCATACTCGGGCAGCAACACTGATTTGCTCTGGAAACCTGTCTCACCGCCATACACCGCCGTGGCTTGGTCCTGACTGTAAAGGATGGCCAAAGTGGAAAACTCGCGTTCTCCACTGTTAACCTGCTGGGCATAATCACGCAACCTTGACTTCACCTCGTCAATCTCCTGCTGGGGAATGACAGGATTGATAGTGATGATCTGCACCTCGACCTGCATGGGAATATAGGGCAAGGAATCCTTTGACAAGCCATTGTAGAACTTGCGCACGTCGGCAGGTGTAGCCTTTACGTTCTTGGTCAACTCGCTCTGTACCTGCTGGATGCAATAACGCTCGCTATACATCTCGTTGAGCTTTTCACGCAAGCGCGGCATTGGAATGCGGAAGTATTCCTCGACCTTCTCCTTGCTTCCAAGGTTGGCAATCAAGAAATTGATTTGACTCTCCACTTCCGACGAGATAGCTGATTGCTGCACCTCGACCGTATCGATACGGGCCTGATCCAGAAACAGCTTATCCACTGCCATTTTCTCTGGAATGACACAGTATGGGTTGCCATTGATAGGCACACGCTCTGACAATGCCTGCTGGTATTGCTCCTCGATGTCACTCTTGAAGATGGGCTCATCTCCGATTACCCATGCCACTTCTTCGGCCACATTGTTTTGCGCCAACATGGGCAATGCCATGAGTGCCAGCATCATTGCTGTAAATAATCTCAATTTCACTTGTATCATCATTTTAGTTTATTTCTCAATATGTAGGCAATTTTTTAAAGTGCCGCAGATTCTTATTCTCTGGACCGGTTACTCCTCGTTTAAGCGTTTAAGCGCTTTCTTGCAGATGCCCTCATGACGGCAAATCATGTAGATCAACAACAGGTTGAGCACCACAATCTCAAAAGCGAAATACAACCAGGGCACATTAATGATCACCGCGATAAAGCAGGCAATGATGCGCGTGTTAAACGTGAGGATATTGGTGTATTTCATTAAGGGCAGGCTTAACTGGCGGAAGTAATCCCTAAATTCTTGAGACGGAACGCCGTCTTCGCCATAATGCGCCTTGAGCGCTCTGCACAAGCGTTGCATGTTGGGAGTCATGCGCTCCTGGTTGGCGGTGTAGCCACGATAGAAGAACAGCGGCAATTTGTGCCAGAAATTCATGCCCCATTCCATGCGTTTATACTGCTCATCGAGCTTGGAGACGCTGTCAAGCTCGCTACCCTGCTGTCCCTTGAGGAAAAACAGGTGGAACTGCCTATAATAGTCAGCTATCGCGGCTTGGATAGCATGGCTCAGTCCTGACAATATGCCCAATGCCCAAATCTGCCATTGGTGGGAAGCAAAATAATCGCCCAGCAAGCTGTCGCCAAAGTCCAGTTCCCTGAATACCAGCGCAAAGCCGATGGCAACAAACCAAAAATCGCCACTCACGCCATCCAAAATGCGGCCCATTTGCGAGTATTGTTGGGTCATGCGTGCCAACTGGCCGTCAGCACTGTCAAACGTGTCAGCCCAAGTGATGAGCAGCATACCCACCCAATTGAGCCAAGCCAGATAAGGCTGGTGGAAATAAAGCATGATACCACCGGCCACACCCATGAAGATGCTGGCAACAGTGATCGCATTGGGGCTTACGCCCAATTTGGCAAAAAACTTAGCCCACAGGAAACCTAACGGACGGTGAAAATGCAAGTCAAACCATTCCTCGGTATCCATCGACTTGAGCGATGACTTATATTCTTCTTTTAATGTCATGTTGTGCTAATAGTTAATGGTGTGTTTTGGTGATTAAAGTCCCATATGCGCCTTGGCAAGAGCCAATACGGCCTTTGCGATATGGGGGGCCGACTCATTTCGGCAGGGTGCGAAACTGGGCCAGTCGTTGAAGTCGATGATGCGTATGGTGCCATCAGGATCAACAATACAGTCGCCGCCATAGATGTCCACATTCAATTCATCGGCTGCACGGGTACAGATGTCCTTCAACTCCTTGAGGTCGATGTCAATGCCCTGGGAATGGCCATTGACTTCCTCCCATCCATACTTACTGTGCCCCTCGTCAAAGGGATAGAACCAATAAAAGAACTGCGAGCCGCGCACGCCATAAAACTTCACCAGGTCACCCTGCAGGTGCACGTTGATCACCGCACGGGTGATGCCGCGATAGAAATACTCCTGAAGCACCTCCTGGGCCTCCTCGGGGTGACGGACATAGCTCACGTCCTCCTTGTGCATGGCATGAAAGTCGCCACGCTTGATCCAACAGCTCTTGAAACCAGCTTTCTTAAGTTGGCCCTTGATGTTTTCGTTAGTGTTGACAATCAGGCTCTCGGGATAAGGGATACCATTTCCCAACAGGATGCGCGTCATGCGCTCGCGGGTGCAGTTCTCAATACCGTAACCCGAGTTCACCACCAGCTTGCCAGCATCTTCCAGTCGCTGAAGCTTGGCAATGCTTGCCCGCTCGCGGCACATAGCCAGCACAACGGGTTCTTCAATCTCCTGATTATTAAACTGTTCCTCGCTATATACATTTACCTGGCAACCGCGTTTACGCAGCTGCTCAGCCACGAGGTTAAAGATAGCCGTATCGTTGCCAATGTGATTGGGCGAATAGGCTCCGGCACGCATGATGCCTGCTATTGTTATATCTGCCATTTCTTTTCTGTCTTAATTAATGGTAATGGGCGCTCTTGCCCTTCTAACAAACGGCAAAGATACAACAAAATTGTGAGAGTAACGCCTATCTGGCGCCGCAAAATAAAAAAATAGCTTAACCTTTGCAGACAAATAAGTTATTGACATGATTCCACATGA
>JAEETL010000068.1 GCA_016290325.1 Muribaculaceae bacterium
AGCAGCACAGAACGTCGTGCTGACGCTCAGTTGCAACAACAGCAACATCACGTTTGGTACCAACCCTGTCACTGTCAGTTCCATTGCTGCAGGTGCCACTACCAACATCACTGTGAATGTCAATGTGGCCTCCAGTGTCACCTATGGCTCGGCACTCACTTTCAGCTATACCCTCACCGCCGACCACTTCGCGACGAACGGTACGTATAACACGACCGCAGGCATCGTCGAAACCACCATTGGAAGCGGCACGTCAACCAACGGTTATCTGCCCACTTATGCGTACTATAATTATTCATTAACGGAACAGATTTATACTGCGGCTGAGATTGGCCAGGCTTGCACCATCACGGCCATCGCTTTCAAGGTTTCGAACTCCAAATCGACCACACGCGCCCTTGACCTCTATATGGTACACACTACCAAGACCGCTTTCTCTGGTAATTCGGATTGGGTAAGCCTGTCGACCAGCAACAAAGTGTTCAGCGGCGAAGTCGCTTTCAGCACTTCGGGGTGGACTACCATCACCCTTGACACGCCTTTCGCCTATAATGGTACAGATAACCTTATCATCGGCGTGGACGACAATACGGGGTCTTATGTGAGTTCTAGTTCCAATTGTCCCGCATTCTATGTGTATTCAACAGGTGCTAACCGTGCCTTGTATAAGTATAATGATGATACGAATTACAACCCTGCTTCGATGAGTACCAGTGGAACCAGGTTGACCTCCAACAACCAGATCCAATTGACGATTATTCCTAATGCGCCCACAACAGAGCTCCCCACAGTCACCACGACAGCAGTCAGCAACATCGCACCTACTACGGCCATGAGCGGCGGTAACGTCACTGCTGACGGCGGCGCCGACATTACGGCACGTGGCATCTGCTGGAGCACATCGCAGACTCCTACCATCAGCGGCAACCATACCACTGACGGGACAGGTACCGGCAGCTTCAACAGCACGATGACTGGCCTGACACCCAACACCATCTATTATGTCCGTGCCTACGCCACCAACAGTGAAGGTACTGCATACGGCGAAGTGGTGAGTTTCACCACCTTGCAACAGAACCTTGTGGGCGACATCAACGAAGACGGAGTCGTCAGCATCGATGACGTGTCTGTTCTTCTCAGCCATATCCTTGGCAACATCTCTCTCACGGACCAGGCACTTATTAATGCCGATGTCAATGGCGATGGGGTCATCTCCATCGATGACGTCTCAACCTTGTTGAACATGTCCATGAGATGATGTGCCTTAATTGTGTTTAATGGAACGCCTTGTGGCGTTCCATTAAACACAAGACGGACCATATTTTAATTTGAAAATAAAATGAAAAAAGTACGTATCGCATTTTTAGTTTTGTGGGTCATGTTTTTGAGCGGCAACCTTCTTGCCCAAACCGACTTAAACAAGCTCATGCAAGAACGCGGCGAGTATTATTTTAGCCTCAACGTCCAACAGCTTTCACAAATCCAATCCATCAACGAGATCTGTTCCGTTGACAAGATTAAAGGTAACAGCGTCATTTGCTACGCCAACCAGAGCCAATACGACAAGCTTGTGAAACAAGGTTATCAGCCCACACTGCTCACACCACCTTCTTTGCAAGCTGAAGCCAGGATGTGGGACCAACGTAGTTCTTACGATTGGAGCAGCTATCTTTCTTACGGTGACTATGTCACCATGATGGAAGGGTTTCCCTCCAACGCACTCAGCGACAGAAACTGCACCTTGGTTGACTTGGGGACACTTTCCACCAGCAACCACCGCAGAATCCTGGGCGTTCGCCTGAACAACGGAAGTCCGGAAGGCAAGCCGCGATTCCTCTACACCTCGACCATGCATGGTGACGAAGTGACGGGTATGATTCTCATGCTCCGCCTCATTGACGAACTCTGCACCAGCACCGATTCTCGCATTGTCAATTTGTTGAACAACCTCGACATTTTCATCTTCCCTTGCACCAATCCCGACGGTACCTATTATGGAGGCAACAATACCGTAACAGGTGCCCGACGCTATAATGGCAACGGCGTTGACCTTAACCGTCACTTCCCCGATTTCGATGACGGTGCCCATCCTGACGGCGCTTCCTATTATCAGGACGAGTGCCAATGGATGATGGATCTGGCCCAACAATACCTGTTTACCATGAGTGCCAACTATCACGGTGGTGCCGAGGTGATGAACTATCCTTGGGACACCTACCAACCCGTACATCCCGACGACGCTTGGTGGCGATATGTTTGCCTTGAGTATGCCAATCTGGCCAAAGCTGTCAATTCCAGTTATATGACGGACACGCAATCCAATGGCATCACCAACGGTTATGCTTGGTACACCATTACGGGCAGCCGTCAGGACTATATGAACTATTACGGCCAATGCAAGGAAGTCACCATCGAGTGTTCCTCAACCAAGACCCCGAGTGCCAGTCAGTTGCCCAATTTCTGGAACTACAACCACAACAGCATGCTCACCTTCATGGAAGAAGCCCTCTATGGCATCCATGGCGTGGTGACCAATGCCAATACGGATGAAACCCTGACCGGTGTCACCGTCACCATCGAGAACCATGACCATCATGGCTCGTCAGTGACCACCCACGAAGTCGGCGACTATCACCGTCCCATCAAAGCAGGTACCTATAGCGTCACCTACAGCAAAGACGGCTATTATCCTCAAACCATTTCCATCACCGTTGCCGACCATCAAACGGTGACCCAAAACGTCCAGTTGGTCCCTATTGAAGGTATTGCCCCCAACTTTACGGCTAGCGAAACCACTATCACGCCAGGAAGCAGCATCAACTTCACCGATGCCTCATGGGGCAATCAATTGGTCTCATGGCAATGGGAATTTGAAGGCGGCACCCCCAGCACTTCAAATGTCCAGAACCCAACAGGCATCACCTATAACAGCACTGGCACCTTCGATGTCACCCTGACTGTCACCAACTCCGACGGCGACATGCAGATCATCACCAAAGAGGATTACATTACCGTGGCTGAGGCGTATAACATGCAGAACGGCACGATTACCACCTGCAATGCCTTGTTCTATGACCATGGCGGACCTGCTGGGAATTACAATAACAGAGAGTCGTATACCATGACCTTCATGCCGGGTTCTGACAATGCCGTTGTCCAAGCTGTTTTCAGTGAATTCAGCACGGAAAACAACTATGATTATCTGTATATTTATGACGGTACTTCCACGAATGCCCAGCAAGTAGGTAGCTATTGCGGCACAAACAGCCCTGGCACTGTCACTGCCACCAATGGGGAAGGAGCACTTACCTTTAGATTCACATCAGACAATGGTATGGTCGATTCAGGTTGGGTAGCCTCCATCAGCTGCATTTACTCCGAACCTGCTTTGTCAGGCGACGTCAACTTAGACGGAGTGATCAGTATCGATGACGTGTCCGTTCTTCTCAGCCATGTCCTTGGCAACATCTCTCTCACTGGGCAGGCGCTCCTCAATGCGGATGTCAATGGTGACGGGGCCATCTCCATCGACGATGTCTCAACGCTACTGTTCATCTCTATGAACAAATAAAACGAGTCGTCATCTTTGTAAAAATGGATGCGAATGACATAGAACAAAAACGATTTTTTATCAAACAATGAACAACATATAAAAAAAAAGGTTATTTTTGCACGTTTAATCAATTGTCAATCTCATAATCAAGATTTTTGACGCAAGAACAATAAAGTAACAAACTATAAACTAATCACAATGAAAAGAATTTCTTTACTAATGATTGCCCTGAGTTTCCTCGCCTTTGTGGGCGTAGCCAAGGCACAACAAACGCTGACCGTCCATGATGGGACAGCGACAAACCGGTATGTGCCGTTCTACGGCTATTGGGCCGATGCGACACAACGAAACCAAATGATCTACCCAGCAAGCGACTTCCCAGGCGCTATGGTTGGTGGTCAAATCTCCCAAATGGTGTTCTATATTGATCCATCACAAGGATATTCTTACGGATCTGGTGTTGGCGATTGGGTCGTCTCTTTGGGAACGACAGACGCCACTACATTGAGTGGTCTTGACACCAGCACTGAACTCACGGAAGTTTTCTCAGGTAACTTGGATGCCGTGATTGTTGGCAACACAATGACCATTACTTTTTCACAAAACTTCATTTATACTGGTGGCAATTTGTTGGTTGAATTCAATCACCCAAATGCAGATAGCTATAGAGACTATTATTTCTTTGGAGAAGAAGTTGCAGGTGCTGCTTATACTTATAACGCGGTTCGTAATTTCCTGCCCAAGACTACTTTCTCATACACGCCAGGTAGTGGTGACCCCGTCGTCGTCGAATCCATTGAGGCTGATGACGTGACCGTTGGAAC